>NZ_CP059493.1:2400000-3000000 GCF_014042015.1 Actinotalea sp. JY-7876 | reverse complement strand
CACCCTGGTGATCCGCGCGGCCGAGGAGCTCGGCATCGCGATCCCGCGGTTCTGCGACCACCCGCTGCTGCAGCCCGTCGGGGCGTGCCGGCAGTGCCTGGTCGAGGTCCACACGCCCGACCGCGAGGGCAACCTGCGGCCGATGCCCAAGCCGCAGGCCTCCTGCACGCTCGAGGCGACGCCGGGCATGGTCGTGCGGACGCAGCGCACCTCCGCGATCGCGGACAAGGCGCAGCACGGCAACCTCGAGTTCCTGCTCATCAACCACCCGCTGGACTGCCCGACCTGCGACAAGGGCGGTGAGTGCCCGCTGCAGAACCAGACGATGAGCAACGGGTACGGCACCAGCCGGTTCCACGACGTCAAGCGCGTCTTCCCCAAGCCGCTGGCCATCTCCACCGAGATCCTGCTCGACCGGGACCGCTGCGTGCTGTGCCAGCGCTGCACGCGGTTCTCGGACGAGATCGCGGGCGACCCCTTCATCGACCTGCAGCAGCGCGGTGTGCGCCAGCAGATCGGTGTCTTCGACCCGGCCGTGCTGGGCTTCGAGGGCGCGGAGCGCGTCGAGACGTACCGCGGGGTGCAGCCGGACGGCACGCCCCTGCCGGTCGCCGTCGGCCAGCCGGCCGTGGACCCGCGCGGCCCCGTCGGCCAGGCCACGCTCGACGTGTCCGGCCGGGCGTTCTCGTCGTACTACTCGGGCAACACGATCCAGATCTGCCCCGTCGGCGCGCTGACCAACGCCGCCTACCGCTTCCGGGCGCGGCCGTTCGACCTCGTCTCGACGCCCGGCGTCTCGGAGCACGACAGCAGCGGCGCCGCGATCCGCGTGGACCACCGCCGGGGCGTCGTCCTGCGCCGGCTCGCCGCCGAGGACGCCGCGGTCAACGAGGAGTGGATCACCGACAAGGACCGCTTCGCGTTCACCTGGCAGGGCATGCCGGACCGGCTGACGGTCCCGCTCGTGCGCGACCGCGCCGAGGACGGGACGCCCGGCGAGCTGCGCCCGGCGAGCTGGGCGGAGGCCCTCGAGGTCGCCGCCGAGGGTCTGGCCGCGGCGCGTGCCGCGGGCGGCGTCGGCGTGCTGCCCGGCGGTCGGCTGCCCATCGAGGACGCGTACGCCTACGCGAAGTTCGCGCGCGTCGCCCTCGGCACCAACGACGTCGACCACCGCGCCCGCCCGCACTCCGCGGAGGAGGAGGCGTTCCTCGCCCACCGCGTCGCGGGCACGCGCATGGACGTCACCTTCGCAGACCTCGAGTCGGCGCCCACGACCCTCCTCGTGGCGTTCGAGCCCGAGGACGAGGGCGGCATCGTCTTCCTGCGCCTGCGCAAGGGCGTGCAGAAGAACCGCACGAAGGTCTTCTCGATCGCGCCCCTGGCGAGCCGGGCGCTGGAGCGCCTCGACGCCACGTGGCTGGCGGCGGCCCCGGGCACCGAGCCCGAGGTGCTGGACGCCCTGGCCGAGGCCGGCGGCGGGAGCGACGCGCTGGCGGCGGCCGCCGCGGCCCTCGACGCCTCGTCGGTCATCCTCGTCGGCGAGCGCCTCGCGACGGTGCCGGGCGGCCTCAGCGCCGTCCTGCGGCTCGCGGAGCGCACGGGCGCGCGGCTCGCGTGGATCCCGCGTCGCGCCGGTGAGCGCGGCGGCGTCGAGATGGGGACCCTGCCGGGCCTGCTGCCCGGCGGGCGCCCCGTGGCGGACGCGCAGGCGCGCGTCGACCTCGCGGCCGCGTGGGACGTCGAGCGCCTCCCGGTCGAGCCCGGTCGCAGCGCCGCGGAGATCGTCGCCGCGGCCGCCGACGGCACGCTGGGCGGCCTCGTGGTGGGCGGGGTCGACCCGGTCGACCTGCCCGACCCCGCGCTGGCGCGGGCCGCGCTCGAGCGCGTGGGCTTCGTCGTCTCGCTCGAGGTGCGTGCCTCGGCCGTGACGGCGCTGGCCGACGTCGTGCTGCCCGTCGCGCCGCCCGTGGAGAAGGCCGGCACCTGGATGAACTGGGAGGGCCGCCTGCGGCCGTTCCCCCAGGCGCTCACCTCGACCGCGATGTCCGACCACCGCGTCCTGGACGTCCTCGCGGACGCGATGGGCACGGCCCTCGGCCTGCGCACGCTGGCCCAGGTCCACGCGGAGATCGACGCCCTCGGCCCCTGGGACGGCGAGCGCATCGCCGCGCCCGCGGTCGCCTCCGTCGAGCCGCCGTCGCTGTCCTCCGGTCAGGCCGTGCTCGCGACGTGGCACCAGCTGCTCGACGCGGGTCGCTGCCAGGACGGCGAGGCCTTCCTCGCCGGCACGGCGCACCGGCCGGTCGCGCGCCTCGGCGCCGGCACGGCGGCGGCGCTCGGCGTCGCGACGGGCGACGGCGTCACCCTGCGCACGGCGGCCGGCCAGATCACGCTCCCGGCGGTCGTCACCCCGATGCCCGACGGCGTCGTCTGGGTGCCCACGCACTCCACCGGCTCGATGGTGCGGCCGACGCTCGGCGTCGACGCCGGCGCCGTCGTCGAGCTCGCCGCGGCGTCCGCCGCCGTGGGCGCGCGGACCGGGTCCGACCACACCGACGGAGAGGTGCTGTGATGGCCGGCCTCATGCCCCTGGCCGCGGCGGTCCCGCCGACCGCGGACTTCAGCAACGACACGTGGTGGATCGTCCTGATCAAGGCGGTCGGCATCATCGTGTTCCTGCTGGTCAGCGTGCTGTTCGCGATCTGGTTCGAGCGCAAGGTCGTCGCCCGGATGCAGATCCGGTCGGGCCCGAACGTCCACGGCCCCTTCGGCCTGCTGCAGTCGATGGCCGACGCCGGCAAGCTCCTCCTCAAGGAGGACGTGAACGTCAAGGCCGCGGACAAGGTCGTCTACATCGTGGCGCCGATGATCTCGGTGTTCTGCTCGCTGCTGACGTTCGCCGTCATCCCGCTGGGCCCCGCCGTCTCGATGTTCGGCATCGAGACGCCGCTCCAGCTCACGGACTTCCCCGTGGCGGTGCTCTACATCCTGGCGGTCACGTCGGTCGGCGTGTACGGCATCGTGCTCGGCGGCTGGTCCTCCGGCTCGACCTACCCGCTGCTCGGCGCGGTGCGCTCGACCGCCCAGGTCATCTCCTACGAGCTGGCGATGGGCCTGTCGCTCGTCAGCGTCTTCGTCATGGTCGGCTCGATGTCGACGTCGCAGATCGTCGAGTCGCAGGACTCGATCTGGTGGGTCTTCCCGCTGCTGCCCGCGTTCGTCGTCTACTTCATCTCCATGGTCGGCGAGGTCAACCGCCTCCCGTTCGACCTGCCCGAGGCGGAGGGCGAGCTCGTCTCCGGCTTCATGACCGAGTACTCCTCGATGAAGTTCGCCTGGTTCTTCCTCGCCGAGTACATCAACATGCTCAACGTCTCCGCCGTCGCCACGACGCTGTTCTTCGGTGGCTGGAAGGCGCCGTTCGGCCTCGGCCTGATCAACGACGGCATGCTCAACCAGGGCTGGTGGCCGCTGCTGTGGTTCCTCGCCAAGCTCTGGTTCTTCATGTTCCTGTTCGTCTGGATCCGCGGCACGCTGCTGCGCTTCCGCTACGACCAGTTCATGAAGTTCGGCTGGAAGGTGCTCATCCCGGTCGCCCTCGCGTGGATCGTCTGCGTCGCGGTCGTCCAGGGCATCCGCCAGTTCACGGACGTGGACCTGCGCTCGCTGCTCATCGCGCTCGGCGTCATCGCGGTGGTCGGCATCGGCCTCTCCTTCCTCATCCCGGAGAAGAAGCCGGAGCCGGAGCCGGAGCCGGAGGCGTTCGACGCCTTCGCGGGGGGCTACCCTGTTCCGCCGCTGCCCGGCCAGTCGCTCCCGCCCTCGCCGCGCCGCCTTCGCCTGCAGGAGGCGGCCGCGGGGTCCGCCGCCGGCACCGGGACCGCGACGCTCACCGAGGCGCCCGCCGTCGCGGGCACGCAGACACCCGCCGACGGCGACCAGGAGGAGACCCGTGGCTGACAAGGACCTCAGTCGTCGCGACAGCGACGGCGGTGCCGTGGGCGGGCGCGAGCCCGCGCACGAGTACGAGTCGCTCATCGAGCCGAAGAAGGGGATCGGCGAGGTGCTCGCGCCCGTCGCGGGCTTCGGCGTGACCCTCTCGGCGATGTTCAAGCCGGTCATCACCGAGCAGTACCCGTTCGAGAAGCCGCCGACGAAGCCGCGGTACCACGGGCGCCACCAGCTCAACCGGTACCCGGACGGGCTCGAGAAGTGCATCGGCTGCGAGCTGTGCGCGTGGGCCTGCCCGGCCGACGCCATCTACGTCGAGGGCGCCGACAACGCGCCCGACGCGCAGTTCTCGCCGGGGGAGCGGTACGGCCGCGTCTACCAGATCAACTACCTGCGCTGCATCTTCTGCGGCCTGTGCATCGAGGCCTGCCCGACGCGCGCGCTGACGATGACCAACGAGTACGAGCTCGCCGGTCCGACGCGCCGCGGGATGATTTACGAGAAGCAGGACCTCCTGGCGCCCCTGGGCGAGGGCATGCTCGCGGCCCCGCACCCGATGGTGCCCGGCACGGACGACACCGACTACTACCGCGGCTCGGTCAACGGCCCGGTCCCGGAGCAGATCGACTGGGTCGCCCAGTGGCGCCCGGAGGAGCCGAGCCTGCAGGCGCTGCGCCCGGACCACCGCGCACCCGAGCGGTCGACCGACCGCGGGACGGCCTCCGAGCTCGCGGAGCCGGTCGAGCACGGTCAGCCGGCCGAGGTCGACACCACCGCCTCGCACGGGAGGGCCACCCGATGACCCCGTCCACCACCACCGCCGCGGCCGTGGTGACGTCGCTCGTCGAGACGGGCAGCACGTCGGCCGGCGAGGCGGTGCTCTTCTGGGTGCTCGCGCCGATCATGGTGCTGTCGGCGCTCGGCCTGCTCTTCGCCAAGAAGACGGTCCACGCCGCCATGAGCGTCGTGGTCGTGATGATCAGCCTCGCGATCCTCTACGTCGCGCAGGAGGCGCCGTTCCTCGGCGTCGTCCAGGTGATCGTGTACACGGGCGCCGTGATGATGCTGTTCCTCTTCGTCCTCATGCTCGTGGGCGTCGACTCCTCCGACTCGCTCGTCGAGACGATCGCCGGTCAGCGGTGGATCGGCGCGCTGCTCGGCATCGGCCTCGCCGCCGTCCTGGTCGGCGTCGTGCTCACGGCGGCCGACCTGCGGCCCGCCGGGCTCGAGGCCGTCAACGCCGACAGCAACCCGGTCGGCGTCGCCCGCGTGATCTTCGGCGACTACGTCTTCGCGCTCGAGGTCGTCGGCACGCTGCTCGTCATCGCCGCGATCGGGGCGCTCGTGCTCACGCACCGCCAGCGCCTCACGCGCCAGGTCGGCCAGCGCGAGCGCGCGGACCTGCGCGTCGCCCAGGGCGGCGTGCTCACGCCGCTGCCCTCGCCCGGTGTCTACGCCCGCAGCAACGCCATGGACGTGGCGGCCCTCGGGCCCGACGGCCGCCCGCTCGAGCAGTCGGTCCCGCGCGTGCTGCGCGTCCGCGGCCAGGAGCGTCAGGTCGACGAGGTGCGCGGCGACGTCGGCGCCCAGGGCATCGGCTCCACGCCCCCCGAGCGGTCCATCACCGGTGAGGAGCCCGTGCGGTGAACCTGAGCAACTACCTGGTGCTGGCCACCGTGCTGTTCTCGATCGGCGCGCTCACCGTGCTGCTGCGCCGCAACGCGATCGTCGTGTTCATGGGCATCGAGCTCATGCTCAACGCGACCAACCTCGCGTTCGTGACGTTCTCGCGGATCCACGGTGACCTCACGGGGCAGGTCGTGGCGTTCTTCGTCATGGTCGTGGCCGCGGCCGAGGTCGTCGTCGGGCTCGCCATCATCGTCGCGATCTTCCGCACCCGTCGCTCGGCCTCGGTCGACGACGTCAACCTTCTGAAGAGCTGAGGAGCGCCGGGTGTTGACACACGCTCTTGCCGGCCTGCCCGCAGGCCTGGCCACCGCTGCCGACGATCACGTCGCCGCCGCCGGGGAGGCGACCGGCGCGTTCTCGTACGCCTGGCTGCTGGTCGCGCTGCCCCTGCTCGGGGCCGCGGTCCTGCTGCTGCTGGGACGACGCGCGGACCGATGGGGCCACTGGCTCGGCGTCCTCGCCTCGGCCTCGGCCTTCGTGGTCGGGGCCGTGCTGTGGGTGGCCACGCTCGGCCTGCCCGCTCAGGACCGCGTCCAGGACCTGCACCTGTTCTCGTGGATCCCGGCGGGCGACTTCACCCTGGACGCCGGCCTGCGGATCGACCCGCTCTCGCTGACCTTCGTCCTGCTGGTGACGTTCGTCGGCACGCTGATCCACGTCTACTCCGTGGCGTACATGGAGCACGACGCCGACCGGCGCCGGTTCTTCGCCTACCTCAACCTCTTCGTCGCGGCGATGCTCCTGCTGGTGCTCGCGGACAGCTACCTGCTGCTCTTCGTCGGCTGGGAGGGCGTGGGTCTCGCCTCCTACCTGCTCATCGGGTTCTGGAACCACCACCTGCCCTACGCCGTCGCGGCCAAGAAGGCGTTCATCGCCAACCGCGTGGGCGACGTCGGCATGCTCATCGCGATCTTCATCCTGTTCGCCGAGTTCGGCGGGACGGACTTCGCCACGGTGTTCTCCGGTGCGCCCGGCGCCAGCGAGGCGGTCCTGACGGCGGCCGGGCTCATGCTGCTGCTCGCCGCCTGCGGCAAGTCGGCGCAGTTCCCGCTCCAGGCCTGGCTCGGCGACGCGATGGCCGGCCCGACCCCGGTCTCGGCGCTCATCCACGCGGCGACGATGGTCACCGCGGGCGTCTACCTGGTCGTGCGGTCCGCGCCCGTGTACGACGGCGCGCCCACCGCGCTCCTCGTCGTGGCGATCGTCGGTGCGATCACGCTGCTCTTCGGCGCGATCGTCGGCTGCGCCAAGGACGACATCAAGAAGACGCTCGCCGCGTCGACGATGTCGCAGATCGGCTACATGATGCTCGCGGCCGGCCTGGGTCCGATCGGCTACGCGTTCGCGATCTTCCACCTGCTCACGCACGGCTTCTTCAAGGCGGGGATGTTCCTCGGCGCGGGGTCCGTCATGCACGGCATGGACGACTCGGTCGACATGCGCCGCTACGGCGGCCTGTCCCGCTACATGAAGATCACGTGGCTGACCTTCGCGGCCGGCTGGCTCGCGATCATCGGCTTCCCCGGCCTGTCCGGCTTCTGGAGCAAGGACAAGATCATCGAGACGGCGTTCGCGACGGCCGGCGGCGAGGGCTGGCAGCCCTGGGTCTTCGGCGGTGTCGCGCTGCTCGGTGCCGGGCTGACGGCGTTCTACATGTCCCGCCTGTTCTTCATGACGTTCCACGGCGAGCGCCGCTGGAGCGACGGGCACGGCGGGGGAGCGGTGGACCCGGCGGCGCCGGTGCGCCACCCGCACGAGTCGCCGAAGCTCATGACCATCCCCATGGTCGTGCTGGCCATCGGCTCCGTCGGCCTCGGCGGCGCCCTGACCATCGGCGGCGCGTTCACCACGTGGCTCGAGCCGGTCACGGGGCACGCCGAGCACCACGAGCCCGTGCTCTCGGTGCCGGTCATCACCGGCCTGACGCTCGCGCTCGTCGCCGTCGGCGCGTTCCTGGCGTGGCGCCAGTACGCGGCCTCGCCGGTGGCCGTCGTCGCGCCGCGCGGCTCCGTGCTGACGCGTGCCGCGCGCAAGGACCTGTACCAGGACGACGTCAACGAGACGCTGCTCATGCGCCCCGGGCAGTACCTCACGCGCTCGCTCGTGTACGGCGACCGTGAGGTCGTCGACGGGGCGGCGACGGGCCTCGCGCGCGTCGTCGCGGGCTCGGGCGACGTGCTGCGCAGGCTGCAGAACGGCTACGTGCGGACCTACGCGTCCGGCATGGTCGCCGGCGTCGTCGTGCTGGCCGCCGTCGCGCTGGCGTTCCGGATCTGAGGGAAGAGACACCATGACCGAGACCTTCCCCTGGCTGACCACGCTGATCGTGGTCCCGCTCCTGGGCGCCGCCGTCGTGTGGCTCCTCCCGTCGGGCGCGCGCAAGCACGCCCGGCCCGTCGCGCTCGCCGTGTCGCTCGTCGTGCTCGTGCTGGCCGTGCTCGCCACGCTCCAGTTCGACGTCGCCCGCGCCGGCGAGCACCAGCTCACCGAGCAGGCGCCGTGGATCCCCACGTTCGGCGTCAGCTACGCCGTCGGCGTCGACGGCGTGGGCCTCGCGCTGGTGCTGCTGTCGGTCGTGCTCGTGCCGCTGGTCCTGCTGGCGGCCTGGCGCGAGCACCCGGACGCCGTCGCGGCGCGGGTGGCGCAGGGCACGGACGCGCAGGGCACGGACGCGCAGGCCGACGCGCCGTCGGCCGTCGAGGGCGGCAACCGCATCCGCAACTACGTCGCGCTGATCCTCGTCCTCGAGGCCTTCATGGTCGCCGTGTTCGCGGCCCGGGACCTGTTCCTGTTCTACGTCCTCTTCGAGGCCATGCTGATCCCGGTCTACTTCATGATCGGGGCCTTCGGCGGCCTGCGTCGGCGCTACGCCGCCGTGAAGTTCCTGCTGTTCTCGCTCGCGGGCGGGCTCATCATGCTGGTCGGCGTCATCGCGCTGTACCTCCAGGGCCCGGGCGGCGAGCAGGGCTTCCTCATCGACAACCTCGTCGGTCTCGACCTGCCGGTCACGACCGAGCGGCTGCTGTTCCTCTCGCTGTTCCTCGCGTTCGCCGTCAAGGCGCCGATGTGGCCGGTCCACACCTGGCTGCCCGACGCCGCCGAGCAGGCGCCCGCCGGGACGTCCGTGCTGCTGGTCGGTGTGCTCGACAAGGTGGGCACCTTCGGCATGCTGACGCTCTGCCTGCCGCTGTTCCCCGACGCCTCCCGCTGGGCGGCGCCGGTGATCATCGTGCTCGCGGTCGTGTCGGTGCTCTACGGCGCGCTCCTGGCCATCGGCCAGGAGGACCTCATGCGCCTCATCGCGTACACGTCGGTCAGCCACTTCGGCTTCATCGTGCTCGGCATCTTCGCCTTCAACGAGGTCAGCACGCAGGGCGCCTCGCTCTACATGGTCAACCACGGCCTGTCGACGGGCGCGCTGTTCCTGCTCGCCGGCTTCCTGGTGGCCCGGCGCGGCACGGCGCGGCTCTCCGCGTTCGGCGGTCTGCAGAAGGTCACGCCCGTGCTCGCGGGCACCTTCCTGGTGGCCGGGCTCTCGGCGCTCTCGCTGCCGGGCCTGTCGACGTTCGTCAGCGAGTTCCTCGTGCTGGTGGGCAGCTTCCAGGCCAACCGCCCCGCGACGATCGTGGCGACCCTCGGCGTCATCCTGGCCGCGCTGTACGTCCTGCTGACCTACCAGCGGGTCTTCACGGGACCCGTGCGCGACGACCTCGCGACCACGCCCGACCTGTCCGCGCGCGAGAAGTGGGTCGTGGGCCCGCTCATCGCCGCGATGCTCGTCCTCGGGTTCTACCCCGGACCCGCGCTCGACCTCGTGCGTCAGCCGGCCGAGGTCTCGGTCGCCGCCGTCCACGAGGGTGCCGACCCGGGCGGCCCGGGTGACGAGGCCGGCAACGCCAGCGATTCCTCCGTCGACGGGAGCGACAAGTGACCCCCGCCTTCGTGGCCCCCGAGGTCCCCTGGGCCCAGCTGGCGCCCGTGGTGATCGTGCTCGGAGCCGGAGCGATCGGGGTCCTCGTCGAGGCCTTCGCACCGCAGCGCGCGCGCCGCGCGATCCAGCTCGCCCTCGCGGTGCTCGCCCTCGCCGGCGCGCTCGTGGCGGTGGCGGCCCTGTGGAAGGACGTCATCAGCTCCGGTGGCTTCGAGATCCTCGGCGGCTCGGTCATGCTCGACGGACCCACGCTCGTCCTGTGGGGTGTGCTCGCGCTGCTCGGCCTCGTGAGCGTCCTGGTCATCGCGGACCGCGGCGAGACGGGTGAGGACGCGTTCGCGCCCTCGGCCGCCGCGATCCCGGGCTCGGAGTACGAGGAGCTCGCGCGCCGCAAGGGGCTCGCGCAGACCGAGGTCTACCCCCTGGTCCTGTTCGCGCTCGGCGGGATGATGATCTTCCCCGCCGCCGGTGACCTGCTGACGCTCTTCGTCGCGCTCGAGGTGCTCTCGCTGCCGCTGTACCTGCTGTCGGGGATGGCGCGCCGCCGCCGCCTCTTCAGCCAGGAGGCGTCGATGAAGTACTTCCTCCTGGGCGCCTTCGCCTCGGCGTTCCTGCTCTTCGGTGCGGCGCTGCTCTACGGCTTCGCGGGCTCGATCCGGTTCGCCGACATCGCGGCCGCGACGCAGACCGTGGTCGGGATGGACGCGCTGCTCCTCGCGGGCGTCGTCCTGGTCCTCGTGGGTCTGCTGTTCAAGGTCGGCGCGGTGCCGTTCCACTCGTGGACCCCTGACGTCTACCAGGGTGCGCCGACGCCGATCACCGGCTTCATGGCCGCGTGCACCAAGATCGCCGCGTTCGGCGCGATCCTGCGCCTGGTCTACGTCGTCCTGCCGCCGCTCGAGTGGGACATCATGCCGCTGCTGTGGGCCGTCGCGGTCCTGACGATGCTGGTCGGCACCGTCGTGGCGATCGTGCAGACGGACGTCAAGCGCATGCTCGCGTACTCGTCCATCGCGCACGCGGGCTTCGTGCTCGTGGGCGTCGTCGCGCTGACGCCGTCCGCCATCCCGTCCGTGCTCTTCTACCTGCTGGCCTACGGCCTGGCGACGATCGGCGCGTTCGCGATCATCACCCTGGTCCGCGAGGTCACGTCCGGTCCGGAGTCGGCCGTCGTGGCCGAGGCGACCCACATCTCCCAGTGGTCCGGCCTCGGCAAGCGGCACCCGGTGCTGGCGACGTCGTTCGCGCTCTTCCTGCTCTCGTTCGCGGGCATCCCGCTCACGGGCGGCTTCATCGGGAAGTTCGCGGTCTTCGCCGCGGCGATCGAGGGTGGCCTGACGTGGCTCGCCGTCGTCGGCGTCCTCGCGTCCGCAGCGGCGGTCTTCTTCTACGTGCGCCTCATCGTGCTGATGTTCTTCACGGACGCCGCGGGCACCCCGGGCGAGTCGACGACCGTCGTGCGCTCCGAGGGCTTCACCGCCGTGGCGATCGGGATCGCCGTCGTCGGCACGGTGCTGCTCGGCGTGCTGCCCTCGCCCGTCCTCGACGTCCTCGCGGACGCGGCTCGGCTGATCCCGTGAGCTCCTCCACCACGCTGTCGCTCGCCGACCCGGCCCTGACCGAGCTCCTCACGGCTCGGCTCGGTCTGGTCGAGGAGCGGCTGCGCGGCGCGGTCACCCACGCGGACCTGCTCGCGGACACGGCGTCGCGGCATCTCGTCAACGCCGGCGGCAAGCGCCTGCGCCCCCTGCTGACGCTCCTCGCGGCGCAGCTGGGCGAGGGCCAGCGGCCCGAGGTGCTCGACGCCGCGGTGGTCGTGGAGCTGACGCACCTCGCGACGCTCTACCACGACGACGTCATGGACTCGGCGCCGGTGCGTCGCGGTGCGCCGGCGGCGCACGAGGTGTGGGGCAACCACGTCGCGATCCTCACGGGCGACCTGCTGTTCGCGCGCGCGTCGCGGCTCGTCGCGGGCCTCGGCCCCGAGGCGGTGCGCATCCAGGCGGCCACCTTCGAGCGGCTGTGCCTCGGCCAGCTCCACGAGACGGTGGGCCCGGCGGCCGACGTCGACCCCGTCGAGCACTACCTGCAGGTGCTGTCCGACAAGACCGGCTCGCTCATCGCGACGTCCGCCCGCTTCGGCGCGATGTTCGCCGGCTGCGGGCCGGAGATCGTGGCGACGCTCACGCAGTACGGGGAGAAGGTCGGCGTCGCGTTCCAGCTCGCCGACGACGTCATCGACCTCACCTCGGTGGGCGACCAGTCCGGCAAGACGCCCGGCACCGACCTGCGCGAGAAGGTCCCGACCATGCCGGTGCTGCTCCTGCGCCGCCGGGCGGCCGGCCCCGAGGGCACCGACGAGGACCGTGCGCTCGTCGCGCTGCTCGACTCCGACCTGAGCGCCGACGCGGACCTCGACGACGCCGTGCGGCGCCTGCGGTCCCACCCGGTCGTCGCCGAGACCCGCGCCCGCGCCGTGCAGTATGCCGACGAGGCGGTGGCCGCTCTGGGTACCCTTCCCGCGGGCCCGGTGCGGGACTCGCTCGTCTCCTTCACCCGGGCCCTGGTGGACCGCGCGGCCTGACGGCGGGCAGCGCGGCAGGTCGTTCACCCGGACGGCTCAACTCGGCACCGCGGCGTGCCGATGGTCCGGGAGCATGGTGCTGTACCGCAGCGGACGACGGTCCGCCGAGGGTGACGACGGGGAGGCTCGTGCGCACGTCCTGGGGCTCTGCGACCGACCGCGGGCGCGTCCGCAACCTCAACGAGGACTCGTTGCTGGCGTACCCGCCGGTCTTCCTCGTGGCGGACGGCATGGGCGGGCACTCCGCCGGAGACGTCGCCAGCCGGCTCGCGGTCGAGGAGTTCTCGCAGCTCGCGGGCCGCACGTCCGCGTCGCCCGACGAGATCCACGCGTGCTTCCACCGCACGGCCTCGCGCCTGCGGGGAGCGGTCCAGGCCGGACGCACCGCCGGCACCACGGTGGCGGGCGTGGCCATCGCGGCCCACGACGGTGGCTCGTACTGGCTGGTGTTCAACATCGGTGACTCGCGCGTCTACCGGCTCGCCGGGGGTGAGCTCGAGCAGATCAGCGTGGACCACTCGGTGGTCCAGGAGCTCATCGACCGCGGGGAGCTGTCCCCGCACGAGGCGGTGGGGCACCCCGACCGCCACGTCATCACGCGCGCCGTCGGCACGGGCGCCGAGCCCGAGCCGGACTACTGGCTGATCCCCGCCGGGACGGCCGACCGCGTCCTGGTCTGCTCGGACGGGCTCACCACCGAGCTCGAGGACACGACCCTCCTGCGCGTCCTGTCGACCGTGGCCGACCCGCAGGAGGCGGCCCAGGTGCTCGTCACCGCCGCGCTCGAGGCGGGCGGCAAGGACAACATCAGCGCCGTCGTCGTGGACGTCGCGATCGCGACCGACAGTCCCGACGTCGAGACCACCGTCCGTGCGCCGGACCGTGACGTCGCCGTGGCGGGTGCCGTTCGTCGGGCCGACGCGGCCCGCGACGCCGCGTGGGACGAGGAGATCGACGGCGCCACCATCCCGCGCTCCCCGTCCGCCGTGGGCGCCCGCGCGACCGAGCCGGAGGGCCCCGCGGGCCCGGCCGGCGCCAGCTCCACGGAGGTGCCGTGATGATCGTCCCCCTGTACGCCCCCGGCGAGTGGGTGGCCGTCGTGACCGACGGCCGGATCGCCCTCGTCCCGCCGACCACCGATGCCGCGCTCGTGCGCGACCTGTGGGACACGGTGCGTGCGGGTGCGGGGCTGACCGGGGCGCTCCAGGTGCTGCTGCGCGGCGGGATCGCTGAGCTCCCGCCGTTCGCGCTCGTCGCGGTCGAGTCCGACCGCGCGCACGTCATCGTGCGGGGCGAGCTCGAGGTCGAGATCACGGGCGCGCGGTCCCGCACGCTCACGGGCGCCATGGTCTCCACCTGGGCCGAGGAGATCCACGCCGACGTCGAGTCCGTCACGGTCCGGACCCCCGCCCTCGGCGGGGCGTCCACCGACGGGGCACTGCCCGTGCTGTCCGGCGTCGTGCGCGCCGCGGGCGTGCGGGTGGAGACCAGGTCGGGTGCGGCCGCCCAGCCCGTCCCCGCGACGGCGCTCATCAGGGACGTCCCGACGGCAGCGGCGCCCGCGCCGACGCCGGAGCCGCAGCCCACGCCGGAGCCCGAGCCCACGCCGGAGCCGGAGCCGCAGCCCGCCCTCGAGTCGGAGCTCGAGTCGGAGCCCGAGCCTGAGCCCACGCCTGAGCCGGAGCCGGAGCCCGAGCCGGAGCCGGAGCCGGAGCCGGAGCCGGAGCCGGAGCCGGAGCCCGAGCCCGAGCCGGAGCCCACGCCCGAGCCCGAGCCGGAGCCCACGCCCGAGCCCGAGCCCACGCCCGAGCCGGAGCCCGAGCCCGAGCCCACGCCCGAGCCCACGCCCGAGCCCGCCCCGGAGCCCACCCCCGCGCCGGAGACGCGCGCGCTCGCGCGTCATGCCCTGCCCCGCGGTCGGGTCGAGCCCGAGGATCTCGACGACCTGGAGTACACGCTGCTCCAGGCGCCCGCCGCCGCCCCGCAGTCCGCGCCCGCACCCGCGCCCGCGCCGGCACCTGCGCCGGCGCCCGTGCCGGCCCCTGCCGCGGCGCGCGTCCCGCAGCCGGTGGCGACGTCGCCGGTCTCCGGGGCCGAGGACCACGACGGCATGACGGTCCTCAGCTCCGACGTCGTGGCCCTGCGCCGGCAGCTGCCGGACTGGGCGGGCGACGCCGTGCCGGCGCTGGCCGTGCCGGACACCCGGACGCCGCCCCCGGCCAAGATCCACCTCTCCTCGGGCCTCGTGGTCTCGCTCAACCGCCCGGTGCTGCTCGGCCGGGCGCCGCAGGTCTCACGGGTCTCCAACAGCGAGCTGCCGCGCCTGGTCACGGTGCCCAGCCCGAACCAGGACATCTCCCGCACGCACTGCGAGGTGCGGATGGACGGCGAGGACGTCCTGGTCACGGACCTGCGCTCGACCAACGGCGTCCTGCTGCTGCGTCAGGGCCAGGGCCCGCAGCGCCTGCACCCGGGCGAGCCGACGGTGGTCGAGACGGGCGTCGTCGTCGACCTGGGGGAGGACGTGACGTTCATCGTGGAGCGCGGCACGTGACCGCTCGACGCGAGCCGTCGTCCCCGCCCGCCATCCCGGGCTACGAGTCCGTCCAGCTCCTGGGGATGGGCGGCTTCGCCGACGTCTTCCTCTACCGCCAGCTCATGCCGCGCCGCTCGGTCGCGGTCAAGGTGCTGCTCGCGAGCCACCTCGGCGACGACGTGCGCGAGCGCTTCCGCACCGAGGCCGACCTCATGGCGACGCTCTCGCACCACCCGTCGATCGTCACCATCTACCACGCCGACGTCGCTGCGGACGGCCGGCCCTTCCTCGTCATGGAGTACTGCTCGCGCCCCGGCCTGGGCCAGCGGTACCGCAACGAGCGCATGGGCGTCGCGGAGGTCCTGCGCATCGGCGTCCGGCTCGCCTCCGCGGTCGAGACGGCGCACCGCGCCGGCATCCTGCACCGCGACATCAAGCCCGCCAACGTCCTCATCACGGACTTCGGCTGGCCGGCCCTGACCGACTTCGGCATCGCGGCCACGACCGGCTGGAGCCAGGGGAGCGCGGTCGGCATGTCGATCCCGTGGTCGCCCCCCGAGCTGCTGGCCGAGAACCCCACGGGTGACGTGCGTGCCGACGTGTACTCGCTGTCGGCGACGATCTGGTCCCTGCTCGCGCGCCGCTCGCCGTACGAGGTCGTCGACGGGTCGAACACCGCGGCCGACCTGATCTCCCGCATCGAGCGCGGCGCGCTGCAGCCGACGGGCCGCGGCGACGTGCCGGAGAGCCTGCACGCCGTGCTGACGCGCGCCATGGACCGCTCGCCCGAGCGCCGGCACCACAGCGCGCTCGCGTTCGCGCGGGCGCTGCAGCAGGTCGAGGCGGAGCTCATGCTCCCGCTGACGCCGCTGGACCTGCCCGAGGAGGCGTCGCTCCCCTCGGAGGACACCCACGAGCGCGAGGACCAGGGCGACTCCACCCGGCTGCGCCCCGTGCAGAGCGTGTCCCCCGACGCGGCGCCCGCCGTGGTCACGGCCGCGCCGGTCGGCGGCATCCCCGGGCCCGCGCAGCAGTTCCCGTCCACCGTGCCGGAGCAGGCGCCGACGGGCGTGCCCGAGGCCTGGCAGCGGGCGGCCGCCCAGACGGCCGCGGACCCCGAGCCCGAGCCTTCCGGCAGCGGCAGCGGCGCCGGTCGCGTCATCGGCGCGAGCCTGGGCGGTGTCGTGGTGGTGGCGGCGCTCGTGGTCGGCGGGGTGTTCGCGTTCCGCCCGGACCCGGGCGTCGAGCCGACCCCGACGCCGACGGCCGTGGTGCCGTCCATCCGCGCCGTCCCGGCGCCGGAGGCGCTCGAGGGCGCGGTCGAGGACGGCGCGGCCGTCTTCACCTGGGAGAATCCGGACCCGCAGGAGGGCGACAGCTACCTGTGGGGGGTGAGCCTCGCGGGCACGGAGCCGCAGCTCGAGCTGGTCGGCGAGGAGACGGTGACGGTGACGCCCGTGGTCCCCGGCGAGCAGCTGTGCGTCGAGGTCTCGATCGTCCGCTCGGACGGTCGCTTCTCGACCAGTCCGGCCACCGCCTGCGTGCAGGCCTAGGCGCACGACGACGACGGGGGTGGGATGAGCGGGACGGTGCGGAACGCCACGCGCACGGTGACGACGCGGCGGCGACGGTGGACGACCGTCGTCGGTGCCTCGGTCGTGCCCGCGGTCCTGGCCGTGCTCGCGCTCGTCTACCCGGGCGTGCCCGTCTCGCAGGTCGATCTCAACGACGGCGCCGTGTGGCTGACCAACACCTCCGAGCGCAAGCTTGGCCGCTACAACGCCCAGATCGACGAGCTCAACGCCGGGCTCGTCACGCAGGCGCTCGACTTCGACGTCCTGCAGGACGAGGGCGACGTCCTGCTCACCGAGAACGGCAAGGTGTCCGTCGTGGACGCCGCGAGCGTGGCGCTCGTCGCGCAGATCTCGGTCCCGTTCGGCTCGCCCGTGACGATGTCGGGCGGCACCGCTGCCGTGGTCGTCGACGGAGACGTCTGGGCCCGCACCGTCCCGACGCTCGGCACGCTCAGCATCGAGACCGAGGACCCGGACCTCGAGCTCGGCGGCGGCGGCGTCGCGGTCGTGGCGCGCGACGGCTCCGTGCTGGCCGCCGAGACCGACGGGACGCTGCACCGGATGACGGTGGCCGACGACGAGCGGTCCACCGAGGAGGACGGCGCGCTCGCGGGCGAGCCGGCGGGCGGCTTCGGCCAGGTCACCGCGGTCGGCGACCAGCTCGTGGCCCTCGCGGGCCTCACCGTCCACACGCCGACGGGCTCGGCGGACCTGTCCGAGTACGGCTCGGAGCTCGTGCTGCAGCAGCCGGGGCCGCGCTCCGACGTCGTCCTGGTGGCGACGGGGACGTCGCTGCTCGAGGTCGCGCTCGACGGCGGCCGGGTGCGCGAGCACGAGACGGGCGGCAGCGGCCGCGCGGCCGCGCCCGTGCGCGTCGGCGCGTGCGCGCTGGGAGCGTGGGCGACCGCCACCGGCAGCTACGTGCAGCGCTGCGGCGACGGCGAGGCCGAGGTCAGGGACCTCGAGGGCATGACGACGTCGGACCGCCTCGTCTTCCGCGTCAACCGCGACGTCGTCGTGCTCAACGACACGCTCAAGGGTCGCCTCTGGGTGCCCATGGAGGACCCGGAGCTGCGCGAGCCGAACTGGCAGGACATCGAGCCGCAGGAGGAGACGACCCAGGACGACGAGCAGTCCGAGAGCCGCGACAGCACGCAGAACCTGCAGGCGGAGTGCTCGGCGCAGTCGTCCGCACCGTCGGCGGAGGACGACGAGTACGGCGTCCGCGCGGGGCGCACGATGATCCTCTCGGTCATCGACAACGACTCCTCCTCGGACTGCGGCATCCTGGCGGTCAGCGAGTTCGAGCCGATCCCCGAGGAGTTCGGCGTCGTCGTCCCGATCTACGGCGGGCGCTCCTTCCAGCTGACGACGCGCCCCGACGCCACCGGCTCGGTGGAGTTCACCTACACGATCGACGACGGGCGCGGCACCAACGCGCCGTCGACGGCGACCGTGCGCCTGACGGTGCGCGACGCCTCCGAGAACGGCGCGCCCGTGCAGCTGCGGGTCAGCTCCGTGACCGTCGAGGCGGGCGGCTCCATCGCCTACGACGTCCTGCCGGACTTCCGGGACCCGGACGGTGACCCGCTCGTGCTCGCCGGCGCGGTGGTGGACGGCACCGGCACCGTCCGCACCCGCCAGGACGGCGTCGTGACGTACTCGGCCGACGGCGGCTCCCTCGGGCGGCAGACCGTCGTCGTGCAGGTCTCCGACGGCAGCGAGACCGTCGAGGGCACCCTGTTCGTCGACGTGCGCCCCGCGGGCTCCGTGCCCCCGACCATCGACCCCGTCCACGCCGAGACCTACGTGGACCAGCCGGTCGTCGTCCGGCCGCTCGACAGCGTCCGCAGCGGCTCGCGCGAGCCGGTCCGGCTCGCCGGGGTGGAGCAGGTCCAGGGCACCACGCTCACGAGCGACCTCGAGGCCGGGACCTTCACCTTCTCGGCGCCGACCCCGGGCGTCTACTACGTGACCTTCGTGCTCGCGGCGTCGCCCCAGCAGGTCGAGGGGGTCGCCCGCATCGACGTCAAGCAGCGTCCCGACCAGACCCCGCCGCCCGTAGCGGTGCTCGACCGCGCGCTGCTCCCGCCGGGTGGCGACGTCACGATCGCCCCGCTCGCGAACGACGTCGACCCCGGGGGCGGGGTCCTCGTCGTGCAGTCCGTGGAGGTCCCCGGCGACACGGGCCTGCGCATCGCGGTGATCGACCACGAGCTGCTGCGCATCGACTCGACCCGCGTGCTCGAGGCGCCGGTCACCGCGACGTACACGATCTCCAACGGTGCCGCGACGGCGACCGGCGAGGTCCTCGTCCAGCCCATCCCCGCGTCCGCGACGCAGCAGCCGCCCGTGGTGCCCAACGTCGAGGTCTCCGTGCGGACGGGCGGCGTCGTGACGATCCACGCGCTGCGGGACGCCTACGACCCCGACGGCGACCAGCTCACGCTCCTGCCGACCCTCGTCGAGCCGCTCGGCGAGGGCGAGGGCCTGATGTTCGTCTCGGGCGACGCCCTGCGCTACCAGGCGCCCGCCGAGCCGATGGAGGTGCACGCGACGTTCGAGGTGGCCGACGAGGTCGGGAACCGGACGGCGGCCACCGTCACGGTGAACGTGCACGCGTCCGACCGGGGCAGCAAGGCGCCGCCGCGCCCCCGTGACCTCACCGCGCGCGTCTTCGCCGAGGACGTCGTGCGCATCGACGTCCCGCTCACCGGCATCGACCCCGACGGCGACGGCGTGTACCTGCTGGGCGAGGACCGCGCGCCGGCCAAGGGCCGCATCGTCGCCACGGGCGCCGACTGGATGGAGTACGAGGCGCTGCCGGGGGAGTTCGGCACCGACACCTTCACCTACGCGGTCGAGGACTGGGCCGGCCGGCGCGCCGTCGGGACCGTGCGCGTGGGCATCGCGCCGCGCCCCACGACGTCGGCCACGGTCGTGAGCCGCAACGACGACGTCACGGTGCGCCCGGGGCAGAGCGTCGAGGTCCGCGTCCTGGCCAACGACGTCGACACGGGCGGCGGTGAGCTCACGCTCGACGAGGAGCTGATCCTGGCCGAGGGCGTGGACGCCGAGGTCGAGGGCCGCCGGATCGTGGTGCGCACAAGCGAGGTCGGCGTCCTGCAGATCGGGTACACGGCGCGTAACGAGCGCGGCGGCGTGGGCACCGCGGTGCTGACGGTGGACGTCCGCGAGGACGCCGAGATCCGCCCGCCGGTCGCGCGCGACGTCGTCGTCCCGGCGACGGACACGATCAACAAGACGACCGTCGCGGTGGACGTCCTGGAGACCGCGGAGAACCCGTCCGGCCCGCTGAGCGACCTCGAGGTCTCGGTGCACCCCTCGGCCGCCGACGTCGCGGTCGCGGAGGGCCGCACGGTCGTGGTCACCCTCGGTGAGACCGCGCAGACGATCCCGTACGTGCTGACCAACACCCGGCCCGAGGCCGACGGCGTGCGCTCGTTCGCGTTCATCACGGTGCCGGCCCTCGGCGACTTCCCGCCCATCCCGCGGCCCGGCGCGCCCACGCTCGAGATCGTGGCGGGCGAGCCGCTCGAGATCGACCTGGACGAGCAGATCCAGGTGGCCCCCGGCCGCAAGCCGCGCCTGACGGACGCCACCACGGTCACGGCGACCAAGTCCGACGGCACGCCGCTCGTCGTCGACGACCGCACGCTGCGCTACACGGCGCAGCGCGACTACGCCGGCCCGGCCTCCATCTCGTTCGAGGTGACCGACGGGACGCCGTCCGACGTCGACGGCCGGACCCGCGTCATGACGCTGTCCATCACGGTGCTGGCCGCGGAGGACTACCCGCCGACGTTCGCGCCGTCGGTGCTCGAGGTGGCCCAGGGCGAGACGACGCAGGTGGACCTGCGGGCCTTCACCTCGAGCGCGGGGATCGCGTCCGGGCAGGAGCGCTACACCTACGCGCTCACCTCGCAGCCGCCGCTCGGCGTGACGGCGACCCTGACCGACTCGGTGCTGACGCTCAGCGCCGAGGAGGCGGTACCGAAGGGCACCGTCGGCGGCCTCGGGCTCGCCATCGGGTACGGCACGGCGCAGAGCGTCACCGCGCAGGTGGACTTCCGCGTCACCGCCTCGACCCGGCAGCTCGCTCGCCTCGTCGACCGCCTGGTGCCGGACGGCGTCGAGGGCGGTGCGTCCACGGTCAACGTGCTCGAGGGCGCCTTCAACCCCTTCCCGGACACGCCGCTGACGGTCGTGGACGCCATCGTCGAGACGCCCGGGGCGGGTACCGCCGGCGTCGCGGGCAACCAGGTCACCGTGCGTCCCGCCGCCGGGTTCATCGGCCAGATGGTGACCCGCTACCGCGTGCGCGACGCCACGGGCGACGCCGCCCGCGAGGTCGAGGGCCGCATCACCGTCGTCGTGCGCGGCCGCCCCTCGCAGCCCGCACCGCCCCGCGTGGTGGAGGTCCGCGACCGGACCGTCGTGCTCGCGTGGGACGCGCCCGCCAACAACGGCGAGCCGATCACGGGCTACCGGCTCACCGGGCAGCCGGGCAACATCGTCACCGAGTGCGCGAGCACCACGTGCACCGTGGGCAACCTCACCAACAACGTCGAGTACACGTTCACGGTGATGGCCAAGAACGCCGTGAACTGGTCGGACGCGAGCGCGGTCTCGCTGCCGGCACGCCCGGACGCGAAGCCGTCGGCCCCGGCGGCCCCGCAGCCGGTCGGCCCGGGGTGGGGCAACGGGTCGATCTCCGTGCAGTGGACGCCGCCGGCGAACACGGGCTCGCCGATCGTCCGCTACGACCTGGAGATCAGCCCCGCGCCGCCGGGCGGCTCGGCGAGCGCCACCACCGCCGGGACCGCGCACACGTTCACGGGGCTCGCCAACGGCACGGCGTACTCCGTGCGCGTGCGCGCCGTGAACCTCGCGCCCGAGCCGGGCGACTGGAGCGCGCCGTCGGCCGCGCTGGTCCCGGCCGGGCCGCCGGGCGCTCCGGTGAACGTCGCCGCGACGAACTCGCCCATCGGCTTCTTCGGCAACGGCGAGATCACCGCCACCTGGGCGCCCGGCCCCGAGAACGGGGACCCGGCGCGACAGTTCCTCGTCACCGTCAACGGCTCGACCGTCGAGCTGCCCGGGAGCGCGCGCAGCCACACCTTCACCGCCGAGCGGGGACGCCCCTACAACGTCTGCGTCGTCGCCCGCAACAAGGCGGGCGACTCGCCGTGCGCCTCGACCACGGGTGAGGTGTGGAGCCAGCCCTCGGGGCCGCAGTCCGTCGGTGCCCGCCAGGGCGGCGGCGAGGGCGACCCGGTGGCCCCGGGTGCGGCGACCATCGTGCTCTCCTGGGAGCCGCCCGCCGACACCGGCGGCGCCAACATCCAGATCAAGCGGTACGAGATCGAGGGTGTGGGCACGTTCGGCCCGGGTGAGCGGTCGGCCACCGTCACGAACCGCACCGGCGGTCAGACGTACAGCAGCTACCGGATCCGCGCGGTGAACAACCGCGACGCTGTCGGCGAGTGGGTGGCCTTCCCGGCCGTGACGCCGACCACGGCACCGTCCGAGCCGCGCGGGGGAGCCATCTCCGTTCCCGCCGACCCGACGACCCTGACCGTCTCGTGGCAGCCGCCCAGCGCCACCGGCGGGCTCCCCGTCACCTACCAGTACCGCTACCGCGCCGGCTGGAACCGTCTCGTCGGCAGCGGCATCAACTGGGGTGACGGCCTGGGCGACGGCTGGAGCGGGTGGACCGACGCGGGTGCGGGGACCACCTTCGGTCCGCTGAACCTGCCCGGGCAGATCCGCGACCGCGGCGGCCGGATCGAGGTGGAGGTCCGCGCCAGCAACGGCCGCGGCTCCAGCCCCGGCGTGCTGTTCATGGAGAAGGACGTCGACCCGGCACCGCCGCCGCCCCCCGACCAGGGCGGCGGCTGACGCCCGCCCGCTCGCCCTGACCACCCCCGCACCACCCGAGGAGACACGCACGTGACGATGAGCCCTGAGCAGAGCGCCTGGTTCGCCGAGACCTTCGACGCGCTCGTCGCGAACGTGGGACAGGCGCTCCTGGGCAAGGACCAGGTGGTCCGGCTCGCGCTGACCTGCATGCTCGCCGAGGGGCACCTCCTGCTGGAGGACGCCCCCGGCACCGGCAAGACCTCCCTCGCCAAGGCGATCGCGGCGACGGTCCAGGGCACGCACAGCCGGATCCAGTTCACGCCGGACCTGCTGCCCTCCGACGTCACGGGCGTGACGATCTACGACCAGAACACCCACCGCTTCGAGTTCCACCAGGGTCCGGTGTTCGCCTCCGTCGTCCTCGCGGACGAGATCAACCGCGCCTCGCCCAAGACGCAGTCCGCGCTCCTGGAGGTCATGGAGGAGTCCAAGGTCACGGTCGACAAGGTCTCCCACCCGGTCGGCCGGCCGTTCATGGTGATCGCGACGCAGAACCCCATCGAGCAGGCGGGGACCTACCGCCTGCCGGAGGCCCAGCTCGACCGGTTCCTCATGAAGACGTCGCTCGGCTACCCGGACCACGACTCGACCGTGCAGATCCTCGCCGGCTCGGCCGAGCGGGACCGCACCGCCCACCTGACCGCGAAGATCACGACGAACGCCGTCGCCGAGATGGCGCAGCTCGCGTCCACGGTGCACGCGGACGCCGCGGTGCTCGACTACGTGGCGCGCCTGGTGCAGGCCACGCGTGACGACGCGCAGACGTCGCTCGGCGCGAGCATGCGTGGCGCCCTGGCGCTCGTGCGCTGCGGCAAGGTCTGGGCCGCCTCGCAGGGGCGGGGGTACATCATCCCGGACGACATCAAGCTCCTGGTCGACCCGGTCCTGGCGCACCGCATCATCCTCGACACCGAGGCCGAGTTCTCGGGCGTGACCGCGACGCAGGTCGTCGCCCGCGTCCTCGCCGAGACGGCACCGCCGGCGGCGCGGGTCTGACGTGAACCTGCTCCGAGCCGCCGGGCGCGCCGTCGCCCGCGTCCTGCACCCCGTCTCCCCCCTGGGCTGGGCGGCGCTCGCGTGCGCCGTCGTGCTGGGGGCCGGGGGCTGGTGGCTGGGCTGGGTCGAGCTCACGGTGGTGGCCACGGCGCTCGGCGGTGCGGTCGCGGTCTCGGTGCTGCTCACCCTCGGTCGCTCGACGTACGAGGTGGACCTGGACCTCTCGGACAACCGCGTGACCGTCGGGCAGCGCGCCGTCGGACGCCTCGTGGTGCGCAACACGTCCCGTCGCCGCCTGCTGCCCGCCCAGATCGAGCTGCCGGTGGGCAAGGGCTCCGCGGACTTCCACCTGCCGTCCCTCGGCCCGGGCGGGGAGCACGAGGACGTGTTCGCGATCCCGACGACCCGCCGCGCCGTGGTCGTGGTCGGTCCGGTGCGCTCGGTGCGCGGCGACCCCCTCGGGCTCCTGCGGCGCCGCGTGCGCTGGACGGACCCCGTCGACCTGTACGTCCACCCGGAGCTCGTCTCGCTCGCGGGCGCCGCGTCGGGCGTGCTGCGCGACCTCGAGGGCCAGGCGACGCGCGTCGTGTCCGACTCCGACATGTCGTTCCACGCGCTGCGGGACTACGTGCCGGGCGACGACCGCCGCCACATCCACTGGAAGACGTCGGCCCGCATCGGCGAGCTCATGGTGCGCCAGTTCGAGGACACGCGGCGCACGCACACGGCGATCGCGCTGTCGACGTCGACGGACGACTACGCGAGCGCCGACGAGTTCGAGCTCGCCGTCGCGGCCGCCGCGTCCATCGGCGTCCAGGCGCTGCGCGACGAGCGGGACCTCACGGTCCTGGCCGGCGAGGGCAGGCTGCGCACGGAGAACCCGCCGCGGCTCCTCGACGACTGCGCGGGCCTCGAGGCCGCCGCCGACGGCCGCCCCACCGACCGTCTCGCGCAGTGGGTGGCGCGGGAGGCGGCAGACGCGTCCGTCGCGATCCTGGTGACGGGTTCCGTGCCCGGCCGCAGCGACCTGCGGGCCGCGGCCCGGCAGGTCCCCGTCGGCATCCGCACCCTCGTGCTGTCGTGCACCGCGGGCGGCGAGGTGGAGGTGGCGACGCACGGCGTGCTGTCGCTCGCGCAGCTCGGGTCCCTGGCCGACCTGCCGCGCGTGCTCCGCCGGGTGGTGGCCGGATGAACCCGGAGCAGCAGTCCTCGGGCCGGCGCGCGCTGGTCGACGCGCTCGTGCTCATGGCGGCGACCGCGCTCGCGCTGCTGCCGCTCGTGCCCGTCTACGGCCTGCGCGCCGCGCTGCCGCCGGTCGTCGGAGGGGTCCTGCTCGGCGGCGGCATCGCGCTGCTCGCCGCGCGCCGCCGCTGGGGCACCATGCTCACGGCCGGCGCCATGATCGTGGCGTACCTGCTCGCCGGCGCGGCGCTCGCGGCGCCCACGACCGCGTGGCTCGGCGTCGTGCCGTCCCCGAGGTCGCTCGTGCTCCTGCTCAGCGGGGCCGTGACGGTGTGGAAGCAGGTCCTCACGCTCGACCCGTCCCTGGGCGGCAGCGGCAACCTCCTCGTGGCGCCCTACCTGCTGGGCTTCGGTGCCACGGCGCTCGGCGTGAGCCTGGCCCGCCGTGCCTCGCCGCGCCGTGGCGCGTGGGCCGCCGTCGTGCCGCTGGTCGTCCTGGCCCTGTCGGTCCTGCTCGGCACCAAGGTGACGGTGCAGCCGGTCGCCGCCGGGCTGGTCCTCGTCGCGCTGCTCGGCCCCTGGGTCGCCTGGCGCCGCGGGACGCTCGCCCCGCGCCGGGTCGTCTCCCTGCTCGTCATGGCCGCGGTCGTGGCCACGAGCGGCGCGGTCGCCGGGCCCGTCCTGGGCACCGACCGCGCACGCTTCGTGCTGCGCGACGAGCTCGTGCCGCCCTTCGACCCCAAGGACCACGCCAGCCCGCTCTCGGGCTTCCGGCAGTACATCAAGGAGTGGCAGGACACGGACCTGCTCACGGTGCGGGGCCTGCCCGAGGGCACGCCCGTGCGGCTCGCGACCATGGACGCCTTCGACGGCGTGGTCTGGAACGTGGCCGGCTCCGAGACGGCGGAGGGCTCGGGCCAGTTCCGCCGCGTGGGCGAGACGATCCAGACCTCGGTGCGCGGCGAGGAGGTCGAGGTCGAGGTCGAGGTGCACCGCCTGCCGTCGGTCTGGCTGCCCACCGTCGGCTACTCGCAGCGCTTCGACTTCGCCGGGTCCGACGCGCTCGAGCTGTCCGGCGACCTGCGCTACAACGACGCGACGGGCACGGCGGTGCTGGCGGACGGGGTCCCCGAGGGCACGCGCTGGACCGCCCGGGTCGTCGTGCCGCCGGTGCCCGACGACGACGAGATCGGCACCGCGACCGTGAGCCCGGTGCGCCTGCCCGAGCCGCAGGCGGTCCCGGAGGCGGTGCCGCTGTTCGCGGGCGACATCGCGGGGACGGCGACCTCGCCCGTGCTCATCGCGCGCACGCTCGAGCAGGGACTCGTCGAGCGGGGGTGGTTCAGCCACGGCATCACCGAGGCCGGTGACTACCCGTCGCTGTCCGGGCACGGCGCCAACCGGCTCACGACCCTGCTCACGGACGAGCTCATCGTCGGCGACAGCGAGCAGTACGCGTCCGCGATGGCGCTCATGGCTCGCGAGATGGGCCTGCCCGCACGCGTGGTCCTCGGCTTCCTGCCGGACGAGGACCAGGAGGGCGCGGAGGAGATCACCCTGACCGGCGACGACATCCACGCCTGGGTCGAGATCTCGTTCTCCGGCCACGGCTGGGTGCCGTTCTACCCGACACCGGACGAGTCGAAGACGCCGCGCGAGGACACGCCCGACGAGGTGGCCGAGCCCCAGCCCCAGGTCGTGCAGCCGCCCCCACCGCCGCAGGACCCGGTCACGCCGCCCGACGACGACACCGAGCAGCCCCAGACGGACACGCCGCCCACCCCGCCGGTGGTGCCGGCGGCCTGGCGCGCCGTCGCACTGCTGGCCGTCGCGGTCCTGGGGCCGCTGCTGCTCCTCCTGGCCCCGTTCGTCGTGATCGCCGTGGCCAAGGGGCGACGGCGCAGGCGGCGCCGCGCCGAGGGCGTCCCCGTCGACCGCGTCGTCGGGGGCTGGGAGGAGGTCCTGGACGAGGCCCGGGACCTGCGGGTCCCGCCACCGCCGCTCGCCACCCGCCGCGAGACCGCCGTGCACCTGGCCGAGGCCTTCGCGGCCGGGGCGCCGGCGGGCCGCAGGGCCAGGAAGCGCGCGGCCCGGCCCGGGCCGCCCGCCTCGGCGCACGGCCGGCACGCCGCGGGCGTCGGTGCGCCCGTCGCGGGGCTCGCGGCGGGCGCGGACGCGATGGTCTTCGGTCCCGGGGACCCCACGCCGCAGCAGGTCGAGGCCTACTGGGCCCAGGTCGACGCCGCGGTGCGCGCCATGCACGCCGCCGTCCCGGGCGGCAGGCGGCTGCGCGCCAGGTACTCGACGTCGTCCCTGCGTGCCCGCCGCGCGGCGGAGCGGGCGTCCCGCCGCAGCGCGCGGCGGGAGGCCCGGCGGGTGGCGCGGAGCACGGTGAGCGCGGGCCACGGCGTCGTCGAGTGACGGGCCGCGTGCGCGACGTCAGGTGACGTCGCGCACGCGGAACACCGCGCCGGTGAGCGCCACGAGGAGGGCGCTCACCACGAGGAGCCACAGGCCGCCCTGCCCGAGGGAGACGGCGTGCTCGACGCCCTCGCAGACGGTCCCCTGGGCGCCCACGGTGCACTCCTGGGTCCAGTAGGTGGTGCCGTCCTGGACCCATGCCAGGACGTTGGTGCGCAGCAGCCAGGGCTGCAGGTCGGGCCACAGGCCGCTCACGAGCGACTCGACGACCAGCGCCCAGCCGGCGAGCACGCCGAGCGCGGCGGCGGTGTGGCGCAGCAGCACGCCCAGCGCGGCGCCGAGCACGCCCGCGACGCCGCCGAGCAGGACCAGGCGCAGGGCGATCCCGCCGATCTCGCGCCAGCTGGCCGCGGTGGCCGTCCCGGTGGCGTCGTTGGCCGCGTGGGCGATCCAGACGCCCCCGACGAGGAGCAGGACGAGCACCGTGACGACGACCAGCGCGACGGTGCCGGCGGCCGCGAGCTTCGAGGCGAGCACCGCGGTCCGGCGGGGCACGAACGTCAGCCACGTGCCCATCGCGCCGGTCGTGAGCTCGGCGGCGGTCGCCGTCACGCCCAGCAGGACGGCGAGGAAGGCGAGCAGGAGCGCCGTCGTCGCGAGCACGCCGGGCGCGGCGGAGGCGAAGTCCTGCGCCTGGGGCACGAACCACTCCTCCTGCGGCGCGGTCATCTGGTCGCAGCCGTAGTCGACGTCCGTCCCCGTGGCCTCGCGCTCGGCGGCCTCGGCCTCCTCGCAGTCGGCGATCATCTCCTCGCCGTTGAGCTCCCACTCCTCCAGCGCGGCCTCGTACGAGCGCTGGGCCTGCTCGAGGTCGGCCGCGGACAGCGGGCGGGAGCTGAAGAAGACCCCGATGGCGACCAGCACCACCGTGGCCAGCCCGGCCCCGACGACCGCCACCAGCATGCGGCGCGCGAGCAGGCGCCGGACCTCGACCGCGAACAGCCTCATCGGGCACCTCCGCCGGTGGTGCGCCGGGTGGGGGCGCCGAGCGTCTCGCTCGCGGTCAGCTCCAGGAAGACGGTCTCCAGGCCCGCGCGCACGGGGGTCAGCTCGTGGACCCACAGCCCTTGCTGCGCGAGGAGGTAGGTGACGCGCGCGGGATCCGGCTCGCCCTCGACCAGCAGGTGGTCACCCTCGCGGCGCACCTGTGCGCCGGCGGCGCGCAGGGCCTCCGCGGCCCGGTCCGGTTCGCGCACCCCCACCCTCACCTCCGCCGTGCGGTCGCCGATGACGTCGGCGACGCTGCCGCTCGCGAGCAGTCGGCCGCGCCCGATGATCGAGACCGTGTCGGCGACCTGCTCGACCTCCGCGAGCACGTGGCTGCTCACCAGGACCGTGCGGCCCTCGTCGCCCAGGCGCCGCATCGTGCGGCGGATCTCGTGGATGCCGGCCGGGTCGAGGCCGTTGGTCGGCTCGTCGAAGATGAGCAGGTCCGGCGACTTGAGGAGCGTCGCGGCGATCGCGAGGCGCTGCTTCATGCCGAGCGAGTAGCTGGAGTAGCGGTCGTCGGCCCGGTCCGCCAGGCCGGTCTCCTCGAGCACCGCCCCGACGCGCGTGCGCGGCGTGCCGATGCCGTCCGCGAGCAGCGTGAGGTTGCGGCGCCCCGAGAAGGCCGGGAAGAGCTTGGGCGCCTCGACGATCGCGCCGACGCGGTGCACCACCCCGGGGAGCTGGCGGGGGACCTCGTGGCCGAAGATGCGCGCGCTGCCCGAGTCGGGGCGCACGAGCCCGAGCAGCATCCGGATCGTCGTCGTCTTGCCCGACCCGTTGGGACCGAGGAACCCGTGGACTCCGCCCGCGGGGACGGTCAGGTCGAGCCCCGCCACGGCCACCCGGCGGCCCCGCACCGTGCGGTAGGTCTTGCGCAGGGCGTGGGTCTCGACGGCGACGTCGGCGCTCATGGTCCTCCTCGGGCCGCGGGGGGCGGCGCTGGGCCGACGCTAGCGGGCCCCCGGGACGGACCGCCGCGCGGCGCGCCGATCTTGGAACGCGCGGCTCCCGCCCCGGGGGACCGGTGCGGAGGTCAGAGCGTCGCGGGCGTGAACGAGAGCTGGACCACCTGGCGGCCGTTGTCCCGCGTGATGAGCTGGGCACGCCCCGCGACGCCGGGCACCGGCTTGGCGCCGCCGATGAGCGCCCCCTCGTCCGGGCTGCCGGACATGACGATGCCGGGCGCCGCGAGGTCCTTGAGGGACTGCAGCACGGGCTCGTACATCGACCGCGCGGCACCACCCGTGCGCCGGGTCAGCACGAGGTGCAGGCCGACGTCGCCGGCCTGCGCCAGCAGCGGGACCAGCGGGGTCAGGGGGTTGCCCTGCGACGTCGCCACGAGGTCGTAGTCGTCGACGAGCACGAAGACCTCGGCCCCGGACCACCAGGACCGCGCGCGCAGCTGCTCGGGCGTGACGTCCGGGCCGGGCAGGCGCCCCTTGAGGTACTCCGCGATGCCGGCGATCTCGTCCTTGGCCTGGTCCTGCGTGGTGAGGTAGCCGGCCAGGTACTCGTCCGGGATCTCACCGAGCAGCGAGCGGCGGAAGTCGATCGCGAAGATCTGGGCCTGCGCGGGGGTGTAGAGCCGCTGGACCTCGACCGCGACGCCGCGCAGCAGGGCCGACTTGCCGGCACCGCCGTCGCCGAACGCGTACAGGTGCGACTCCTCGCGGGGGTCGATCCCGACCGGCGCGAGCGCGGCCTCGTCGATGCCCAGGAGGATGTGCCGGTCGTCCACGCCGCGACCCTGGGCCGCCATCTCGCGGACCTGCTCGAGCTCGACCATCTCGGGCAGCAGCCGCAGCTTGGGCCCCGCCGGTCCCTGCCACGCGGCGTTGACCGCCTCGATCATCTGGTCGACGCCGGCGCCGAGGGAGGCGGAGTCGCCGTCGCCGTCGATCCGCGGCAGCGCGGTCAGCACGTGGTGCTTGGTCGTGGTGATGCCTCGGCCCGGCCGGTCCTTCGGCACGTTGACCGCGACGCGCCGGTCGATGTCCGAGTCCATCGGGTCGCCCAGGCGCAGCTCCAGCCGGGTCCCGAAGACGTCCTTGACCTGCGAGCGGAAGTCCATCCAGCGGTTGGCCGTGGCCACGAGGTGCAGGCCGAAGGTCAGGCCCCGCCCGGCGAGCGTCTGGATCTCGGCCTCGAGCTCGTCGAACTCGGCCCGGATCGTGCTCCAGCCGTCGACGACGAGGAAGATGTCGCCGTAGCCGTCGTCGACCAGGCCCTGGGCCCGGCGCTGCCGGTACGTCTCGATCGAGTCGATGCCGTTCTGACGGAAGTAGAGCTCGCGCGCGTCCACGATGCCGTCGATCTCGGCGATGATCCGCCGCACGACGTCGGGCTCGGCGCGGCTCGCCACGCCCGCGACGTGCGCGAGGCGCGTCATCGGGCTGAACGTGCCGCCGCCGAAGTCGAGGACGTAGAACTGGACCTCGAGCGGGGTGCACGTGAGCGAGAGCGCCGTGACGAGCGAGCGGGCCGCGGTGCTCTTGCCCGTGCGCGGGCCGCCGACGATGGCCATGTGGCCCGCGGCGCCGCCGAGGGAGAGCGTGAGGTTCTCCCGGCGCTGCTCGAGCGGCCGGTCGACGATGCCGAGCGGCACGGTGAGGTCCCCGGCGCCGCGCCACCCGGGCGAGTGCAGCCCCAGGGTCGGGTCGGCGACGAGGTCGGGCATCAGCTGGTCGAACGTGTGGGGCACGACGAGCGGCTCGAGCCAGACCTTGTGCGCCGGGCGGCCCTTGCCCGCCATGCGCTGCACGGCGATGTCGAACGTCGCGCGCGTCTCCTCGGGCTCGGCCACCTCGACCACGGGCGCGGCCTCGAGCTGCGGGGCGTCGCTGGTCACGGGCGCGGCGGTGAACAGCTCGATCCGCTCGTTGGTGGAGCGTCCGGCGGGGCCGCCGCGCGCGGCGCGCCGCCGCCCCTTCGGCGGGCCGGAGACGTAGGACGCGCGGAACTGGATCATCGACGTCGTGTCGGGCTTCAGGTACCCCATGCCGGGCACGGCGGGCAGCGTGTAGGCGTCGGGGACGCCGAGGACCGTGCGGGACTCGGCGGCCGAGAACGTGCGCAGGCCGATCCGGTAGGACAGGTGCGACTCGAGGCCGCGCAGGCGCCCCTCCTCGAGGCGCTGCGAGGACAGCAGGAGGTGCATCTGCAGCGAGCGGCCGAGGCGGCCGATCGCGACGAAGAGGTCGACGAACTCCGGCTTCGCGGAGAGCAGCTCGGAGAACTCGTCGGCGACGATGAGGAGCGCGGGCAGCGGCTCGAGGTCGGTGCGCCCGCCCGCGCGGGCCTTCTCGTAGTCCGTGACGTTCGCGAAGTTGCCGGCCGCGCGCAGCAGCTCCTGGCGCCGCGTCATCTCGCCCTGCAGGGCGTCCTGCATGCGGTCGACGAGGGTGAGCTCCTCGCCGAGGTTGGTGATGATCGCCGAGACGTGCGGCATGTCGGCCATGCCGGCGAACGTCGCTCCACCCTTGAAGTCGACGAGGACGAAGTTGAGGTCCTCCGACGAGTGGGTCAGCGCGAGCGCGAGCACGAGCGTGCGCAGCACCTCGGACTTGCCGGACCCCGTCGCGCCGATGATCAGGCCGTGGGGACCCATGCCCTGCTGCGCCGACTCCTTGATGTCCAGGGCGATCGGCTGCCCCTGGCTCGTGAGGCCGATCGGCACCCGGAGCCGGTCGCGCTGCAGGCGCGGGCGCCAGTGCACGTCGGGGTCGAAGTCGCGCACGTCGCCGATGCCGAGCAGGTCCACGAGCTCGGCCGAGACGGCGGGCGAGTCCTCCGCGCGCGGGCCGGACTCGAGGTAGAGCGGCATGAGCCGCCGCGCCGCGGCCTCGGCGTCCGCGACGGACATCCGGTCGGCCGACGCCTCGAAGGGCGCGCGCCCCAGGTGCAGCGCCTCGACGGGGAGGCGAGGGGCGCCCGACGGCGTGCGGCCGGCGCCGACGCGCGAGCCGAGCGTGAGGCGCAGGGTCCGCGGGTCGGCGAGGTCGTCCCACCGCTCCGGCAGGTCCAGGACCGTGACGCCCATGACGCCGTCGGACGTGAGGATCGCGTTCCCGGCGGGCACGTCGCCCCCGTCGACGACGACGAGCAGGTGCGGGAGCAGCGGCGTCTCGTTCACGCCGAAGCGGGGCCGGTCGGGCAGGCCCTCGGGCAGGAGGTCCTCGAGGTCGGTGAGCGAGGCGCCGATCATCCGCGCCGGGCCGACGGCGTCGCGCACGCGGGTGCTGTGCGTGTGCGGGAGCCACTTGGCCCAGTCCCACTCGCCGAGCGCCTGGGGGGAGGCGACCACGGCGATGCGCAGGTGCTCGGGGGAGTGGAACGCCGCCAGGTGGCTGACCATGGCCCGGGCGAGGCCGCGCACGTCGGCCTCGTCGCCGGTGATCTCGACCCGCGCGACGGAGCGGACGTCCACCGCGACGGGGACGTCGTGCTGCGTCTGGTGCGTGACCATGAACCGGTGGGCCGCCGACGCGGCGACCGGGTCGAGCTGCGCGAGCGGGGCCGTCTCCGGCGGGTCGAGCGTCAGGCACAGGGCCTGGTCGGCCAGGCCGATGCGCACGTCGAGGAAGTCCTCGTGGTCGGGCTGGCGCTCCCAGACCCGCGAGCGCTCCTCGGCGACCACGGCCAGGGCGGTGGGCTCCGGGTTGTCCCACAGCGCCCGGCGGCGCTGGGCGCGGGCCGCCTGGCGCACGGTCTCCCGCAGCTCGGAGAGGTACGCGAGGTACTCCCGGCGGGCGCCCACGACGGTGGCCTGGTGCTGCGAGCGCTGGCGCCAGCCGTTGACGAAGACGAAGCCGAGCGAGGCGACGAGGAACATGCCGCCCGCGATCATGCCGCGCGTGCCGGGCGTCGCGAGGGCCACGAAGACGATGGAGCCGGCCGAGCCGAGCATCGGGATCAGCGTGGTCAGCATGCCGCTGATGCCGTCCGACGGGGTGATCTCGGGCGGCGGGAGGACCTGGATCCGGCCCGCTGGGACGGACGGGGGCGCCACCCGCGTGCTGGAGGGGCCGGCGAGCGGGGGTGCGGTCATCTCGTCGGGCTCTCCCTCGTGCGCTCCTGGGCCTCGAGACCCGGCGCACACCCTAATATGAGCGCGTCCAGCCGCGCGCGAGCTTCCAGGGAGTCGGTGTGATCTCACCCGCCCGGTCCTTGGTCGGACTCCGTCTGGGTGACCGCTCGGTCGACGTCGCGGTCCCGCACGGCACCCCGGTCTACGACGTGCTGCGCGCGACGGGCGCCGACCTGGACGACCCGACCCTGACGGTCGTCGACTCCTCGGGGCAGCAGGTCGACATCTACTCGACCACGGGCGAGCACCTGTCGGACGGCGCCGTCCTGCACGTCCTGACGCGGCCCACGGCGGTCCGCGTCGCGAAGGGCGGCCGCCGCGACGTGCACGACCCGACGGTCACCCGCCCGACGACCTCGCCCTGGTGGCTCGGCGTCGCCGGCGCCGCGGCCGTCGTCGTCACCGCCACCGTCGTGCTGGGCATCGGGCGCGGCGTCGCCCCCGCGACGGACCGCTGGATCCTCGCCGCGACGCTGCTCGTCGCGGCGCTGGCGCTCGCCGTCACCCCGCGACGCCCGGGCACCGCCGGCTCGCTCTGGCCGACCGTCGTCGCGGCGCTCACGGGCGCCGCCGCCGGCGCGGCCACCGTCGACACCGGTCTGGCGGCCGCCGCCCAGCTGCTCGTCGTCGCAGCCCTGACGGGGGCGACCGTCGCGACCGCCGCCCGCTGGGGCGCGACGCGCCGTGCCCGCGACGAGGCCGCCGACCACGCCCTGATCCTGCTCGTCGTCCTCGCCGGCGCGGCGCTCGTGTGCGCCGGCGTCGTGCTCATGGGCCTGCCCCCGGTGCTCGCGGCCGCCGTGCTGCTCGGTGCCGTGCCGCTCGTGCTGCGTGCCCTGCCGAGCATGTCCGTCGACGTCCCGGACGAGCAGCTGGTCGACGTCGCCCGCGTCGCGTCGTCCGCCGTGGGCGTCCGCACGCCCGAGCCCGAGCCGCTCGGCGCCGTGAACCACCGCATGGTCCAGCGCACCGTGCACAGCGCCGAGCGCCGGCGCGACGTCGGCACGGTCGTGGTCTCGCTCGTCCCGCCGCTGACCGCCCCCCTCGTGCTGGCGAGCGCGGAGCAGGGCGGCCTGACCGGGTGGGCCTCCCTGGTCGCGGTGCTGCTCGTCGCGCTGTCGCTCGGCCTGCAGCCGCGCACGACGCGTGGCGCCGTCGTGCGCTGGGCGCCGCGGGTGTCCGCGGGCGTGCTGCTCGTCGAGCTGGGGCTGCTGGGCGCGGCGGTGGGAGGCCCGGTCGCGCTCGTCGCGACGGGGACCGCGGTGGGCGTGGGTCTCGGGGTGGCCGCCCTGAGCCTGTCCTTCGGGCGCGGGTGGCGCTCGGTCGGGTTCTCCCGGCTGGCCGACGGTCTCGAGGGCCTCTCGACCACCCTCGCACTGCCGGTCAGCCTGGTCGGCGCGGGTGCCGTCGAGGTGCTCCGGTTGATCACGTCCGCCTGACGCCCCGTTGCTACGCTGACGCCCGACCCGACGCACGTGGAGGTGAGCCCGACCGTGGAGACCACCTGCCCCACGTGCCACGCCGCCGTCGCACCCGGCAGCTCCTTCTGCACCCGGTGCGGCTCCGTCCTCGGCGTCCGGGAGATCGCGCCCGACGTCGGCGGCGGCCAGCAGTGGGGCGGCGCGCCGCGACGCGACCGCCGCGCACGCGGCGCCGCGGGTACCACGCCGCCGCCGCCGGCGCCGGCCCAGGTCGCCCAGCTGGATGCCGCGTGGCGGCAGGTGAGCGCCGCGCCGCAGGCCGCCGCCGCCGCCTACGCGAGCCCGCTGGGCCCGGCGTTCGACGGCGTCTCCCCGGCCGGTGCGGGCCGCCGCGTGGCCGCCTACGCCATCGACGTGGCCGTGGCCGCCGTCGTGGCGGGGGCGGTGTGGTGGTTCACCCGGTCGTGGGTCTACGCCGGCCTGGCGGCCGCGGAGGTCGCGGCCGGACTCGTCGTGTGGGAGGCCCGCAGCGGCCGCACGGTGGGCAACGTGGTGCTGGGCCTGCGCTCGGCCCAGGACCACCTGCCCTACGCGCCGGGCCTGTGGCGCTCCGTCGTGCGCGCCGGGGTGCTGGCCGTCGGGCATCTCGGCCTCGGCCTCGGGCAGTGGCTCGTCGTCGCGTCCAGCGCGTTCGACGGCTCCGGGCGGCGTCAGGGCTGGCACGACAAGCTGGCCGGCACGGTCGTCGTCGACATCCGGGACCTGCGCCGCGAGGAGGCGCCCGTCGCCTTCCAGGCGCCGGTCGTCACCGGGGCCGACATCGACGGCATGGAGTACCGCGTCACCGCGCCGAAGGCACCGCCGCCGCCGCCGCTCCGCACGGCCCCGACGTCACCGCCCCCGCCGCCCGCTGCCACGACGGCGCGCGCCGCGACGCCCGTGTCGCCGCCGCCTCCGCCCGCGACCACGCCGGTCGAGGCGCGTGCCGCCGCCTCCCCTCCGCCGCCGCCCGCGAGCGTCGCGACGCCTCGCGCCACGACGGCGCCGGCCGCGACGGCGCGGGCCGCGACGCCTCCTGTGCCGCCGCCGCCCGCGACCACGCGGGCCGAGGCGCGTGCCGCCGCCTCGCCCCCGCCGCCACCGGCCGCCCCGGCGCGGACCGACGCGCCCATGCCCACGCCCACGCCCACGCCCCCGCCGCCTCCGGCCGAGGTCGCCGCGGCAGCCTCGACGCCCCCGCCGCCGCCCGCCGCCGCCGCGAGGTCCTACGTCGTGACGCTCGACGACGGCCGCGCCATGACGGTGTCCGGGCCGGGCTACGTGGGCCGTCGCCCGCAGGCACCCGCGGGCGAGCGCGTGGACCACGTCATCGAGATCGAGGACCCGGGCCGCTCGCTGTCACGCACCCACGCGCGCTTCGGCATCGACGACAACGGGTTCTTCGTCGAGGACAACGGCTCGGCCAACGGCACGGCCGTCCTGAGCGCCGACGGCTCGGCGGTCCGGGGCGCGCCCGGCGAGCGGCTGGTCGTCCCGCCGGGCGGGACCGTGCGCCTGGGGGACAGGACGTTCACCGTCCGGCCCTACGCCTGACGGACCGGCTTCCACCCGGCGAACGCGCCGGCCAACGCGAGAGGAGCCCCCGACCCGGCCGGGTCGGGGGCTCCTGACGTGATCACGTCGCCGGCGCGGTCACCAGCTCTCGTCGAGCTCGATCTCCTCGGGCGCGTCGCTCGCGGCGGGCCGCTGTCCGCGGGCACCGGCGCGGGCGCCGGCGCCGAGGGCCGCGGCGGACTGCTCGCCGTCGACCTCGACGTCGGGCGCGAGGTAGCCACCGCCGGCGCCACGGCGGCGCTTGGACGAGCCGCTGCCCGCCGCCCCACCGCCGCCCATGGGCATCGCGCCCGCGCCGCCGCCGCGGGCGCCTGCCGCACCGGCCGCGCCGCCGGCTGCACCACCGGGCACGAGCCCCGTGGTCCCACTCGCCCCGGGCGTGCCGATGCCGGTGGCGCCACCACGGGCGCCCGCGAGGCCGCCGGCCCCGCCCCGGCCCGCGTCAGCGGCTCCGGCACCACCGACGGCGCCCGGGGCGCCCATGGCGCCCACCACGCCGCCGGGCCCCCCGGCGCCGCCGCCGGCGGCCGCTCCGAGGCCACCGATGCCCCGCGCGGCGGCACGGCCGAGGGCCGCCGCGCCGAGCGCCGCCCCACCGATGGCGGCGCCGCCGGCGAGAGCGCCGCCCCCGACGCCGTAGCCGCCACCACCGCCGCTGCCGCCGCCGAAGAAGCCGCCCTGCCCGCCGCCGGATCCGCCGCCGTTCCCGTTCCCGGGCAGCGTTCCGGTCACCGTGCCGTCGACCGAGCCGCCGCCGCCGTTCCCGCCTTCGTTGTTGCCGCCGCCCCCGGTGTTGCCCGGCCCGGTCTCCTCACCCGGGTAGAGGACGCCGCCGTTGCCGCCTCCGCCGTTGCCGCCACCACCGTTCTCGTTGCCGCCGCCGCCGAGGCCACCCGGGATCCACTGGCCGACCTGGGCGACGCCGGTCCCCGTCGCGGGACCACCGCCGCCGCCGGGAGCGCCCATGCCGGGGCCGCTCCACGAGGGGGCGCCACCGCCGTAGGTCGGCGCGCTGGGGAACGGTGACGGGCGGGAGGGCCCGCCACCGCCGTCGCCGCCGTCCCCGCCGTCGCCACCGCTGCTCTCGGAGAAGGCGTTCATGGCGGCGGTCTCCGCAAGCGTCATCTCCGCGGCGAACGTGGTCATGGCCTGCTCGGCCGCGGCCTCGCGCTCCGCGGCCTTCTGCTGCGCGAAGTAGGTCTGGGCGGCGGCCGGTGGCATGCTCCCCACGCCCGGGACCGTCACGGGCATCCCCGTGAGGTGGCCGTGCTGGACGATGGTCTCCTGCCAGGGGTCGAGGTCGGACGGCGGCAACGAGGCGTACGCCTCCTGGGCACGGGCCACGGAACCGGCGGCGTCGGTCGTCACGGTGGCCAGCTTGGTGAGCCCGTCCGCGTAGGACTTGAACTGGCCGCTGACCTGGTTGAACGCCTCCCATGCGGCATCGGCCGACTGACCCGTCATGCCCGGGTCCGAGCCGATCGACTGCAGCATCCCGGCCTGGAGGTCGATCTCCGTGGCGGTCGTCGTCAGGTCGTCGGCGCGCTTCTGCGCCACCGTCAGGTCGGCCTTCTCGGTCTTGGCGAGGGCGTCCTCGTTGGTTCCCATCACGGTTCCCTTCTGGTGGCGGTGGACGCTGCGGTGCGGCGGCGCCGGAGGAGGAGGACTGCGGCGACCACGAGGCCGACCAGGAGGGCGCCGATGCCCAGGGCGATCGGCACGACCGGGGTCGCGGCGTCGGTCGCCGTGGCGGAGTCGTCGGCGGGCGCGGGGGTCGCCTCCGGGGTGGGCGCCGGCGTCGGCTCGGCCGTGGCGGTCGGGCGTGCGTCGGCCATGGCGGCGAGCACCTGTCGCGTCGTGGGGACGGCGTCGACGTCGTCGAGCGGCCGCAGGAACGGGTTCTCGTCGGGGTAGGTGGTGGGGTCGGCGTCCATGAGCCGGCTGACCGAGACGGGGCCGTAACCCCACTGGTCGTCGTGGAGGGGCTCCTCGTTCTCCACCGCGGTGTTGCGGATGAGCGCCTGGATCATCTGGTTGCCCGTGGCCTCGGGGTGCTGGGACCACGCGAGGGCCAGGACGCCGGCGGTCCACGGCGTCGCATAGCTCGTGCCCCAGACGAGCTGGTAGTCCTGCCAGGAGCCGTCCCCCGGGACGGGCGCGAGGATGTCCGCGCCGGGGGCGACCACCCCCATGTAGGGGTGGCTCGTCGTGTACGAGCCCTCGTCGAGCTGGAGGTTGGCGTCCGCCATCTCGACCATGACGACGCCGTTGCCCTCGGCCGGGTACATGGGGGCGTAGCCGCCGTCGTTGTTGGGCGCCCCCAGGATCACGGCGCCGGCCGCGTGGGCCCGCGCGACGGCCAGGCCGATGGGCTCGTTCCACAGCCCACCGCTGGACATGCTGATGATGCGGGCGCCCTGGGCGACCGCGTCGTCGATCGCGTTCGCGATGGGGTAGCCGTAGTCGGCGACGCCGTCCGGTCTGATGCAGTCCGGGCGGTCCTGGGACGGGGTCTCCTCGTACCACCCGGGCGGGCGCATCGAGTAGTGCAGCACCGTGGCACCCGGCGCGACCCCGCGGACGCCGGGCTGTCCGCCGGCGCCCGCCCCGGTGCCGACCAGGAGCGAGATGATCGTCGTCGCGTGCTCGGCGGTGGCGTCGGTGGCGGTCTCGGTGGGGGTCTGGCCGTCCGGCGCCCCGCAGAAGCTGTCGCGCACCACGAGGTTCGCGCCCACGAGATCGGGCGCTGCCGGGTTCACCGGGCCGTCGATCACGGCGATGGTGATGCCCTCGCCGGTGCTGCGCTCGTGCGCGGCCGCGACGCCCGTCTTGGTGTAGTACCAGAGGCCACCGTCCGCGGGGTCCGCCGCGGCCGACGCCGGGGCCGCGACCGACACGCCCGCGACGAGCGCGACCGCCGAGGCGACCGCGCGCCACCGGCTCACTTCTCGGTGTCCCACTCGGGCTGGATCGTGGGGCCCGACGACGTCGAGGGCGTCGCGGGTGTCGGGGGCATCCAGGGGGTGAGCAGCGGCGGGTCCATGAGCGGGCGCGGGGCCCACGGACCGGGTGTCGTGGCGCCCGGCGCGTACGGCCCGTACGGCGGCGTCGTGGTCGGCGCAGGCATCTCCGGCGGCGTCTGCGCGCGCTCGAGGAGCCTCGCGAGCTCGGCCCGGGCGTCGTCGTCGAGCGTCGTGAGGTCCGCCGCGTTCTGCTCCAGGGTGTCGCACAGGTCCTTGACGCGGCCCCACAGCGTGCGCAGGTTCGCCTCGGCCGTGTTGAGCGCGTTCCGCATGCTCGTGCGGAACTGCACGGCCGGCGGGGCCGACGACCAGGTCGTCGACGTCTGAGCGGCCCTGACGTTGATGATCTGCGGGAGGAAGTCCTCTTCGATGTCGTCGAACAGCCCGTTGAGCTGCTGCACGCGGTACTTGACGACCTCGGGTGTCAGTTCGACCTGCGTCACGCTCTCGTCCTCCATCGATCCCCCAGCCGGTGGTGGCGGCGCCACGCCCCCAACCCGGCGGTGGGTTGGGGGCGAGCGTCACGAACACCGGGTCACGCGCGCGGTGCGCGCCGTGTGCCCTGCGTCGCCGCGTCGTGCAGCGAGGTCCTGCCGGCCGTCAGGCCGGCCGGCTCACCAGCGGGCGGCGTTGTTCTTCTCGGTCGAGTTGTACTCCTGGCCCGACGTGTCGACCGCGCGGCCGATGTCCGTCAGGAGTGCCTTCATGTCGGTGATGGCCGACGTCCACTTGGCCTTCGCGGCCTCGTAGGACGAGGACGCCTCGCCGGACCAGTTCGCGCGCAGCGGCTGGAGCGAGCGGTCCATGTCGCCGAGCTTGGCCTCGATCTGGTTCGCACCGGTCGAGATGTCCGCGGCCGCCGTGGAGAGGGCGGAGAAGTTGACCTTCAGGTCGCTCATCGATGTGCCTTTCTGCCTGGTCGGGTTCAGCCGAGCCGGCTGGTGAGGCGGGCCATCGAGCTGGACTGAGCCTCGTCGGACGCGGTGTACGTGCTCTGCGACTGCAGGAGGTTGTTCTCGAACTCGTTGAGGGCGCTGATGATCTTCTTCGCGTCCTCCTCCCAGCGCTGCATGAGCGTGTTGAACGCCGTGGCGCCCTGACCGATCCAGGCCCCACGCATGCCCTCGAGCTTGCCGCGGAGAACAGAGAGCTCGTTCTCGAGCTCTCCACGCGACTGCGCGACGGCGGATGCGCCGGCCTTGAGCGCACCATCGGCTGCGGAAACTTCTCCAGCCATAGCCACCTCCCCCTACTACGACCCCAGCAGGGCCAACGAAGGACCCGACCGGACCGGCAGGGTCGGCACCCGTGGTGCCGAGGGCGACATTAGGTACGGGCCGCACCGGGTGCAACAGCAAAGATCAACTGTGCACGGAGTCTCCACGACTCGTCACGCGTTCGGGTGACGCGCGACCGACCGACGGGCGGTGCATGGCGGCGCCGGTCCTGCTCACTATGCTGACGTGCCGACGCACGGCCCGCCACGACCGAAGGACCGGGATGACCGCAGCCACCTCGACCGCCGGCGCCCTCGGGACGCTCCTGCGGGTCTCGGTGACCGCCGGGGAGCGCACCGTTGACCTCGGTGCCCCGGGCAACGTCCCCGTCGCCGAGCTGGTGCCGGGCCTGGCGCGCACGCTCGGCCTCCTCGACGCGGCCACCGTGCACGGCGGCTTCCGGCTGGTCCGCACGGACGGCCGTCCCGTGGACTCCGACCGGAGCCTGCAGGCGCAGGGCGTCGAGGACGGGTCGGTGCTCACGCTGGAGCCGGGTGCCCACGTGGCCGACGTCCGCGTCTACGACGACGTCGTCGAGGCCGTCGCGGACGCGGTCGAGGGGCAGTACGCGCCGTGGACCGCCCGCGACTCCGCGCTCACGGCCGTCGTCGCGGCGACGGCGTTCCTCCTCACCGGCGCCGCGCTCCTGCTCGGCGCCGACCAGGCGTCCCTCTTCCCGCCGGTCGTCGCGGCGGCCGGCGCACTCCTCGTCCTCGGGGCGGCCGCCGTCGTGGGCCGGGTGGGCGGGCACGACGTCGGTGCGCGCGCGCTGGTGCTCACCGCGAGCGTCTTCGGCCTGGTGGCCGGGCTGACGGCCGGGACCGGTGCGCCCTCGTGGGGCATGCCCGCCACGCTCGGCGGCGTCGGCATGCTGGTGGTCGCGGTGATCGGCATCCCGACCCTGCCCTCCGGCCGGGAGATCTGCGTGGCCCCGGGGGTCCTCGGCCTGACGCTGGGCGTCGTGGGCGCCGTCGTCGCGGGGACGGGGGCCGCACCCGGGGCGGTGCTCGCGGTCGTGGTCGCGGTCGCGGTCACCGCCGGCAACGCGATCCCGTGGCTGGCGCTCGCCAGCACCCCGCTGCGGGTGATCTCCCCGCGCAGCGACGCCGAGATCCTGCTGGACCCCGTCGCGATCGACCCCGACGAGGTGCGCGAGCAGTACGGGCGCGGGCACCGCCTGCAGGTGGCGCTGCGGGTCGCCGTCGGCGCGCTGGCGATCGCCGCCGCACCCGCCGTGGTCGCCACGGGGGTCGCCGGGACGCTGCTGCTCACCGCCGCCTTCGTGGGCATGCTCCTCGGGGTCCGGCAGACGTACTCGCGCCACGACGTCCTCGTCGTCATGGGCGCCGGGATCCTGGGCCTGACCGTCACGGGCGTCCTGGCTGCGGCCGCACACCCCGAGTGGCGCAGCGCCCTCGCGATGGGTGCCGGTGGCGCCGCGGCGCTCGTCATCGCGCTGAGCCTGGTCGCACCCCGGCAGCGGGTGGCGATGGGCCGCGCGGCGGACACGCTCGAGCTGCTCTGCCTGGCGCTGCTGCTGCCGCTCGGCATCGCAGCGGCGGGGCTGGTCTGACCGGTGGCGAACAAGAAGGACCTCGTCGAGGCCCAGACCTTCAGCCGGCGACGCCTCCTGACGGCCTTCGTGTCCGGGGCGCCGGGCGGTCGCGAGCTCGAGCCGACCAAGCCGCTGCGCGCCGTGATCACGGGCGTCGCGCTGACGGGCCTGCTCGTCGTGGGCAGCCTCGTCTTCGGGCTCCTCGTGCCCGGCCTGCCGAACGGCTGGGACCACAACTCCCTCATCGTCACGCGCGACGCGGGGGCGCGGTACGTGGCGCTCGACGGCACCCTCTACCCGGTCCTGAACACCGCCTCGGCGCGCCTGCTCATCGAGGGCGAGTACCGCGTCATCCAGGTCGACGACGACAAGATCGCGTCCGCGCCGCGCGGCGAGACCCGCGGGATCCCCGGCGCCCCGGACGACCTGCCCACGCCCGCGTCGCTCATCTCCTCGGGGTGGCTCTCGTGCACGGAGCCGCAGGGCGGCCTCGCGACGGTCCTGGCGACCGGCGAGATCCCCGACACGGTCCGCGCCGAGCTCGCCGAGGCCGAGGCGGAGGGCGCCACCCCGCCCGGGCTGCTCGTCCAGACCGGCGGCGACCTCTTCCTGGTGAGCGAGGGCCTGCGGCACCTCATCCCCCGTGCCGATGCGCCGGCGGTGCTCCGCGCGCTCGGCCAGGAGACGGTGCTGCCGTGGGAGGTCAGCGGGCAGTGGCTCAACCTGTTCCCCGAGGGGGCCGACCTCGACCCGCTCACGACCCCGGGAGCGGGCGAGCCGCTGCCCGACGGCGCGCCCGCACCGCCCGGCGCCGTGGTCGGCTCCGTCATCTCCGTGACGGACACGGGCGCGCGCTACGTCGTCGACGGGGCAGGCGCCCTCGCGCCGCTGAGCCCCTTCGCGCTCGAGCTGTACCGCATCGGCTCCGGTGTCGTGGTCGGCCAGGACGTCGAGGTGCAGGCGGCGCAGATCAAGGCGATGGCGAACACCGACACGGCCGCCGGCGGCGCCGACTGGCCCACCGAGGTCCCCGGGTCGCTGCCCGAGGACGAGGTCGCGTGCGCGTTCCTGCAGACCGAGCCCGAGACGGGGGAGAACCCCGAGGTCAGGCTCGTCTCGCACCCCGACGTCGTGATTGACGTCGGACGCCAGGTGGTCCACGTCCAGCCGGCGGCCGGAGCCCTCGTGCACGCCACCGCCGGGCCGGGCATGACGGGCCCGACCCTGCTGGTCGACCAGACGGGCCGCGCGTTCCCGCTGCCCGGCGCGAGCGAGGAGCTCCTGGGCCGCCTCGGCTACACGCCGGACGACCTGGTCGACGTGCCGCGGGAGTGGATGAACCTCTTCCCGGCCGGCCCCGCGCTCACCGTCGAGGGCGCCATGCAGGCCGCGGAGCCCGTCCAGGCGGCCGGGTGACCTCGCGCGCGCGGGGCGCCGTCGCCTCGCTCGCCGCGGGCGCGGCCCTGCTGGTGGCCGTCGCGCCGGCGAGCGCTGCCCCCGCGACGTCCGGCGCGCGGACCGCCGTGGCCGGCTGCGACGTCGAGCGCGTCACCTACCTGCCGGACGAGCCGCCCGCGCTGGGCCGCCTCGGCGCGCGGCAGGCGTGGGAGCGCGCGACCGGCGCCGGGGTGACGGTGGCCGTCGTGGACTCGGGCGTGGACGTGCGCAACGCGCACCTCACGTCCGCGGTGGTCCCCGGGGCCGACGTCGTCGGCATGGGCGGCGACCCGAGCGGCTGGTCCGACAGCGCGGGGCACGGCACCGCCGTCGCCGGGATCATCGGGGCGCGTCCGGTCGCCGGGTCGGGACTCGTCGGGCTGGCACCGGAGGCCACGATCCTGCCGGTCCGCATCTACTACGACGACAGCGACCAGGGCGCCGCGGCCGGGGTCGACGTGCAGACGGGTCGGATCGCCCAGGGCATCCTGTGGGCCGCCGAGAACGGCGCGCAGATCATCAACGTCTCCATCAGCAGCACGACCGACGACCCGGCCCTGCGGGACGCGGTGCGGGTGGCGACCGAGCGCGGGTCACTCGTGGTGGCGAGCGCCGGGAACCGGGCGACGGCGGAGGACACCTCCGACTCGCCCCGGTACCCGGCGGCCTACGAGGAGGCGCTCGCGGTCACGGCGGTCGACGCGGGCGACAGCGCGACCCAGGACGCCATCCACGGGCCGCACGTCGAGATCGCGGCGCCCGGCACCGACGTCATCACGACCTACCACGCCGCGGGGGACTGCGTCCTCGGCGGCGAGGTCTCCACGAGCTACGCGACGGCGTACGTCAGCGCGGCCGCCGCGCTGGTCGCGCAGGCGCACCCGCAGGAGACGCCGGCGCAGTGGGCGCACCGGCTGATGGTGACGGCGGCGCGGTTCACCGTCGACCAGCGGGACGACTGGGTCGGCTGGGGCGTGGTGCGCCCGCCCGCCGCGCTGACGTTCGTCGACGACGGGTCCGCGCCGGGGCCGCCCAGCCCGGTCCACGAGCGTCCCGCCGTCGAGGTGCCGCCGCCGGCCGAGCTGGAGCTCGGCGCCCACGAGGACGTCCTCGCGCCCGTGCAGGCCGCGTCGTCCTGGTGGGCGCTCGCCGGCCTCGGGGCGTGCGTCGGGGCGCTGATCGTCTCGCGGCTCACGACGCGGCGGCGGCGTCGGGTGCCGGCCTGAGGCGAACGAGGCGTCCTCCCGGCTCAGGTTCCGTCCCCGACGTGCCGATATGTCAGGCAGGCCTCGACCCGGGGTGGTCCCGGCCTGCCCGCGCGAGGCGGTGGTCACAATGTCAACGACGCGCACAGGAGTGATGACACCGATGGCGACGCCCGGATCCGTGCCCGCGAGCATGGGCAAGCGACTGCTGGCGGCCGTGATCGACGGCGCGGCGGCCACGGTCCTGGGCGGCGCGTTCGTCGTCGCCGGCACGATGTCCTCGCTGCGCGAGCTCTCGGAGGCACCCGGTGGGGCGGTCTCGCCGCTCGTGCTGGTCGGCGCGCTGCTGCTGCTGGGCCTGGGCGTCGTCCAGTGGTGGTTCCAGGGCACGCGCGGCTACACGATCGGCAAGCGCCTGGTGGGCCTGAGGACGCTCTCGGCCGAGACGGGGCGGCCCATCGGGATGGGCCGCGCGCTGGTGCGGCTCCTGGTGCCGGCGGCGGGCTCGCTCGTCCTCGGCGTCGGTCAGGCCCTCGTGTACGCCTCGCCCTTCTTCGACGCGTCCGGTCGGCGGCAGGGATGGCACGACAAGGCGGCCGGGTCGATGGTGTTCGACGTCGCCGTGGGCGTGGACCCCGCCGCGGCGCCCGCCGCCCCCGACGTCGCGCGGCGCATCGACGGGCTGCTGGCCGGCCCCGGCGCGCCGCGGCCGGTCCCCGCGCCGGTCGCCGACCTCGTCGCGCCGCCCCCGCCCCCCGCGCCCACGGCGATCCTCGCGCCGCAGCTCCCGCTGACGCCGCCCGGCGGCGGGGTGCAGGTCGACCCGCTCAGCGCCTGGGCCGGGCCGGTGGCGGCGGTCCCGGGCGCGGTGCCCGCTCCGACCTCCGACGCGCCTGCGCCTGCCCCGGCGCCGGCACCTGCGCCTGCTCCGGCGCCCGCTCCGGCACCCGCGCCTGCGCCCGCGCCGGCACCCGCGCCCGCCGAGGACGCCTCGGCGACCCCCGCGGACCACCTGATCTCGCACGTCCCCGGTGCTGTCGCCCGGCCGCGGATGCCGGCGCCCGGCGCGCCCGACGTGACGCGGGTCCCCGTGCCGACGGATGCTGCTGGGGTGACAGCCGAGCAGCCCGTCGTGCCGCCCGCCCTGGGCGCCACCCCGCCGCTGGACGACGACGTCGAGCGCACCCGCCTGGGGCACGCGAGCCGCCGGGCGGTACCGGAGGTCGCGCACGGGGGCCGTGCGGTGCCGCGGGCCACCCTGCAGCTCTGGGACGGCAGCACCCTGGACCTCGCGGGCACCGCGCTCGTCGGGCGCAACCCCGCCCCGCGCGACGGCGAGCCCGAGCCGGACCGGTTGCTCGCCGTACCCGACCCCGGGCGGTCGGTCTCCAAGACCCACCTGGTGCTCGGCGTCGACGCCGAGGGCGTCTGGCTGCGCGACCGCAACTCGACCAACGGCACGATCGTCACGCTCGGGGACGGTCAGCAGATCCTCTGCGCCCCCGAGCAGAAGGTCCGCGTGCCCGACCGGGCGTCGGTCGCGTTCGGGGACTTCTGGCTCACGGTCGCGGGCTGAGCGCGGCGGCCGCCGCACGGCGCGGCGACCGTGTCGCGCGCAGCCCGTCGACCGTCAGGACCACGAGCGCGAGCCACACGAGGCCGAACCCGATCCAGCGCGCCGTGGGCATCTCCTCACCGAAGACCAGCACCCCGACGAGGAACTGCAGCGTCGGGGCGACGTACTGGAGCATCCCGACGACGCTGAGCGGGAGCCGCCGCGCCGCCGCGCCGAACATGAGCAGCGGCACCGCGGTGACGACGCCCAGCCCGACGAGGAGCGCGACGTGGCCCCCGCCGTGCGCCCCGAACGCCGCCGCGCCGCTGAGCCCGAGCCAGGCGAGGTAGGCGCCCGCCACCGGGGTGAGCACGGTCGTCTCGACCGCCAGGCTCGCGACGGCCGGCACGGTGCGCCCCACCCGGTTCTTCAGCAGCCCGTACAGGCCGAAGGTGGCGGCCAGGACCAGCGCGATCCAGGGCAGGCGCCCGACCCCGACGGTGATGACCACGACGGCGACGGCGCCGATCCCCAGGGCGGCCCACTGCGCCGGACGCAGCCGCTCACCGAGGAGCACGACCGCGAGCACGACGGTCACCAGGGGGTTGATGTAGTACCCGAGCGCGGTGTCCACGGTGTGGCCGCTGAGGACGCCGAAGACGAAGACGAGCCAGTTGAGCGCCACGAGCACGCCGGCCACCGCCAGGGTGCCGAGCATCCGCGGGTCGCGCAGGGCGCGGACGTACGCGCTCCACGAGCCGGTGACGCGCAGGAGCACCAGGCAGAAGACCAGCGACCAGACGACGCGGTGGGCGATGATCTCCACCGGCCCCGCCGGCTCGAGCAGCGGGAAGTACAGGGTGAGGAAGCCCCACAGGAGGTAGGCGCCGAACCCGAGGGCGAGCCCGGTGCGGTCCGCCGCCGGTGCGCCCGACGGCGTCTGGTCCCCGGGCGCGCGCACGGGGCAAACCTACGCCGCCTACACTGGATCCAGCGTCCTGGCGTGGCGCGCCGTCGCCGTGCGAACGGTGCCCCGCCGCCCCCCACCGGAAGGCACCCCGCTCCGTGAGCAGCACTCGTCCCCTGCGCGTGGCCGTCGTCGGCGCCGGACCTGCCGGCATCTACGCCGCCGACATCCTGTCCAAGTCGGACCTCGACGTCTCGATCGACCTGTTCGAGCGGCTGCCGGCGCCCTTCGGCCTCGTGCGCTACGGCGTCGCGCCGGACCACCCGCGGATCAAGCAGATCATCGTGGCGCTCCACAAGATCCTCGACCGCGGCGACATCCGGCTGCTCAGCAACGTCGACTACGGCACGGACATCGACCTGGACGACCTGCGCCGGTTCTACGACGCCGTGATCTTCTCCACGGGCGCCATCCGCGACGCCGAGCTGCCCATCCCGGGGATCGACCTGCCGGGCTCGTTCGGCGCGGCCGACTTCGTCTCCTGGTACGACGGGCACCCCGACGTCCCCCGCACGTGGCCGCTCGAGGCGAAGAACGTCGCCGTCATCGGCGCCGGGAACGTCGCCCTGGACGTCGCCCGCATCCTCGCCAAGCACCCCGAGGACCTCCTGCCCACCGAGATCCCGGACAACGTCCACCAGGGGCTGCTCGCGAACCCCGTCACGGACGTGCACGTCTTCGCCCGCCGCGGGCCGGCGCAGGCGAAGTTCAGCCCCCTCGAGCTGCGCGAGCTCGGCCACGTGCCCGACGTGGACGTCATCGTCTACCCCGAGGACTTCGACTTCGACGAGGGCTCGATGGCGGCCATCCACTCCTCGAACCAGACCAAGCAGGTCGTCAAGACCCTCACGGACTGGACCCTCAAGGAGCCCGAGGAGCTGACGGCGAGCCGCCGCATCCACCTGCACTTCCTGCACAAGCCGGTCGCGGTGCTCGGCACCGAGCACGTCGAGGGCCTGCGCACCGAGCGCACGGTGCTCACGGGCGACGGGTCGGTCGCCGGGACCGGGCAGACGCACGACTGGCCGGTCGAGGCGGTCTACCGCGCCGTCGGGTACTTCGGGTCCCCCCTGCCGGGCCTGCCGTTCGACGAGATCGGCGGCGTCATCCCGAACCGCGAGGGCCGCGTGGTCGAGGCGGACGGGCAGCCGCTGCCCGGGGTCTACACGACCGGGTGGATCAAGCGTGGCCCCGTGGGGCTCATCGGCCACACCAAGTCCGACGCGACGGAGACCGTCCGGCACCTCGTGTCCGACGCCGAGACGCTGCCGCGCGCGAGCGAGCCCGACCCCGACGCCGTCACCGCGTTCCTCACGCAGCGCGGCGTCGGCCACGTCGAGTGGTCCGGCTGGATGCTGCTCGACGCGTACGAGCAGGCGCTCGGCGAGCCGCACGGGCGTCAGCGCATCAAGGTGGTCCCGCGCGAGGAGATGCTCGCGATCATCCGCGGCGAGGCCTGACCGGCGCGGACCCGGTGCGGACCCCGCCGGGGTCCGCACCGTGTCACGCGAGGCGGCGCAGGAAGTCGCGGGTGCGGGGTTGCTGCGGGTCGCCCAGCACCTGCTCGGGTGTGCCCCGCTCGTGGACGCGCCCGGCGTGCAGGAAGCACACCTCGTCGGCGACGTGACGCGCGAACCCCATCTCGTGCGTCGCGACGACCATGGTCATGCCCTCGCCCTTGAGCTCGACGAGCAGGTCGAGGACCTCGCCCACGAGCTCGGGGTCGAGCGCGCTCGTCACCTCGTCGAGCAGCATGAGGCGCGGGGACGTCACGAGCGAGCGGGCGATGGCCACGCGCTGCTGCTGACCGCCCGAGAGCTGGTCGGGGAACGCCCGGGCCTTGTCGGCGAGCCCGACGCGCTCGAGGATCGCGAGCGCCGCGCCCTCGGCCTGCGCCCGCGGCGTCCGGTGCACCAGCCGCGCCGCGAGCGTCACGTTGTCGATGACGCGCATGTGCGGGAAGAGGTTGAAGGCCTGGAACACCATGCCCATGCGCGCGCGGTCCGCGTCGGCGTCGCGGCGCGGGTCGGTGATGTCCTCGCCCTCGAGCAGGATGACCCCGTCGTCGACCTCCTCGAGCAGGTCGACCGTGCGCAGGAGCGTGGACTTGCCCGATCCCGACGCGCCGATGAGTACGACGCACCGGTGCGCGTCGACGTCGAGGTCGACGCCGTCCAGGACGACGTGGTCGCCGTAGGCCTTGCGCACCCCCCGCACGCTCAGCAGCGGGGACCCCGGCCCGGGCCCGGTCATCGCAGCGGTCCGGCGCCGGCGACGCCGGCCGTCGCGCCGAGCCACCCGCCCCGTCGGGCCAGTGCCTCGGTGAACCGTGTGAGCGGCACGGTGAGCAGGACGAAGAGGAAGCCCGCGACGACGTAGGGCGTGAAGTTGGCGTGCACCGACGTCTGGATCTGCGCGGCGCGCACGGCGTCGATCGCGCCGAGGATCGAGATGAGCCCCGAGTCCTTCTGCAGCGAGACGAGGTCGTTGAGCAGCGCCGGGACGACGCGGCGCACGGCCTGGGGCAGGACGACCCGGCGCATGGTCTGCGCGCGGCTCAGGCCCAGCGAGCGCGCGGCGGCCACCTGCGAGGGGTGCACCGACTCGATCCCCGCGCGGAAGACCTCGGCGACGTAGGCCGAGTACGTCAGGACCAGCGCCAGGCCACCGAGCACGACCGCCTGCGTCGGGATGCCGTGGAGCCGCAGGCCCGGCAGGCCGAAGCCCACCAGCAGCAGCACCAGGATCAGCGGGAGGCCGCGGAAGACGTCCACGTAGGCCGTCGCGGCGAGGCGCAGGGGGAAGAACACGGGACCGCGCAGCGTGCGCGCGATCGCGAGCGCGAGGGCGACCACCACGACGACGACGGCGCACACCGCCATGACGCGGAGGTTGAGCCAGAGCCCCTCCAGCACCGTGGGCAGGGACTGGAGGGCCACGTCGAGGTCGAAGAACGACTGCCGCACGCGCGGCCAGCCCGGCGAGCTGACGAGCGCGAGGACCGCGACGGCGGTGAGCGCGACGGTGCTCGCGATCGCCACGAGCGTGGAGCGCACCGCCCGGCTGCGCCGGTAGGCGAGGCGCTCGACCTGAAGGGGCGACGGCGTCCAGGCGCTCACGTCACTCGAGGACCGGCGCACCGGCGGCGTCGGTCAGCCACTGCGTCTCGAGCTCGGCCAGCGTGCCGTCCTCGCGCAGCGCGTCGACCGCGGCCGTGACCGCCGCGGTGAGGTCGCTGCCCTTGTCCAGGACGAGCCCGAACTGGTCCGGTGCGTCGCCCGCCGGGAGCTGACCGACCAGGATGCCGCCGTCGAGCTCGGCCGCCGTGATGTACAGGGCCGTCGGCAGGTCGACGACGATCGCGTCGACCAGGCCGGCGGACAGGGCCTGCTTCACCTGGTCGTTGTCGTTGAAGAGCTGCACGGGCGAGGACGGTGCGATCGCCTCCTGCGCCACCTGGGCGCTCGTCGTGCCCACCATCGCGCCGATCCGCAGGGCGGCGAGGGCGGCGAGCGAGGCGGCGTCGGCGGCCGGGCTGCCCTCGAGCGTCACCACGGCCTGCGCGGTGTCGTAGTAGCTGGACGAGAAGTCGAGGTTCGCGCGGCGCTCGTCGCTGATCGAGACCTGGTTGATCGCGATGTCGAAGCTCTTCGCGCCCGGCGCGATGATCTGGTCGAACGTCACGGTGACCCACTCGACGTCGTCCTCGTCGTAGCCGAGCTCGGCCGCGACGGCGTAGGCCACGGCCGACTCGAAGCCCTCGCCGGTGGTGGGGTCGTTGCCGACGACCCAGGGCTCGTAGGCCGGGTCCGAGGTGCCGATGGTCAGGACGCCCTCCGAGAGGGTCGGCAGGGCGTCGCCGTCGGCCGTGGCGTCGCCGCCGTCCTGGTCGTCGACGGGGGCGCACGCCCCGAGCGCCAGGGCGCTCGCGGCGGCCAGGGCGAGCAGACGGGAGGTGCGCACGGGGACTCCAGAGGTCGAGGGGCCGGGCGCGCCGAGTGTATGGGAACGTCGGCGGGCGTCACGGCGTTGTCCCAGGTGGCAAGCACGGCGCCGGGCACGGCCGCGCGGCGCTCGGGGGACCGCGAGATGAGGGGGTCACGGTGGGACGGCGGTACGTCAACGCGCTCAAGACGGCGGCGCTCTTCGGCGTCATGTGGGCGGTGCTGCTCGGGATCGGGAGCGTCGTGGGGGAGGGGCGCTACCTGCTCCTGTTCACCGGCCTCGGCCTGGTGGGGACGGCCTACGGCTACTGGAACTCCGACACGATCGCGATCCGCGCGATGCGGGCGCGGCCCGTGAGCGAGATCGAGCAGCCCGCGATGTACCGCATCGTGCGCGAGCTCTCGACGGTGGCGCGTCAGCCGATGCCCCGGATCTACGTCTCGCCGACCGCGGCGCCCAACGCGTTCGCGACGGGCCGCAACCCACGTCACGCCGCCGTCTGCTGCACGGAGGGGATCCTCACGCTGCTCGACGAGCGCGAGCTGCGGGGCGTGCTGGGCCACGAGCTCATGCACGTCTACAACCGCGACATCCTCACGTCGTCCGTCGCGGCCGCGTTCGCGGGCATGATCACGTCACTGGCGCAGCTGCTGCTCTTCTTCGGCGGTGGTGACCGCGAGCGCGGCGGCAACCCGCTCGCCACGCTGGCGATGGTGTTCCTCGCACCCGTCGCGGCGACGCTCGTGCAGCTCGCGATCAGCCGGACGCGGGAGTACGACGCGGACGAGGGTGGCGCCCAGCTGACGGGCGACCCGCTCGCCCTCGCCTCGGCCCTCGCCAAGCTCGAGCGGGGCACCCAGCGTGTGCCGCTGCCGGCGGACCGTGAGCTGGTGGACGTGTCCCATCTCATGATCGCGAACCCGTTCCGGGGCGGCGGCATGGCCAGCCTGTTCGCGACGCACCCGCCGATGGAGGCGCGCATCGCCCGCCTGCGGCAGATGGCCGGCGTCGTCTGACGCAGGGCCCTGACGTGCGAGAGCCCCGCTCCGGTCGGGACCGGACGGGGCTCTCGTCGCGAGTGGCAGGTGAGGGATTCGAACCCCCGTAGCATGACGCGGCTGATTTACAGTCAGCTCCCTTTGGCCGCTCGGGCAACCTGCCAGGGTGCGGATGGAAGGATAGCAAGTCTGCAGGTGCCCACCGACCATCACGCACGACCGGAGGTAGCAATGGCGTCGGAGTCCTCGTTCGACATCGTCAGCAAGGTGGACCGCCAGGAGGTCGACAACGCGCTGAACCAGGCCGCCAAGGAGGTCTCGCAGCGCTACGACTTCAAGAACATCGGGGCGTCGATCGCGTGGAGCGGCGAGTCCATCGTCATGACGGCCAACTCGGAGGAGCGCGTCAAGGCGGTCCTGGACGTCTTCGAGACCAAGCTCATCCGTCGCGGCATCTCGCTCAAGTCGCTCGAGACGGGCGAGCCCAAGCAGTCCGGCAAGGAGTACCGCCTCGAGGCCGCGATCAAGGAGGGCCTCAGCAGCGAGAACGCCAAGAAGATCTCCAAGATCATCCGCGACGAGGGCCCCAAGGGCGTCAAGGCCCAGATCACGGGGGACGAGCTGCGGGTCTCGGCCAAGAGCCGCGACGACCTGCAGGCCGTCATCGCGCTGCTCAAGGGGGCGGACCTCGACGTCGCCCTGCAGTTCGTCAACTACCGCTGACCTCGTCGGGCACCCGATTTCGCAGGCGCCCCGGAGCCCGTGTACCCTGGCACGCGCTGCCCCGATAGCTCAGTCGGCAGAGCGTCTCCATGGTAAGGAGAAGGTCAAGGGTTCGATTCCCTTTCGGGGCTCTGTTGGTGTCCGGACGCCGGTGACTCACCGGTCGTCCGTCGGCACCGATAGTGGCGGGGTAGCTCAGGTGGTTAGAGCACACGACTCATAATCGTGGTGTCGCGGGTTCGAGTCCCGCCCTCGCTACCACAGTGGACAGGTGGACCGGCCGACGGCCGGGACGCAGACGAGCACGTACCAGAGGCGCCGACTCCCGGCGCGAGAGGTGGCAAGACCGTGGCCAGCAAGTCTCAGGACGTCCGCCCGAAGATCACGCTCGCGTGCGTGGAGTGCAAGGAGCGGAACTACATCACCAAGAAGAACCGTCGGAACGACCCCGACCGGCTCGAGATGAAGAAGTTCTGCCCGCGCGACGGCAAGCACACGCTGCACCGCGAGACCCGCTGACCTGACGCGTCGTGGGCATCAACCCCGCGTACGCCGGGCGCACGTACCCGCCGACGACCGCCTTCGTGGTCGGACGCGAGCACGTGCGCTCGTTCGCGTCTGCCGTGGGTGCCGACCACCCGGCGCACCACGACGTCGAGGCGGCCCGCGCGCTCGGGTACCCCGACGTCGTCGCGCCGCCCACCTTCGCGGTGGTGGTCGCGCAGCGGGCCGAGGCCCAGCTCATCGAGGACCCCGAGGCGGCCATCGACTTCAGCCGGGTCGTGCACGCCGACGAGCGGTTCACCCACCACCGCCCGGTGGTCGCGGGCGACGAGCTCGTGACGGTCCTGCACATCGACGCCGTCACCGAGCGCTCCGGGCTCGCGACCGTCACGACCCGCTGCGAGATCGCGGACGCGGACGGTGCGCCCGTGTCCACCGTCGTCTCCCGCCTCGCCGTCCGGCTCCCGGAGCCCGCGACGCCGGAGGCCGGCGCGTGACCCGCCCCGTCCTCGAGGACCTCGCGGTCGGCGACGTCGTCGGCTCGCGCACCGTGACCCTCACGCGCCGGGACCTGGTGCGCTACGCCGGCGCGAGCGGGGACCTCAACGCGATCCACTGGAACGAGCGCTTCGCGGCCGAGGTCGGTCTGCCCGGCGTCATCGCTCACGGGATGCTGACCATGGGCGCCGCCGTGAACCTGGTCTCCGACTGGGCGGGTGACCCGGGGGCCGTCGTCGACTACGGCACGCGCTTCACGCGGCTCGTGCCCGTGCCCGACCCGGGCGAGGCCGTCGTCGAGGTGACCGGCACGGTCGGCGCGCTGGACGCCGACGCCCGCACGGTGCGGGTGGACCTCACGGTGACCGTCGCCGGCGAGCGGGTCCTGGGCAGGGCGCAGGCGCTCGTCCGCCTCTGACCGGCGCGGGCGGGCACGTCCCGCTCAGGCGGGTGGCGGCGCCGTCGTCGTCCCGAGACGCAGCTCGACGTCGAGCTGCACGGTCGGGGGGGACTCCCCGGCGAGGAGGGCCGCCACCGCGTGGCCCAGGGCCTCGCCCTTGGCGGCCAGGGGCTGCGCGACGGTCGTGAGCACGTCGGGCCCGAGCCACGGCAGGTCCAGGCCGTCGAACCCGGCCACGGACACGTCCTGCGGCACGCGCAGGCCCATCTCGCGCGCGGCGAGCATCACGCCCGCGGCCAGGAGGTCGGACTGCGCCACGACGGCCGTGGGGCGGTCCGGCCCGGCGAGGACGACGCGGCCCGCGGCCTGCCCCTCCTCGACGAGGGAGGCCCGCGCCTCGACGACGAGCGTCGGGCGGACCCCGGCGTCGGTGAAGCCCTCCAGCCGGTGCCGGGTGGGCGTCCAGTCCAGCTCGGCCATGCGCTCGGCGTCGACGACGGCGCAGCGGCGCTCGCCGGCGAAGGGCAGCGTCACCGTGGCGATGCGCTCGTGCCCCAGGCCCACGAGGTGGCGCACCAGCTCGGCCGTGCCGCTGCGGTCGGCGATCCCCACGACGGCGGCGCCGTCGACCTCGGGGCCCTCGCCGACGACGATCGGCACGCCGCGCTGCTGGAGCGCCGCCAGGACCGGGTCGCTGCTGCGCGTGCCCCAGATGAGGACGGCGACGTCCATGGGCGCGCTCGCCAGCAGCGGGTCGAGCCGGGCGCTGTCGGCGTGCGGCGTCGCGGGCACGAGCAGCACCCCGAGCCCCATCGTGCCCAGCGTGCCGACCAGGCCGTCGAGGACCTGGACCGAGACGGGGTCGCGGAAGCTGCGCCGCAGCTCGTCGCCGATGACGACGGCTACGATGCCCGAGCGACCGCTGCGCAACGACCGGCCGAGGGGGTTGGGCCCGGAGTAGGAGAGGGTCTCGGCGGCGGCGAGGACGCGCGAGCGCGTCTCGGCGGCGATCGGTCCGGCACCCGAGAAGGCGAGCGAGGCCGTCGAGACGGAGACTCCCGCCGCGCTCGCGACGTCGGCCAGCGTGGGCCTGCTGTGTGCCATGTCACCTCCTCGGTCGTCCGGTCGCCGGTTGACGGTGCGCCAGCCTATCGGCGAGGATCGACGTGCGGTCTCGAAACGATTCGAAACACCCTCGTCCGAGGGCCGCCCGGCCCGGCGTCGTGCCTCCCGCCCGCCACACCACCTGGATCGAGTCGTCTCGTGCTGCCCCCCGCTCTGCGCCGTCGTGCCCTGCCCCGCCCTGCCCCGTCCGGCCCCACCGCGTCCGGCTCCACCCCGCCCGGCCCCGCCCACCGCGCTCGCCGTGGTCCGGGTCGCCGTCGTGCCGCGACGCGGCCCGAGGCGCCGCGGCGGGCCGGCGCCCGCGGTGCGGTCCCGCGCCGCGCCGGTCGTGATGCTCACCGCGACGCGCTGGTCCCGGCGCGCGTGCTGCGCGCCCGCACCCTGCTGCTCGGCCTGTACGGCCTTCTCGGGCTCACCGTCTCGAGCTGGCTCGCGCGCCTGCCCACCGTGAGGGCGTCGCTCGACCTCACGACCGGGCAGCTCGGCACCGTCCTGCTCGTCGGCGCGGTCGGGTCGCTGGTCACGGTGCTCCTGGCCGGCAGCGTCGTCGCCCGGTGGGGGAGTCGGGTCACGATCCTCGCGGCGGCGGTGGTGTTCTCGACCGCGAGCCTGCTCCTGGGGCTCGCGCCGACCGTGGGCAGCGTCCCGGTGCTGGTGCTGGGCGTCGTGCTGATGAGCGCGTCGTTCGCGCTCGGCAACGTGCCGATGAACGTGGAGACGGTCGCGATCGAGCGGGCCATGGGCCGCACGGTCGTGCCGCAGTTCCACGCCGCCTTCTCGCTCGGCAGCGTCGCGGGCTCGGTCCTCGGCGCGCTCGCCTCCTGGGTCGGCGTGCCGGTCCTGGTCCACTTCGGCGTCGTGAGCATCGGCGCCCTCGTCTGGCGCCTCCTCGCCGTCCCCGGCGCGGTCCTGCCGCCGCCTCCCGCACCCGTGGCCGCCGTCCAGCACCACGGTGCGCCGCCGGCGCGCCGTGGTGCCGGCCTGCGGTCGGCGCTGTCCGCGTGGCGCGACCGGCGCACGCTCCTCATCGGCGTCGTGGTCATGTCCGCGGCGCTCTCGGAGGGTTCCGCCAACAACTGGCTCGCGATCGCCGTCGTCGACGGGTTCGCGCAGACCGAGGCCCTCGCGGCCGCGGTGTTCGGGGTCTTCGTGGCGTCGATGACTGCCGCTCGGCTCGCCGGGACCCGCCTCATCGACCGCTTCGGGCGCGTCGCCGTCCTGGCGACCTCCGGGGTCGCGTCGCTCGTGGGGCTGGTCACCTTCGGGCTCGCGCCGAGCCTGCCGACGGCGCTCGTGGGCGTCGTCGCCTGGGGCCTCGGCGCCGGTCTCGTCGTGCCCATCGGCATGGCGGCGGTGTCGGGCGACCCGCTCCGGGCCGCCGGCCGGGTCGCCGTCGTCTCGGCGTTCGCGTCGTTCGCCTCCATCACCGCGCCGCCGCTCATCGGGCTGGCCGCGGAGGCCGTCGGGGCCCGCCGCGCGCTCCTGCTCATCACGGTCGTCATGCTCGCGAGCATCCTGCTGGCCCGGACCGTCCGGGAGGAGCCCGCTGGCGCGCCGGGTGCCGGGACCGGCACCGTGGTCCCCGTGAGCACCGGAGAGCAGGTCGGCGACGCGCGCGAGGCGCACGTGGCGGTCGGCGACACCCGCGCGCCGCAGGACGTCGGCGCGCTCGGGGGGGCCGCCGCTCCGGCCGTGCCCGTCGGGCAGCGCGACCTCGTGGCGGCCGCCCGATGACGGCGCCGGCCGCGGCCACGCCGAGCGCGGCCGTGGTGCGCGCGGCGTCGACCGCCGTGTTCATCACCTTCCTGCTCAACGGCTTCAACTTCGCGAGCTGGGCGGCGCGGCTGCCCGCGGTGCGTGACGAGCTGGGCCTCGAGCCCGAGCAGCTCGGTCTGCTGCTGCTCGTGGGCTCGATCGGCTCCCTCTGCTCGCTGCCGCTGTCCGGGCTCGTGGTGCAGCGCCTGGGTGCGCGACGCACGATCATTGCCTTCGCCACGGTCAACGTGGCGGGCCTGCTCCTCGCGGCGACGGGCGTCGCGCTGGGCTCCCTGTGGCTCGTGGTGCCGTCGCTCGTCCTCTGCGGTGTCGGCACCGGGGTCTGGGACGCGGCGATGAACCTCGAGGGTGCCGCCGTCGAGCAGCGGCTTGGGCGCACGATCATGCCGCGCTTCCACGCGGGCTTCTCCTTCGGCACCATGGCCGGTGCCGGCGTGGGGGCCGTCGCCGCGTGGCTGCACGCACCGGTGGTGGCGCACCTGGGCGTCGTGCTCGTGCTGAGCTGGGTCGGCATCGTCGTCTGCGCCCGCCACCTGCTGCCCGAGGGCACCCACGACGCGCCCACGGACGAGCCGGTGCCCGACGGGGCTCCCGTCGCGCGCCGCAGCCGCCTCGGCGCCTGGGGCGAGCCGCGGACGCTGCTCATCGGACTCGTCGTCCTCGCGGCCGCCCTCACGGAGGGCGCCGCCAACGACTGGATCAGCCTCGCCGTGGTGGACGGGTTCGGCACCAGCCACGCGACCGGCGCGCTCGGGTTCGGCATCTTCGTCACCGCGATGACGGCGATGCGGTTGCTGGGCACGGGGCTGCTCGACCGCTGTGGCCGCCTGCTGGTGCTCCGGCTCTCCGCGGGCCTCTCTCTCGTCGGGCTGCTGATCTTCGGCCTTGTCCCCAGCCTCGCCGTCGCGCTGGTCGGCGTCGTGCTGTGGGGGATGGGCGCGGCCCTGGGCTTCCCCGTCGGCATGAGCGCCGCCTCCGACGACCCGCGCCGCGCCGCCCCGCGCGTCGCCGTGGTCGCGACGATCGGCTACTCGGCGTTCTTCGTCGGACCGCCGCTGCTCGGGCTCCTGGCCCAGCACGTCGGCTACCGGCAGGCCCTCCTCGCGATCGCCGTCCCGGTCGTCATCGGGCTGCTGGCGCTTCCCGCCGCCCGTCCGCTGCCGGCGGGCGCCGGCGCGGCGGGAGCCGGGGCTAGCCTGGATCGGTGACCACCGTCGTGCCCGCTGCCCTCGCGGGGCCCTCGCTCGCCTCCCTGACCACGCTGCGCCTCGGCGGTCCCGTCGGCCGCTACGTCGAGACGTCGTCCGAGGCGGACCTCGTGGCGGTCGTGCGCGAGGCCGATGCCGCCGGCGAGCCGCTCCTCGTGCTCGGCGGCGGCTCCAACCTGGTCGTGGCCGACGCCGGCTTCCCCGGCGTCGTCGTGCGCGACGTCCGCACGGGCGTGGTCGTCGAGAGCGCGGACACGTGCGGCGGTGCCAGCGTCCGCGTCCCGGCGGGGACGCCGTGGGTCGACGTCGTCGACCGCGCCGTCGCGGAGGGCTGGGTCGGCGTGGAGGCGCTCGCGGGCATCCCGGGCTCCGCCGGGGCGACGCCCGTGCAGAACGTGGGCGCCTACGGGCAGGACGTCGGGGGCGCGCTCTCGACCGTGCGCGTGTGGGACCGCGAGCGGGGGCGCGTGCGCACCATGGCGCCCGTGGACCTCGAGCTCGGGTACCGCACGTCGGTGCTCAAGCGCTCGCTGCGCGCCGACGACGGCGGCCCCTCCGCCTTCGCGCCCACGCCGCGCTACGTCGTGCTCGACGTCGGCTTCCAGCTGCGCCTCGGCACCCTGTCGGCGCCTGTGGCCTACCCGGAGCTCGCGCGGCGGCTCGGTATCGAGGTCGGGCAGCGGGCGCCGTCGGCGGACGTCCGCGCCGCCGTCCTCGAGCTGCGTGCCGGCAAGGGCATGGTGCTCGACGCGGCGGACCCCGACACGTGGAGCGCCGGATCGTTCTTCACCAACCCGGTCGTGACCGCTGAGGTCGCGGACGCGCTGCCGGCCGGCGCCCCGCGGTTCGCCGTGCGCTCGTCCCGGCCGGAGGCCACGACGGGCCCGAGCCTCGGCGCGGTCGACGAGACGCTCGTCAAGACGAGCGCCGCGTGGCTGATCGAGCACTCGGGCTTCGGCAAGGGCTTCGGCCTCCCCGGTCCGGTGGGCCTGTCCACCAAGCACCCCCTGGCCCTCACGCACCGCGGCGACGGCACGACGGCGCAGCTCCTCGCCCTCGCGCGCGAGGTGCGCGACGGCGTGCGTGACCGCTTCGGCATCGAGCTCGAGCCCGAGCCGGTGCTCGTCGGCTGCTCGCTCTGACCTTCCGGGTCTCGCTCACCCGAGGGCGAAGAGGTCGGGCGGTACGCCGCCTTCCCGTGTCGCCGAGGCCCTCGCTATCTCACCCGCCTCGTCGCCACGACTGGGACCGGCCGCACCGCTCGGCTCGGCCGCGCGAGCCGGATCGAGGCTCGCCCGAGCATCTCCCGGCACGGCGACGGGTCGCCCGCGCTGGTCACGGAAGGTGTACCGGGGTCGGCGTCCTGGTCCGGGTTGTCGGGTGATGGTCAGGTCGCGTCGGTGGACCTCGTGGTGGTGGAAGACGCACAGGAGCACGCCGTTGGTGAGCGAGGTGGGTCCGTTGTCGCGTTCCCACCAGCGGATGTGGTGGACCTCGCCCCAGCGGGCTTCGGCGCCGCAGTCGGGCCACGAGCATCCGCGGTCCCGGGCGATGACGGCGCGGCGTTGGACGCCGGTGTAGGTGCGTTGGGTGCGTCCGATGTCCAGGGGCATCGTGTCGGCGTCCATGACCACGCGGGTCAGGTCGCAGTCGCACAGGGCGCGGGCGACCTCGCTGATCGGTACCGGGGTCCCGTCCTCCAGGGTGACCGGCGCGAACGACGCGGTGTCGGGGTTCAGGTGCTCCGTCGCGCCGCTCGCAGCCGCGCCGGTCGCGTCCAGCTTGCCCGCGGCGCGCAGTGCGCGCAGGCCTGCCCAGGTCTGGGCGTCCATGAGGAAGGACACGTGGGGTCGCACCGCGGCGCCGCTGCCGGTCTCGGGCAGGGCCAGGATCTTCTCGGCGATGGTGTCCAGGGCGTCGGCGCGGCGTTGCTCGTGGGAGCGGTCGTCGTCCTTGCCGGGTCGCGGCGACACCGCCTCCAGCGCCAACCGCAGCCGGTGCCCGGCCATGCGGTCGACGAGCCCCTTGATGCGGGTGCCCTCGGGGGTGTCGGCCAGGGTCAGGAACCGTGCCGCACGTTGCGCCTGGTGCCCGCGCTCGTGGGCGAGCGGGTCGACCTCGGCGGCGAGCTGCGCCACTGCCCGGGCGAAGGTCCCCGCATCGACCCGCCGCGCGGTCTCCACCAGCTGCGCCTGCCGCTCCGGAGAAGCCAAGGCGTCCTTGACCGCCCCCGACGCGCCGGCGACCACGCGGCCGAGCGCCTCCATGTGGTCCACGGTGACCGCGCCCTCGCGGGCGGCGTCCCCGAACTGAGGCAAGCGGGTGGCGGCGTCGGCCTGGCGGACCTGGGTCAGCACCGCCCGCGCCCCCGACCGCGACGTGCGACCCCGCCACGCCTCGAAGCTCGGATCACCCGACGCCCGCCACGTCCCGCTGTCCCGCTCGGCGAGCAGCACCTCGCCCCGCACCACCGTCAGCGCACCGACCGCTGCGTCCAGCGCCGCCAGCACCTCACGCCGCTCCAGCGCCGACCAGTCACCCGCCGCACCACCGACCGCCTTGACCCGCTCCACGAGCCCGCGCACGTCCGTCACCACGCGCGCCGGCGCGGCGACCCCGAAGGGCTCCACCGCCGCCAGCACCGCCATGCCCGCCTCCGGATCACTCGAACGTCTGTTCGAATGCTACCGGATCCAGACACGACGGACAAGGGCTCATTCCCTGTGACGAGCCCCCTCCGTGGGCCGCGTGTCGTCACGACCGCCGAGCAGCGCGCCACGGACCAGGCCCAGGACGGCGTCGTCGTCGAGCCCCGCCGATCGCGCCTCCTCCACCAGGCGGCGCGCCGCGTCCCGCAGACCTGCGTCGCCCGACGGCGTGACGTCGGTGACGACGGTGCCCACGCGCCGCCGCGTCGTGACGACGCCGGCCGCCTCGAGCTCGCGGTAGGCGCGCGCCACCGTGCCGGACGCGACGCCGAGGTCGGTCGCGAGCGCGCGGATCGTCGGCAGCCGGTCGCCCGCGCGCAGCCTCCGGGCGGAGACGTGCGCCAGCACCTGGAGCCGGATCTGCTCGTACGGCGGCACGCCGGAGGCCAGGTCGACCTCAATGCGCAGGCTCATCGCGCTGCGTCGTGGAGGGCGTCGTCCGCGTCGACCGCGGGCGCGGCGACCGCGTCGCCCTGCCGGAGCGTGAGCGCCATCGCGACCAGGAGCGAGGCCAGGCCCAGGACCACCAGGGCGGTGCCGCCCAGCACGTAGGCGGTGCTGCCGCCGGCCGCCGCACCGGGAGCGTGGTCGTCGCCGACCGCCCGGACGCTCGTGCCCGCGACCACGAGCACGGCGCCGACCGTGCAGCCGAGGACCAGCTGCGTGCCGCGCAGCACCCGGTGTGCGCTGAGGCGGCGCAGGCCGAGGTCCCACGCCTCCGCGGCGTCGGCGACCGCCGGTCGCCGGGTGATGAGCCGCAGCACGCCCTCCTGCGCCCCGAGGACGAGCGCCGCGGCTGCGAGGAGCGAGACCCCGTAGTGCCACCCGGGGAAGGGGGAGTGGCTGACGACCCAGGCCCCGGAGGTGCGCCCGAGCGATCGTCCGTCGGGCTCGGCCGTGAGCCCGCAGGCCAGGAGCACCACGAACAGCACCGCGCCCCATGCCCAGGTGACCCGCCGGGCGCCCGCGGGCGCCACGTCGACCACGCGGCGGGGTCGAAGGGTCGCGCGCCGCACGGTGCCCGTCGGTCGGGGCCACGTGAGCTCGCCGACCGCGTGCACGAGGAGGAAGGCGAGCCCGACCCCTGCGGGTACGAGGGCGACGAGGGACCCGCTGTCGAAGGAGCTCGAGCCGCCCAGGGCCGTCGCGTACGCGCGGACCGCCTCGGGTGGGCCGGGGAGGCCGCCGTAGCCCATGAGGGGCAGGGCCACGAGGGCTGCCACCCAGGCTGCGAGGTGCACCCCGACGGCGTGCCGACGGGCGACGGATGCGGTACGGCTGATCCCGCCCGACCGCCCGCGCCCGCCGCGCAGGGCGACGACCACGATCGCCGCGACGAGCGCGAGGGGGGTGCCGAAGCCCACGACCGCCCAGAGGAGGTCGTAGAGGGGCGGGACGAACAGCTCGACCTGGCCGGTCCGGGACACGGCGCCTCCTCGCAATGAATCAATGGATTGATACATTGCACCAGGGCGTCGAACCGGTCAAGCCTCCGGAACGGCGAGCCACGCGTCGATCCCGGCCAGCAGTCGCGCGCGCGTCGTCTCCCCGGCGCGGGACGCCCGGACCGACCCGCGCGCGAGCTCGGCGAGCGCCGCGTCGTCGAACCCGTGCACGGTGCGGGCGACCTCGTACTGGTCGACGAGCCGCGACCCGAACAGGAGCGGGTCGTCGGCCCCGAGCGCCAGCGTCGCGCCCGCGTCCGTCAGCGTGCGCAGCGGCACCTGGTGGTCCTCGGCGAAGACCCCGAGCGAGACGTTCGAGGCGGGGCAGAGCTCGAGCGCGACGCCGCGGCGCACGACCTCCTCGAGCACGTGCCGGTCCTCGGCCGCGCGGACGCCGTGCCCCAGACGGTCGGGGGCGAGGTGGTCCAGCACCTGCGCGACGTGCCCCGCCCCCAGCAGCTCGCCGCCGTGGGGCACCGACGCGAGGCCGGCGCGGCGCGCGATCGTGAACGCCGGGGCCCAGTCCGGGGTGCTCCCGCGCCGTTCGTCGTTGCTCAGCCCGAAGCCGACCACCTGGCCCGGACCGTCGCCGGCGTAGCGCGCGGCGAGTCGCGCGAGGGTCCGCGCCTCGAGCGGATGGCGCACGCGTGACGAGGCGACGACGACGCCGACCTCCACGCCCGTCCGCGCGCTCGCGGCCCGCGCCTCGTCGAGCACGATCTCGAGCGCGGGCGTGATGCCGCCGGTGAACGGCGCGTACGACGTCGGGTCCACCTGGATCTCGAGGCGCCCCGAGCCCTCGGCCGCGTCGTCCTGCGCGGCCTCGGCGACGATGCGCCGCATGTCCGCCTCGGACCTGACGCACGCGCGGGCGGCGTCGTACAGGCGCTGGAAGCGGAACCAGCCCCGCTCGTCCGCCGGGGGCCTCGTCACCTGCGTCGTGGCCTCGGCGAGCGCGGCGGGGAGACGGACGCCGCGGGCCGCGGCCAGCGCGGTCAGGGTGCTCGGGCGCATGGACCCGGTGAAGTGCAGGTGCAGGTGGGCCTTGGGAAGACTCGCCAGGTCACGCACCTCGACAGTCTGCCAGGCGCCGGGACCCTCGACCTGACGGCCCACCCGGGCCGTCAGGGCTGGCGCAGGATGCCCCGCGCGAGCGCCACGGTCACGGCGTGCGTCCGGTCGTCGACCCCGAGCTTGGCGAAGATCCGCAGCAGGTGGGTCTTGACGGTCGCCTCGGCGATGAACAGCTCGCTGCCGATCTGCGCGTTGGTCCCGCCGCGCGCGACGCCGGCCAGCACCTCGAGCTCGCGCGCGGTGAGCCGCTCGTCCGGGCGGCGGACCTGGGTCACGAGCCGCCGCGCCACCGACGGCGCGAGCACCGTCTGGCCCCGGGCCGCCATGCGGACCCCGTCGACCAGGTCGTCGCGCGGCGCGTCCTTGAGCAGGTACCCGGTCGCGCCCGCCTCGACCGCGCGCAGGATGTCGGTGTCGGTCTCGTAGGTCGTCAGCACCACCACGTGCACGCCCGGCTGGGCGGCGAGGACCTGCGCCGTCGCGCCGGCCCCGTCGAGCACGGGCATCCGCAGGTCCATGAGGACGACGTCGGGCCGCAGCTCGGCCGTGAGGGCCACGGCCTGCGCGCCGTCGCCGGCCTCGCCGACGACGACGAGGTCGGGCTCGCCCGCGAGCAGGCCGACGATGCCGGCCCGCACGACGGGGTGGTCGTCGGCCACGAGCACCCGCACGACGCCCGCCCCGTCGCCCGCGCCCGCGGGGCCGCTCACGACGCCGCCCCGCCGTCGGCCGCGCGCAGGTCCGTGGCCACGCCGTCGCTGTCACCGGCGGGACCGACGGGACCGACCGGCAGGGTCACGCGCAGTCGCGTCCCACCGCCGTCGCGCGGCACGACGGCGACCTCGCCCCCGCCGGACGTCACGCGGTCGCGCATCCCGCGCAGGCCGAAGCCCTCGGCGGCGTCCGGGTCGATGCCCCGGCCGTCGTCGACCACCTCCAGGTGGACGGCGCTGCCGTCCTGCGCGCCGAGCGGGCCCGCGGCGAGGACCAGCTGGACCTGGCGCGCGTCCGCGTGGCGACGGACGTTGGCCAGGGCCTCCTGCGCGGCGCGCAGGAGGATCACCTCGTGGTCGCGCCCCAGCGGCGTGGAGCCCTCCAGGACCACCTCGACGCGCACTCCCGTCTCCTGCGTGAAGCGTCGCGCGAGGCGTCCCAGTGCCTCGGCCAGCGTCGAGCCGTCCAGCCCGACCGGGGCGAACGCCGCGACCAGCGCGCGCGCCTCCGCCAGGTTCTCGCGCGCCGTGCGCTCCACCAGTGCGATGCGCTCCGCGGCCTGGTCCGGCCGCTCGCGCCGCAGGTCGGCCGTCGCCGTCTGGGCCAGCATGACGATGCTCGTGAACCCCTGGGCGAGCGTGTCGTGGATCTCGCGCGCCATGCGCTCGCGCTCGGCCGCGACCCCGGCGGCGTGGTGCGAGCGCCCGAGCTCCGCCTGCGCCGCCTCGAGCCGCTCGATGAGCTCCGCCCGCTCCTCGCTCTGCTCGGCCATCGCGGTGATCCAGAGCCCGAGCAGGACGGCGAACGCCAGCGCGATCGCGCCCTGGGCCACGGCGCTCGCGAGCTCCGCCCCGCCGGGGCCGACGGTCAGGACGAGCGCGCCGAAGACCCCGATCGTCAGGAGGACCGAGAAGACGACGCCGAGGCGGCGCGAGTCCGCGAAGAACCAGATCTGGCTGTAGGCGATGAACAGCAGGATCGTGCCGATCGTGTTGACCAGCACGATCGCCGAGGTCAGGGCGACGAGGACCCCGAGGTAGGTCAGGGCGAGCCGGTGGTCGCCGCCCCGGGCGGCGCGCCGGCCGAGCAGCAGGTAGGCGGCGACCAGGGCCGCCATGAGTGCGAGCGGCCACCCCACGCTCCGGCCCGTTCCGGACCCGGTGACGACGGCGGCGGCGGCGATCGCCATCATCGCGTAGAACGCCGCGTCCCAGCCGCGCAGCGCGCGGCCCCAGAAGGCCGCGCGCTCCGCGGTGCCGGGCGCCCGCTCAGCCGTCGTCACGCCTGCGCCAACGGAACGTGCGCACACCGACGACCAGTCCGAGCAGGAGCCATGCGCACAGGATGGCAGCTGTCGTGCCCAGCTCCCACGACCCCGCCGGTTCGAGCGAGGCCGCGCCGTCGGGCAGGAAGGCCGCGCGCATGCCCTGGGCCATCCACTTGAGCGGGAAGACCGAGGCGAGGCTCTGCATCCACTCGGGCAGCGAGTAGAACGGGAAGAAGACGCCGGAGATGAACTGCAGCACCAGGACGACCGGCGTCACGACCGCGCTCGCCGACTTGCCCGTGCGGGGCAGCGAGGAGAACCCGACGCCGCAGATCGTGCCCGTGGCGGTGCCCAGGACGAGGACCCACGCGAAGGTGGCCCAGTGCGAGGCGTCCGGCACCGGCACGTCGTAGACCACGAACGCGAGCGTGAGCAGCAGCCCGACCTGCACGGCCGTGTTGACCAGGACCTGCCCGACCTTCCCCAGGAAGAAGGAGACCGGGGGCAGTGGCGTGCCACGCAGGCGCTTGAGCGCGCCGGTGTCGCGCTGCACCGCGAGGTCGATCGCGATGGTCTGGAAGCTCGACAGCATGATGCCGGTCGCGAGGATGCCGGGCAGGAAGTACTGCGCGAACTCCACGGAGATCGTGCCGTCCGACTGGACCTGCCCGTCGAAGACGGTCGCGAAGATCGCCATCATGAGGATCGGGTAGGCGAAGATGAAGACCACCGCGTCGCGCTCGCGGAAGAACTCCTTGAGCTCGAGCCCGGTGCGCCCGACGGCGAGCCGCAGGGGAGAGGGCAGGGTTCCGTGCGCGGGTCGGGCGGGCGCGGTGGTGGACGCGGCGGTGCTCATCGCACGGCCTCCTCGAGGTCGGCGGGACGGCTGGGCGTGGGGGCGAGGCGCGAGCCCTCGCCGACCATCTCGAGGTACACGTCCTCGAGGGTGGGACGCAGGATCTCCAGCGCCGGGACCTCGCCCGGTGCGAAGCGGCGCGACAGCTCGGCCACGAGCGCCGTCGGGGTCGCCGTCCGGTGCTCCTGGACGACCCCGTCCTCGCGCCACCGCACGAGCGCCTCGTGCGTGGCCCGCCCTCCGAGCGCGGCGGGCGCGTCCAGCGCCACCACGCGCCCGTCGCGGACGACGGCGACGCGGTCGGCCAGGTGCTCGGCCTCGTCGAGGTAGTGGGTGGTGAGCAGGATCGTGGTGCCCTCGTCCCGCAGGCCGAGCAGCAGGTCCCAGAAGGACCGGCGGGCCTCGGGGTCGAACCCCGTCGTCGGCTCGTCGAGGAAGAGCAGCTCGGGCCGCCCCACGATGCCGAGCGCGACGTCGAGGCGGCGCCGCTGCCCGCCGGACAGCTGGCGCACGCGCGTGCCGGCCTTCGCCGTGAGGCCGACGGCCTCGATCAGCTGCTCCGGGTCGCGGGGACGGGGGTAGAACGTCGCGAAGTGGCGCACGAGCTCGCGGACCGTGAGCTCGGCCCGGTCGTCGCCGCTCTGGAGCACGATGCCCACCCGGCTGCGCCACGCCCGGTCGGCGTGCTGCGGGTCGACGCCCAGGACGGCCACCTCGCCGCGGTCGCGGTCGCGGAAGCCCTCGAGGATCTCGATGGTGGTGGTCTTGCCGGCTCCGTTGGGTCCGAGCACGGCGAAGATCTCGCCGGCGTGGACCTCGAGGTCCAGGCCGTCGACGGCGCGCTTGGCGCCGTAGTGCTTGTGCAGGTCCCGGACCAGGACCGCGGGTGCGTTCGTCATGGCCCCAGCCTCCCGCGCGCACCCGCACGGGCATGAGCCCCGGGAGACGGGACCGGGGGTCCACCGAGCGGTGGACCCCCGGGTCAGCCGGTCAGCACGGACGCGTGACGGACCGCCTCACTCCGCCTCGGCCAGCAGCGCCTGGATCCGTCCGACGCCCTCGGCGAGGTCGTCGTCGCCCAGGGCGTAGGACAGCCGCACGTAGCCGCTCGGACCGAAGGCCTCGCCGGGCACGACGGCGACCTCCGCCTGCTCGAGGATCAGCGTCGCCAGCTCGGCCGACGTCGTCGGCGTGACGCCGCGGATCGTCCGCCCGAGCACGCCGCGCACGCTCGGGTAGGCGTAGAAGGCGCCCTTGGGCGTCGGGCACACGACGCCGTCGATGGCCGAGAGCATCTCGACCATGGTCCTGCGTCGCCGGTCGAACGCCGTGCGCATCGCGTCGACGGCCGACAGGTCGCCCGTCAGCGCCGCGATCGCGGCGCGCTGCGAGACGTTGGCGACGTTCGAGGACAGGTGCGACTGCAGGTTCGTCGCGGCCTTCGTGACGTCGGGCGGGGAGATCATCCAGCCCACGCGCCAGCCGGTCATCGCGTACGTCTTCGCGACGCCGTTGAGCACGATCGTCGTGTCGGCGAGCTCCGGGACCGCGCGCACGATCGGCGTGAAGACGGCGTCGTCGTAGACGAGGTGCTCGTAGATCTCGTCCGTGATGACCCAGATGCCGTGCTCGAGCGCCCACCGCCCGATCTCGGCGGTCTGCTCGGGGGAGTACACGGCGCCCGTGGGGTTGGACGGCGAGCAGAACAGCAGGGCCTTGGTGCGCTCGGTGCGCGCCGCCTCGAGCTGCTCGACGGTGACGAGGTAGTCCTGGTCCTCGCCCGCGAAGACCTCGACGGGGACGCCGCCCGCGAGGCGGATCGCCTCCGGGTAGGTGGTCCAGTAGGGCGCGGGCAGCAGCACCTCGTCGCCGACGTCGACGACAGTTGCGAACGCCTGGAACACGGCCTGCTTGCCGCCGTTGGTGACGAGCACCTGGCCGGGGGAGACCTCGTAGCCGGAGTCCCGCAGCGTCTTGGCGGCGATCGCCTCGCGCAGCTCGGGCAGGCCCGCGGCCGGCGTGTACCGGTGGTTGGCCGGGACGCGGGCCGCGGCGACGGCGGCCTCGACGATGTAGTCCGGTGTCGGGAAGTCCGGCTCACCGGCGCCGAAGCCGATGACCGGCCGGCCGGCCGCCTTGAGGGCCTTGGCCTTGGCGTCGACGGCGAGCGTCGCGGACTCCGCGATCGCGCCGACCCGCGTCGCGATGCGACGCGCGGTGCTCGGGCTGGAACTGGACGGGGCGGCAGGCGTCTGGCTCACCAGCCCATTCTGGCAGAGGCCTTCGCGGGGGGTGCGGGCGTCCGACGACCGGGCGGGTTCGACCCATCCCCGCGGACCACGTACACTCGACCGCTGGTGGTTGACGTCCGCCAGGCTGTCCCGCGCCCCGGGACGTCCCGGGCGTCGTCGGCCAGCTGAAGGGCAGTGGCGCAATTGGTAGCGCACCGGTCTCCAAAACCGGCGGTTGTGGGTTCGAGTCCCGCCTGCCCTGCGTGATCCGGCGGCCGTGACGGCAGCCCTCCGGGCCTCCCGGGGGACCAGACGTAGGGAACTGACTGTGAGCGAATCCGCACGCGCGGCCGCGTCCGGTGCCGAGGGCACCGGCGGCGGCACCTCGCGTCCGCCGCGCGGACGCGACCAGGAGCGCCGCGGCCTGTTCGCACGCATCGCGCTCTTCGTCCGTCAGGTCGTCGCGGAGCTGAAGAAGGTCGTCCGGCCCACCCGTGCCGAGCTGCTGCGCTACACCGCCGTCGTCCTGGTCTTCGTCGCGGTCGTCATGGCGTTCGTGACGCTGGTCGACCTGGGCGTGGGCACGCTGGTCGGCTGGGTGTTCGGCGGCTGAGGCCGCCGACGGCGACGAGGGCCGCGCAGCAGGACCGAGGCAGGCGTACGGACCAGGCAGCAGCAGGACAGTCAGCACGTTCGCAGACAGGCAGCAGAAAGCAGGTTCACCCCGTGTCGCAGGAGTCGCTGGAGCCCACCGAGCAGGACGAGACCGTCGTGGTCGACGCGCCCGACGGTGACGAGCTCGCCCTGTCCGCGGACGAGCCGGTCGAGGCCGACGAGACCGTCGACGCCGACGAGACCGAGTCGCAGGACGGGGCTGACGAGCCCGTCGAGACCGACGAGCCCGCCGCCGAGGAGGCGTCCGACGCCGACGACGACGAGGACGTCGACCCCGTCGCCGCGTTCAAGGCCGAGCTGCGGCGCCAGCCCGGCGACTGGTACGTCATCCACTCCTACGCGGGCTACGAGAACCGCGTGAAGGCCAACCTGGAGAACCGCACCCAGAGCCTGAACATGGAGGACTACATCCACCAGGTGGAGGTCCCCATGGAGGAGGTCGTGGAGATCAAGAACGCGCAGCGCAAGACCGTGCGCCGCGTCCGGATCCCCGGCTACGTGCTCGTGCGGATGGACCTCACGGACGAGTCGTGGGGCGCCGTGCGCCACACGCCCGGTGTCACCGGCTTCGTCGGCCACACGCACCAGCCGGTCCCGCTGACCCTCGACGAGGTCTACTCGATGCTCGCGCCGTCCCTGGCGCCCGCCACCGAGAAGGCCCGCACCGCCACGGCGGCGCCGACCATCGCGGTGGACTTCACGGTCGGCGAGTCCGTCACCGTCACCGACGGCCCCTTCGACACGCTCCCGGCGACGATCTCCGAGATCAACGCCGAGCAGCAGAAGCTCAAGGTGCTCGTCTCCATCTTCGGCCGGGAGACCCCGGTCGAGCTGTCGTTCGGCCAGGTCGCCAAGATCTGACGTCCGCCAGCACTGCAACCGGGTCATCGCCCACGGCGTCGGCCCACGAAGAACGGAAGGCATCATGCCCCCCAAGAAGAAGGTCTCCGGCCTCATCAAGCTCCAGATCAACGCTGGTGCTGCGACGCCGGCGCCGCCGATCGGCCCCGCGCTGGGTCAGCACGGCGTCAACATCATGGAGTTCTGCAAGGCCTACAACGCGGCGACCGAGTCGCAGCGCGGCAACGTCATCCCGGTCGAGATCACGGTGTACGAGGACCGCTCGTTCACCTTCATCACGAAGACGCCGCCGGCCGCTGAGCTGATCAAGAAGGCCGCGGGCGTCGCCAAGGGCTCGCCCACGCCGCACACGGTCAAGGTCGCGACGCTCACGCAGGCGCAGGTCCGCGAGATCGCCCAGACCAAGCTCGAGGACCTCAACGCCAACGACATCGAGGCCGCGTCCAAGATCGTCGCCGGCACCGCCCGTTCCATGGGCATCAAGGTCGAGGGCTGACGCCTCCCGACCACGCACGACGCGACGGCCGCACGGCCGCCGCACCACCCTCAGTGGCAGGGCCCTTGGCGGCCCGTCGACCACGACTGCGCAAGGAGCAGACCATGGCCAAGCACAGCAAGGCGTACCGCGCCGCCGCCGCGACAATCGACCGCGAGCGGCTCTACGCGCCGCTCGAGGCGATCCGTCTCGCGCAGCAGACGTCGCCCACCAAGTACGACGCGACGGTCGAGGTGGCGTTCCGCCTCGGCGTCGACCCGCGCAAGGCGGACCAGATGGTCCGTGGCACGGTGAACCTGCCGCACGGCACCGGCAAGACGGCCCGCGTGATCGTCTTCGCCACGGGTGAGCGTGCCGAGCAGGCCCGCGCGGCGGGTGCCGACGAGGTCGGCGGCGACGAGCTCATCGAGAAGGTCGCGGCCGGGTACACCGACTTCGACTCCGCCGTCGCCACGCCCGACCTCATGGGCAAGGTCGGTCGACTCGGCAAGGTCCTGGGCCCCCGCGGCCTGATGCCGAACCCGAAGACCGGCACCGTGACGATGGACGTGGCCAAGGCCGTGTCCGAGATCAAGGGCGGCAAGATCGAGTTCCGCGTGGACAAGCACGCGAACCTGCACTTCATCATCGGCAAGGCGTCGTTCTCCGACGTCGCGCTGGTCGAGAACTACGCCGCGGCGCTCGACGAGGTCCTCCGGCTCAAGCCGGCGTCCTCGAAGGGCCGCTACATCACCAAGGCGTTCGTCACCACGACGATGGGCCCGAGCATCCCGCTCGACCAGAACAAGACGCGCAACCTCACGGTGGAGGACACCGACGAGGCGTGATCCTCGCGTGACGCAGGGCCCGGCAGCGTGCTGCCGGGCCCTGCGTCGTCCCCGGGGGAGGCCGCGGTGGCGCGATTTGGCCTGGGCGCCGGGCTGACGTAGGCTGACCGAGCCCAAGACCGCAGGTCGTCGGCTGCCCGTGCGCGCGAGAGCGAGCGTGGGTGGTGGACCGAAGTCCCGCCACGAGCGGGGGCCGGCGCAGGTGAGTGACTCAGATCGGACGGCCCTGACGGGTCTGTGCCGGTGGTCGCGTGGAGACACGCGGGCCCCGCGTCGTGTCCGCCCCGAGCCCCGCGCCTGCGCGGGGCTCTTCTCGTTCCCGGGGCCAGGACCAGGACGACTGCGGTACGACCACCGGAAGGATTGCCATGGCGAGGCCGGACAAGGCAGCCGCGGTAGCCGAGCTCTCGGACCAGTTCCGTGACTCGAGCGCCGTCGTGCTGACCGAGTACCGCGGGCTCACCGTCGCGCAGCTCAAGCAGCTGCGTCGCGCGCTCAGCGGCAACGCAACCTACGCCGTGGTGAAGAACACGCTGTCCGCCATCGCGGCCAAGCAGGCTGGCGTCGAGATCGCCGACGACCAGCTCGCGGGCCCCTCGGCCGTCGCCTTCGTGACCGGTGACCCGGTCGAGGCGGCCAAGGGCCTGCGTGACTTCGCCAAGGCCAACCCGCAGCTCGTCATCAAGGGCGGTGTCCTCGACGGACGCGCCCTGACCGCTGCGGACATCACCAAGCTCGCGGACCTCGAGTCCCGCGAGGTCCTGCTCGCCAAGGCAGCCGGCGCCTTCAAGGCCAAGCTGTACCAGGCGGCATACATGTTCACGGCGCCCACGGCCCAGGCCGTGCGCACCATCGATGCCCTGCGCGAGAAGCGGGCGACCGAGGAGCAGGCGGCCTGACCTCCGGGTCCTGACGTCAGCTGCTCGACACACCACCCCACCTGCTCACCGGCCCTGCCGGCGCAGGGCAATCAGGAAGGACACGCCACCATGGCGAAGCTCACCACCGACGAGCTCCTCGACGCGTTCAAGGAGCTCACGCTCATCGAGCTCTCCGAGTTCGTGAAGGCCTTCGAGGAGACCTTCGAGGTCACCGCTGCCGCTCCCGTCGCCGTGGCCGGTCCGGCCGCCGGCGCGGCCGCCGCCGCCGAGGAGGTCGAGGAGCAGACGGAGTTCGACGTCGTGCTCGAGGCCGCCGGCGACAAGAAGATCCAGGTCATCAAGGAGGTGCGCGCGCTCACGAGCCTCGGCCTCAAGGAGGCCAAGGACCTCGTGGACGGTGCCCCCAAGGCCGTCCTGGAGGGCGTCAACAAGGAGGCCGCCGACAAGGCGAAGGCCGCCCTCGAGGGTGCCGGCGCGACGGTCACCGTCAAGTGACCTCAGCCTGACCCGTACGACGACGAGGCCCGCACCCTTCGGGGTGCGGGCCTCGTCGCATGCGGAGCGCAGCCGAGGATGTCAGCACGGGCGCGAGCCCCGGGTCAAGTCGTCCGATGACCTCGGTGGACATTGTCAGGAGCGTCAAGTACGCTAGCGCTTTGCGCTGGCTTGTGCCTGCACCCCTCAACCCGTCCCGCGTCAGTCGTCGTGCCCGAGCTCTGCCCGGGGACCGATCGCTCGTCGTCGGCCTGGCCGCGAGGGTAGGCCATGACCTGCGCGCGTGCACTCGATCCGCAGGGAAGGACCCCTCTTGGCTGCCTCGCGCACCCCTTCTGCTCCAAACGCCGACGCTATCGCGAACCGCACTGCATCTCGCCGCATCTCCTTCGCCAAGATCCACGAGCCCCTCGAGGTCCCCGACCTGCTGGGCCTGCAGACCGAGAACTTCGACTGGCTGCTCGGCAACGCCGCATGGCAGGAGCGTGTCGCCGCCGCCGTCGAGGCCGGGCGGCAGGACGTGCCGGAGACGTCGGGCCTGGAGGAGATCTTCGAGGAGATCTCCCCGATCGAGGACTTCGGCGGCAGCATGTCGCTGTCCTTCCGGGACCACCGCTTCGAGCCGCCGAAGTACACGGCCGAGGAGTGCAAGGAGAAGGACTTCACCTACGCGGCGCCGCTGTTCGTCACCGCGGAGTTCGTGAACTACACGACCGGTGAGATCAAGAGCCAGACGGTCTTCATGGGCGAGTTCCCGCTGATGACCGAGCGCGGCACCTTCATCATCAACGGCACCGAGCGCGTCGTCGTCTCGCAGCTCGTCCGTTCGCCGGGCGTGTACTTCGAGCGCACCGCGGACAAGACGTCCGACAAGGACATCTTCACGGCGAAGATCATCCCGTCGCGCGGCGCCTGGCTCGAGTTCGAGATCGACAAGCGCGACGCCGTCGGCGTGCGCGTCGACCGCAAGCGCAAGCAGTCGGTCACGGTCCTGCTCAAGGCCCTCGGCCTGACCGAGTCGCAGATCCGCGAGGAGTTCGCGCAGTTCCCGGCCGTCCTCGAGACGCTCGAGAAGGACCACGTGAACACCGAGGAGGAGGCCCTCCTCGACATCTACCGCAAGATCCGCCCGGGCGAGCCGCCGACGATCGAGGCCGGCCGCGCGCTGCTCGAGAACTTCTACTTCAACCCGAAGCGCTACGACCTCGCCAAGGTCGGCCGCTACAAGGTCAACAAGAAGCTCGGCATCGACGCGCCCCTGACGGACTCGGTCCTGTCGGTCTCCGACATCGTCGCGACCGTCAAGTACATGGCCGCCCTCCACGCCGAGATCACCACCCTGCCGGGCACGCGTGCCGGCGAGGCGATCGACCTCCCCGTCGAGACGGACGACATCGACCACTTCGGCAACCGTCGCATCCGTGCGGTGGGCGAGCTCATCCAGAACCAGGTCCGCACCGGCCTGTCCCGGATGGAGCGCGTCGTGCGCGAGCGCATGACGACGCAGGACGTCGAGGCGATCACGCCGCAGACCCTGATCAACATCCGCCCCGTGGTGGCGTCGATCAAGGAGTTCTTCGGCACGTCGCAGCTGTCGCAGTTCATGGACCAGAACAACCCGCTGGCCGGACTGACGCACAAGCGTCGCCTGTCCGCGCTCGGCCCGGGCGGTCTGTCCCGTGACCGCGCCGGCATGGAGGTCCGTGACGTCCACCCGTCCCACTACGGGCGCATGTGCCCGATCGAGACCCCTGAGGGCCCGAACATCGGCCTGATCGGCTCGCTCGCGACCTACGGCCGGATCAACGCCTTCGGGTTCGTCGAGACGCCGTACCGCAAGGTCACCAACGGTCGCGTCACGGACGAGGTGCACTACCTCACCGCGGACGACGAGGACCGCTACGTCATCGCCCAGGCGAACGCCGCGCTCAAGGAGAACGGCCAGTTCGCCGAGGAGATGGTGCTCGTGCGCACCAAGGGCGGCGAGGCCATCGACGTCCCGGGCACCGACGTGGACTACATGGACGTCTCGCCGCGCCAGATGGTGTCGGTCGCGACCGCGATGATCCCGTTCCTCGAGCACGACGACGCGAACCGCGCGCTCATGGGCGCCAACATGCAGCGGCAGGCCGTGCCGCTGGTGCGGTCCGAGGCGCCGCTCGTCGGCACGGGCATGGAGCGGCGCGCCGCGGTCGACGCGGGCGACGTCATCGTCGCCACGAAGCCCGGTGTCGTCACCGAGGTCTCGGCGGACCTCGTGACCGTGAGCAACGACGACGCGACCACGTCGACGTACCGCATCGCGAAGTTCCGTCGCTCCAACCAGGGCACGTCCTACAACCAGCGCGTGCTGGCGAACGAGGGCGACCGCGTCGAGGTCGGCTCCGTGCTGGCCGACGGACCGGCCACGGACGAGGGCGAGCTCGCGCTCGGCCGCAACCTCCTGGTCGCGTTCATGTCGTGGGAGGGCCACAACTACGAGGACGCGATCATCCTGTCGCAGCGCCTCGTGCAGGACGACGTCCTGTCCTCGATCCACATCGAGGAGCACGAGGTCGACGCGCGCGACACGAAGCTCGGCCCGGAGGAGATCACGCGGGACATCCCGAACGTCTCCGAGGAGGTCCTCGCGGACCTCGACGAGCGCGGGATCATCCGCATCGGTGCCGAGGTCGCGGCCGGCGACATCCTGGTCGGCAAGGTCACGCCCAAGGGCGAGACCGAGCTCACCCCGGAGGAGCGCCTGCTGCGCGCCATCTTCGGCGAGAAGGCCCGCGAGGTGCGCGACACGTCCCTCAAGGTGCCCCACGGCGAGTCCGGCACGGTCATCGAGGTCCGCACGTTCAACCGTGAGGACGGCGACGAGCTGCCCGCCGGCGTGAACGAGCTGGTCCGCGTCTACATCGCCGCGCGCCGCAAGATCACGGACGGCGACAAGCTCGCCGGCCGCCACGGCAACAAGGGCGTCATCTCCAAGATCCTGCCGGTCGAGGACATGCCGTTCCTCGCCGACGGGACGCCGGTCGACGTCGTCCTCAACCCGCTCGGCGTGCCCGGCCGCATGAACGTCGGTCAGGTGCTCGAGACCCACCTCGGGTGGATCGCCAAGCAGGGCTGGGACATCTCGGCCGCGGACGCCTCGGCCGAGTGGGTCAAGGACGTGCCGCCGGCCGCCGTGCGCAACGAGCCGGGCAACCCGGTCGCGACGCCCGTGTTCGACGGTGTGCCGGAGAACGTGCTGACGGGCCTGCTCGACGTCACCACGCCGAACCGCGACGGCGACCGCATGGTCGACTCGACGGGCAAGGCGCGGCTGTTCGACGGCCGCTCCGGCGAGCCGTTCCCGGACCCGGTCTCGGTCGGCTACATGTACATCCTCAAGCTGCACCACCTGGTCGACGACAAGATCCACGCGCGCTCGACCGGCCCGTACTCGATGATCACCCAGCAGCCGCTCGGTGGTAAGGCGCAGTTCGGCGGTCAGCGGTTCGGCGAGATGGAGGTGTGGGCCCTGGAGGCGTACGGCGCCGCCTACACGCTGCAGGAGCTCCTGACCATCAAGTCGGACGACGTCCCCGGACGCGTCAAGGTGTACGAGGCCATCGTCAAGGGCGAGAACATCCCCGACTCGGGCATCCCGGAGTCGTTCAAGGTCCTCCTCAAGGAGATGCAGTCGCTCTGCCTGAACGTGGAGGTGCTGTCCTCGGACGGCGTCTCCATCGACATGAAGGAGAACGACGACGAGGTCTACCGGGCCGCGGAGGAGCTGGGCATCGACCTGTCCCGCCGCCCCAACGCCTCGAGCATCGAAGAGATCTGACCTCGCGGGCCCGCCGGGACGCACACGCGTCCCGGCGGGTCACGCCACCGGCTCTCACCGGCCGACACAGTCACGGTGAACACAGACAGACGAAGGAAGTAGGACACCTTGCTCGACGTCAACGTCTTCGACGAGCTGCGCATCGGCCTGGCGACCGCGGAGGACATCCGCACCTGGTCCCACGGCGAGGTCAAGAAGCCCGAGACCATCAACTACCGGACCCTCAAGCCCGAGAAGGACGGTCTCTTCTGCGAGAAGATCTTCGGTCCCACGCGGGACTGGGAGTGCTACTGCGGCAAGTACAAGCGCGTGCGCTTCAAGGGCATCATCTGCGAGCGCTGCGGCGTCGAGGTCACGCGGTCCAAGGTGCGTCGTGAGCGCATGGGGCACATCGAGCTGGCCGCCCCGGTCACGCACATCTGGTTCTTCAAGGGCGTGCCGTCGCGCCTCGGGTACCTGCTCGACCTCGCCCCGAAGGACCTCGAGAAGGTCATCTACTTCGCGGCCTACATGATCACCGAGGTCGACGACGAGGGCCGGCAGGAGGACCTCCCCAACCTCCAGAACGAGATCGACCTGGAGAAGAAGGAGATCACCACCCGCCGCGACGTCGACATCGACAAGCGTGCACGCAAGCTCGAGGCCGACCTGGCCGAGCTCGAGGCCGAGGGCGCCAAGGCCGACGCGCGCCGCAAGGTCCGTGACTCCGCCGAGCGCGAGATGGCGCAGATCCGCAAGCGTGCCGACGCGGAGCTCGACCGCCTCGAGGCCGTGTGGGACCGCTTCAAGAACCTCAAGGTCGCGGACCTCGAGGGCGACGAGCTGCTCTACCGCCAGCTGACGGACCGGTACGGCAACTACTTCAAGGGTGCGATGGGCGCTGCGGCGATCCAGAAGCGCCTGCAGGACTTCGACCTCGAGGCCGAGGCCATGTCGCTGCGCGACACCATCAAGAACGGCAAGGGCCAGCGCAAGACGCGCGCGCTCAAGCGGCTCAAGGTGGTCAACGCGTTCCTGACGACCAGCAACACGCCCCAGGGCATGGTGCTGGACGCCGTCCCGGTCATCCCGCCGGACCTGCGCCCGATGGTGCAGCTCGACGGTGGCCGGTTCGCGACGTCGGACCTCAACGACCTGTACCGGCGCGTGATCAACCGGAACAACCGCCTCAAGCGGCTGCTCGACCTCGGCGCGCCCGAGATCATCGTCAACAACGAGAAGCGGATGCTCCAGGAGGCCGTCGACGCGCTGTTCGACAACGGCCGCCGCGGACGCCCCGTCACGGGCCCGGGCAACCGGCCGCTCAAGTCCATCTCGGACATGCTCAAGGGCAAGCAGGGGCGCTTCCGCCAGAACCTGCTCGGCAAGCGCGTCGACTACTCGGGCCGTTCGGTCATCGTCGTCGGCCCGCAGCTCAAGCTGCACCAGTGCGGCCTGCCGAAGCAGATGGCGCTCGAGCTCTTCAAGCCGTTCGTCATGAAGCGGCTCGTCGACCTCAACCACGCGCAGAACATCAAGTCCGCGAAGCGCATGGTCGAGCGCGCCCGGCCCCAGGTCTGGGACGTGCTCGAGGAGGTCATCACCGAGCACCCGGTGCTGCTGAACCGTGCACCCACGCTGCACCGCCTGGGCATCCAGGCGTTCGAGCCCCAGCTCGTCGAGGGCAAGGCGATCCACCTGCACCCGCTCGTCTGCGGCGCGTTCAACGCCGACTTCGACGGTGACCAGATGGCCGTCCACCTGCCCCTGAGCACCGAGGCGCAGGCCGAGGCCCGCATCCTCATGCTCTCGAGCAACAACATCCTCAAGCCGTCGGACGGCCGTCCGGTGACCATGCCCTCGCAGGACATGATCATCGGCCTGTTCCACCTGACGTCGGACAAGGACGACGCGCCCGGCGCCGGCCGGCAGTTCAGCTCCGTGGCCGAGGCGATCATGGCCTTCGACCAGGGCAGCCTGGACCTCAACGCGGTCGTGACGATCCGGATGAACGACCTGGTCCCCGGCGAGGGCGACTTCGGCCTGCCCGAGGGCTGGGCCCCCGGTGACACGGCGCTCGTCCCGACGACCCTCGGGCGCGCGCTGTTCAACGAGCTGCTCCCGGTCGACTACCCGTACATCAACGGCGTCGTCGACAAGAAGCGCCTGTCCGCCATCGTCAACGACCTGGCCGAGCGGTACCCCAAGGTCGAGGTCGCGGCGAGCCTGGACGCGCTCAAGGAGGCCGGCTTCCACTGGGCCACCCGGTCCGGCGTCACGATCGCCATCTCCGACGTCGCGACGCCGGGGGAGAAGGCGGCGATCCTCGCCGAGCACGAGGCGCGGGCCACCAAGATCCAGGGCCAGTACGAGCGTGGTCTGATCACGGACGACGAGCGCCGCCAGGAGCTCATCGAGATCTGGACGCAGGCGACCGACGAGGTCGCCAAGGCGATGCAGAAGAACTTCCCCGCCCGCAACACGGTCAACCGCATGGTCGGCTCGGGTGCGCGTGGTAACTGGATGCAGGTCCGCCAGATCGCCGGTATGCGCGGCCTCGTGGCGAACCCCAAGGGCGAGATCATCCCGCGCCCGATCAAGTCCAACTACCGCGAGGGCCTGTCGGTCCTGGAGTACTTCATCGCGACGCACGGCGCCCGCAAGGGTCTGGCGGACACCGCGCTGCGAACCGCCGACTCGGGCTACCTCACGCGTCGTCTGGTGGACGTGTCCCAGGACGTCATCGTCCGCGAGGAGGACTGCGGCACCGAGCGGGGCCTGACCCTGCCCGTGGCCGAGGCCATGCCCGACGGCACGCTGCGCCGCCACGACAAGGTCGAGACGAGCATCTACGCGCGGAGCGTGGCGACGGACGTCGTCGCGCCCAACGGGACCGTCATCGCCCGTGCTGGTGACGACGCCGGTGACCTGGTCATCGACGCGGCCCTCGCGGCCGGCGTCACGGAGGTCAAGGTTCGCTCGGTCCTGACCTGCGAGTCGCGCGTCGGCACGTGCGCCAAGTGCTACGGCCGGTCGCTCGCGACCGGCAAGCTCGTGGACATCGGTGAGGCGGTCGGCATCATCGCCGCGCAGTCCATCGGTGAGCCCGGCACGCAGCTCACCATGCGTACCTTCCACACCGGTGGTGTGGCGTCCGCCGAGGACATCACGCAGGGTCTGCCGCGTGTCCAGGAGCTCTTCGAGGCCCGCACCCCCAAGGGTGAGGCGCAGATCGCGGAGTTCTCGGGCCGGGTCACGATCGACGAGTCGGACCGGGTGCGGCGCATCGTCCTCACGCCCGACGACGGCTCCGAGGAGATCGCCTACCCGATCACGAAGCGCTCGCGCCTGCTCGTGCAGGACGGCGACCACGTCGAGGTCGGCGCGCAGCTCGCCCAGGGTGCGGTGGACCCGAAGAAGGTCCTGCGCATCCTCGGCCCGCGTGCCACGCAGAAGCACCTCGTCGACGAGGTCCAGGAGGTCTACCGCTCGCAGGGCGTGGACATCCACGACAAGCACATCGAGGTCATCGTCCGGCAGATGCTGCGTCGCGTGACGGTGCTCGACTCCGGCGACACCGGCCTGCTCCCGGGCGAGCTGGCCGAGCGTGGCCGCTTCGAGGACGCCAACCGCCGCGCGGTCGCCGAGGGCAACCAGCCCGCGTCGGGCCGCCCGGAGCTCATGGGCATCACGAAGGCGTCGCTCGCGACGGACTCGTGGCTGTCGGCGGCGTCCTTCCAGGAGACGACGCGCGTGCTCACCGAGGCGTCGATGAGCGGTCGGTCCGACCCGCTCCTCGGCCTCAAGGAGAACGTCATCATCGGAAAGCTCATCCCGGCGGGTACCGGTCTTCCCCGGTACCGGAACGTCGCGGTCGAGCCGACCGAGGAGGCCAAGGCCGAGCTCTACCCGAGCTTCGGCTACGACGAGATCGACTTCCCGCCGCTCGGCATGGGCTCCGGAGAGGCGATCCCGCTCGAGGACATCGACTTCGGCGACCTGCGCTGACGTGACGTCCGGACGTGAGGGGCCCATCGCGAGGTGGGTCCCTCACGTCCCCCGCGGGCGTCGGGGCGACCGAGGTCACTTTGACGCTCTCGCAGAGCAGCAGGTAACGTAAGTCCCTGTGCCCGCGCCGTCGGGCCCTCGCGCGTGCATCGCGCGCGACGTCCCCGGGAGTCCGGGGGGAGCGTCGTCGCGATGACGGGTGGCGTGACCGCCGCGCGGACCCCACCGTCCAGAAGATCCTGGCGGTCGGTGCCGCGCTCACCGGCTCGACACGCCCGGGTGCGTGGGTCGGAGTCGGCGGCGCAGGACGCAAGACCCCAGGTCCGGCACCGGCCGGACCTCATGACCGGCAATCGCCGGCCGACCAGAGTCAGACCGAGAAGACGGAGACGTAGTGCCCACGATCCAGCAGCTCGTGCGCAAGGGACGGACGTCCAAGACGACGTCGTCCAAGACGCCGGCCCTCAAGGGCAGCCCGCAGCGGCGCGGTGTGTGCACCCGCGTCTACACCACGACCCCGAAGAAGCCGAACTCCGCGCTGCGCAAGGTCGCACGCGTGAAGCTCTCGAGCCAGGTCGAGGTCACCGCGTACATCCCCGGCGTCGGCCACAACCTGCAGGAGCACTCGATCGTGCTCGTGCGCGGCGGCCGTGTGAAGGACCTCCCGGGCGTCCGCTACAAGATCGTCCGCGGTGCCCTCGACACCCAGGGCGTCAAGAACCGCAAGCAGGCGCGCAGCCGCTACGGCGCGAAGAAGGGTAACTGAGATGCCTCGTAAGGGTCCGGCCCCGAAGCGGCCGCTCATCGTCGACCCCGTCTACGGGTCGCCCGTCGTCACCCAGCTCGTCAACAAGGTCCTCCTCGACGGCAAGAAGTCCGTCGCGGAGTCGATCGTGTACGGCGCGCTCGAGGGTGCCCGCGAGAAGACCGGCGGCGACCCCGTCGTCGTCCTCAAGCGCGCGCTCGACAACGTGCGCCCGTCGCTCGAGGTCAAGTCCCGCCGCGTCGGTGGCGCGACCTACCAGGTCCCCGTCGAGGTCCGTCCCGTCCGCGCGACGACCCTCGCCCTGCGGTGGCTCGTCGACTACTCCCGCGCCCGCCGCGAGAAGACGATGACCGAGCGCCTCATGAACGAGATCCTGGACGCCTCGAACGGCCTCGGTGCCGCGGTCAAGCGCCGCGAGGACATGCACAAGATGGCCGAGTCGAACAAGGCCTTCGCGCACTACCGCTGGTAGTCCGCGGTCCCGGCGGGCGACCGTCGCTCGGCCGGGGACGGCCACCACAGGCCCGACCCGGCCATCACCGACTGCTCCAAGAAGGGCTTCACACCGTGGCACTTGACGTGCTGACCGACCTCAACAAGGTCCGCAACATCGGCATCATGGCGCACATCGACGCCGGCAAGACCACCACCACCGAGCGGATCCTGTTCTACACGGGGGTCAACTACAAGATCGGTGAGACGCACGACGGCGCCTCGACGATGGACTGGATGGAGCAGGAGCAGGAGCGCGGCATCACGATCACGTCGGCCGCGACGACCTGCTACTGGAAGGACAACCAGATCAACATCATCGACACGCCCGGCCACGTCGACTTCACGGTCGAGGTGGAGCGCTCGCTGCGTGTGCTCGACGGCGCCGTGGCGGTCTTCGACGGCAAGGAGGGTGTCGAGCCCCAGTCCGAGACGGTGTGGCGCCAGGCGGACAAGTACAACGTCCCGCGCATCTGCTTCGTCAACAAGATGGACAAGCTCGGCGCGGACTTCTACTTCACGGTCGACACGATCGTGAACCGCCTCAAGGCCAAGCCGCTGGTCATCCAGCTGCCGATCGGCTCGGAGAGCGAGTTCACGGGCGTCGTCGACCTGATCGAGCAGAAGGCGCTCGTCTGGCACGGCGAGACCAAGCTGGGCGAGGAGTACTCCGTCGAGGAGATCCCTGCCGACCTGGTCGAGAAGGCCGAGCAGTACCGCGCCGACCTCATCGAGGCCGTCGCGGAGGCGAGCGAGGAGCTGCTCGAGAAGTACCTCGGCGGCGAGGAGCTGACGGTCGAGGAGATCAAGGCGGGCATCCGCACGCTGACGATCACCTCGCAGGCCTACCCGGTGCTGTGCGGCTCGGCGTTCAAGAACAAGGGCGTCCAGCCCATGCTCGACGCGGTCATCGACTACCTGCCGTCGCCTCTCGACGTGCCGGCCATCGAGGGCCACGACGCCAAGGACCCCGAGCTCGTCGTCGAGCGCCACCCGGACGCGACGGAGCCGTTCTCGGCCCTGGCGTTCAAGGTCGCCTCGCACCCCTTCTTCGGCAAGCTGACGTACGTCCGCGTCTACTCGGGCAAGGTCCCCTCCGGTGCCCAGGTGGTCAACTCCACCAAGGGCAAGAAGGAGCGCATCGGGAAGCTCTTCCAGATGCACTCCAACAAGGAGAACCCGGTCGAGGAGGCCACGGCCGGCCACATCTACGCGTTCATCGGCCTCAAGGACGTCACCACGGGTGACACCCTGTGCGACCCGGCCGCGCCGGTCGTGCTCGAGTCGATGACCTTCCCGGAGCCCGTCATCGACGTGGCCATCGAGCCGAAGACGAAGGGCGACCAGGAGAAGCTGTCGGTCGCCATCCAGAAGCTCGCCGAGGAGGACCCGACCTTCCGCGTCAAGCTCGACGAGGAGACCGGCCAGACCGTCATCGGCGGCATGGGCGAGCTCCACCTCGACATCCTCGTCGACCGCATGCGGCGCGAGTTCAAGGTCGAGGCCAACGTCGGCAAGCCGCAGGTCGCGTACCGCGAGACGATCCGCCGCAAGGTGGAGAAGATCGACTACACGCACAAGAAGCAGACCGGTGGCTCCGGGCAGTACGCCAAGGTCCAGATGACCTTCGAGCCGCTCGAGGCCGAGGACGGCGAGCTGTACCAGTTCGTCAACGCCGTCACCGGTGGCCGCGTCCCGCGCGAGTACATCCCGAGCGTCGACGCCGGCATCCAGAGCGCGATGGAGCTCGGCGTCCTCGCCGGCTACCCGCTCGTCGGGATCAAGGCGACGCTGCTCGACGGTGCCGCTCACGACGTCGACTCCTCGGAGATGGCGTTCAAGATCGCCGGTTCGATGATCCTCAAGGAGGCGGTCCGCAAGGCGGACCCCGTGCTCCTCGAGCCCGTCATGGCCGTCGAGGTGCGTACCCCCGAGGACTACATGGGTGAGGTCATCGGCGACATCAACTCTCGCCGAGGCATGATCCAGTCCATGGAGGACGCGACGGGCGTCAAGGTCATCCGCGCGCTCGTCCCGCTGTCGGAGATGTTCGGCTACGTCGGCGACCTGCGTTCCAAGACGCAGGGCCGCGCGGTGTACTCGATGCAGTTCGACAGCTACGCCGAGGTCCCTCGTAATGTTGCCGAGGAGATCATCAAGAAGACCCGGGGCGAGTAGTCCCACAGGTCGTCAGCAAGTCCAGTTCCACCAACAACCTGTAGCGACCCGCACGCCCCGCAGGAGTCAGCCGGCACCTGCATCGTTCGGCGCAACTACCCAGTCCGAGGAGGACACCAGTGGCGAAGGCCAAGTTCGAGCGGACCAAGCCGCACGTCAACATCGGGACCATCGGTCACGTCGACCACGGCAAGACGACGCTGACCGCTGCCATCTCGAAGGTGCTGCACGACAAGTACCCCGACCTGAACCCCTTCACGCCGTTCGACGAGATCGACAAGGCGCCCGAGGAGAAGCAGCGCGGTATCACGATCAACATCGCGCACGTCGAGTACCAGACGGAGAAGCGTCACTACGCTCACGTCGACGCGCCCGGTCACGCGGACTACATCAAGAACATGATCACGGGTGCCGCGCAGATGGACGGCGCGATCCTCGTGGTCGCCGCGACGGACGGCCCCATGGCCCAGACGCGTGAGCACGTGCTGCTCGCCCGCCAGGTCGGCGTGCCGTACCTGCTGGTGGCGCTCAACAAGTCCGACATGGTCGACGACGAGGAGATCCTCGAGCTCGTCGAGATGGAGGTGCGCGAGCTCCTCTCCTCGCAGGGCTTCGACGGCGACAACGCCCCCGTCGTGCGCGTCTCGGGCCTCAAGGCGCTCGAGGGCGACCCGACCTGGGTCAAGTCCGTCGAGGACCTGCTCGAGGCTGTCGACGAGTCCGTGCCGGAGCCGGTGCGTGACATGGACAAGCCGTTCCTCATGCCGATCGAGGACGTCTTCACCATCACGGGCCGTGGCACCGTCGTGACCGGCAAGGTCGACCGCGGCAAGCTCGCGATCAACTCCGAGGTCGAGATCGTCGGCATCCGCCCGGCGCAGAAGACCACGGTCACGGGCATCGAGATGTTCCACAAGCAGATGGACGAGGCGTGGGCCGGCGAGAACTGCGGCCTCCTGCTCCGTGGCATCAAGCGTGAGGACGTCGAGCGCGGCCAGGTCGTCGTGAAGCCGGGTTCGATCACGCCCCACACCAACTTCGAGGCCCAGGTCTACATCCTGGCCAAGGACGAGGGTGGGCGTCACAACCCCTTCTACTCGAACTACCGCCCGCAGTTCTACTTCCGCACCACGGACGTCACCGGCGTCATCACGCTGCCCGAGGGCACCGAGATGGTCATGCCGGGCGACAACACCGAGATGTCGGTCGAGCTGATCCAGCCGATCGCCATGGAGGAGGGCCTCGGATTCGCCATCCGTGAGGGTGGCCGGACCGTCGGCTCGGGCCGTGTGACGAAGATCATCAAGTGATGTGAGCGGGGGCCCGGGCGTCAGCCCGGGCCCTCGCCATGTCCGGCAGCTGTGCGGCGCGGCTGTGACCTGCGCCACGGGACCCCGAGTTGGTGATCGGGGCCCTGCAATGGCACACTGTTCAGGTTGCCCGGCGCCGCCGTGCGCTGCGCTTTGCTGGGAGCCGTCCTCGGGACGGGTTCTCCGAGGCGCGGTGGTCAGGCGAGGGGCCGGCAGCCACGTACGAACGACAGACGTTGAGGACCAGGTGCCTCGCCCGCAGCATCACCGCGGGTGACGGGAGCCGGGTCCACACAGCATCCAACGACCTCGCTCCTCACGGTGCGCAGCGCGAAGGTATGTCGCCAAGAGCGACACGCCCGAGTGCGGGGGTCGGACAGCTAGCGGTTCGAGAGAGAGAGTCAGACGACGCCATGGCGGGACAGAAGATCCGCATCCGGCTCAAGTCCTACGACCACGAGGTCATCGACAGCTCGGCGCGCAAGATCGTCGACACGGTGACACGCGCTGGTGCGACGGTCGTGGGTCCGGTGCCGCTGCCGACCGAGAAGAACGTGTTCGTGGTGATCCGGTCGCCTCACAAGTACAAGGACAGCCGCGAGCACTTCGAGATGCGCACCCACAAGCGCCTCATCGACATCATCGATCCCACGCCGAAGGCGGTCGACTCGCTCATGCGACTCGACCTGCCCGCGGACGTGAACATCGAGATCAAGCTCTGAGGGAGATCACGATGACCACTCTTCCCCAGAACGCGAAGCCCGTCACGGCGGTGCTGGGCACCAAGCTCGGCATGACGCAGGTGTGGGACGAGGCCGGGCGCCTCGTCCCGGTCACCGTCGTGCAGGTCGGCACCAACGTGGTGACGCAGGTGCGCGACGCCGACACCGACGGCTACACCGCGGTCCAGCTGGCCTACGGGCCTATCGACCCGCGCAAGGTGAGCCAGCCCCTCAAGGGCCACTTCGAGAAGGCGGGTGTCACGCCGCGGCGCCACCTCGCCGAGATCCGCACCTCCGACGCCGGCGAGTTCGTGCTCGGCCAGGAGATCACGGCCGAGGCCTTCACGGCCGGCCAGCGGGTCGACGTCGTGGGCACCACCAAGGGCAAGGGCACCGCCGGTGTCATGAAGCGTCACGGCTTCTCCGGCGTCGGCGCCTCCCACGGTGCGCACCGCAACCACCGCAAGGCCGGCTCGATCGGCGGCGCGTCGACGCCCTCGCGCGTCTTCAAGGGTCTGCGCATGGCCGGTCGTATGGGCCACGTCCGTCAGACCACCCAGAACCTGACCGTTCACGCGGTCGACGTCGAGCGGGGTCTCCTGCTCGTCAAGGGCGCCGTTCCCGGCCCCAAGAACGGCGTCGTCCTCGTGCGTAGTGCCGCGAAGGGGGCGTGACATGACGACGCTGACCGTTGACGTGCTGGACGCCACGGGCAAGAAGGCCGGCACCGCCGAGCTTCCTGCCGAGGTGTTCGACGTCCAGACGAACGTCCCGCTGATCCACCAGGTCGTGGTGGCCCAGCTCGCCGCGGCGCGGCAGGGCACCCACTCCACGCTGCGGCGCGGCGAGGTCTCCGGCGGTGGCCGCAAGCCCTACAAGCAGAAGGGCACCGGCCGCGCCCGTCAGGGTTCGACCCGCGCTCCTCAGTTCGCCGGTGGTGGCGTGGTGCACGGCCCGAAGCCGCGTGACTACAGCCAGCGCACGCCCAAGAAGATGAAGGCGGCCGCCCTGCGCGGCGCGCTCTCGGACCGCGCCCGCGCGGGCCGCGTGCACGTCGTCGAGGGCTTCGCCATCGACGGTGGCGTGCCGTCGACGCGCACGGCGATCTCGACGCTCGCCGCGATCTCGCAGCGGCGCCACGTCCTCGTGGTGCTCGAGCGGGGCGACGAGGCCAGCTGGAAGTCGCTGCGCAACGCGGAGCAGGTCCACCTGCTCCTCGCGGACCAGCTCAACACCTACGACGTGCTCGTCTCCGACGACGTCGTCTTCACCCGTGGCGCGCTCGAGGCCTTCCTCGCTCGCCCGACGGGAAAGGCGGCCAAGGCCGTCGCGACGTCGACCGAGGCCGAGCAGGACGCTGAGGAGACGAAGTGACCACCGTGAACAAGGACCCGCGCGACATCCTGATCTCGCCGGTCGTCTCCGAGAAGAGCTACAGCCTCCTGGACGAGGGCAAGTACACCTTCGTGGTGGACCCCCGCGCCAACAAGACGGAGATCAAGATCGCCGTCGAGCAGGTGTTCGACGTCGAGGTCGCCTCGGTGAACACGATCAACCGCAAGGGCAAGTCGCGGCGGACGAAGTTCGGCCTGGGCAAGCGCAAGGACACCAAGCGGGCGATCGTCACGCTGCGCTCGGGCACCATCGACATCTTCGGCGGACCGGTCGGCTGACGCCGGACCGACGAGACACAAGGGACTGACCTCCATGGGAATCCGCAAGTACAAGCCGACGACGCCCGGGCGCCGCGGCTCGAGCGTGGCCGACTTCGTCGAGATCACGCGTTCCGAGCCCGAGAAGTCGCTGGTCCGGCCGCTGCACAAGACCGGTGGCCGCAACAGCACCGGTCGCGTGACCATGCGCCACCAGGGCGGCGGGCACAAGCGTGCCTACCGCGTGATCGACTTCCGTCGCCACGACAAGGACGGCGTGCCGGCCAAGGTCGCGCACATCGAGTACGACCCCAACCGCACGGCGCGCATCGCGCTCCTGCACTACGCGGACGGCGAGAAGCGCTACATCATCGCGCCGAACAAGCTGTCGCAGGGTGACGTGGTCGAGGCCGGAGCCGGCGCTGACATCAAGCCCGGCAACAACCTGCCGCTGCGCAACATCCCGACCGGTACCGTCATCCACGCCATCGAGCTCAAGCCCGGTGGCGGCGCGAAGATGGCGCGGTCGGCCGGCGTGTCCGTGCAGCTCGTCGCCAAGGACGGGCCGTACGCCCAGCTGCGTCTGCCCTCGGGCGAGATCCGCAACGTCGACCTGCGCTGCCGCGCGACGGTCGGCGAGGTGGGCAACGCCGAGCAGTCGAACATCAACTGGGGCAAGGCCGGCCGCATGCGGTGGAAGGGCAAGCGCCCCTCCGTCCGCGGTGTCGCGATGAACCCGATCGACCACCCGCACGGTGGTGGTGAGGGCAAGACGTCCGGTGGTCGTCACCCGGTGAGCCCCTGGGGCCAGCCGGAGGGCCGCACGCGCCGTCCGAACAAGCCGAGCGACAAGCTCATCGTCCGTCGCCGGCGTTCCGGCAAGAACAAGAAGCGCTGAGAAGGAGCCTGACACATGCCTCGCAGCCTGAAGAAGGGCCCCTTCGTCGACGGGCACCTTCAGAAGAAGGTCGACGTCCAGAACGAGAAGGGGACCAAGACGGTCATCAAGACCTGGTCCCGGCGCTCGATGATCACGCCGGACTTCCTCGGCCACACGTTCGCCGTGCACGACGGTCGCAAGCACGTCCCGGTCTTCGTGACCGAGTCGATGGTCGGCCACAAGCTCGGCGAGTTCGCCCCCACGCGGACCTTCCGCGGCCACGAGAAGGACGACCGCAAGGGTCGTCGTCGCTGACCTCGCGGTCACCGACGACACTCGTGCGGGACGTCATCCACTGACAGAAGAAGGCAGGACAGCAATGGAAGCCAAGGCGCAGGCGCGGTTCGTCCGTGTCACGCCCCAGAAGGCCCGGCGCGTCGTGGACCTCATCCGTGGCAAGCAGGCCGAGCAGGCCGTCGCGACGCTGAAGTTCGCGCCGCAGGCTGCGGGGGAGACGGTCCTCAAGGTCGTCGAGAGCGCGATCGCGAACGCCCGCGTCAAGGCGGACCGCGCGAACGTGGCGTTCGACGTCTCGACGCTCGTGGTCTCCGCGGCGTACGTGGACGAGGGCCCGACCCTCAAGCGATTCCGCCCGCGTGCCCAGGGGCGCGCGAGCCAGATCCTCAAGCGCACGAGCCACATCACCGTGGTCGTGGCGCCGGTCGAGAAGAAGGAGAGGACCCGATAGTGGGACAGAAGGTCAACCCGCACGGGTACCGCCTCGGCATCACCACCGACCACCGGTCGCGCTGGTTCGCCGACAGCACCAAGCCCGGGCAGCGCTACCGCGACTACGTGCGCGAGGACGTCCAGATCCGCAAGCTGATGTCGACGGGCCTCGAGCGCGCCGGCATCGCCAAGGTCGAGATCGAGCGCACCCGCGACCGCGTCCGCGTGGACATCCACACGGCGCGTCCGGGCATCGTCATCGGCCGCCGCGGCGCCGAGGCGGACCGCATCCGCGGTGAGCTCGAGAAGCTCACGGGCAAGCAGGTCCAGCTCAACATCCTCGAGGTCAAGAACGCCGAGATCGAGGCGCAGCTGGTCGCGCAGGGCATCGCCGAGCAGCTCGCGAGCCGTGTCTCCTTCCGCCGGGCGATGCGCAAGGGCATGCAGTCCGCCCAGCGCGCCGGTGCCAAGGGCATCCGGGTCCAGTGCTCGGGCCGTCTCGGCGGCGCCGAGATGAGCCGGTCGGAGTTCTACCGCGAGGGCCGCGTGCCCCTGCACACGCTCCGCGCGAACATCGACTTCGGCCTCTTCGAGGCGAAGACGACGTTCGGCCAGATCGGTGTCAAGGTCTGGATCTACAAGGGCGACATGACCGAGAAGGAGTTCGCTCGCGAGCAGGCCACGGCCGGCCCGCGTGCGCCCCGTGGTGGCCCCCGTGGCGACCGTGGGGACCGTCCGGCTCGTGGTCCGCGCCGTGACCGTGCCGAGGGCGCGTCCGAGGCTCCGGCCCAGCCGGCCGCCGCTGCCGCTCCCGCCGGCGAGGCTTCGACCGGAACGGAGGCCTGAGCATGCTGATCCCGCGCAGGCTCAAGCACCGCAAGCAGCACCACCCGTCGCGCTCGGGCCAGGCGACCGGTGGGACCGCGATCTCGTTCGGCGACTACGGCATCCAGGCTCTCGAGCCCGCCTACGTCACGAACCGCCAGATCGAGGCTGCTCGTATCGCCATGACCCGCCACATCAAGCGTGGTGGCAAGGTCTGGATCAACATCTACCCTGACCGTCCGCTGACCAAGAAGCCGGCGGAGACCCGCATGGGTTCCGGTAAGGGTTCCCCCGAGTGGTGGATCGCGAACGTCAAGCCGGGCCGCGTGCTCTTCGAGCTCGCCGGTGTCCCGGAGCCCCTCGCCCGTGAGGCGATGCGGCGTGCGATGCACAAGCTCCCGATGAAGTGCCGGTTCGTGGTGCGCGAGGGTGGTGGCAACTGATGGCTATCGGTTCCAAGGAGCTTGCTCCGACCGAGCTGGACGGCAAGGACGACGACGCGCTCGTCGCCGAGCTGAAGAAGGCCAAGGAGGAGCTGTTCAACCTCCGCTTCCAGTCCGCGACCGGGCAGCTCGAGAGCCACGGTCGGCTGAAGGCCGTGCGTCGTGACATCGCGCGGATCTACACGATCCTGCGCGAGCGTGAGCTCGGCATCCGTACCGCGCCCAGCGCCAGCGCTGAGTGAGCGAGAGGTCTGACATGAGCAGCAACGAGAACGCAGCGGCGGCGACCGCGGAGACGACCACGGCAGCGCGCCCGTACCGCAAGACGCGGCGCGGCTACGTGGTCAGCGACAAGATGGACAAGACCGTCGTGGTCGAGGTCGAGGACCGGGTCAAGCACCCGCTCTACGGCAAGGTCATCCGGCGGACGAGCAAGGTCAAGGCGCACGACGAGGCCAACGCGGCCGGCGCGGGCGACCTGGTCCTCATCATGGAGACCCGCCCGCTGTCCGCCACGAAGCGGTGGCGTGTGGTGGAGATCCTGGAGAAGGCGAAGTAGTCCTGCAGGCACGTGCCCCGGGCGACCGGGGCACGGACCAGCGGGTCACCGACCAGCGGCCCGACCACACACATCCGTTCGGCAAGGCTCGCCTGCGAGCAGCGCAGCGAGAACCAGCAGACGACAGGAGTAGGGAAAGATGATCCAGCAGGAGTCGCGACTCAAGGTCGCCGACAACACGGGGGCGAAGCAGATCCTCTGCATCCGTGTTCTCGGTGGCTCTGGCCGTCGCTACGCCGGAATCGGCGACGTCATCGTCGCGACCGTCAAGGACGCCATCCCCGGGGGCAACGTCAAGAAGGGCGATGTCGTCAAGGCCGTGATCGTGCGCACCACCAAGGAGCGCCGCCGGCCCGACGGTTCGTACATCAAGTTCGACGAGAACGCCGCCGTGATCCTCAAGGGCGACGGCGAGCCTCGCGGCACCCGCATCTTCGGCCCGGTGGGCCGCGAGCTGCGCGACAAGAAGTTCATGAAGATCATCTCGCTGGCGCCGGAGGTGCTCTGACCATGGCCAAGATCAAGAAGGGCGACCTCGTCGTCGTCATCTCGGGCCGCGACCGCGGCAAGCAGGGACGGGTGCTCGAGGTCGTCAAGGACTCCGACCGCGTCATCGTCGAGGGCGTGCAGCGGGTGACCAAGCACGTCAAGGCGGGGCAGTCGAGCCGCGGCGCGCGCACGGGTGGCATCGAGACCGTCGAGGCCCCGATCCACGTGAGCAACGTCATGCTGGTCGACCCGGAGACCAAGAAGGGCACCCGGGTGGGCTACCGCACCGAGCAGATCGAGCGCGACGGCCGCACCCGCAACGTCCGGGTCCGCGTGGCCAAGCGTTCCGGTAAGGACATCTGATGAGCACCGAGACTGTCGAGAAGACCACCCCGCGGCTCAAGGCTCGCTACGCCGAGGAGATCCTCCCCGCGCTGCGCGAGGAGTTCAGCCACGAGAACGTGAACCAGGTCGCGCGCCTGGTCAAGATCGTCGTCAACATGGGCGTCGGCGAGGCCGCGCGTGACTCGAAGCTGATCGAGGGCGCCATCAAGGACCTCACGGCGATCACCGGCCAGAAGCCGCAGGTCACCAAGGCCCGCAAGTCGATCGCCCAGTTCAAGCTGCGCGAGGGCATGCCGATCGGCGCGCACGTCACGCTGCGCGGCGACCGGATGTGGGAGTTCGCGGACCGCCTGGTCTCGCTCGCGCTCCCGCGCATCCGCGACTTCCGCGGCCTGTCGCCCAAGCAGTTCGACGGCCACGGCAACTACACCTTCGGCCTCACGGAGCAGGTGATGTTCCACGAGATCGACCCCGACCGTACGGACCGGGTGCGCGGTATGGACATCACGGTCGTGACGACCGCGACCACCGACGACGAGGGCCGCTCGCTGCTCCGCCGTCTGGGCTTCCCCTTCAAGGAGAACTGACATGGCGAAGACTGCCCTGATCCAGAAGGCGGCGCGCAAGCCGAAGTTCGCCGTGCGCGCGTACAGCCGGTGCCAGCGGTGCGGACGCCCGCACTCCGTGTACCGCAAGTTCGGCCTCTGCCGCATCTGCCTGCGCCAGATGGCGCACCGCGGCGAGCTTCCCGGTGTGACCAAGAGCAGCTGGTAACGACGACGCCGTAGGTCCGGCGCGCACGAGCGCGTACGGATACCGCGGCGAGGAAGGGCGACAGCCCGATGATGACTGACCCGATCGCAGACATGCTCACCCGTCTGCGGAACGCGAACTCCGCGTACCACGACTCCGTGACGATGCCCTACAGCAAGCTCAAGGGACACATCGCGGACATCCTCAAGGCCGAGGGCTACATCGCCGGCTGGTCCGTCGAGGACGCCCCCGTGGGCAAGAGCCTCACGATCCAGCTGAAGTTCGGCCCCAACCGCGAGCGGTCGCTCGCCGGCGTGCGCCGCGTGTCCAAGCCGGGCCTGCGTGTCTACGCGAAGTCGACCAACCTGCCCCGCGTGCTGGGCGGCCTCGGCGTGGCGATCCTGTCCACGTCCTCCGGCCTGCTCACCGACAAGCAGGCCGCCAAGAAGGGCGTGGGTGGGGAAGTCCTCGCCTACGTCTGGTAACCCGAGAACCGAGAGGAGAAGACCATGTCTCGAATCGGCAAGGTCCCCGTCCCGGTCCCGGCCGGCGTGGACGTGAGCATCGACGGCGCAGAGGTGACGGTCAAGGGCCCCAAGGGCACCCTGACGCACACCGTCCCCGCGCCCATCAAGGTCGCCCAGGACGACGGCACCCTCGTGGTGACGCGCCCGGACGACGAGCGCGCCTCGCGCTCGCTGCACGGACTGACCCGCACCCTGCTGGCCAACCTGGTCGTGGGCGTGACCGAGGGCTACACCAAGCGCCTCGAGATCGTCGGCACCGGTTACCGCGTGACGGCCAAGGGCTCGGACCTCGAGTTCGCCCTCGGCTTCAGCCACCCGGTCGTCGTCTCGGCCCCGGCCGGCATCACGTTCGCGGTCGAGGCGCCCACGCGCTTCTCGGTGAGCGGGATCGACAAGCAGCAGGTCGGTGAGGTCGCCGCGAACATCCGCAAGATCCGCAAGCCCGAGCCCTACAAGGGCAAGGGTGTGCGCTACGCGGGCGAGGTCGTCCGCCGCAAGGCCGGAAAGGCTGGTAAGTGACGATGGCACTCACGATCCGTGGCAAGGGCAAGTCCGTCGCGCGTGCGCGCCGCCACCTGCGCCTGCGCAAGAAGGTCTCCGGCACCCCCGCCCGTCCGCGTCTGGTGGTCTCGCGCTCGTCCCGCCACATGGTGGCGCAGGTCGTCGACGACACCGTCGGCCGCACGCTGGTGTCGGCCTCGACGCTCGAGGTCGACCTGCGTGGGCTCGAGGCCGACAAGACCGCCAAGGCGCGTCGCGTCGGCGAGCTGATCGCCGAGCGCGCCAAGGCGGCCGGTGTCGAGGCCGTCGTGTTCGACCGGGGCGGCAACAAGTACCACGGGCGGGTCGCGGCTGTCGCCGACGGTGCCCGCGAGGGCGGTCTGGTCCTGTGACCGCGACCCGAGTCCTGTCCGTACGGAAGCAGAGGAAGCACTGATGGCTGCACCGCAGCGCAGCAACACGGGCGCCCAGGGCGGCGCCGGCGGTGACCGCCGCGACGGCGGTCGTCGTGACGGCGGCGGCCGTCGTGGAGACGCCGCCGAGAAGAGCGCCTTCGTCGAGCGAGTGGTCACCATCAACCGGGTGTCCAAGGTCGTCAAGGGTGGACGTCGCTTCAGCTTCACGGCGCTCGTCGTCGTGGGCGACGGTGACGGCACCGTCGGCGTCGGCTACGGCAAGGCCAAGGAGGTCCCCGCGGCGATCGCCAAGGGTGTCGAGGAGGCGAAGAAGAGCTTCTTCCGCGTCCCCCGCATCCAGGGCACCATCCCGCACCCGATCACGGGTGAGGCCGCCGCGGGCGTCGTCTTCCTGCGCCCCGCGTCCCCGGGTACCGGTGTCATCGCCGGTGGTCCGGTCCGCGCGGTGCTGGAGTGCGCCGGCATCCACGACGTCCTGTCCAAGTCCATGGGCTCGACCAACGCGATCAACATCGTGCACGCCACGGTGGCCGCGCTGCGTGGGCTCGAGGAGCCCGAGGCCGTGGCCGCCCGCCGTGGCCTGTCGCTCGAGCACGTGGCCCCGGCCTCGATGCTGCGGGCGCGTGCCGAGGGCCTCGCCGCGAAGGCAGGTGCCTGATGGCCCGGCTCAAGGTGACCCAGACCAAGTCCGCCATCGGCGGCAAGCAGAACCAGCGCGACACGCTGCGGACCCTCGGCCTCAAGCGCATCGGCGACGTCGTCGTCAAGGAGGACCGTCCTGAGATCCGCGGCATGGTCGCCACGGTGACCCACCTGGTCACCGTCGAGGAGGTCGAGTGACCATGGCAGAGACCAAGAAGGACAAGGACGCGACGGCCGCTGAGGCGCCCGCCAAGAAGTCCACCAAGAAGGCCGCTGCCGGGGAGGGGACGGCCAAGGCCGCCTCGACCAAGGCGGCCTCCAAGGCGAAGGCCCCCAAGGCCGAGTCGGCGGCGGCGGCCGAGAAGCCCGCCAAGGCCCCCAAGGCCACGAAGGCGGCTGCGGCGGACAAGCCGGCGACGACGGCGAAGGCGTCGAGCACGGCGTCGTCCAGGTCCAAGGCCTCGGGCAGCGCCACGACGGCCGGTGCCGGCGGCACGCTCAAGGTCCACCACCTGCGTCCGGCCCCCGGCGCCCACACCGCGAAGACCCGTGTCGGTCGCGGTGAGGCGTCGAAGGGCAAGACGGCCGGTCGCGGCACCAAGGGCTCCAAGGCCCGGTACCAGGTGCCCGAGCGCTTCGAGGGTGGGCAGATGCCCATGCACATGCGCCTGCCGAAGCTGCGCGGGTTCAAGAACCCGTTCCGCACGGAGTACCAGGTCGTCAACCTCGACAAGCTCGCGATGCTCTACCCCAAGGGTGGGGACGTCACGGTCGAGGACCTCGTGGCCAAGGGCGCGGTCCGCAAGGGCCAGCCGGTCAAGGTGCTCGGCGACGGCGACCTGAGCGTCAAGCTCACGGTCTCCGTGCAGAAGGTCTCGGCCTCCGCGGCCGAGAAGATCGTCGCCGCCGGCGGCACGATCACCCAGGACTGAGCAGGGGCAGGGGCCGGGTTGCGTTCGCGACCCGGCCCCTGTGCCGTCCGGTGACAGACCTCGGTTAGGGTTCCCAGGGGTCGCGTCCGGTGCGGGCGTGCACCTCGCGGGGCGAGGGGCCCGGCGCCGGGCTGGCCGGCACGACGACACCGCCCGCGGGCGGAGCAGGAGGACAGGTGCTCAGCGCATTCGCCCGGGCGTTCCGGACCCCAGATCTGCGGCGCAAGCTGCTCTTCACGATCGCGATCATGGCGATCTTCCGGGTCGGCTCGTTCATCCCGACGCCCGGCGTCGACTACCGCAACGTGCAGCAGTGCGTCGAGGAGTCGCAGAACGCGAACGACCTCCTCGGGCTCATCAACCTCTTCAGCGGCGGCGCGCTGCTCCAGCTGGCGGTGTTCGCGCTCGGGATCATGCCGTACATCACCGCGAGCATCATCACCCAGCTGCTGCGCGTGGTGATCCCCCACTTCGAGGCCCTCCACAAGGAGGGTCAGGCCGGTACCGCGCGACTGACGCAGTACACGCGCTACCTGACGATCGGCCTCGCGATCCTGCAGTCGACGACGATCATCACGGTCGCGCGCAACGGCCTGCTCTTCCAGGGCTGCAGCGTGCCGGTGATCCCGAACGACGGCATCGTGACCCTCCTGCTCATGATCGTCACGATGACGGCGGGCACGGCGCTGATCATGTGGCTCGGCGAGCTCATCACCGAGCGCGGCATCGGCAACGGCATGTCCCTGCTGATCTTCACGCAGATCGCGGCGACGTTCCCGACCGCCATGTGGTCGATCGCGGGCGGCGACAACGGCTTCATGAAGTTCGCGATCGTGATGCTCGTGATCATCCTGGTGATCGGGCTCGTCGTGTTCGTGGAGCAGTCCCAGCGGCGGATCCCGGTCCAGTACGCGAAGCGCATGGTCGGACGCAAGATGTACGGCGGCTCCAGCACCTACATCCCGATCAAGATCAACATGTCCGGCGTCATCCCGGTGATCTTCGCGTCGTCGCTCCTGGCCATCCCGGGGCTCGCGGCCCAGTTCGGCGACCAGAACGCGGCGTGGGTGCAGTGGGTGATCGTGAACCTCGCGGCTCCGGACGCGCCGCTCAACATCGCGCTCTACATCGTCCTGATCATCTTCTTCGCCTACTTCTACACGGCCATCACGTTCAACCCGGACGAGGTCGCCGACAACATGAAGAAGTACGGCGGCTTCATCCCCGGCATCCGTGCCGGGCGTCCGACGGCGGAGTACCTCGACTACGTGATCTCGCGGATCACGCTGCCGGGGTCGATCTACCTCGCGTTCGTCGCGATGATCCCGCTGTTCGCGTTCATCCTCCTCGACGTCGGCACCAACATCCCGTTCGGCGGTGCCTCGATCCTCATCGTGGTCGGCGTCGGCATGGAGACGGTCAAGCAGATCGAGTCGCAGCTCCAGCAGCGGCACTACGAGGGGTTCCTGAGGTGACGGCACGACTGGTGATCATGGGCCCGCAGGGCGCCGGCAAGGGCACGCAGGCCGCGCGCCTGGCCGAGCGGCTCGGCGTCCCGGCGATCTCGACCGGTGACATCTTCCGCGCGAACATCAAGGGCGGCACCGAGCTCGGTGTGCTCGCGCAGTCGTACACGGCCCGCGGCGAGCTGGTCCCGGACTCGGTGACGAACGACATGGTGCGCGACCGCCTGGCGCAGGAGGACGTCCGCGAGGGCTTCATCCTCGACGGGTACCCCCGCAACGCGGCGCAGGTGGCGGAGCTCGACGCGATCCTCGCCGAGAGCGGGCTCGCCCTGGACGCGGTCGTCGAGCTCGCGGCGGACCGCGACGAGCTGCTGGCGCGGCTCGCCAAGCGCGCCGCGATCGAGGGGCGCGAGGACGACACCCCCGAGTCGATCGCCCGTCGCCTGGACATCTACGCCGAGCAGACGGCGCCCCTGACGTCGGCGTACGAGACGCGCGGGCTCCTCGTGCGCGTCGACGGCATCGGCGGCATCGACGAGGTCACGGAGCGGCTCGTCGCGGCGCTGGACGGCGCCCTGCTGCGCGGGACGGTCTGACGGAGGCATGGGCATGTTCGGTCGCGACCGGATCGAGTACAAGACGGCGGACCAGGTGCAGGCCATGCGCCGGGCCGGCCTCGTCGTGGCCGACGCCCACGCGGCGGTCCGCGAGGCCGTCCGACCGGGCCTGACCACGGCGGACCTGGACCAGATCGCGGCCGCGGTGATCCGTGACGCCGGGGCGACGCCGTCGTTCCTCGGGTACCACGGCTACCCCGCGACGCTGTGCGTCTCGGTCAACGACGAGATCGTGCACGGGATCCCGGGGTCGCGCGTGCTCGAGCCGGGCGACGTCGTCTCGGTCGACTGCGGTGCCGTCGTGGACGGCTGGCACGGCGACGCGGCCTTCACCGTCGTGCTGGACGACGCGGACCCCGCGGACGTCGCGCTGAGCGAGACCACCGAGCGCGCCATGTGGGCCGGCATCGCCGCCCTGGCGACGGGGGAGCGGCTCGCCGTCGTCGGCGACGCCGTCGAGGACGTGGTGGCGAGCGCGCCGGTGACCTACGGGATCGTGCAGGAGTACGTCGGGCACGGGATCGGCACGGCGATGCACCAGCCGCCCGAGGTCCTCAACTACCGGGCCCGGGACAAGGGGCCCAAGCTGCGTCCCGGCCTGTGCGTGGCGATCGAGCCGATGCTCACGCGGGGCTCGCGACTGACCGAGGTCCTCGAGGACGACTGGACCGTCGTCACCGAGGACGGGTCGCGCGCGGCGCACTGGGAGCACACCGTGGCCATCGGCCCCGAGGGCATCTGGGTGCTCACGGCCGCGGACGGCGGAGCCGAACGGCTCGCGGAGTGGGGCGTCACCGTCACCCCGTGGCAGTGATCCGTGGCACCTCGTGCGCGGTTCCCGAAGTGGTGAACGTGCCGTAGGATAGCCCGTTGGGTGCGTGTGCCCCCGATGTCGGTCCGTGCGTCCCCGTGACGCCACCACCGGCGGCGGGACGCCCGGGCCCGAATCCCAGCTCGACGACCCGCGCTCCGGCGTGGGCCACCGCACCACGGCCAGCCGTGGTGGGGGCGGGCAGGGGCGTCGTGTCGTCACAGAGTTAGCGGAGGAAATGGCAAAGAAGGACGGTGTCATCGAGATCGAGGGCAGCGTGGTCGAGGCCCTGCCGAACGCGATGTTTCGCGTGGAGCTGGCCAACGGTCACAAGGTGCTCGCCCACATCTCGGGCAAGATGCGTCAGCACTACATCCGGATCCTCCCCGAGGACCGGGTGGTCGTTGAGCTGAGCCCGTACGACCTGTCCCGCGGCCGGATCGTCTACCGCTACAAGTAGTCCGCCGGTGGCCGCGAGGTCACCCCCGATCGACACTGCCGCCCGTCGCACGCTCGTGCGCGCGTGCGGTGGCGGAGGAACGAGCAATGAAGGTCAAGCCCAGCGTCAAGAAGATCTGCGACAAGTGCAAGGTGATCCGCCGGCACGGTCGCGTGATGGTCATCTGCGACAACCTGCGCCACAAGCAGCGCCAGGGCTGAGTCCCCGGCGTCCCGGCCCCGAGCCGGGAGCAGGTCGACGTGGTCGACCACCGGCACCGCACCCGCGGTGACCGGGACAGCGCACGGTCAGCGCTCCTGGCCGGACCCCCGGGTCCGGCAGGCGCAACCCCCGGTCGGAGGCCGGGGCCCGCAGCAGCGGGAGGACCGTGCGGAGGACCTCCGACGCAGTACAGGAGTCATCTGGATGGCACGTCTCGTCGGCGTCGACCTCCCCCGCGACAAGCGGCTCGAGGTTGCGCTCACCTACATCTACGGCGTCGGCCGCACGCGCGCGCAGCAGACGCTCGCCGCGACGGGCATCAGCCCCGACCTTCGCGTCAAGGACCTCGGCGACGCCGAGCTCGTCGCCCTGCGCGACTACCTCGAGGGCAACTACCGCCTCGAGGGTGACCTCCGCCGCGAGGTCGCGGCCGACATCCGCCGCAAGGTCGAGATCGGCAGCTACGAGGGCATCCGGCACCGCCGCGGGCTGCCCGTGCGCGGTCAGCGGACCAAGACCAACGCCCGCACCCGCAAGGGTCCGAAGCGCACCGTGGCCGGCAAGAAGAAGGCCGGGCGCAAGTAGCCAGCAGTCCGGGCGTGAGCACCGGGCGGTGACGCCACAGGTCGCTCGCAGTGCTCCCCGGTCCGACGACCTCAGACCTCGAGAAGGAAGACATGCCTCCCAAGACCCGCACCTCGGCGGCGCGCAAGCCGCGCCGCAAGGAGAAGAAGAACATCGCCGTGGGCGTCGCCCACATCAAGAGCACCTTCAACAACACCATCGTGTCGATCACCGACCCGTCCGGTGCCGTCGTCGCCTGGGCCTCGTCCGGCCAGGTCGGCTTCAAGGGCTCGCGCAAGTCCACGCCGTTCGCGGCGCAGCTCGCGGCCGAGGCGGCCGCCCGCCGCGCGCAGGAGCACGGCATGAAGAAGGTCGACGTCTTCGTCAAGGGTCCCGGCTCCGGCCGTGAGACCGCGATCCGCTCGCTCCAGGCCACAGGCCTGGAGGTCGGCTCGATCCAGGACGTGACGCCCCAGGCGCACAACGGCTGCCGTCCGCCGAAGCGCCGCCGCGTCTGACACCGCCACCCACCGGGTGGGCGGACCGTGCCCCGGCGCGGTCCGCCCACCGGTGCGTGCGGCGCCGCAACCGCGCCGGACCGCTCGACCCGTAGGACCCTGACCGGTGGACAGAGACCGGCAGGCACACGTGATGCGTCATATGGCGGACGCACACTGAGAGGAACACACCGTGCTCATCGCACAGCGCCCCACCCTGACCGAAGAGGTCGTCTCCGAGCACCGCTCGCGGTTCGTCATCGAGCCGCTCGAGCCCGGCTTCGGCTACACCCTCGGCAACTCCCTGCGCCGGACGCTCCTGTCGTCCATCCCGGGTGCTGCCGTGACGTCCATCCGCATCGACGGCGTGCTGCACGAGTTCAGCACCGTCAGCGGGGCCAAGGAGGACGTCACCGAGATCATCCTCAACATCAAGGAGCTCGTCGTCTCCTCGGAGAACGACGAGCCCGTCGTGATGTACCTGCGCAAGCAGGGTCCGGGCGCCGTCACGGCCGCGGACATCACGCCGCCGGCCGGTGTCGAGGTGCACAACCCCGACCTGCACATCGCGACGCTGAACGCCAAGGGCAAGCTCGAGGTCGAGCTCACGGTCGAGCGCGGCCGTGGCTACGTCTCGGCGCAGCAGAACAAGTCGTACGAGGCCGAGATCGGCCGCGTCCCGATCGACTCGATCTACTCGCCCGTCCTCAAGGTGACCTACAAGGTCGAGGCGACCCGTGTCGAGCAGCGCACGGACTTCGACAAGCTCATCGTCGACGTCGAGACCAAGGCCGCGATCACGCCGCGCGACGCGCTGGCCTCCGCCGGCAAGACGCTGGTCGAGCTGTTCGGCCTGGCGCGCGAGCTCAACGTCGAGGCCGAGGGCATCGAGATCGGCCCGTCGCCGACGGACGCCGCGCTCGCCGCCGACCTGGCGCTGCCGATCGAGGAGCTGCAGCTCACGATCCGCTCGTACAACTGCCTCAAGCGCGAGGGCATCCACTCGGTGGGCGAGCTCGTGGCGCGCAGCGAGGCGGACCTCCTGGACATCCGCAACTTCGGCGCGAAGTCGATCACGGAGGTCAAGGAGAAGCTCGCCGGGCTCGGCCTGTCGCTCAAGGACAGCCCGATCGACTTCGACCCCTCCACCGCCGACTACTACGACGGTGACTTCACCGAGGACGAGCTGTCCTGACGCCGTGGCGGACCGGCCCCGTGCGGTCGGTCCGGTGATCTTCGAGAACTGAGGAGTACAGACCATGCCTACGCCCACCAAGGGTCCGCGGCTCGGCGGCGGTCCGGCGCACGAGCGGCTCATGCTCGCCAACCTGGCGACGAGCCTGTTCGAGCACCGCCGGATCACGACCACCGAGACCAAGGCGAAGCGGCTCCGCCCGCTCGCCGAGCGTCTCATCACGTTCGCCAAGCGCGGGGACCTGCACGCGCGCCGCCGCGTCCTGGCGACCGTGCGGGACAAGAGCGTCGTGCACGAGCTCTTCACGGAGATCGCGCCCGCCATGGCCGAGCGTCAGGGTGGCTACACGCGCATCACCAAGATCGGCTCCCGCAAGGGCGACAACGCCCCCATGGCGGTCATCGAGCTCGTCATGGAGCCGGTGAGCCCGAAGCAGGCGACCGTGCGCGAGGCCGAGAAGGCCACGAAGAAGGCCGCGCCGAAGAAGGCCGCGCCGGCCGCCGCGCCCGCCGAGGAGGTCCAGGACACGACCGACGTCCAGGACACCACGGACGAGCCGACGACGGCCGAGGAGGCCACGCAGGACGAGGACGCCGCCAAGGCCTGACCTCGCGACGCGTGTCGCAGCACGACGCAGGGCCCGGACCGTCACGGTCCGGGCCCTGCGTCGTTCCCGGCGGCCGTCGCCCGCGGAGGCCTGACGTAGCGTGGTGACGTGACGACGCCACCGGTCCCGGTGCTCCTGCTGCACGGCGCGCGAGCCTCGCGCACCATGTGGCGCGCGCAGGTCGAGGCGCTCGAACGCTCCGGGCGTCGCGCCCTGGCGATCGACCTGCCCGGGCACGGCCGGCGACGCGGCGAGACGTTCACGGTGGAGTCCAGCCTCGCGGCGGTCGACGACGGGATCGCCGAGCTCGGCGGGCGTGTGCTGCTGGTCGGTCTGTCGCTGGGCGGGTACGTCGGCATCGCCGCGGCCGCGCGGCGTCCCGACGGGGTCGCGGGGCTCGTGGCCGCGGGCTGCAGCACCGTGCCGGACATCCCCGTGACGGGCGCCTGGGAGCGCCTCGCGCGGATCATCGCGCGGCTGCCCGACCAGGGCGCGCGGCTGAACCAGCTCGCCGTGGACCGGGCGCTGCCGCGGCAGGCGGCGCTCGACCTGGCCGAGGGTGGTTACGCGCTCGACGTCATGGTCGACATGCTCGGCGCGGTGCGGCGGCTCCGGCCGCTCGAGGACCTCGCGACGCTGCGGTGCCCGGTCTGGGTCGTCAACGGGGCGTGGGACCACTTCCGGACCCAGGAGCGCTCGTACGTGGCCGCGTGCCCGACGGCGCGGCTCGTCACGATCCCGCGCGCGACGCACCTCGTCAGCCTCGTCCGCCCGGTCGAGTTCAACCGCGTGCTGCTCGCGGCGGCCGCCGAGGTGGACGCCGTCGAGGCCGCGGCTCAGCCAGGGGGTGCGGACCGGTCGCCGGGGGAGCGCAGCGACCACGCCCGGACCCCGCCGACGATGCCCGCGGAGTTCGGCACGACCACGACGTCGTCGCCCAGGGCGGCGAGCACCGCCGGGCGCACGAGGCGACCGTTGCCGCCGCCCAGGTAGAGCCGGTCCCACAGGACCACGGGCCGCAGACCCTCGATCGCGCGGCGCACGCGGCGCGACCACGGCCCGTCGCCGAGGCGGCGCCGCTCGTGCTCGCCCAGGTACGCGTCGTAGGTGGTGCCGCGCCGCACGGGGGCGTGGGAGAGCTCCAGGTGCGGGGCCAGGGCGCCGCCGTCGAACAGCGCCGAGCCGAGGCCGGTGCCCAGGGTGAGGACGAGCTCGAGACCGCTGCCGGACACGACGCCCGCGCCGTGCACCTCGGCGTCGTTGAGCACCAGGACGGGGTGCCCGAGGGCGCGCCGCAGGGCGGACTCCATGTCCACGCCCGCCCACGCGGCGACGAGGTCGGGGTCCACCCGGGTCCGGGGGCCCGCGGTGGTCACGTAGTGCGGGGTGGCGATGACGACGCCGTGCCGGATCATGCCGGGCATGCCCACGGTCGTGCGGTCGGCCGGCGGGAGGGACGCGGCCAGCTCCACGACGGTGCTCACGAGCCGCTCGGGGGGGAGCGGGTACGGGGTCGGGACGCGCACCGGCGGGACGTGCATCGTGCCCGCGGCGTCGAGCACGGAGACCTTGATGCCCCCGCCGCCGCAGTCGACCGCGAGCGTGCGCGGGCCGGGCGCCGAGGAGGTGGTCACCCGGCGACAGTAGCGGCGGCTAGCGTGGCGCCGTGAGTGCCGATCCGCTGCCCGACGCCGTGACGACCGATGCCGTGACCCTCGACGCCGTGTCCCGCGAGGCCGGGGCCCCCGACGGGCCCTCCGGCGCGACGGCGACCCTGCGGGTGCGCCTCGACCTGGCGTACGACGGCACGGAGTTCGCCGGCTGGGCCACCCAGCCCGGGCTGCGCACGGTGCAGGGCACGCTCGAGGCCGCCCTCGGGACCGTCCTGCGCTGCCCGCCGCCGCGCCTGACGGTGGCCGGCCGGACCGACGCGGGCGTGCACGCGCGCGGGCAGGTGGCGCACGTGGACCTCGACCCCGCGGCGTGGGACGCCGTGCGCGGGCGCATGACGAGCGAGCCCGGGGAGGCGCTCGTGCGCAGACTCGCCGGCGTGCTGCCGCCCGACGTGGTCGTGCACCGGGCGGCGCCCGCGGCCCCGGGCTTCGACGCGCGGTTCTCCGCGCTGCACCGGCGCTACGCGTACCGGATCGCCGACGACCCGGCGCGCGTGGACCCGCTGCGTCGCCACCTCGTCGTGCGCCACCGCGTGGCCCTGGACGCCGCGGCGATGCAGGAGGCGGCGGCGGCGCTCGTCGGGCGGCACGACTTCGCGGCCTTCTGCCGGCCGCGGGAGGGGGCCACGACGATCCGCACCCTGCAGGTGCTCACCGTCGAGCGCCCCGCGCACGGCCCCGACGTCGGCCTCGTGGTGGTGGGCGTGCAGGCCGACGCCTTCTGCCACAGCATGGTGCGCGCGCTCGTGGGCGCGCTGACGGCCGTGGGGGATGGGCGCCGCCCGGCGGACTGGCCCGCCGGGCTGCTCGCCAGCGGCCGGCGCGAGGGCGTCGTGGCCCCCGCAGGCGGGCTGTGCCTGGAGGAGGTGGCGTACCCGCCCGACGCGGAGCTCGCGGCGCGCGCGGCACGGACCCGGGCCCGCCGCGCGGGCGCCGACGCCGCGAGCGGACCGGCCGCCCGGACGAGCTGAGACGCACGACGCCCCGGCGCGGACCGTGGGGTCCTCGCCGGGGCGTCGTCGTGGTTGCGCGGCGGCCGTGGGCTCCTACTGGATGCGCTCGGTGGTGACGGGCCCCGCGGGCGGGACCTCGCCGTCGTCGGACGTGGCGCCCCGGGCGTCCAGCTCCTCGTCGACGACGTGCACGGCGGCCTCCTCGGCGGTGGCCGCGCTGCCCGCGATCCCGACGTCCTGCGCCATGACGCTCGTCGCCGCAGCACCCGAGGGCTCCGAGTCGGCGGCCTCGAGGCGACCGGCCCGGTCGGGCTCGTCGGAGGAGGGGCGCGGCTCGTCCTGCGTCTCCCAGACGTCGGGCACCTCCTGCGCGAGGCGCTCGTCGAGCGTCTCGCCCTCGAGCTGCTCGACCTCCGTCTCGAGGCGGTGGTACTGGGGCCGGCGCTCGGGCGGCGAGTAGCCCTCGTCGAGGATGCTGTCGACGCCGCGGTCCAGGAGCGTGTCGTCCTGCTGCAGCTGGTTGGTGTCGCCCTCCGCCGCGCTCTCCGGGTCGGGCATGGTCGCGCTGGTGTCGCCATACGTGCTCATGGCCCTACCGTCGCACCGGCCGCGTCCTGACGCATCCGGACCTGCGGGAGACTGGACGTCATGGGACACCTGGACCTCAGCGGCATCGGCTACGTGCTGCCCGACGGCCGGCCGCTGCTCGCGGGCGTGGACCTGCGGGTCGGCGAGGGTGCGCGGGTCGCGCTCGTCGGACCGAACGGGGCCGGCAAGACGACCCTCCTGCGGATCGCGGCCGGCGACGAGGCGCCCCACGCCGGCACGGTGTCCCGCAGCGGCGGCCTCGGCGTCATGCGGCAGCACGTCGGCCGGATCGCGGACGAGCGGTCGGTGCGGGACCTCCTGGCATCCCTCGCGCCCGCGGCGGTCCGCGACGCCGCCGCGGAGCTCTCCGCCTCGGAGCTGGCGATGCTGGAGACCGACGACACCCCCACCCAGATGCGGTACGCGCAGGCGCTGGCCGACTGGGCCGACGTCGGCGGGTACGACGCCGAGGTCGGCTGGGAGCGCGTGACCGAGGCCGTCCTGTCGCTGCCGTTCGAGCGCGCGCAGCACCGTGAGGTGCGCACGCTGTCCGGAGGGGAGCAGAAGCGGCTCGTCCTGGAGGCGCTCCTGCGCGGGCCCGACGAGGTCCTCCTGCTCGACGAGCCCGACAACTACCTCGACGTGCCGGCCAAGCGGTGGCTCGAGGACGCCCTGGTCGCCTCGGGCAGGACGGTCCTGTTCGTCAGCCACGACCGCGAGCTGCTCTCGCGCACCGCGACGCATGTCGCGAGCATCGAGCCGTCCGTCGCCGGCTCGACGATCTGGGTGCACGGAGCCGGCTTCGCGACCTTCGGCGAGGCGCGTGCGGCCCGCGTCGCGCGCGCCGAGGAGCTGACGCGCCGCTGGGAGGAGGAGCACGCGAAGCTGCGTGACCTCGTCCACACGCTCAAGACCAGGGCCGCCTTCAACGACGGCCTGGCCTCGCGGTACTCCGCGGCGCAGACGCGCCTGCGCAAGTTCGAGGAGGCCGGCCCGCCGCCCCTGCTGGCGCGCGAGCAGGACGTGCGGGTGCGCCTCGTCGGCGGCCGCACCGCCAAGCGCGCCGTCGTCGCCGAGCGCCTCGAGCTCACCGGGCTCATGCGCCCGTTCGACGCGGAGCTCTGGTTCGGGGAGCGCGTCGCCGTGCTCGGCTCCAACGGCTCGGGCAAGTCGCACTTCCTGCGCCTGCTCGCGGCCGGCGGCACCGACCCGGACCGCGAGCACGCGCCGGTGCACGAGGGTGCTCCCGCCGGCTCCCGGCCGGCGGCCGTGGCGCACACCGGCCGCGTCACGCTCGGCTCCCGGGTGCGGCCGGGGTGGTTCGCGCAGAACGACATGCACCCCGAGCTCGCGGACCGCACCCTGCTCGAGATCCTGCACCGGGGCGAGGGCAGTCGCATGGGCATGGGACGCGAGCAGGCGAGCAAGGCGCTCGACCGGTACGAGCTCGTGGCCGCGGCCGAGCAGCGCTACGGGACCCTGTCGGGCGGCCAGCAGGCCAGGTTCCAGATCCTCCTGCTCGAGCTGGGCGGGGCGACCCTCCTGCTCCTCGACGAGCCCACCGACAACCTCGACCTGCACTCGGCCGAGGCGCTCGAGCGCGGGCTGGCCGCCTTCGAGGGCACCGTCGTGGCGGTGACCCACGACCGCTGGTTCGCGCGCGGCTTCGACCGGTTCCTGGTGTTCGGCGCCGACGGCGAGGTGCTGGAGACCGTCGAGCCGGTCTGGGACACCGGACGGGTGCAGCGCGTGCGCTGACCGCGACCCCGTCGTCGGCTACGGTCGCCCCGTGGTCGTCCTGCGCTGGCTCCGGGTCGTGGTGGTCGGCCTCGTGCTCGGCTGGCTCGTGGGTCTCGCCGCCGCCGGACCCATGCCGCTGCTGATGCCCGTGCTGCAGCCGGCGAACGAGGTCGCCGGCGCCCTGGTCGCCCTCGGCCCGGTCGCGCTCCTCGTGTGGTCGTGGTCGGCGAGCCGCTCGGCCCTCCTCGCGCTCGCGGGCGGGGTCCCGTCGCCCGCGGACGGCGCCGACGTGCTCGCGGTCGCGGCGGTGGCCCGCGCCGCCGGCGTCGCGCCCCCGACCTGCTGGGTCGCCACGACGGCGCCCGCGCGGCCGGTCGTGCTGCGCGGATGGCGCGTGACGCACGTGCTGGCCGCCGCGGAGGACTACCAGGACCCGGCCGGCCGGGAGCGCCTCGTCGAGGCCGTGCGGCGCGACGTGCGCAGCGGGGACGCCCGGTTGCTGCCGTTGTTCCTCGCGCTGCCCGCCGTGCTCGCGGCCTGGACGGGGGCGCTGCGCCTGAGCACGGCCGGTGTGCGCCGCGGCCGCACCGGGGCGCTCGACCGCGTGCTGCTGCTCGTCGTCCTGCCGCTGAGCGTGCCGGCCGCCGTCGGCTGGGCCGTCGCGTGGACGTGCGTGCAGCTCGGGCGGCTGGTCGTGCCCGGCCGGTTCGCCACGGCGGCCGCCGCGCCGGTGGGCTCGTCGCTCGGGCCGCCGTGGCCGCGCGACGGGGGCGTGCGGCTCGGCCCCGGCGTCACGCTCGGCCAGATGCTCGTGACCGGCCACGTCGACGCCGGGGTCCCGCAGCGGCCGCTCGGGCGCGGCTGGGCGTCCGTCCCGCGGGTGCTGGCCCACGCGCAGGACGAGGGGCCGGTCGTCGGTGCCGCGCGCGTCCTGGTGGGCGTGCTCGTGCTGTGGACCGGGACGTTCGCCGGGTTCGGCCGGCTCCCCGCGGAGCGGGTCGCGTGGCCGTGGGAGCCCGGGCCGGTGACAGCGACCGTCGTCGACGTGACGGCGGACCTGCGCGGGCGGGACGCGCTGCTCGGGCGCCTCGGTCTCGACGTCGCCTCGACCTACGAGGCGACCGTCCGCACGGCCGACGGCGACGAGGTGCGCCTGCCGGCCGGCACGCACCCGCTGGCGGTCGGCGACACGGTGCGCGTGGTGGTGCAGGAGCCGGTCGCGCGCTCGCTGACGCGCAGCTCGACCGCCGACGTGCTCGTCATGGGAACGCTGTTCGCGCTCGCGGCCCTCGGCCTGCAGCGGGTCGTCGGCGGGCTGTCGACGATCGACGACGGGCGCCGCGTGCGCCAGCTCGACTGGGACCAGCGCGTGGCGACCGGGCGGCCGCGCCGGCGCCGCAGGCCCCGCACGTTCCTCGGCCCGCGCGAGGAGCGGTCCTAGGCGAGCGGGCCCCGGCCGAACGGGTCCGCGCCGCCGTCCTCGACGGCGCGCTCACGCAGGCGCGCGAGGGTCCGGGCGATCTCGTCCGCGGCGGCCTGCGCGTCGGCCGCCGCGGAGACGACCTCGTCGGCGCCGGCCGGGCGCTCCCGCCGGGGGTCGACGGCGTCGTCCTGCGCGAGCGCCGTGACGATCTCCTCGCGGATCTCCACCATGCGGTCCATCGCGTGGTCGAGCACGCGCTGCGCGGCGGGGTGCTCGTCGGCCCCCGCGAGGATGGCGGCCAGGGACGTCTGCCCCAGGTCGATGCGCTGCTGCAGCGTGCGCCAGTCGGGGCCGAGCTCACCGGCGCGCGCCGCCTTCGCCCGCTCCTCCTCCTGGCGCGCGGTCTGCGCGGCGAACGCCTGGCGCTCCTGCTCCTGCTGCGCCGCGACCGCACGCACCGAGGCGGTGGCGGCGCGCAGGTCCGCCAGCAGCGCGGTGACGTCGGGGTTGCCCGGGACGCCGCCCGGCGTGCGGGTGCTCACCGGACCCCGAAGGCGGTCGAGGTGGCGCGGTCGCCGGCGGCCACGGCCTGGGTGTCCACGACCGCCGTGGTGGCGCGCGCGAGGATCATGATCGCGTAGGCCACCTTCTGCAGCGCGAGCAGCACCTCGCGGAAGCGCTCGACGAACTCGAGGACCTTCTGCAGGAGGCGGTAGCCGCGCTCCAGCTTCCGGAGCAGCATGGCGCCCGACACGGCGCCGTCGATGGCCCCGGCGACCCAGCCGACGACGGGGATCGAGGCCTCGATCATCAGGCGCGTGAGGTAGTCCCCGATGAACCCGAGGATCCCGGCGATCGCCTCGGCCGTGGCCTTGCACAGGTCGAGCAGCGCCTCGGTGACCTCCCGCATGGCGGTGCAGCCGTCGGCGTACTGCGCGTACCCCTCGGCGATCGAGCCGACGCGCTCGATGAAGGCGTCGGCCGCGATGCCGTCCCACTGCGGCGCGACCGAGGTGGTGAGCGCGGCGTAGTTCGCGGCCACGGAGAGGCTCGCCTGGGCGGAGTGGCCCCATGCCTGAGCGCCCTTCTCGAGCCCGACCCAGTCGCCGGAGAGCGGCTCGACGAGGGCCGCGATCGCCGACGTGCCCGTGAGCTGCTCGACCAGCCAGTCCAGACCGCCGAGGAGGGGGCCCGCCTTCCACCGCAGCGAGTCGGCGAAGTCCTGCGCCGGCCCGGACGGCGCGACGAGCGCGGTCCGCGGATCGTGCACCTCGGTGATCGTCATCTCACTCCGCCCACGCGGCGTTCGCCGTGTTGTCCCGGCCCGTGGCGACCGACGTCACGACGTCGCGCCCGTCGGCCTGCTGGTCGAGCCGCTCGATCGCGTTCCACGCCCCGCGCGCGGACGTCACCGTGCCGTAGACGTCGAGGCCGGCCTGCGTCGTGCGCGTCGTCATGCGGTCCTGCGACCAGGGGGAGTGGTGGGTCAGCGAGCCGGCTCCCGTGGCCTGCGTGCCGCGGTCGTAGCCCTCCGCGAAGCGGCGCATCTGCGCCTGCTCGTAGCGGTCGCGAGCGCTGCTCGTCGACCCGAACGGGGTCTGCTCGTCCCGCCGGTCCCAGTACCGGTCCGTGAGGTGGCTCATGCCCTGGTCGGCCGGGTAGCGCAGGGAGATCGGCCCGAACGGGTTGGACGGCGGCGCGTCGATGCGCTTGACCCCGGTCGTGGTGGCGGTGCGGGCCCCGTCGACACCGGGGCGCAGCGCCTCGGGTGTCATGCGCGACCACGGGGCCACCGAGTCGTCCTGCGCGCCCGGCTCCGCCGCCGGGCCGCCGGGAGGCCCGAGGTCGGGTGACCCCGGGTCGCTGAAGGGCGGGACGCTGACGCCCAGCTCCTGCGCGAGGGCCTGCAGGCGCGTCCAGGCGGCGCGGTCGGCGGCGACGTAGTCGCGTCGCGTCGCGGCGGCCTGCTCGGCCACGTTCTCGCAGATGCGCACGCCCTGCTCGAAACCCTCGAGCGCGACGCGGCGACCCTCGTCGTACTGGCCGCGCAGGCAGAGCATCACGGCACCACCCACGCCGGAGAGCGTCGTGTGGGCGTCCAGGTGGTCGCGGATCGCCCGCAGGTGCCCCGCCTGGCGCTCCGCCAGCTGGCGGACGAGGTCGAGCGCGCCGACCTCCACGCTGAGCTCGGACATTCGTCTCCCCCCTCCCGCCGGTGACGCGCCGGCGCCGTCACGCTAGTGGAACCGGCCGCGCGCGGGCACCCGACGAGGTCGCCCGTCCGAGCGATCCGGGGGGCTGCCGGACGCGGTTTTGCCCACGCGGCCGGCGCCGGGTACTCTGGGACGTCGTTATGCGTCCCCTTGTGGAGCGCCCGCGCGCGGTCAGCCCTCAGAGGTCCTGACCGCCGGGCCTGCCGCGGAGGCGCAGGCGACCACCATCGGAGCCCCGGCCTGACGCCGGAGCGCGATGCACCTCATTCAGCTACAGGAAACGAAGGCTACGACCGTGCGCACGTACACCCCGAAGCCCGGCGACGTCGAGCGGACCTGGCACGTCATCGACGCGAGCGACGTCGTCCTCGGCCGGCTCGCCACCCACGTCGCCACCCTGCTCCGCGGGAAGCACAAGGCCACGTTCGCCCCGCACGTCGACGGCGGTGACTTCGTCATCGTCATCAACGCGGCCAAGGTCGCCCTGACCGGCAACAAGCGCGAGCAGAAGCTCGCCTACCGCCACTCCGGCTACCCGGGCGGTCTGCGTGCCACGCCGATCGGCGAGCTGCTGGAGAAGAAGCCCGAGCGCGTCGTCGAGAAGGCCGTCCGCGGCATGCTCCCCAAGACGTCGCTCTCGCGTGCCCAGATGAGCAAGCTCAAGGTCTACGCCGGCCCCGAGCACCCGCACTCGGCGCAGCAGCCGAAGCCCTTCGAGATCACCCAGGTCACGCAGCAGGCCTGAGCCGCTGCCGACGCCCACCCCGAACTGAGGACAATCACTCGTGGCCGACACCACCGTGGACATCGCTGAGGACGAGACGCCCAGCAGCTACACCTCCGAGACCGCCGCCCCCACCGGCCGTGGCCAGAGCCTGACGGCTCCGGGCCAGGCCCTCGGCCGCCGCAAGGAGGCCGTCGCCCGCGTCCGCCTCGTCCCCGGCACCGGCCAGTGGAAGATCAACGGCCGGACGCTCGAGGACTACTTCCCGAACAAGGTGCACCAGCAGCTGGTCAACAGCCCGCTCAAGCTGGTCGACGTCGAGGGTCGCTTCGACGTGGTCGCGCGCATCGTCGGTGGCGGCGTGAGCGGTCAGGCCGGCGCCCTGCGCCTCGGCGTGGCCCGTGCCCTCAACGAGATCGACGCGGAGCACAACCGCGCGGCGCTCAAGAAGGCCGGCTTCCTCACGCGTGACGCGCGTGTGGTCGAGCGCAAGAAGGCCGGGCTCAAGAAGGCCCGCAAGGCGCCCCAGTACTCCAAGCGCTGACAGACCGTTCCACCGACGGCCCCGATGGTCTCCATCGGGGCCGTCGGTCGTGACGGGGCCGTCTCGTGCGCCGCATGCGCCCGGACGGCGGTGGCGTGTGCAACAGTCGGTGCGACGAGGAGGTCTGATGGGTCGGTTGTTCGGTACCGACGGGGTGCGTGGGCTCGCGAACCGCGACGTGACGGCGGAGCTCGCGCTCGACGTCGCGGTCGCCGCGGCGCACGTGCTCGCGTCCCAGGGGGCGTTCGAGGGGCACCGGCCCCGGGCCGTGATCGGGCGTGACCCGCGCGCGTCGGGGGAGTTCCTGTCGGCCGCGGTCGCCGCGGGCCTGGCCAGCGCGGGCGTCGACGTCCTCAACGTCGGCGTGCTGCCGACGCCGGCCGTCGCCTTCCTCACGGGCGCGCTCCACGTGGACCTCGGGGTGATGCTGTCCGCCTCGCACAACCCCATGCCTGACAACGGGATCAAGTTCTTCGCGCGCGGCGGCCAGAAGCTGCCCGACGACGTCGAGGACGCGATCGAGCGGCGCATCGGCGAGGCCTGGGAACGCCCGGTCGGCGCCGCCGTCGGGCGGATCGCCATGGACGGCGCGTCCGGCGAGCGCTACATCGACCACCTGATCTCCACGCTGCCCGGCGGTGCCACCGCGCTCGAGGGCATGCGGATCGCCGTCGACTGCGCCAACGGCGCGGCGAGCGAGGTCGGGCCCGCGGCCCTGCGCGCGGCCGGGGCCGACGTCGTCGTCATCAACGCCTCGCCCGACGGGCGCAACATCAACGAGAAGTGCGGGTCGACGCACCCCGAGCAGCTGCAGGCCGCCGTGGTCGCTGCAGGCGCGCACCTCGGGGTGGCCTTCGACGGCGACGCCGACCGCTGCCTGGCCGTCGACCACCGCGGCGAGCTGGTCGACGGCGACCAGATCATGGGCATCCTGGCCGTCGCGCTCCGCGAGCGCGACGAGCTCGTCGACGACACCCTCGTCATCACGGTCATGAGCAACCTGGGCCTGCAGCTCGCGATGACCGCGGCGGGGATCCGCACCGTCCAGACCGCCGTGGGCGACCGCTACGTCCTCGAGGCGATGCGCACGGGCGGCTTCAGCCTCGGTGGCGAGCAGTCCGGGCACCTGATCATGGCCGAGCACGCCACGACGGGCGATGGCACGCTCACGGCGCTCCACCTGGCGGCCCGGGTGGCCGCCAGCGGTCGCTCGCTCGCCGAGCTCGCCCAGACGGTCCCGCGGCTGCCGCAGATCCTGCTCAACGTGGCGGGCGTGGACCGCGGCCGGGCGGCGTCGGACGACGGCCTGCTCGCGGCCGTCAGCGCCGCCGAGGCGGAGCTGGGCGAGACGGGCCGCGTGCTCCTTCGCCCCTCGGGCACGGAGCCGGTGGTCCGCGTCATGGTCGAGGCGGCCGACCAGGAGCAGGCCGACCGGGTCGCGCACCGGCTCGCCGACGTGGTCCGGGAGCGGCTGGCGCTGTGACGGCCGCGGTCGACGCCCCGCTGGGGGCCGCGGACCTGCGTGCGCAGGTCGAGCGCCTGCTCGAGGGGGGCCTGCCCCTGCCGATCGTCCAGGCGGGCGACCCGGTGCTGCGCCGCCCGGCGACGCGCTACGACGGGCAGCTCCCGGACGACGTCCTCGCGGCGCTCCTGACGGCGATGCGGGCGACGATGCACGCGGCCCCCGGCGTCGGGCTGGCGGCGCCGCAGGTCGGTCTCGGCGTCGCGATCGCCGTCGTCGAGGACGGGTGGGCGGCGGACCCGGACAGCGCCCGCGTGCGCGAGCGGACCCCGGTGCCGTTCCGCGTCCTGGTGAACCCCGCGTACGAGCCGGTCGGCACCGAGCAGGTGACGTTCTACGAGGGCTGCCTCAGCGTCCAGGGCTGGCAGGCGGCGACGCCGCGGTGGCGCTCGGTGCGGCTCACGGGGGCCGACGAGCGCGGGCTGCCGCTCGACGAGGTGCTGCACGGGTGGCCGGCCCGCATCGTGCAGCACGAGACGGACCACCTGGCGGGGCGCCTGTACGTCGACGTGGCCCAGATGCGCTCGCTCGTGTCGCCCGCGCAGGCGGCGCGGTGGGCCGGTGACCTCACACCCGAGCGCGCCGCCGCCGAGCTCGGGTTCCCGCTCACCTGACCGCGTCCCGTCCGGGGGCGGAGGGGTCGCACGGGGCGCCGCGGGCTCATCCGTGAGGACGACGTCGAGAGCGGCGAGACCTTGCGATGCTGGTCGAGCACACCGGTGGCCGGATCGGGGAACCCTGAGCGGGAATAGGGGGTTATCCCGATGTCGGCCCGTCGCTCCCGCCCTCTACCGTGGGTCCAGGGAGCAGACGGCTTCGCGACGACGTGGACCGAGCCGATCACCCGAGCCGCCCGGGTGGGCGCACCGAGACCCAGGAGCTGATGACGTGCTGGAAGGACTGGCCGACTGGGTCGTCGCGCTGTCGAGCACGCCGTGGGTCTTCGTGGCGCTCTACGCCTTCGCCACCATCGACGGGTTCTTCCCCCCGGTGCCGAGCGAGTCGGTCATCATCGCGCTGGCCGCGACCGCGATGGCCGAGGGCGTCCCGAACCTCTGGATCCTGGGGGCCGTCGCCGCGGCGGGCGCCTTCACGGGGGACCAGATCGCGTACTCGCTGGGCCGCCGGCTGCCCGTGGGCGACCTGCGGATGATGCGTGGCAAACGCCAGCAGCGGGCCCTGCGTTGGGCGGACCGCGCGCTGGCGGACCGCGGCGCCGCCTTCATCATCGCCGCCCGGTACGTGCCCGTGGGTCGGGTCGCGGTGAACATGACGGCGGGTGCGGTGGGCTTCTCCCGCGTCCGCTTCACCGTGCTCGCGGCCATCGCGGCCGTGAGCTGGGCCGCGTACTCGGTGCTGCTCGGCGTCGGCGCCGGCGCCTGGCTGGGGGACAACACGATCCTGGCCGTGGCGGTCGGCGTGGCCGGCGGGCTCGCGCTCGGGTTCGCGCTCGATCCCGTGATCGCCTGGTTCATCCGGCGTCGCCTGGGGCGATCTGAGCGCGCCGCCCGGTCCCTCGCCGACCGACCGGGCGGCTCCGGAGCGCCCGTCAGGGCCGCCGCGGTGAGGCCCGAGGCCTGAGCTGTCGCCGGCGCGGGCCCTGAGCCCACCGGTACGACGGCGCCGGCCCGCCTCAGAGCTTGCGCAGCCGCACCCGCTCCACGGCGTGGTCGGCGCCCTTGCGCAGCACGAGCGTCGCGCGACCGCGGGTCGGCAGGATGTTCTGCTCGAGGTTCGGGGCGTTGATCGAGTCCCAGATCTGCTCGGCGCGCGCCACGGCCTGCTCGTCGGTGAGCGACGCGAAGCGGTGGAAGAACGACTCCGGGTCCGCGAAGGCCGTCGCGCGCAGGCTGAGGAAGCGGTCCACGTACCAGCGGCGCACGTCGGCCGTGCGCGCGTCGACGTAGATGGAGAAGTCGAAGAAGTCGCTCACGGCGATGCTCGTGCCGCCGGCGGCGACCGCGCGCGCCGGCTGCAGGACGTTCAGTCCCTCGACGATGAGGACGTCGGGACGGCGCACGACGACGTGCTCGCCCGGGACGATGTCGTAGGACAGGTGGGAGTAGACGGGGGCGCGCACCTCGGGCCGGCCGGCCTTGACGGCGGCGACGAAGCGGAGCAGCGCCCGGCGGTCGTACGACTCGGGGAAGCCCTTGCGCTCCATGAGACCGCGGCGCTCGAGCTCGTGGTTCGGGTAGAGGAAGCCGTCGGTCGTCACGAGCTCGACGCGGGGAGTCTCGGGCCACCGTGCCATGAGCTCGCGCAGGACGCGCGCGGTCGTCGACTTCCCGACGGCGACCGAGCCCGCGACGCCGATGACGTAGGGCGTGCGGCCGGGCGCCTCGCGCAGGAAGGTCGTGGAGGCCTCGTGGAGGGCCGTCGTCGCGTTGACGTACAGCGCGAGCAGCCGGGACAGCGGGCGGTAGACCGCGTCGACCTCGGCCAGGTCGATGGGGTCGCCGAGCCCGCGCAGCCGCGTGACGTCCCCGTCGGTGAGCGGCAGGGGGGTCGAGGCCGAGAGGCGGCTCCAGGCCGCCCGGTCGAGCTCCACGTACGGCGTGGACGGGGCGGCGGCGGCATCGGGCACCCGCGCATTCTGCCGCTCCTCGAGGGGCCCCGCAGAATCCGGCGCGAGGGGCGCGGTGCAGGGCGGTGAACGGGTCGCCATGCGCGTGCCCGCCCCGGGCGACTCACCGCCTACACTCGGCGCCATGTGCGGAATCGTGGGATACGTCGGTGCCCAGCAGCCGGACGAGCGCCCGCTCGAGGTGGTCATGGGCGGCCTGGCCCGCCTGGAGTACCGGGGGTACGACTCCGCCGGCGTGGCGCTCGTGACGCCGGCAGGCCTTGCGCTCGCGAAGAAGGCGGGCAAGCTCACCAACCTCGTCCAGGAGCTCGAGGCGCAGCCGCTGCCGCCGGCCACCGCCGCGATCGGCCACACGCGCTGGGCCACGCACGGGGCGCCGAACGACGTCAACGCACACCCGCACGTCTCGGCGGACGGGCGGATCGCCGTCATCCACAACGGCATCGTCGAGAACTTCTCCGCCCTGCGCAGCGAGCTCGAGTCGACCGGCGTGCGCATGACGAGCGAGACGGACACCGAGGTCGTGGCGCACCTGCTGGGCCGCGCGTACGAGGAGAAGCAGGACCTCGGCGAGGCCATGCGCTCCGTCGCCCGCCGCCTGCACGGCACGTTCACGCTGCTCGCCGTCCACGCGGACACGCCCGACGTCGTCGTCGGCACGCGCCACGACTCCCCGCTCGTCGTCGGGCTGGGGGAGGGCGAGAACTTCCTCGGGTCCGACGTGGCCGCGTTCATCGCCTACACGCGCGAGGCCATGGAGCTCGGGCAGGACGAGGTCGTGACCATCACGCCCGACACGGTGAGCGTCGTCGACTTCGACGGGATGCCCGTCGAGCCGCGCCGCTTCAGGGTCGACTGGGACGCCGCCGCCGCCGAGAAGGGCGGCTTCGCGTCCTTCATGGACAAGGAGATCCACGACCAGCCGCACGCGATCGCCGACACCCTGCTGGGGCGCACGGACGACGCGGGCCGCCTCGTGCTCGACGAGCTCCGCGTCGACGAGGCCGTGCTGCGCCAGATCGACAAGATCGTGGTCATCGCGTGCGGGACGGCGGCCTACGCGGGCCAGGTCGCCAAGTACGCGATCGAGCACTGGTGCCGCATCCCGGTCGAGGTCGAGCTCGCGCACGAGTTCCGCTACCGCGACCCGGTGGTGAACTCCAAGACGCTCGTGGTGGCCGTCTCCCAGTCCGGCGAGACCATGGACACCCTCATGGCGGTGCGTCACGCGCGCGAGCAGGGCGCCACGGTCGTGGCTGTCGTCAACACCCACGGCTCGACCATCCCGCGCGAGTCCGACGCCGTCCTGTACACGCACGCCGGCCCCGAGGTCGCCGTCGCGTCCACGAAGGCGTTCCTCGCGCAGATCACGGCCGCGTACCTGCTGGGGCTCTACCTCGCCCAGCTGCGGGGCACGAAGTTCCCGGACGAGATCGGCGAGATCCTCGAGGACCTGCGCGCGATCCCCGACAAGGTGCAGACCGTGATCGACGGTGCGGACCACGTGCGCGAGACAGCCCGTTCCATGGCCGAGGCCAGGTCGGTCCTCTTCCTGGGCCGCCACGTCGGCTACCCGGTGGCCATGGAGGGTGCGCTGAAGCTCAAGGAGCTCGCGTACATCCACGCGGAGGGCTTCGCGGCCGGCGAGCTGAAGCACGGCCCCATCGCCCTGATCGAGGAGGGCCAGCCCGTCTTCATCATCGTGCCGTCGCCGCGGGGCCGGGACTCGCTGCACAGCAAGGTGATCTCGAACATCCAGGAGATCCGGGCGCGGGGCGCCCGGACGCTGGTGATCGCGGAGGAGGGCGACACCGACGTGCTGCCCTTCGCCGACGAGGTCTTCTACGTCCCGCGGACTCCCGTGCTGCTGGCGCCGCTGGTCTCCGTCGTGCCACTGCAGATCTTCGCGTGCGAGCTGGCCACGGCGAAGGGCCTCGACGTCGACCAGCCGCGCAACCTCGCCAAGTCCGTCACCGTCGAGTGACGGCTCCCGCCGGGGCCCGCGCGTGATCGTCGGCGTCGGGATCGACGTCGTGGACGTCGCCCGGTTCGTGGCGACGTTGGAGCGCGCCCCGGGCCTGCGTGCCAAGCTCTTCACGCCCGACGAGCGCGACCTTCCCGCCGCGTCGCTGGCGGCGCGGTTCGCCGCCAAGGAGGCCATCGCCAAGGCCCTCGGCGCGCCGGGGACCATGAGCTGGCAGGACGCGACCGTCCGTCGCGTCGTCGGCGGCCCGCCGGAGGTCGAGATCGTGGGCACCGTCGCGGCGCGAGCCGCCGAGCTCGGCGTCGACCGGTTCCACCTGTCGCTCTCGCACGACGCCGGCATCGCGTCCGCCATGGCGGTCGCAGAGCGCGACTGACACAGCGCGACTGACGCGCGTGCCGCCGCGGGTCGTCCCGCGGCGGCACGGCGGCGTCGGCTCAGTCGGCGAGCGCGGGGACCACCTGCGACTCGAAGAGCTCGATGCTCGAGCGGTCGTACGCGGCGTCGACGAAGTACGTGATCGCGTACGTCATGCCCAGGCCCTGCAGCTCGCGCAGCGTGGCGACGATCTGCTCGGGGGTGCCCACGAGGGGACCGGTCCGGAACTGGCGGTCGACCTCGGCCGCCTTCTCGGGGCTCAGCACGCCGCGGTAGTGCTCGGCGATCCAGTCGAGCTTCGCGTCCACGTCGGCCTGCGTGGCGCCGATGACGACGTTGTAGTTGGCCGAGCGCGTGATCGCACCGAAGTCCGTGCCGACCTCGCGGCAGTGCTGCTCGAGGATCGCGGACTTGTGCGCGAAGCCCTCCAGCGAGCCGTCGAAGTTCGTGTACTGCGCGTACCGCGCGGCGATGCGGAGCGTCTTCTTCTCGCCGCCGCCGGCGATCCAGAACGGGATCCCGCCGTCCTGCAGCGGCTGGGGCTGCACCCGCGCGCCGCTGACCTGGTAGTGCTTGCCGTCCAGGGTCGCCTCGCCGGTCTCCCACGCCTGCTTCATGATCTGCACGCCCTCGTCGAGCATCGCGATCCGCTCGCCGGCGCGCGGGAACCCGTAGCCGTAGGCCCGCCACTCGTGCTCGTACCAGCCGGCGCCGATGCCCATCTCGACGCGACCGCCGGAGACGACGTCGATCGTCGCCGCGACCTTCGCCAGGTAGGCGGGGTTGCGGTACGCCATGCACGTGCACATCTGGCCGAGGCGCACGCGCGACGACGCGGCGGCGAACGCCGCCATGAGGGTCCAGGCCTCGTGCGTGGCCTCGAGCGTCGGCTCGGGCGTCGTGTGGAAGTGGTCGTACACCCACACCGACTCCCATGCCGTGCCGGCGTCGGCGTGCTGGACGAGGTCCCGCATCACCGCCCACTGGTCGGTCGGTGCGATGCCGACGAGGTCGAGCCGCCAGCCCTGGGGGATGAAGAGTCCGAAGCGCATGACGTCACGCTAGTCGAAACGATGCGGTCGCACGCGCCGGCGCCGGTCCCGAAGGCGTACCCGAGGCGTCAGTACCCGAGGTTCGGGGCCAGCCAGCGCTCGGCCTCCTCGACGCTCCAGCCCTTGCGCGCGGCGTAGTCCTCGACCTGGTCCCGGCCGATCTTGCCGACGGCGAAGTACGTCGCCTCCGGGTGGGCGAGGTAGACCCCGGACACGGCCGACGGCGGCGTCATCGCGTAGGACGACGTCAGCGCGAGCCCGACCTGCGCCGCGTCGAGCAGGTCGAACAGCGTCTGCTTCTCCGTGTGGTCGGGCTGGGCGGGGTAACCGGGGGCGGGCCGGATGCCGGCGTAGCGCTCGCGGATCAGCTCGGCGACGGGCAGCCGCTCGTCGGGCGCGTAGCCCCAGTAGCGCGTGCGGACCTCGCGGTGCAGCCACTCGGCGAAGGCCTCGGCCAGGCGGTCGGCGAGCGCCTTGACCAGGATCGCCGTGTAGTCGTCGCCGTCGCGCTCGTAGCCGGCGGCGAGCTCCTCGGCGCCGTGGATCGCCACCGCGAAGGCGCCGATGTGGTCGCCCGCGGGCGCGACGAAGTCCGCGAGGGCCGTCAGGTCGCCCGCGCGCTCGCGCTGCTGGCGCAGCGTGTGCAGCACGGCGAGCGGCGCGCCCGCGTCAGCCCCCGCGGCGTGCACCTCGATGTCGTCGCCCACCCGCCGGGCGGGCCAGAGGCCGACGACGCCCTCCGCGCGCACCAGGTCCTCGCGCACCATCGCGTCGAGCAGCGCCCGGGCGTCGGCGAACAGCTCGCGGGCCTGCTCGCCCTGGCGCGGGTCGTCCAGGATCCGGGGGTAGGTGCCGCGCAGCTCCCAGCTCGTGAACAGGGGCGTCCAGTCGATCACCTCGACCAGCTCGGCGAGCGCGGGGCGTACGACGTGGCGGCCCGGTTCGCGCGGCGGCGGGGGCGTCGGCGGCGCGACCCGCGTCGCGCGGCGGCGCGCCTCCGCCAGCGGCACGAGCGCGTGGTCCTTCTCGCGGTGGCGCTCGCGCAGGGCGGCGTGGTCGGCCGCCGTGCGCGCGGCGACCTCGTCCGGGCGGGCCAGCAGGTCCGCGACCACGCCGACCGCGCGGCTCGCGTCGGCGACGTGCACGACGGTGTGGGGGTAGACCGGGTCGATCTTGACCGCGGTGTGGGCCCGGCTCGTCGTCGCCCCGCCGATCATCAGGGGCGTGCGCAGACCCTGCCGCGCCATCTCCGCCGCGAGGGCGACCATCTCGTGCAGGCTCGGCGTGATGAGGCCCGAGGCGCCCACGACGTCGGCACCGAGCTCGGCGGCGGCCGCGAGGATCTTCTCGGCCGGCACCATGACGCCCAGGTCGTGCACCGTGTAGCCGTTGCACGCGAGCACGACGCCGACGATGTTCTTGCCGATGTCGTGGACGTCGCCCTTGACCGTGGCCATGACGACGGTGCCCTTGCCGCGTGCCTCGATCTCGCCGGCGGCCTCGCGGGCGGCCTTCTCCGCCTCGAGGTAGGGCGTCAGGTGCGCGACGGCGGCCTTCATCACGCGTGCCGACTTCACGACCTGCGGCAGGAACATCTTCCCGGCGCCGAAGAGGTCGCCGACGACGTCCATGCCCGCCATGAGCGGCCCCTCGATGACACGCAGCGGCGAGCCGAGCTCGCGGTACGCCTCCTCGGCGTCGGCCGCGACGTGCTCGACGATGCCGTTGATGAGCGCGTGCGAGAGGCGGTCGGCCACGGGCAGCTCGCGCCAGGCCTGCAGCTCGGGTGCGTCCTTGCGCACCTTCTTGTAGGAGTCGGCGAGCGCGAGCAGCCGCTCCGTGGCGTCCGGGCGGCGCGCGAGGATGACGTCCTCCACCGCCTCGCGCAGGTCGGGCTCGATCTCGCTCTCCACCGTGAGCATGCCCGCGTTGACGATGCCCATGTCGAGGCCGGCGGCGATCGCGTGCGAGAGGAACACCGCGTGCATCGCCTCGCGCACGTGGTTGTTGCCGCGGAAGGAGAACGAGACGTTGCTGATGCCGCCGCTCGTGAGCGCGCCGGGGAGGTTCGCCTTGATCCAGCGGACGGCCTCGATGAAGTCGCGGGCGTACCCGTCGTGCTCCGCCATGCCGGTCGCGACGGTGAGCACGTTCGGGTCGAAGATGATGTCCTGCGGCCGGTACCCCGCCTCGTCGACCAGCAGCCGGTACGCGCGCTCGCAGATCGCGGTGCGGCGCTCGAGCGTGTCCGCCTGCCCCTGCTCGTCGAAGGCCATGACCACGACGGCGGCGCCGTAGCGCCGGACCCGCCGCGCCCGCTCCAGGAACGCCTCGGGGCCGTCCTTGAGCGAGAGCGAGTTGACGACGGCCTTGCCCTGGACCCGGCGCAGCCCGGACTCGAGGACGGTCCAGTCCGAGGAGTCGATCATCACGGGGACGCGCGCGATGTCCGGCTCGACGGCGAGCAGGTTGAGGAACCGCGACATGGTCTGCGGGCCGTCGAGCATGCCGTCGTCGACGTTGACGTCGACGAGCTGGGCGCCGCCCGCCACCTGCTGCGCGGCGATCGCGACCATCGCGGCGTCGTCGCCCGCGAGCACGGCCTTCTGGAACCGCGGGCTGCCGGTGATGTTGGTGCGCTCGCCGACGTTGACGAAGTTGGTCTCGGGGGTGAGCACGAACGGCTCGAGGCCCGACAGGCGCAGGTAGGGCGACGGGGGTGGGGGCACGCGCGGCGCGACGCCGTCGACGGCGTCCGCGATGGCGCGGATGTGCTCGGGCGTCGTGCCGCAGCAGCCACCGACCACGTTGAGCAGGCCCTCGCGCGCGAAGCGTCCGAGGACCTCCGCCATCTCCTGCGGCGTCTCCTCGTACTCGCCGAACGCGTTGGGCAGCCCCGCGTTGGGGTGCGCGGAGACCAGCGCCGTGGTCGCGCCGCCGAGCTCGCGCAGGTACGGGTGCAGCAGCGCGGGACCGAGCGCGCAGTTCAGACCGACGGAGAACAGGTCGGCGTGCTCGGTGCTGATGACGAAGGCCTCGGGCGTCTGCCCGGACAGCGTCCGGCCGCTCTGGTCGGTGATGGTCCCCGAGAGCATGATCGGCAGCCGTGTCCCCGTCGCCGCGAACGCCTCCTCGCACGCGAAGAGCGCGGCCTTGGCGTTGAGGGTGTCGAAGACCGTCTCGACCAGCAGGAGGTCGGCGCCGCCGCGGATCAGGGCGCTCACCTGCTCGGTGTAGGCGGCAGCGAGGTCCTCGAACGTGACGTTGCGGAAGCCCGGGCGCTCCACGTCGGGCGACAGGGACGCGGTCCGGTTCGTGGGGCCGACGGCGCCCGCGACCCAGCGCGGCCGGCCGTCGCGTGCCTCGGCCTCGTCGGCGGCCTGCCGCGCGAGCCGCGCCGCCGCCTCGTTCATCTCCGGGACGAGGCGCTCGGTGCCGTAGTCGGCCTGCGAGATCACCGTGCTGTTGAACGTGTTGGTGCTCGTGATGTCGGCGCCCGCGTCGAGGTAGGCGCGGTGGACGTCGAGCACGACGTCGGGGCGCGTCAGCTGCAGCAGGTCGAAGTTGCCCGCGTAGCTGCGGCCCTCCTCGGCGCCGTCGACACGGAAGTCCCGCTCCTCGAGACCGGCGCGCTGCAGCATCGTGCCCCAGGCGCCGTCCAGCACGAGGATCCGGTCACGAGCCTCCGCGACAAGGCGCGCGGAGCGCTCCGAGCGAGTGCTCGGACTCATGCGTCACCCCATCCCATGGCCTCGCGGCGAGTTTACGCGAGCGGGATCGTGGGCAGGATGGTGCCCATGGACGCCTATGCCTCCGCCGACGTGCGCGCCGCCGAGGCGCCCCTGCTGGCCCGCGAGCGCGGTTACGCCGGGGGGCTGATGCACCACGCCGCCACGGCGCTCGCCCGCGCCGTCCGCCAGGAGCTGCGGCGGGTCCGGGGCAGGGTGGCCGGCGCGGGCGTCGTCGCGCTGGTCGGCTCCGGCAACAACGGCGGCGACGCGCTGCACGCCCTCGCGCTCCTCGCGCCCCACGGCGTCCGCGTCACGGCCGTGACCGCGGCCCCGGCCGTCCATGCCGGCGGCCTCGAGGCCCTGCGCGCGGCGGGCGGACGCGTGCTGGTCCTGGTGGCCGACCCCGCCGGGCCGAGCGCCACCACCTGGCTCGGCGACGCCCTCGCCGAGGCGTTCGCGGCCGACGTCGTGCTCGACGCCCTGGTGGGGATCGGTGGGCGCGGGCCGCTGCGCGAGCCGGCGGCGCGCGTGGTCGCGCTGCTCACGGAGCTGCTCGCCGCGGCGGACGCCGACGGGGACGCCGGCTCCGCGCCGGGGAGCGCGCGCCCCGTCGTCGTCGCCGTGGACGTGCCGAGCGGCACCGGCGTGGACGACGGCACCGTGCCCGGTCCCGTGCTCCCCGCCGACCGGACCGTGACCTTCGGCGTCGCCAAGCCCGGCCTCCTGCTGCCGCCCGCGCGCCTGCGGGCCGGTGAGCTGACCGTCGTCGACCTGCCCGGGCTGCGCCCGGAGCTGGCCCGCGCCGAGGCCCGGCCGGCGGTCCGCACGCTCGAGCCGCACGACGTCCGGCGGCTGTGGCCCGTCCCGCGCGCCGCGGGCGACAAGTACGCCCGCGGCGTCGTGGGCGTCGTCGCCGGCACGGCCGCGTACCCGGGCGCGGCGGTGCTGACCGTCGCGGGCGCGCTCGGCGCCGGGTGCGGCATGGTGCGCTACGTCGGCCCGGAGGCGGTCGGGCGCGCCGTCGTGGCCGCGCACCCCGAGGTCGTGGTGGGGGAGGGACGGGTGCAGGCCTGGGTCCTGGGCCCCGGCACGGCCGACGGCGACGAGCAGTCCGGCCGCGTGCGCGAGGCGCTCGAGCGCGCCGCCGCCGACCGCGTCCCGGCCGTGGTCGACGCCGGGGCGCTCGCGGCCGTCGCCGCGGCGGACCTCGGGCCCCACGTGATCCTCACCCCGCACGCCGGGGAGCTCGCGCGCCTGCTGTCTGCGGTCGGCGCCCCGGTCGAGCGCGCCGCGGTCGAGGCCGAGCCGCTGCGGTGGGCGCGTGCCGCCCACGACGCCACGGGGGCGACGGTGCTGCTCAAGGGCGCGGTGACGGTCGTCGTCGGGCCCGGCGGGGTGCTGGCGCAGGCCGACGCGCCCTCGTGGCTCGCGACCGCCGGGGCCGGGGACGTGCTCGCGGGCGTGCTCGGCGCGGTGCTCGCCGGACGCGCCGGGGACGTCGCCGACGACGGCGCGCTCGCCGGCGAGCTCGCGGCGCTGGCGGCGCTGACCCACGGCCGGGCGGCGCACGAGGCCGCGCCCGGCGGCCCGGTGACGGCGAGCGCCGTCGCGGCGGCGCTCCCGCGCACCGTCGCCGCGCTCCTGCGGGACCCGGCGTGAGCGATGGGCCGGGCGCCGCGGCCTCGCTCGACGTCGGGCTGCTGGAGCGTGCGCGGGCGCTCGCGTCCGGACCGCGGCGCCTCCTCGGGATCGTCGGGCCGCCCGGCGCGGGGAAGTCCACGCTGGCCGCCGCCGTCGTGGCCGGCCTGGGCCCGACCCGGGCCGTCCTGGTGCCGATGGACGGCTTCCACCTCGCGCAGGCGGAGCTCGAGCGGCTCGGCCGCGCGGACCGCAAGGGTGCGCCCGACACCTTCGACGCCGCGGGCCTCGTGGCGCTGCTGCTCCGGCTGCGGGCCGGGCGGGTCGGGGGAGCGCCGGCCACCGGAGCGACGGACGGGACCGGCGAGGTCGTCTACGCCCCGACGTTCGACCGCAGGCTCGAGGAGCCCGTGGCCGGCGCGATCGCCGTGCCGCCGGACGTGCCGCTCGTCGTCGTCGAGGGCAACTACCTGCTCCACGACGAGGGGCCGTGGGCCGGCGTCGCCGCGCTGCTCGACGAGACGTGGTGCGTCGACGTCGACGACGACGTGCGGCTGGAGCGGCTCGTCGCGCGTCACGTCGCCTTCGGCAAGCCGCCGGCGGCCGCCCGCGCGTGGGCGACGGGACCGGACGAGGCCAACGCCCGCCTGGTGGCCCGGACCCGTCACCGGGCGGACCTGTGGCTGCGCCCCGACCCCGACGGCACCTGGCGGCCGGTGCCCCCGCGCCCGTGACCACGTCCGTTCCCACCGACGACGTCCGCCACACCGGACGTGCTCGGTGGGAACGGACGTGCTCGGCGGCGGAGGGACGGGCTGGGGGTGCTCGGCGGCGGCCTGTGGGGGCGGCGTGGGGGTGGCCGTGGGCGGTGCCAGACTTGGGGGGTGCCGACCGACGTGAGCGCCTTCCCCGCCCGAGCCGTCGTCGACCTCGCCGCCGTGCGGTCGAACGTCGAGGCGCTGCGGGGGCGCGCCCCGGGCGCGCAGGTCATGGCCGTGGTCAAGGCGGACGCGTACGGGCACGGGCTCGTCCCCTCGGCGCGCGCCGCGCTCGCCGGCGGCGCGACGTGGCTGGGCGTCGCGCAGCTCGATGAGGCGCTGGCGCTGCGCGCCGCCGGCGTCACCGCGCGGACGCTGACCTGGCTGTATGCGCCCGGCGCGCCGCTGGACCTCGCCGTCACCGCCGATCTCGACGTGTCCGTCCCGGCGCTGTGGGCCCTGGACGAGGTGGCCGCCGCCGCGCGGGCCACCGGCCGGACCGCGCGCGTGCACCTCAAGGTCGACACCGGCCTGGGCCGCGGCGGCGTCATGCCGCGCGACCTCGACGCGCTCCTGGACGCCGCGCTCGCCGCCCAGGCCGAGGGCGTGGTCGACGTCGTGGGGGTGTGGTCGCACCTGGCATGGGCGGACGCGCCGGATCACCCGACCGTGCTCGCGCAGGCCGCGGTCTTCGCCGACGCCGTGGCGCTCGCGGAGCGGCGCGGGGCGCGCCTGGAGGTGCGGCACCTCGCCAACTCCGCCGCGACGCTGACCAACCCCGCCATGCACTTCGACCTCGTGCGGCCCGGGCTCGCGGTCTTCGGGCTCTCGCCCGCGCCGCAGCTCGGCACGCCGGCCGACTACGGGCTGACGCCCGCGATGCGGCTCGAGGCGCGGCTCGTGCTCACCAAGACCGTGCCCGCCGGGCAGGGGGTGTCCTACGCGCACGCCTACGTCACGCCGCGCGAGACGGTGCTGGGCGTGGTCCCGCTCGGCTACGGGGACGGCGTGCCGCGCCACGCCTCGGGCGGTGCTGACCGCTGGGGCGGACCCGTGCAGGTCGGCGGCCGGCGCCTCGGGGTCGCCGGACGCGTGTGCATGGACCAGTTCGTGCTCGACCTGGGCCCGGGTGCGACCGAGCGCGCGGGGGACACGGTGGTGCTGTTCGGCTCCGGGCACGACGGCGAGCCCACGGCCGAGGACTGGGCCGCGGCCGCCGACACCATCTCCTACGAGGTGGTCACGCGTCTGGGGGCGCGGGTTCCGCGCACCTACGTCGGCGGCGACGGGGCCGGGGAGCAGGCCGGGGAGCCGGCCGACGAGGAGGCCGCCGCGCCGGCCGCGGAGCAGGCGGGCAGCACGGAGGTGCGGGCATGAGCGCGACGACCACGGTGACGCTCCCGGACGCCGAGGCGACCCGCGCCTACGGCCGGGCGCTCGCGGGCGTGCTGCGCGCGGGTGACCTGGTGGTCCTCACGGGTCCGCTCGGCGCGGGCAAGACGACGTTCACGCAGGGGATCGGCACGGGGCTCGGCGTGCGCGGGCAGGTGGCGTCGCCCACGTTCATCATCGCGCGGGTGCACCCGTCGCTCGCCGACGGGCCCGCGCTGGTCCACGTCGACGCCTACCGCCTCGGCTCGCTCGAGGAGCTCGACGCCCTCGACCTCGACGCCGGGCTGGAGGAGTCCGTGACGGTCGTCGAGTGGGGCGAGGGGCTGGCCGAGGTCCTCTCCGAGGACCGCCTCGAGGTGACGATCCAGCGCCCCCACGGCGACGTGGGCGGTGCGTCGGGGCAGGCCGCCGACGACGCCCTGCTGGACGCCGCCGAGTCCGGCGCGCGCACCGTCACGGTGCGCGCCGTCGGCCCACGGTGGGCCGACGTGGTGCTGCCGGGCTGAGAGGATCGACGTCGTGCCCCTCCTCGCCCTGGACACCTCCGCCGACATCGCGGTCGCCGTCGTCGACGACGACGGCCTGACGCTCGCCGCCCGCCGCGTCGCCGAGCAGCGCCGGCACGCCGAGCTCCTCGCGCCGCTCGTCGTGGCGGCGCTCGCCGAGGCCGGTGTCGACCGGCGCGCGCTCGGCGCCGTGGTCGCCGGGACCGGCCCCGCGCCCTTCACGGGCCTGCGCGCGGGGCTCGTGACCGCCCGCACGCTGGCCTTCGCGCTCGGCGTCCCCGTCCACGGGGTGTGCTCGCTGGACGCCCTCGCCGTCCAGGCGTGGGAGGCGGGCGCCCCGGGCGACGCCGAGGTCGTCGTCGTCACGGACGCGCGACGCCGCGAGCTGTACACGGCGCGGTACCGCCGCGCCGGTGACGGCGAGGCCCGGGGCGACGTCGTCCCGGTGGACGGACCCGCCGTCGTGCGGCCCGACGACCTGGCCGCGACGCTCGCGGCGCGTGGGGGTGTCGTCGTCGGCCCCGGCCTCGCGGTGCACCCCCTGCCCTCCGCGGGCGACGCGCCCCTCGTCGACGGCGTGGATGCGGCCGTCCTGGCGCGCCTCGCCCTCGCGCGGCGCGGTGGCCTCGCGGGCCTGACCACCGGCGAGCCCCTGCCCACCGAGCCGCTCTACCTGCGCCGGCCCGACGTCATGCCGGCCGCCGCCCGCAAGCGGGTCACCGGGTGAGCGCTGCGCCGCACGCTCCCGGCGACCTGCGCCGGCTCGTCGCCGCGGACGTCCCCCGCCTGGCCGAGATCGAGCGCGAGCTGTTCGGCCCCTCGGCGTGGTCGGTGGGGATGCTGCGCGAGGAGCTCGCGGCCGACGGGCGCTGGTACGTCGGCGTCGACGTCGCCGGCCCGGACGGTGCGCCCGTGCTGGCCGCGTACGCGGGCCTGTGGTTCGACGGCGACGTGGCCCAGGTGATGACGCTCGGCGTCGTGCCGGCGGCGCAGCGCCGCGGGCTCGGCGCGGCGCTGCTCGCGGCGCTCGTCGGCCGCGCCCGCGAGCTCGGGGCGCAGGCCGTGCTCCTCGAGGTGCGCGTCGACAACGAGCCCGCGCTCGCGCTCTACCGGGCCGCGGGGTTCGAGGTGCTCGGACGCCGTCGCCGGTACTACCAGCCCGAGGACGTCGACGCCTTCACGATGCGGCTCGAGCTGGCTCCCGCGCCGGCGCCCGGCTCCGGGCCCGTGGCCGGGGACGCGGCCGGCGACGCCTACCCTGGACACCATGTCTGACGCGCTCGTCCTCGGCATCGAGACCTCCTGCGACGAGACGGGCGTCGCGCTCGTGCGGGTCACCGACCAGGGCAGCGAGCTGCTCACCGACGTCGTCGCGAGCTCGATGGACGAGCACGCGCGCTTCGGCGGGATCATCCCGGAGATCGCGTCCCGCGCCCACCTCGAGGCGATGGTGCCCACGCTGCGCACCGCGCTCGAGCGGGCCGACGTCGACCTCGGGCAGGTGGACGCGATCGCCGTCACGGCGGGGCCCGGGCTCGTCGGCCCGCTCACCGTGGGCGCCGCCGCCGCCAAGGCCCTCGCCGTCGGGCTCGACGTGCCCCTCTACGGCGTCAACCACGTCATCGGGCACGCGGCCGTCGACGAGCTCGTCCACGGCGCCTTCCCGGAGCGCGTCATGGCGCTCGTCGTCTCGGGCGGGCACTCCTCGCTCCTGCTCGTCGACGACGTCGCGACCGACGTCACCGAGCTCGGGCACACGCTCGACGACGCCGCGGGGGAGGCCTTCGACAAGGTGGGGCGCCTGCTGGGGCTGCCCTACCCGGGCGGGCCGCACATCGACCGCCTCGCGCGCGAGGGCGACCCGACGGCGATCCGCTTCCCGCGCGGGCTCACGGCAGCCAAGGACCAGGCCCGGCACGCGGACGACTTCTCCTTCTCGGGGCTGAAGACGGCCGTCGCGCGCTGGGTCGAGGCGCGCCGGGACGCCGGGCAGGAGATCCCGCTGAACGACGTCGCCGCGTCGTTCGCGGCAGCGGTCGCCGACGTGCTCACGGCGAAGACGATCGCGGCGTGCCGGCGGCACGGGGTCGACACGCTCGTCGTCGGCGGCGGGTTCTCCGCCAACTCGCAGCTGCGCGAGCTGGCGGCCCAGCGCTGCGCGGAGGCCGGCATCACGCTGCGCATCCCGCCGATCCGCTACTGCACGGACAACGGGGCCATGATCGCGGCGCTCGGGGCCGCGGTGGTCCGTCGCGGGGTGCGGCCCAGCCCGCTGGACCTGCCGGTCGACTCGTCGATGCCGCTCACGCAGGTCACGGTCTGAGCGGTCCGTCCGGTCCCGCCGGCGGCCTCAGCCCCACGCCCGCCACACGCGCGAGCCGAGCAGGAACGCGACCGCGCCGACCGCGACGAGCACCGCCGCGCCGGGTGCCGACGGCGTCTGGGTCACGGAGAACTCGTCCTGCGTGGCGACGAAGACCGTCGGGGCGCCGAAGGGGTAGCGCGTCACGGTGCCGCCGCCGAGGGCCTCGAGGGTGTCGAGCGTCCCGATGGCGTACGCGCCGCCCAGGTAGACCATCATGCCCACGGCGAGCGTGGCCGCGACGGCGCCCGAGTTCCAGCGGGGCAGCGGGCGGCCGAGCTCGGACGTGTAGCTCTCGGCCAGGACCAGCGGGTGGCCGAGGTCGCGCACGGCGCGCGCCATGCCGACGTCGGCCGCTGCGTGCGTGAGCTCCGCGCGCAGGTCGCGCTGGACCTGCTTGCCCTGGCGCCGCGGGTAGTCCTGCAGGTGCCACGAGAGGCGCGCCAGGTACCACTCGCGCCGGAGGCGGTCGCGGACGCTCAGGCGTGCCGGCGGTGCGGCCGCCTGGCCGGGGTCGCCCTCGGGCGCCGGGGCGCCGGTCGTGGTCGTCATGTCGGCTCCTGGGTGGTGGTGCGGTCGAGGACGGTGCGGACGGTGCGGGTGAGGTCCGACCAACCGCGCACGGAATCGGCGAGGTGCTCGGCGCCCGGCGCCGTCGGCCGGTAGTACTTGCGCGCGGGACCGGACGAGGACGCGACGAGGCGCGAGGCGATGAGGCCGTCCCGCTCGAGGCGCGTGAGCACCGGGTACACGGTGCCGGTGGCGATGTCGGTGAGCCCGTCCGCCTGCAGCCGGGTGACCAGCTCGTAGCCGTACGACTCCTGCTCGGTGAGCAAGAGGAGCACGAGCATGGGCAGCACGCCCTTGAGGAGCTGGGGGTCCCGCGCGGCCGGCGTCACGCCTCAGAGGCTATACCTACTACTCGGCATTGCCAACTAGCCGGCTCAGAGTGGCGCGCCCGCCCGCATCTCCTCGACCAGCGCCGCCACGACCGGGTCGAGGTCGCCGCCGTGCCGGCGCGCGACGGCGCGCTGGCGCTGGTAGGACGCGCCCTTGCGCAGGATCGTGCGGACGCCGTCGAGCTCGGCCGTGCACCGCAGGCGCTCCGCGACGGGCTCGAGGTCGACGAGCATGCGCTCGACCGCGTCCGTGACCAGCTCCTCCTCGCCGTGCGCGTCGAGGATGATGATCGCGTCCATGCCGTAGCGCGCGGAGCGCCACTTGTTCTCCTGCGCGAACCAGGGCGGCAGGGTCGGCAGCTCCTTGCCCTCGTCGAGCATCGTCGAGAAGTGCTCCACGAGGCAGTGGATGACGGCGGCGAACGCCATCACCTCGGCGAGGTTCGAGGCGCCGTCGCAGACGCGGACCTCGAGCGTGCCGAAGCGCGGCGAGGGGCGCACGTCCCACCGGATCTCGTCGATCTGGTCGATCACGCCCGTGTGCAGCATGTCGTGCGCGTAGCCCTCGAGCTGCTCCCAACGGTCGAACTGGAACGGCAGGCCCGCCGTCGGCAGCTGCTGGAACATCAGCGCGCGGTTGGACGCGTAGCCCGTGTCCTTGCCGCCCCAGAACGGGGACGACGCCGACAGCGACTGCAGGTGCGGGAAGTACGTGAGCACCGCGCGCAGGATCGGCAGGACCTTGTCGCGGTCCTCGATGCCCACGTGCACGTGGACGCCGTAGATGAGCATCTGGCGGCCCCACCACTGCGTCCGGTCGATGAGGGTCGCGTAGCGCTGCTTGTCGGTGACCTTCTGCTGGGCCCAGCGCGCGAACGGGTGCGTGCCCGCGCACATGAGCTCGACCCGCAGCGGGTCCGTCACGGCGCGGATCTCCTCGATGCTCGCCTCGAGGTCACGGCCGGCCTCGGCGACGGTCCGGCACACGCGCGTGGCGATCTCGACGGTGTTGAGCAGCAGCTCCTGGCGGATCGTCGGGTGCTCGCCGCCGTCGGGCGGCGCCACCGCGTCGAGCACCGTCTGCGCCACCTGGCGCAGGTCGCCCGAGTCCGCGTCCACCAGCGCGAGCTCCCACTCGACCCCGAGGGTCGACCGCTCGGACCGGGCGAACGGGATCTCCATCAGACCGGCTCCACGAGGAGCACCTGCTGCGACCCGTTCACGCGGGTCAGCACGATCGTGGCCTCGGCGTCGCCCTTGAGGTCGAGCTGCTTGCGCAGCTGCTCGGGCACCACGGCGGTGCCCCGCTTCTTGATGGTCAGGCGCCCGACGCCGCGCTCGCGCAGGGCCGTGCGCAGCCGCTTGAGCCCGAACGGCATGACGTCGAGCACGCGGTACGCGGTGCTCAGTGCGCGCACGTCGGGCGAGTCGGTGGGGGAGGCCGGGGCCAGGTGGTCCGAGGTCACGTAGGCAATGGTGGGGTCGAGCAGGCGCCCGCGCACCCCCTCCGCGACCAGAGAGACGAGGCCGGAGCGGATCACGGCGCCGTCGGGCTCGTAGAGGTACGCGCCCGGCGGCCCGACGTCGGCCCCCGGGACGCCGTCGGCCGGCGCCCGGAGCGTCGCGGCGGACTCCCCGCGCAGGACGAGCGCCGTGCGGCCGGGGCCGTCCGGGGCGAGCGGGCCGAACCACAGACCGGCCTCGACGACGTCGCCGTCGACCGAGACCCACTGCGCCTCCGCGTCGTCGGGGACGGCCGTGTGCGGGATCGCGGGACCGACCTTCACGCCCAGGGCGGGCGCGCGGCGCCGCAGCTCCAGGACGTCGTCGAGCGGCGGCGTGTAGGCCGCGGGGTCGTGACGCCTGCGGCCGGCGGCCGTGCGGCGCGCCGGGTCCGCGAACACCCCGTCGACCCCGTCCGCGCCGCCGGGCGCGAGGTCGAGCGTGAGCCCGTCGACGTGCCTGACCTCGGCCTCGGGGAAGTGGCGCAGGTTCACCGTGGCCACGGCGGCGGTGAGCTCGTCGACCTCGGCCGCCAGCACGCCCAGGCCGAGCGCGGAGAACGCCATCGCGTCGCCGCCGATGCCGCACGTCAGGTCGGCGACCCGGGTGCACCCGGCCGACGTGAACCGCTGGGCGTGGCGGGCGCCGACGGTCAGCCGCGTCGCCTGCTCGAGGCCCGCGGGCGTGAAGAGCATGCCGGCCGCGAAGTCGCCGAACTTCTCCCGGCCCTTCGCACGCAGCCGCGACTGGGTCAGCGCGGCGGCCACCAGCACGGGGTCGACGCCCTCCTTGGCGAGCCGCTCGGACAGGACCATGGCCAGCCGCTCGTCGTACGGGGGCAGCGCGCCGAGCAGCGCCCACCCGTCCGGGCTGAGCAGCAGCGAGAGCGAGCGTTCGTCCACGTCGCCGATCCTGGCACGCCGCCCGCCCCGCGGCCGCGTCGGCCGACCCGCGTTGGCACTCGTGTTGACCGAGTGCTAACGCCGCGCATAGATTCCCCTTGGCAGTCCTCCTCGGAGGGTGCCAGCCGCACCGGGACCTGAGGGGTTGTCCGGCACCCGCGACGACGGGCAGCCCTGGGGCCCGCGGCCATGAACCGATCCGTTCCCACGAATGCGAAGGGGAGGTCCGCTGTGTCGGTCTCCATCAAGCCGCTCGAGGACCGCGTCGTCGTCCGTACGCTCGAGGCAGAGCAGACGACGGCCTCCGGTCTGGTCATCCCGGACACCGCGAAGGAGAAGCCCCAGGAGGGCGAGGTCCTCGCGGTGGGTCCGGGCCGCGTCGACGACAACGGCCAGCGCGTGCCGCTGGACGTCGCTGTCGGCGACACCGTGATCTACAGCAAGTACGGCGGCACCGAGGTCAAGTACTCGGGCGAGGAGTACCTCATCCTCTCGGCTCGCGACATCCTGGCCGTCGTCGTCAAGTGACGTCGGCCGCGCGCTGATCACCGCGCGCGCAGCACGCACGACGAAGCCCCGCACCAGCTGGTGCGGGGCTTCGTCGTGTGTCTGCCTGCCGGTGCCGAGCCGTACGCCGACGACGGCTCGGACCGGCCGGGAACGCTCAGCCGGCCTTGCGGAGCCGGTTCGCGAGCACGGCGGCGCGCTCCTCCTCGGAGAGCCCGCCCCACACGCCGTACGGCTCGCGGACGGCCAGCGAGTGCTCGCGGCACGTCTGCATCACGGGGCACGTGGCGCACACGGCCTTGGCGGCCTCGGCGCGGCGGCGCCGTGCGGAACCTCGCTCGCCCTCGGGGTGGAAGAAGAGGGTCGGGTCCGCGTCGCGGCACTTGCCCTCGTACTGCCACTCCCACAGGTCCATGACCGGGCCGGGCAGGCGCGAGATCTCCGTCATCGGGTCCTCCAGTAGTTCTCGGGTTGAGCCGCTGCGGGCACAGACCCAGTGGCGGTCATCGCGTCGGCGATGCGCCCAACCTAGAACCGCGTCAGAAGTTGGTCAACCCCCTTGGTCGAACTTGTTCGGCGGCGGGGCGCGCCTGCGGCAAGACCGCGCAGGCCGGTGCGCCGGTGGAGCGATTCCCGGGGGGCGCGACGCGTTCGGTCCCGCCGGTCCGGCGGGCCGGGTGGCGTACCGTGTCAGGAGTTGGGCACAATCGCGTCATGGTCATGACGCGAACCGTCGCGACGAGGACACGGGCGGAGGTGCTGGCGTCATGACCGGTCCCCAGGGCGAGCCGAGCCAGGAGCAGGGGACGGCCGCGTCAGGGCCCTCGCTCACCGTGGCCGCCGTCGCCCGCCGCCTCGGCGTGGCCCCCGCGACGCTGCGCACGTGGGACCGCCGCTACGGCCTCGGACCCTCGGAGCACATGGCCGGGGCGCACCGCAGGTACTCCGCGCACGACCTGTCGCGGCTGCTCGTCATGCGCCGCCTCACGCTGGAGGGCGTCGCGCCCTCGGAGGCGGCACGCGCGGCCCTGGAGAGCGACGAGGCCCCGGCGACCGCGCCGACCGGCCCCACGACCGCCGAGGTCCTCGACGCCTACTCCGACGCGGTCCCGATGGCGCCCGACCCCGCCGGCCTGGTCGCCGCGGCCGGCCACTTCGACAACGCCGCCGTGCGGTGGATGCTCGCGCGGGTGCACGCCCGGGACGTCATCGCCTGGTGGTCCGAGCTCGTGGCGCCGGCGCTCCAGCTGCTCGCCGAGCGCGCCGTCCTCGAGCGTCCCGGCGAGAGCGCGGCGCCCGTGCTGGAGGCGGCGGCCTTCGCCGAGCTCCGCAGCCGGGCCGCCGTCGCGACCGCCCGGCAGGGCTCGGCCTCCGGCGCGACCGGCACGCCGGACCGTCCGCGGCCGGCGGTCCTGGTGGTGCCGACCGCCGGCGGGGCCGACCTGCTCGCGCACTGCCTGGCCACGGCGCTGCAGGCCAGCGGGGTGCGGGCGCGCGTGCTGTCCGCCGGCGGGGAGGCTGCGATGGCGACGGCCGTGGAGCGCCTGGCGCCCGCGGCGGTCCTGCTGCACGTGGGGCCGGACGACGAGGCGGCCGAGCGCGCGGACCGCCTCGTCCGTGCGGTCGACGCCGCGCGTCCCGGGCTCCCGATCTTCGTGCAGCGCGAGGGCGCCGCCGCCTTCGAGCCGTCGACGGGGGTGCCGGTGCACCGGGTGCGCACCCTGACCGGCGCGCTCCACGAGGTGCTCGCGGTCGTCGGCTGAACGGTTCACCCGGGCGCAGGGCTAACGTCCGGGCCCCCGCCGGTCGATGAGGTCCTGGCGCGGCACCTCGCCGTCGCACCGTCGCCACGGCCCCTCGGGTGCCGCACGCGGACCGGAAGGAGGACGATGGCAGGCATCGTCGTGTGCCACGGCTCGTCCGCCGTGCGCGACCGGATCGTCTCCGCAGCCCACGGGGTGCCGGCGCTCGCGCCCGCCCGCGGCGCGGCCACCGCGGAGGAGCTCGTCGCCCTGGCGCGGCGCTCGTCGCCCGCCCTCGTGCTGCTGGACGCACACCTGCCCGGTGCCGGTCCGATCGAGGCCATGCGGCGCCTGCGCGCCGTCGGGGCCACGCCCGTCGTCATCATGCTCGCCGTCCCGGGCGACGAGATCACCCTCGACCGGGCGATCGCGCTCGGCGCCCGCGGCTACCTCGCGCCCGACGTGGACCGCAGCGAGCTCGTCGCCGTCGCCGCCCACAGCCTCACATCGGCCCACGTGCCCCAGCAGGCCGGGCACGCGCAGCGCACGGAGCAGGCGCCCGCGCCGCGTGCCGACGGCGACGCCGCCCCCGGCCCCGCCGTCGAGCTCACGAAGCGCGAGCTCGAGGTGCTGGCGGGCATGAGCCACGGCCGGTCCAACGCGCAGATCGGCGGGGAGCTCTTCCTGTCCGAGGACACCGTCAAGACCCACGCGCGCCGGCTCTTCCGCAAGCTCGGCGCGTCCGACCGTGCGCAGGCGGTCGCCATCGGCCTGCGCCGGGGCCTCATCCGCTGAGCCCGGCCCGACCCGGGCCGACGGTGCGTGGACGCCCGCCCCGGCCGCGCGGCGCGGCGCCTACCATCGAGAGGTGGACACGGAGACCTCGCCAGCGCACCCGGACCCCTTCGGCTTCATCGGCCTGACGTACGACGACGTCCTCCTGCTGCCCGGCGAGACGGACGTGATCCCGAGCGAGGTCGACACGACCTCGCGGCTGACGCGCGAGCTCAGCGTCGCCGTCCCGCTCGTCTCCGCCGCCATGGACACCGTGACCGAGGCGCGCATGGCGATCGCCATGGCGCGGCAGGGCGGCGTGGGCGTGCTCCACCGCAACCTGTCCATCGCGGACCAGGCGCACCAGGTGGACCTCGTCAAGCGCTCCGAGTCCGGCATGGTGACGGACCCCGTGACGGTCGGCCCGGAGGCCACGCTCGCCGAGCTCGACGCCCTGTGCGGCAAGTACCGCGTCAGCGGCCTCCCGGTCGTCGACGAGCAGCAGCGCCTGCTCGGCATCATCACCAACCGCGACCTGCGCTTCGTGGCGCCCGGCGACTTCACGACGCTGCGCGTGCGCGAGGTGATGACGCCGATGCCGCTGGTCACCGGCCCGGTCGGCATCTCGCGCGCGGACGCGGCGGCGCTCCTGGCCAAGCACAAGGTCGAGAAGCTGCCCCTGGTCGACGAGGACGGCGCGCTCCAGGGCCTCATCACCGTCAAGGACTTCGTGAAGTCCGAGCAGTACCCGCTGGCCACCAAGGACGGCGAGGGCCGGCTCGTGGTCGGCGCGGCGGTCGGGTTCTTCGGCGACGCCTGGGACCGCGTCACCGCGCTCGTCGAGGCCGGCGTGGACGTGCTCGTCGTCGACACCGCGAACGGCCACGCGCGCCTCATGCTCGACATGGTGCGCCGCATCAAGTCCGACCCGGGCACCCGCCACGTCCAGGTGATCGGCGGCAACATCGCGACGCGGGCCGGCGCGCAGGCGCTCGTCGACGCGGGCGTGGACGCCGTCAAGGTCGGCGTCGGGCCGGGCTCGATCTGCACCACACGCGTGGTCGCCGGCGTCGGCGTGCCGCAGGTCACCGCGATCTACGAGGCGGCCCAGGCGTGCAAGCCCGCGGGGGTCCCGGTGATCGGCGACGGGGGCCTGCAGTACTCCGGCGACATCGCCAAGGCGCTCGTCGCCGGCGCGGACACCGTCATGCTGGGCGGCCTCCTCGCGGGCTGCGACGAGAGCCCCGGCGACCTCGTGTTCGTCAACGGCAAGCAGTTCAAGCGGTACCGCGGCATGGCGTCGCTCGGCGCGATGCAGTCGCGGGGCGACCGGCGCTCGTACTCCAAGGACCGCTACTTCCAGGGCGACCTGTCCGACGACGAGATCATCACCGAGGGCATCGAGGGCCAGGTGCCGTACCGGGGCCCGCTCGCCGCGGTCGCGCACCAGCTCGTCGGCGGGCTGCACCAGTCGATGTTCTACGTCGGCGCCCGCACGGTGCCCGAGCTCCAGGCCCGCGGTCGGTTCGTCCGGATCACGCCCGCGGGGCTCAAGGAGTCGCACCCGCACGACGTCCAGATGATCTCCGAGGCCCCCAACTACTCGTCCCGATGACGGCGACCGGATCCCGCACCGACCCGCTCGCCGGCATCCCGGTCGAGGCCGTCACCGCCCTTGTCGAGGAGGTCGCCCGCACGGTCGTGCGGCCCCGCTTCCGGGACCTCGCCAGGGGCGACGTCAGCGAGAAGGGCCCCGGCGACCTCGTGACGGTCGTCGACGTCGCGGCCGAGGTGGCACTCGCCGAGGGACTCACCCGGCTGACGCCCGGCGTGCCGGTGGTCGGGGAGGAGGCCGTCGCGGCGGACCCCGCCCTGCTCGACGTCGTCGCGGACGCGGACCGCGTCTGGGTGCTCGACCCCATCGACGGGACGCAGGCGTTCGTCGACGGCGCGCCCGACTACGCCGTGATGGTGGCCCTCGTCGCCGGCGGGGAGTCCGTCGCCGGCTGGATCTGCCTGCCCGAGCAGGGACGCACGTACGTGGCGGTGCGGGGCGGCGGCACCTGGCTCGACGGCCGGCGCCTCACCGCGGCCGACGCCGACCTCCACGCCCTGCGCGGCGCCGCGGCGACGAAGTTCCTGCCGCGCGGTCCCGCGGAGCTGCCCGACGGCGTGCTCGCGCGCGTCGAGGCGGGCATCGCGGCGCTCGGGCCCGGGGCGGCGACGAGCGACCGGCTGTGGTCCGGCGCGGCGTACGGACGGATCCTCGCGGGCGAGGCGGACTTCGCCTTCTACTGGCGCACCAACCCGTGGGACCACGCCGCGGGCGCCGTGCTGGTGCGCGAGGCGGGCGGCGTGAGCCGCCGACCGGACGGCTCGGACTACCGCCCGGGCGACGACGGCGTCGGGCTGGTCGTGGCGTCGTCGGCGGAGGTGGCCGACGCCGTGGTCGCGGCGCTGCGTCCCGTGCTCCCCGCGGGCGAGGAGCCGGCCGCACGCTAGGGGTGCGCCGCCGCCGGGGTGTGTCCCCGGCGTCCCGTCACGCCGCGAGCGGGCGGGCGCGGCGCAGCGGCCAGGACAGGTCCGCGGTCCGGCGCTCGCGACCCGGTTCGGGTGGGCGCGCGTTGTAGCCCTGCGCCCAGGCGCGGTGCGCGTCGACCTGGAGGTCGTGGAGGTCGTCGAGCGCCATCGTCCCGATGGCCGGGAACGCGCGCGCCAGCGCGTCGAGCACGCCGATCGTGGCCGCGACGTCGACGTCGGCCGTGTGCAGCGCGCCCACGGGCCGCACCGCGTAGTGGTCGCACAGCGTGCCCAGGCGCCGCGCGCCCTCCCGTGCGCGGTCGAGGTGCCGGTCGAGCACGAGCGGGTCGAGGACGACGCGCACGTCCCGGCCGAGGCGCTCGCCCAGCGACGCGAGGCCGTGACGACGCAGCTCGGCGTCGAGCAGGGACAGGTCGAACGACGCGTTGAACGCGACCACCGGCTCGCCGTGGGAGAGCGCGTCGGCCAGCTCGCCGGCGATCTCCTCGAGCGCCGGTCCGGGGGCCGGCCGTGGCGCCGTGCGTGCTCGCTCGTGATCCCGTGGACCGCGGTGGCGTCCGGTGGGATCGGCACGCCGGGGTCGACGAGCCAGGTGGTCACCGAGGTCGAGCGTCCCTCGCGGCGCACCACCGCCGCCGTGACGATCCGGTCCTCACCGACGTCGACGCCGGTGGTCTCCGTGTCGAACCCGACGACGGGGGCCTGCGTCCAGCTCATCCGCACCTCCTGCGGCCAGCCTCGCAGCCGGCGCCGACACCCGCGGGGCAGGCGCGCCGGGCGCCCGCACGTCACGCGCGCCGCACGGGCGCCCGAGGTGCGGGGTGCGCGGCGGTGCCGCAGGCTCGTCGTGACCCCATCCCCACGGACGAGAGGACGAGCATGAGCCACCTCACCGGCAAGACGATCGTGTTCCTCACCAGCACCAAGGGCGTCGAGGAGCCCGAGCTCACCGAGCCGTGGAAGGCCGTGCAGGAGCACGGCGGCACGCCCGTGCTCGTGGCGCCGGAGGCGGGCGAGGTCACGGCCGTGAACAACGACCTCGAGCCCGGCGGCACCTACCCGGTCGACCGGACCGTCGCCGACGTCGGCGTGGACGACCTGGACGGCCTCGTGCTGCCCGGCGGGACCGTCAACGCGGACTCCCTGCGCCTGGAGGCCGACGCGATCGCCCTGGTCAAGGCCGTGGCGGAGGCGGGCAAGCCCATCGCCGCCATCTGCCACGGGCCCTGGGCGCTGGTCGAGGCCGGCGTCGTCGAGGGCAAGACCCTGACCTCCTACCCGAGCCTGCGCACGGACGTCCGCAACGCGGGCGGCACGTGGACCGACGGCGAGGCCGTGGTGTGCCGCGAGCGGTTCCCGCTCGTGACGTCGCGCACCCCGGACGACCTGCCGGCCTTCAACCGGGAGCTGCTCGCGCTCTTCGAGTGAGCCCGGACCGACCGCAGGGCGGGCGCCGGGGCGTCCGGCCCCCGCCCGCCGGTAACCTGGGGCCGTGAGCAACGAGATCGAGATCGGCCGCGGCAAGCGCGGGCGCCGCGCCTACTCCTTCGACGACGTCGCCGTCGTGCCCTCGCGCAGGACGCGCGACCCGGAGGAGGTGTCGGTCGGCTGGCAGATCGACGCCTACCACTTCGACCTGCCGGTCGTCGCGGCCCCGATGGACTCGGTGATGAGCCCCGAGACCGCCGTCGCGCTCGGCCGTCACGGCGGCCTGGGCGTCCTCGACCTCGAGGGCCTGTGGACGCGCTACGAGGACCCGACGCCGTTCCTCGAGGAGATCGGGACGCTCGACGCGTCCGCCGCGACCGCGCGGATGCAGGAGATCTACGCGGCGCCGATCATCCCGGAGCTCATCACCCAGCGGCTCCAGGAGGTGCGCAGCGCCGGCGTGACGGTCGCGGGCGCGCTGTCGCCGCAGCGGACCCAGCAGTACTGGAAGCACGTGGTCGACGCGGGCGTCGACCTCTTCGTCATCCGGGGCACCACGGTCTCCGCCGAGCACGTGTCCAGCCGGGCCGAGCCGCTCAACCTCAAGCGCTTCATCTACGAGCTCGACGTCCCGGTCATCGTCGGCGGTGCGTCCACCTACACGGCGGCGCTGCACCTCATGCGCACCGGCGCGGCGGGCGTCCTCGTCGGCTTCGGCGGCGGTGCCGCCCACACCACGCGGACGTCGCTCGGCATCCACGCGCCCATGGCGACCGCGGTGGCCGACGTCGCCGCGGCGCGCCGGGACTACCTCGACGAGTCGGGGGGCCGGTACGTGCACGTGATCGCCGACGGCGGCGTCGGACGCGCGGGCGACCTCGTCAAGGCCGTCGCGTGCGGCGCGGACGCCGTGATGCTCGGCGCGGCGCTGGCGCGCGCCGCCGAGGCGCCGGGCCGGGGCTGGCACTGGGGCCCCGAGGCGCACCACCCGGAGCTCCCGCGCGGCGAGCGCGTCGGCGTGGGCACCGCCGGGACGCTGCAGGAGATCCTCTTCGGCCCGGGCAAGCAGGCGGACGGCACCCTGAACCTGGTCGGTGCCCTGCGTCGCGCGCTGGCCACCACCGGCTACTCGGACCTCAAGGAGTTCCAGCGGGTCGAGGTCGTCGTCTCGCCGTACCAGCCGCACTGAGACGCCCGACGCACCACCGACAGAGCGCCGCGCCCCCACGGGGGCGCGGCGCTCTGTCGTTCTCGGCGGCGGGCGAGGGTTGACGCCGGACTGAAACGGAAGTAGACAAAGCCATATCAACACCCGAACGGGCGAGAGGCCAGGGCGTGTACGCGACGGAGCGGCAGCAGGAGATCCTCGTCCGGGCGCGCCTCGACGGCCGCGTCGAGGTCAAGGACCTCGCCGAGCAGCTCGACGTCACGCCCGAGACGGTGCGCCGCGACCTGACCACGCTCGAGCGCCGCGGGGTCCTGCGCCGCGTCCACGGCGGGGCGATCCCGGTCGAGCGGCTCGGCATCGAGCCGGCGGTCGCCGACCGCGAGGGCCGCATGGCGGGGCAGAAGGAGCGCATCGCCAAGGCGGCGCTCGACGAGCTCCCCGACGGCGGCGCCATCGTCCTCGACGCCGGCACGACGACGATCCGCCTGGCCGAGATGCTCCCGACGGACCGGGAGCTCACCGTGGTGACGCACGCCCTGCCGGTCGCGATGGTCCTCGCGTCGCGCCCCAGCATCACGCTGCACCTGCTGGGCGGCACCGTGCGCGGCCGGACGCTGGCCGCCGTCGGCCCGTGGGCCGAGCGCGCGATGGCCGACGTCTACGCGGACGTGGCCTTCCTCGGGACGAACGGGCTCACGGTGGAGCGCGGGCTCACGACCCCGGACCTCGCGGAGGCCGGCGTCAAGCGCGCCCTCGTCGCCGCCGCGCGCCGCACGGTGGTGCTCGCCGACCACACCAAGGTCGGGCGGGCCGACTTTGCGCAGGTCGCGCCGCTGTCGGTGGTGGACACCGTCATCACGGACTCGGAGCTCGAGCCCGACCTGGCCGAGGAGATCGAGGCGGCGGGACCGCGGGTGGTCCGCGCATGAGCGACGGCGCCCCACCGGCGCCACCCACGACGTCGCCCGGCGGCGTCCGACGAAGGAGAGAGATGGACGTCTTCCGCTTCTACGCCCCCGGCGACGTGCGCCTGGAGGACGCGCCCGAGCCCACGACGGCGCCGGGTGAGGTCAAGATCCGGGTCCGGGCGTGCTCGATGTGCGGCACCGATGTGAAGATCTCCACCTCGGGGCACCAGCGCATCGTCCCGCCGCGCGTCATGGGTCACGAGATAGCGGGCGAGATCGTCGAGGTCGGCGAGGGCGTCGACGCCTGGGCACCGGGGGACCGGGTCCAGGTCATCGCGGCGATCCCGTGCGGCCGCTGCGACTACTGCCGGGCGGGCGCGATGACGATCTGCCCGAACCAGGTCTCCATGGGCTACGACTTCGACGGCGGTTTCGCGCCGTACATGATCGTGCCGCGCGAAGTCCTCGCCGTGGACGGCCTCAACCGCATCCCGGACAACGTCTCCTTCGCCGAGGCCAGCGTCGCCGAGCCGTTCGCGTGCGCGATCAACGCGCAGGAGATCGCCGACGTGCGCAAGGGAGACGTCGTGGTCGTCGTCGGCTCCGGCCCGATCGGCTGCCTGCACGTCCGCCTCGCCCGGGCCCGCGGGGCGGCGCGCGTGCTGCTCGTCGAGCTGAGCCGCGAGCGCCTCGACCTGGCGGCCGCCGTCGTGCGGCCGGACGCGGCGATCTGCGCCTCGGACACCGACCCCGTGGAGGCCGTGCGCCACCTCACCGACGGCCGCGGTGCGACGGTCGTCATCACGGCCGCCGCGTCGGGCGCGGCGCAGGAGCAGGCGCTGCAGATGCTCGCCCCGCAGGGGCGCGTGAGCTTCTTCGGCGGGCTGCCCAAGGACCGGCCGACCATCACGCTCGACTCGAACCTCGTGCACTACAAGGAGCTCACCATCGTCGGGGCCAACGGCTCGAGCCCCGAGCACAACCGCCGGGCGCTCGCGCACATCGCCGACGGCAGCGTGCCGGTCGCCGACCTCATCACGCACCGGCTGCCGCTCGACCGGGTCGCCGAGGGCATCGACGTCGTCCGCACGGGCGCCGGCATCAAGGTCACGATCGAGCCGTGACGACGCCGGCCGCCTGGCGGCCGGCGGTGGGTGGGACCCGGGGCGGTGCGCCGCGCCGGCAGCGAAGGAGCAGGTCGATGACGATCACCGCCACCCCGGGCCCTGCCGGGACGCGCACCACCACGAAGGGAGTGTGAGTCGCCCATGTCCGCAACGACGGCCGAGGCCCCCCGCACCGTGAGCCGGGGCAAGGCTGCCCAGGTCCGCGTGCAGAGGCTGGGGGCGTTCCTCAGCAGCATGATCATGCCCAACCTCCCGGCCTTCCTGGCCTGGGGGCTCATCACCTCGCTGTTCATCGCCGTGGGCTGGACGCCCAACCCGATCCTCGGCGGCTACGGCAACGCCGACGTCATCGGCTGGCAGGGGGCCGCCACCGCCCTCGCGCAGGCCGAGGACGGCACCACGTTCCAGCAGTACGTCGGCCTGGTCGGGCCGATGATCACCTACCTGCTGCCGCTGCTCATCGCCAACGCGGGCGGCCGCGTGGTCTACGGGGACCGCGGCGCCGTCGTCGCGTCGATCGCCGCCCTGGGCATGATCGTCGGCAGCGCCGTGCCGATGTTCCTGGGCGCCATGATCGTCGGGCCGGCCGCCGCCTGGGTGATCAAGAAGGTCGACGCGCTCTGGGCAGGGAAGATCAAGGCCGGCTTCGAGATGCTGGTCGACATGTTCGCGGCCGGCATCGTCGGCGCCGCGCTCGCCGTGCTCGCCTTCTTCGGGATCGCGCCGATCGTCAGCTCCCTGTCGAGGTTCCTCGAGTCGGTCGTCGGCTGGCTCGCGGACAACAACCTGCTGCCGGTCATGAGCATCATCGTCGAGCCGGCCAAGGTGCTGTTCCTCAACAACGCGATCGGCAACGGCGTCCTCGTGCCGCTCGGCGCGCAGCAGACGGTCGCCGAGGGCCAGTCCCTGCTGTACCTCGTCGAGTCGAACCCCGGGCCCGGCCTGGGCATCCTGCTGGCCTTCACCTTCTTCGGGGTCGGGGCCGCGAAGAGCTCGGCGCCCGGCGCCGCCGTCGTCCAGTTCCTCGGCGGCATCCACGAGGTCTACTTCCCGTTCGTGCTCATGAAGCCGGCGCTGATCCTCGCGGCGATCGCGGGCGGCGCGACGGGCGTCGCGACGAACATGGTGCTCGGCACCGGGCTGCGTGGCCCGGCGGCGCCCGGGTCGATCATCGCCGTCCTGGCGGCGACCCCCCGGGGTGCGTTCGTCGGCGTGATCCTCTCGGTGGTCCTGTCGTTCACGGTGACGTTCCTCATCGCCGCGGTGATCCTGCGGGCCTCGCGCAAGCGCGACCTGGAGACGGGCGGGGGCGACCTCGGCGCGGCGATCGCGCAGACCGAGTCGAACAAGGGCCGGAGCAGCGCGGCGCTCGGGGCGCTCGCCGGCGCGGGTGCCGCGTCCCCCGCGGGGACCGGGCAGGCCGCCGACGGCGCCGTGACCACGAACGACGCCGTGACCACGAACGACGTGACCACGAACGACGCCGTGACCACGAACGGCGCCGCGACGCCGATCCGCTCGATCGTCTTCGCGTGCGACGCCGGCATGGGGTCGTCCGCGATGGGCGCGAGCATCCTGCGCGACAAGCTCAAGAAGGCGGGCCGCACCGACGTCACGGTGGTCAACACCGCGGTCGCGCGCCTCGAGGACGACGTCGACCTCGTGATCACCCAGCGCGAGCTCACCGACCGGGCCAGGCGGCACGCACCGAGCGCGCGCCACGTCTCGGTGGACAACTTCCTCTCCAGCCCCGTGTACGACGACGTCGTGCGCGAGGTCCGGGCCGCCGGCACCGAGGCGGCGCCGGCATGAGCGCGGGCCTGGGCGGCGGGTACGGCGTCCTGGCGCCGCACGACGTCGTCGTCGGCGCCGTGGCGGGCTCCAAGGTGGACGCGATCCGCGACGCGGGGGAGCGGCTGGTCCGCTCCGGCGCCGTCGACGCCTCGTACGTCGACGCGATGCTCGAGCGCGAGCGCTCGATCTCGACGTACATGGGCAACCACCTCGCCATCCCGCACGGGACCGACGAGGCCAAGGGGGCCATCCGGCGCTCGGCGCTGAGCCTGGTGCGCTACGACGAGCCCGTCGACTGGGACGGCAACCCCGTCCGCGTCGTCGTCGGGATCGCGGGCGTCGGCGACGAGCACCTCGCGATACTGTCGAAGATCGCGCTCGTCTTCGCGGACACCGACCAGGTGCAGCGCGTGCTGGACGCGCCGTCCGCGGCGGCGCTCTACGAGATCCTGGAGCAGGTGAACGAGGCCTGATGATCGTCACCGTCACCCCCAACCCGAGCGTGGACCGGACGCTCGAGCTCGACGCGCTCGCGGTCGGGGAGGTCAACCGGGCGCACGCGACGCACGTCCACGCGGGCGGCAAGGGCATCAACGTCTCGCGGGCGCTGGTCGCGCAGGGGCACGCCACGCGTGCCGTGCTGCCGGCCGGAGGGGGTGACGGCGACCTGCTCGTCGCCCTGCTGGCGGAGCAGGGCGTGCCCGCGCGCGCGGTGACGGTCTCGGGGGAGACGCGCTCCAACATCACCCTGGTCGAGCGCACCGGCGCCACGACCAAGGTCAACGCCCCCGGGCCGCCGCTCGGGACCGACGACGTCGCCGCGCTCCTGGCCGCGGTCTCCCGGGAGATCGCGGCCGGGGCGGGCGGCGTCGTCGGTGCCGGGAGCCTGCCGGCGGGCGCCGCAGACGACTTCTTCGTCCGGCTCGCCGCGCTCGCGGGCCGGCACGGCGTGCCCTGCGCGCTCGACTCGTCCGGCGCCCCGCTCGCGGCCGCGGTCGCGGCGGGGGGCCTGGACGTCGTCAAGCCCAACGACGAGGAGCTGGGCGAGCTCGTGGGGCGCGACCTCGTCGTCGTCGGCGACGTGGTCGACGCGGCGCGCGAGCTCGTGGCGCGCGGCACGCGCCAGGTCCTGGTGAGCCTGGGCCCCCACGGGGCGCTGCTCGTCGACGCGGAGCGGGTCGCCTGGGCCGGCGGTCCGGCGCTCGTCCCGGCCTCGACCGTCGGCGCGGGTGACGTCACGCTGGCGGGCTTCCTCGCGGCCGCCGGTGCCGCACCGGCGCGGCGGCTGGCGACCGCCGTGGCGTGGGGCCGGGCCGCCGTCCTCCTGCCGGGCACCGCGGTGCCCGACCCCGCGGACATCCGCCTCGCGGACGTGCGCGTCGTCGAGGAGCCGGACCCCGACCTCGCGCTCAAGGAGCTGTGACGCCGGTGGCGCCCGAGGGTGGCGGAGCCGGTGCGAGGATGGGTGCCATGAGCTCCTCCACGACCGGCGTCCTGCACGGCTTCGGCGTCGGACGCGGCGCCGTCGTCGGCCCCGTCGCGCGCGCGCACCCCGCGCCCGGCGTCGACACGGACGCGCCGCCGCCCTCCGACGTGCCCGCGGCGCTGGCGGCGGTCGACGAGGCGTTCACGGCCGTCGCCGCGGCGCTGCAGGAGCGCGCCGACGCCGCCGGGGGCACGATCGCCGAGGTGCTCGGTGCGACGGCGATGATGGCGAACGACCCGGAGCTGCGGGCCGGCGCGCGCCGGCGCGTCGAGGAGGGCAGCGCGCCCGACGTCGCCGTCGACCGCGCGGTCGGGGAGTTCGTCACCACCTTCAGCGCGCTCGGCGGCTACTTCGCGGAGCGCGTCACCGACCTCGTGAGCGTCCGTGACCGCGTCGTCGCGCGCCTCCAGGGCCGGCCGGAGCCGGGCGTCCCGCCCCTGGACGAGCCGTCCGTCGTCGTCGCGCTGGACCTCTCGCCCGCGGACACCGCCGCCCTGGACCTCGACAAGGTGCTCGGCATCGTCATCGAGCAGGGCGGCCCGACGGGGCACACCGCGATCATCGCGGGCCAGCTGGGCATCCCGTGCGTCGTGCAGGTCACCGGCGCGTCGGCGCTCGAGGCGGGGCGCGTCGTCGCCGTCGACGCGGCGGCGGGGACCGTGACGCCCGACCCGGACGAGGACGTCGTCGAGCGTGCCCGCGTGCGCGGGCGGGCACTCGCGGCGCTCGCGGAGGCGACCGGCCCGGGCGCGACGCGCGACGGGCACGCCGTCGGGCTGCTCGCGAACATCGGCACCGCCGAGGACGCCGAGCGGGTGGGCGAGGGCGTCGAGGGCGTCGGCCTGTTCCGGACCGAGGTCCTGTTCCTCGGGCGGACCAGCGCGCCCACCGAGGACGAGCAGGCCGCGACGTACGCCCGCGCGCTGACGGCGCTCGGCGGGCGCAAGGTCGTCGTCCGCACGCTCGACGCGGGGGCGGACAAGCCGCTGGCGTTCGTCACCCGGCCGGGCGAGGAGAACCCGGCCCTCGGCGTGCGCGGCTACCGCCTCGTGCGGACCGCCGAGGACCTGCTGCGGACGCAGCTGCGGGCGATCGCCCGCGCGGCCGCGGAGACGGGCGGTGAGCCGTGGGTCATGGCGCCCATGGTCGCCACGGTGGAGGAGGCGGCGCAGTTCGCGGCGATCGCGCGCGAGGAGGGTGTCGCGACGGTCGGCGTCATGGTCGAGGTCCCCTCGGCCGCCCTGCGCGCGCGCGACCTGCTCGCCGAGGTCGACTTCGTCTCGCTCGGCACCAACGACCTGGCGCAGTACACGATGGCCACCGACCGCCTGCTCGGCGAGCTCGGGGACCTGCTCGACCCCTGGCAGCCGGCGGTCCTGGACCTCGTCGCGTCCGTGGCGACGGCCGGCGTCGAGGCGGGCAAGCCCGTGGGCGTGTGCGGCGAGTCCGCGTCGGACCCGGCGATGGCCCTCGCCCTGGTCGGCATGGGCGTGACCTCGTTGTCCATGTCGCCCGCCGCGGTGCCAGGCGTCCGGTTCGCGCTGTCGCGGCACGACCTGGAGCGGTGCCGTGAGGTCGCGGCGGCGGCGCGGGCGGCGCGCACCGCCGTCGACGCGCGCGCGGCGGCGCTCGCGCTCGTGGATCCCGAGGTCCGCGAGGTCCTCGCCCTCGCCTAGCCTGGGCGGATGGCCGACGCCGACCTCGTGGACCCCGAGACCGACCCGGCGGCGACGTGGGCGCTGGAGCCCGACGACGTCGCCGCCCTGACGCGGCGGCTCGTCGCGAGCGGACCCCCCGTCCTGGTGCACAGCCCGCTCGACGGTGCGCCGCTCGCCGAGGTGCCGCAGTCCACGACCGGCGACGTCGCGCGCGCCGTCGCCGCGGCGCGACGGGCGCAGCGGGCGTGGGCCGCGGTGCCCGTCGCGCGGCGCGCCGCGGTGCTCCTGCGCCTGCACGACCTGGTGCTCGACCGGCAGTCCGAGGCCCTGGACCTCCTGCAGCTCGAGAACGGCAAGGCGCGCAGCAGCGCGTACGAGGAGGTGGCCGACGTCGCGCTGCTGGCCCGGCACTACGGGCGCCGCGCGGCGGCGTACCTGGCGCCGCGGTCCGTGCCCGGCCTCGTGCCCGGGCTCACCGCCGCGCGCGTGCTGCGCCACCCGGTCGGCGTGGTCGGCGTGGTGGCGCCGTTCAACTACCCGCTGAACCTGTCCCTGGGCGACGCGCTGCCCGCGCTCGTCGCGGGCAACGCGGTGGTGGTCAAGCCGGACCCGCAGACCACCCTCGTCGCGCTCTGGGGCGCCGCGCTGGCCCAGGAGGCCGGCCTGCCGCCCGGGCTGCTCCAGGTGGTCGCCGGCGGCGGGGAGGTGGGCGGCGCGCTCGTCGGCGCGGTCGACCACGTCGTCTTCACCGGCTCGACCGCGACGGGGCGCCGGGTCGCCGCGCAGGCCGGCGAGGCGCTGGTCGGTGCGACGCTCGAGCTCGGGGGCAAGAACGCGCTCTACGTGACCCAGGACGTGGACCTCGCCGTCACGGCGGAGGGCGTGGTCCGGGCCTGCTTCTCGAACAGCGGGCAGCTGTGCGTCTCGACCGAGCGCCTGCTCGTCCACGAGGCGGTGGCCGACGCGTTCCTCGCCGAGCTCGTCCCGCGCGTGCGGGCGCTGCGCCTCGGCGCCGCCCTGGACTACACGGCCGACGTCGGCTCGCTCACGTCAGCGGCCCAGCTCGAGCGCGTGCACCACCACGTCGAGGACGCCGTCGCCCGGGGCGCCGTCGTGCTCGCCGGCGGCGTGCACCGCCGTGACGTCGGGCCGTACGTCTTCGAGCCGACGGTGCTCGACCGCGTGCCCCCGGACGCCGTCGTCGCGGGCGAGGAGACCTTCGGGCCGGTCGTCTCCGTGCAGCGCGTGCGCGACGACGACCACGCGGTCGAGCTGGTGAACGGCAGCGACATGGGGCTGGCCGCGAGCGTGTGGTGCCGCGACGTCGCGCGCGCGCGGCGCATCGCGGCGCGCCTGGAGGTCGGCGCGGTGGGCGTCAACGACGGGTACGCCGCCGCGTGGGGGAGCACGGCCGCGCCCATGGGCGGCGTCAAGGCGTCCGGCCTCGGGCGGCGGCACGGGGTCGAGGGCGTCCACGCCGTGACGCGGACGCAGGCCGTCGTGGTGCAGCGGGGCACGCACCACGGGCTCGGGCTCGGGCGCCTCTACGCGCTGCCGGGCGAGCGGTGGACGCGCCTGTTCACGGGCGTGCTGCGCGCGGCGAAGACGCTGCGGCTGCCGTAGGGCCGGCCGGACGACGACGGGCGCCCACCGCGGGGTGGGCGCCCGTCGCCGGCGTCACTCGTGCGAGATGAGCGCGACGGCCTGCCGCGCGATCGCGAGCTCCTCGTTCGTCGGGACGACCATGACGAGGGTGGAGGTCCAGTCCGGCGAGATGATCGTCGGCTGGCTCTTGCGGCCCGCGTTGCGCTCCGGGTCCACCGCGATGCCCAGGCCTTCGAGCCCGGCCAGGGCGCGGGCCCGGACGATGTCGTCGTTCTCGCCGACGCCCGCGGTGAACGCGATGACGTCCACGCGACCGAGCACGGCGAGGTAGGCGCCGACGTACTTGCGCAGGCGGTGGATGTACACGTCCAGCGCCCGCGAGGCCGCCTCGTCGCCCGCCTCGACGAGCTGGTGCAGCTCGCGGAAGTCGTTCTGCCCCGCGAGGCCCTTGAGCCCGCTGCGGCGGTTGAGCAGGTCGTCGATCTCGTCGATCGACATCCCCGCGTTGCGGTACAGGTGGACGATGACGGCCGGGTCGATGTCACCCGTGCGCGTCCCCATGACCAGGCCCTCGAGCGGCGTCATGCCCATGGAGGTCTCGACCGCGACACCGCCGCGCACGGCCGACGCCGACGCGCCGTTGCCCAGGTGGAGCACGATCTGGTTGAGGTCGGTGACCCGCCGTCCCAGCACGCGCGAGACCTTGCCGGAGACGTACTGGTGCGACGTGCCGTGGAACCCGTACCGCCGCACGCCGTGCTTCTCCGCGACCTCGCGGTCGAGCGCGTACGTCGACGCGGCGTCCGGCAGGGTCTGGAAGAACGCGGTGTCGAACACGACCACGTGCGGCACGTCGGGCAGCAGCTGGCGCGCGACCTCGATGCCGCGCAGGTTCGCCGGGTTGTGCAGCGGCGCGAGCGGGGAGATCTCCTCGATCGCCTTGACGACGTCGTCGTCCACGAGCACCGGCTCGGAGAAGACGGCGCCACCGTGCACGACGCGGTGCCCGACGGCGACCACGTGCGCCTCGGCGAGGTCCGGGCCGGCCTCGGCGAACAGGTCGAGCACGGCCCGCAGGGCGGCGCCGTGGTCGGGCACCGGGTCGCGGCGCTCGGTGCGGATGCCGCCGAACGTGTGCCGGATGTAGCCCTCGGCCTCGCCGATGCGCTCGACCAGGCCGGACGCGATCGCCTCGCCGCCGACCGGGTTGACGAGCTGGTACTTCACCGACGACGAGCCGGAGTTGATGACCAGGACGCTGCCGTGCGCGCCGAAGGCGCTGTGGGTGCTCGGACGCTGTCCGACGCCGGGAACGGGGTTCATGCGCGTGCCTCCTCGGGCGACGTGGGGACCGCCGCCTGGGCGGCCACGTCCTCCTGCTGGGCCTGGATCGCGGTGATCGCGACCGTGTTGACGATGTCCTGGACGAGGGCGCCGCGCGACAGGTCGTTGACCGGCTTGCGGAGGCCCTGGAGCACGGGGCCGATGGCGACCGCGCCGGCCGTGCGCTGCACGGCCTTGTAGGTGTTGTTGCCCGTGTTGAGGTCCGGGAAGATCAGGACGGTCGCCCGCCCGGCCACGCTCGAGTCGGGCATCTTGGTCTTGGCGACCGAGGCGTCGACGGCGGCGTCGTACTGGATGGGGCCCTCGACGGACAGGTCGGGGCGGCGCTCGCGCACGAGCGCGGTCGCGGCGCGCACCTTGTCGACGTCGGCGCCCGTCCCGGACTCGCCCGTCGAGTAGGACAGCATCGCGATCCGCGGCTCGATGCCGAACTGCACGGCCGTCGCGGCGGAGGAGATCGCGATGTCGGCGAGCTGCGCGGCCGTCGGGTCGGGGTTCACGGCGCAGTCGCCGTAGACCAGCACGCGGTCGTCGAGGCACATGAGGAAGACGCTCGAGACGATGCTCACGCCCGGGACGGTCTTGATGATCTCGAAGGACGGCTTGATGGTGTGCGCCGTCGTGTGCATCGCGCCCGAGACCATGCCGTCCGCGATGCCGAGCTGGACCATCATGGTGCCGAAGTAGGAGACCGAGCCCACGATCTCCCGGGCCCGCTCGACCGTCATGCCCTTGTGCTTGCGCATCTCGGCGTACTCGTGCGCGAACCGCTCGTGCAGCTCGCCGTCGCGCGGGTCGATGATCGTCGCCGCGGTGATGTCGAGGCCGAGCTCGGTGGCCCGGGCGCGGATCGCGGGCTCGCTGCCGAGGATCGTGAGGTCGGCGACCCCGCGCTGCAGCAGCGTGCTCGCGGCGCGCAGGATCCGGTCGTCGCCGCCCTCGGGCAGCACGATGTGCTTGCGGTCCGAGCGTGCCCGGTCGAGGAGCTCGTACTCGAACATCAGCGGCGTCACGACGCTCGGGCGCGAGACGTCGAGTCGCTCGAGCAGCGTGGTGCCGTCCACGTGCTTGTCGAAGATCGCGAGCGCCGTGTCGATCTTGCGCTGCGACTCCGAGGACAGGCGCCCGCGGGTGCCGGCGGCGGCACTGGCCGTGCGGAACGTGCCCATGTCCGTCTGGATGATCGGCAGGCGCTGACCCAGGCCGTTGACCAGGCGGGCGACCGGCGACGGCGGGTAGAAGCCGCCGTTGAGGATGATCCCGGCGAGCGACGGGAAGCCCTCGGCGGCGTTCGCCATGAGCAGCCCGAGCAGGATGTCCGAGCGGTCCCCGGGGGTGATGACGACGGCGCCGTCGGTGAGCTTGTCGAGCAGGTGCTCGATGGACATCGCCCCGACCAGCAGGTCGAGCGCCTCGCGGGAGAGCAGCTCCTCGTCACCGGCGGCCAGGCGCCCGCCGACCGACTCCATGAGGGCGCGCACCGTGGGCGCGTTGAGGAGCTGGTTCTCGGGCAGCACCCACGCCGGGACGGCGGTGTTCAGGGCCGCGCGCACCGTGACGAGCTCCTGCGGCGCGCAGCGGTTCGCGATCACGCCGATGACCTCGGCGTGCTGCGCGCTCAGCTCCGCGAAGCAGACGTCGACCATGCTGCGGATCTCGTCCGGGCGACGGCCCAGGCCGCGGACCACCAGCAGCACCGGAGCGCCCAGGTTGACGGCGATGCGCGCGTTGTACGCGAGCTCCGTCGGGCCTGCGACGTCCGTGTAGTCGGTGCCGACGATGACGACGACGTCGCACTGCCGCTCGACCTCGTGGTACCGCGAGACGATGCGGGCGAGCGCCGCCTCGGGGTCCGCGTGCACCTCCTCGTACGTGACGCCCACGCACTCGTCGTACGACAGGTCGACGCCGTCGTGCGCGAGGAGGAGGTCGAGCACGTAGTCGCGCTGGCGCGTCTCGCGCGCGACGGGGCGGAAGACCCCGACCTTCTGCACGCTGCGGGTGAGGAGGTCCACCACGCCCAGGGCGACGGTGGACTTGCCGGTCTCGCCCTCGGCGCTGGTGATGTAGATGCTGCGTGCCACGGGTGTTCCTAACCTGTTGTCGCGCGGTTGGTGCCCGCCGGCCCGGGGTGGGGGCCCGGCGGTCGTGCCGATCTGATCATGCCCGGGTACGGGCGGGCCTACTCGTTGTCACCGCCGGTGACCGCCGCGCCGCCGAGCCCCTGCGGCCCGCCGACCTCGGTGCCGGTCTCGCCCGCGTCGGGCCAGACCCAGTCCCTGACCTCCGGGATGTCCTCGCCGTGCTCCCGGGTGTACTGCCGCGCCGCCAGGCGGGCGTCGACCATCTCCTGGCGCAGCTCGGCCGCGCGGGTCCCCAGGCCGGGGACCCGGTCGATGACGTCGATGACCAGGTGGTACCGGTCCAGGTCGTTGAGCATCACCATGTCGAAGGGCGTCGTCGTGGTGCCCTCCTCCTTGTAGCCGCGCACGTGGATGTTGCCGTGCCCGGTGCGGCGGTAGGTGAGGCGGTGGATGAGCCACGGGTAGCCGTGGTAGGCGAAGATCACCGGCTTGTCGGGCGTGAAGATCGTGTCGAACTCGCGGTCCGCGAGGCCGTGCGGGTGCTCCCGCTCGTCCTGCAGGCGCATGAGGTCGACGACGTTGACCACGCGCACGTTGAGGTCGGGCAGGTGCCGGCGCAGCAGGTCGGCGGCGGCCAGCACCTCGAGCGTCGGCACGTCGCCCGCGCACGCCAGCACGACGTCCGGGTCCTCGCCGCGCGCCTCCGTGCCGGCCCACTCCCAGATGCCGAGGCCGCGCGCGCAGTGCGCGATCGCCTCGTCCATCGTCAGGAACGTCGGCGCCGGCTGCTTCCCGGCCACCACCACGTTGATGTAGTTGCGGCTGCGCAGGCAGTGGTCGTAGGTCGAGAGCAGGGTGTTGGCGTCCGGCGGCAGGTAGATGCGGACGATCTCCGCCTTCTTGTTCATCACGTGGTCGATGAAGCCCGGGTCCTGGTGCGAGAACCCGTTGTGGTCCTGGCGCCAGACGTGCGACGTCAGCAGGTAGTTGAGCGAGGCGATCGGGCGGCGCCACGGGATGTCGCGGGTGACCTTGAGCCACTTCGCGTGCTGGTTGACCATCGAGTCGACGATGTGGATGAAGGCCTCGTAGCAGCTGAACATGCCGTGGCGGCCGGTGAGGAGGTAGCCCTCCAGCCAGCCCTGGCACTGGTGCTCCGAGAGCATCTCGACGACCCGGCCGGCGCGGGCCAGGTTGTCGTCCTGGGGCAGGATCTGCGCGTCCCACTGCTTGTCCGTCACCTCGAAGACGGCCTGCAGGCGGTTCGACGCCGTCTCGTCCGGGCCGAAGATCCGGAACGTCTCGGGGTTCGCCTCCACGACGGCGGCGAGCCACCGGCCGAGCACGCGCGTCGCCTCGGCGATGGTGCCGCCGGGGGAGGAGACCTCGACGGCGAAGTCGCGGAAGTCCGGCAGGCGCAGGTCGCGCAGCAGCAGGCCGCCGTTGGCGAACGGCGTCGCGCTCATCCGCAGCGCGCCCTCGGGGGCGAGGGCGGCGACGTCATCGACGAGCCGTCCGGTGGCGTCGAAGAGCTCCTCGGGGCGGTAGCTCTTCAGCCAGCCCTCGAGGACGTGGAGGTGCTCGTCGGTGTCGCGCGCGCTCGCGAGCGGGACCTGGTGGGAGCGCCACGAGTCCTCGACCTGCTTGCCGTCGATGACGGGCGGGCACGTCCAGCCCTTCGGCGTGCGCATGATGATCATGGGCCAGCGGGGCCGCTCGGCCAGCGTGCCCTCGCGGGCCGCCTGCTTGATCTCGGCGATCTGGTTGAGGCACTCGTCGAGCACGTGCGCCATGCGCTGGTGCACGAGCGCGGGGTCCTCGCCGTCGAAGCCGCCCGCGACGACGTACGGCGTGTGCCCGTACCCGCGCATGAGGTCGAGGAGCTCCTCCTCGGGGATGCGGGCGAGCACGGTCGGGTTGGCGATCTTGTAGCCGTTGAGGTGCAGGATCGGCAGGACGACGCCGTCGGTCAGCGGGTCGACGAACTTGTTCGAGTGCCAGCTCGTGGCGAGCGGGCCGGTCTCGGCCTCGCCGTCACCGACGACGGCGGCGACCAGGAGGTCGGGGTTGTCGAAGGCCGCGCCGTAGGCGTGCGAGAGGGCGTAGCCGAGCTCGCCGCCCTCGTGGATCGACCCCGGCGTCTCCGGTGCGACGTGGCTGGGGATGCCGCCGGGGAACGAGAACTGGCGGAAGAGCCGCCGCATGCCCTCGGAGTCCTGCGTGACGTCCGTGTAGACCTCGGAGTACGTGCCCTCGAGGTAGGTGTTGGCCACCAGCCCCGGGCCGCCGTGGCCCGGGCCGGTGATGTAGAGCGTCTGCTGCGAGCGCTCCTGGATCACGCGGTTGAGGTGCGCGTAGATGAAGTTGAGCCCGGGCGTGGTGCCCCAGTGGCCCAGCAGCCGCGGCTTGACGTGGTCGCGGTGGAGGGTCTCGGCGAGGAGCGGGTTGTCGAGAAGGTAGATCTGGCCGACGGAGAGGTAGTTCGCCGCGCGCCACCACGCGTCCACGCGCGCCAGCGTCTGCGCGGAGAGGGGTTCGACGTCCCGTCGGGGCCAGCTCGTCGGACGATCCAGGACCGAGGTCATGTGCGCTCCTCCTCGACGGGGCCGCCGGGGTGTCCGGCGGGCGTGATCAGCGTGCCGCGCCTCGCCCGTGATTCATGGGACGATTGTCCTGACAGGGCCTCGGTGCCGTGCGCTGTCCCCATGCCACCACATCGCGGCCGGGGCCGCACCCATCCGCGGGTACCGTGGGAGTGGCCCGCGAGCGCGGGCGGACGGGTGGATCGATGAGCGACGTCAGGGCCGGAGGCTCGCCGGTGCCGCCCTCGTACGTGCGCACGGCGCTCTCGCCGCGGATGCTGGTCCTGCTGGTGCTGCTGCTGGGTGCCGCCGCGGTGTGCGCGCGCCTGGGCGTGTGGCAGCTGGACCGCGCGGAGCTGCGCGGTGACGCCGAGCAGCAGGAGCGGCGCGCCGCGATCGCCGAGGCCGACCCGCTGCCCCTGCAGGACGTCCTGGAGCCGCAGTCCTCCTTCCGCGGCGAGCTCGTGGGGGAGAAGGTCGTGGCCTCCGGCGCGTTCGAGCCCGACCAGGTCCTCGTGCCGGGGCGCGCGCTCGACGGTCGGACCGGCTACCTGGTCGTCGCGCCGCTGCGCGTCGACGACGCGGTGCTGGCCGTCGTCCGCGGGTGGGTCGCCGAACCCGAGGCGCCGGAACCGCCCACCGACGCGGTCGAGGTCGTCGGCTTCCTCCAGGTGGGCGAGGGGGCGGGGATCGCCACGGACCTGCCCGCCGGGCAGGTCGACGCCGTGAGCCCTGCCGAGCTCGTCAACCGCTGGGGTGGCCCCATCTACTCGGGCTACCTGGTCGAGGCCTCCGCGCCGGACGGCGTCCAGACGCTGCCCCCGCCGACGCTCGCCGGCGGCGGGCTCAACATCCAGAACCTGGCGTACGCGCTCCAGTGGTGGATCTTCGGTGGCTTCGCCGTGCTGCTGTGGGCCCGCATGGTGCGCGACGAGACGCGGCTGGCCCGCGAGGAGATCGAGGGCGGGCCCGACGACGACGGACCCGGCGGGCCGGGCGGAGGCGGCGCGGGCGACGGTCCGGGCACGGGACCGGTCGCGGGACGCGACGAGGAGGACGTCCCGGAGGGCGCCGCCGTCAGTCCGGCGCGGACCCGCGTGGGGGCCGGCGCAACGCCTTGACGTCCCGGCGCCGGCGCTCCGCGGCGGCGCGGCGGGTGCGCGAGGCGCGGCTGGGCCGCGCGGCGCGGCGCGGCGTCTGCTCGTGCAGCGACTCGGCGACCAGCCGGGCGAGGCGCTCGGTGGCGGCCTGGCGGTTGCGGAGCTGGGAGCGGTGCTCGGACGCGGCGACCGTCAGCACGCCGTCGACCAGGCGCGGTGCGAGCGCCGCGACGGCGCGGTCCCGCACCTCGGCCGGCAGGGACGGCGTGCGCGCGAGGTCCCACGACAGCTCGACGCGCGAGTCGGTGGTGTTGACGCCCTGGCCGCCGGGCCCGCTGGACCGTGAGAACCGCCATCGCAGCTCGTCGTCGTCGACGACCACGAGGCCGAGGCGGGGCAGGTTCAGGTCCACGGCACCAGCCTGCACCCCGCCGCGCGGGGCTCAGTCACCCGTGGCGCCGTCGACGGCCTCCCGCAGCAGGTCGGCGTGGCCGTTGTGGCGCGCGTACTCCTCGACGAGGTGGACCAGGACCCACCGGAGGTTGGGCGTGCGACCGTCGCGCCAGCTGCGCACGGTGAGCTGGTCGAGCCCGCCCTCGTCGAGGGCGTCGGCGACGTCGCGGCGCGAGCGCTCGACGGCCTCGTGCCACATCCCGCGCAGCGCCTCGGGCGAGTCCTCGGCGGCCGAGTGCCAGTCCCAGTCCTCGTCGGCGGCCCAGTCGACGGTGTCCCAGGGCGCGTGCCGCTCCCGGCCGTGCAGGAACCAGGAGGACCAGTGGTCCTCGACGAAGGTGAGGTGCTTGAGGAGGCCGCCGAGCGTCATGGTGGACGCGCCGACCGTCGTGCTGAGCCCCGCGGCGTCGAGGCCCGCGCACTTCCACTCGAGCGTCGCCCGGTGGTACTCGAGGTAGCCGAGCAGCGTGCTCGTCTCGTCGGCCGCGACCGGCGGCTCGGGCCGCCCCTGTTCGTCGATGATCGTCATGGCCGGCATCCTGCCGCCTGCGGGGGCTAGGGCGCCTCGGTAATACCGCGGCGGTGCTGGGCCACGAACTCCCCGGGCGTGGTGCCCGTGGCCCGGACGAGGTCGTGGTGGAAGTGCGGCTGGTCCGCGTAGCCGAGGCGGGCCGCGACCTCGCTGAGGGTCGCCGTCCCGGCGCGCAGGTGCTCGGTGGCCTGGTGCAGCCGGCGACGCTGGATCAGCCAGCGGGGGGTGAGCCCGAGCCGCCGGTGCGCGAGCCGCTGCAGGGACCGCTCGCTCAGGCCGACCTCCGCGCACAGCTGCGTCACGCGGGTGAGGTCGTCCCGGTGCTCCACGAGGTCCACGATGCGGTTCACGAGGCGGCCCTCGTCGTCGACGGGCAGGTGGCGCCGCAGGACCTCCTCGCACGCGGCCATGGCGGCGCGGTGCGCGTCCGGGGAGCGCGGGTCGCCCGCCATCGCCGCGCGCACGCGCCCGACGAGCCGGGATGCGGGTTCGGCGCCGATCACCTGCTCGACGTCCACGTGACGGTCGGTGTGGTCCGCGACCGGTCCGCCGGTGAGCAGGTACCCGGCCGCGGGCCGGCACATCACGCCGACGGCCCAGCCGTCGCCCGTGAGGACCGTCGTGGACAGCCCGGAGACGGGGCCGTAGAAGCGGGCGTAGTCCGCGCTGACGACGAGCAGGCAGACGGGGTACTGCAGGACGCGCTGGGGTGCCTCCTCGCCCGGTGGGACGGACCACACGGGGATCCAGAACCGCAGTGCGAGGTCGGCGAGGTCGGGGCTCACCGGGTACCGGAACATCTCGTGGGAGGCGTCGTCGGGGCGCTTGAGGTGGGCGCGCTCGACCGCGTACGCCGCGTCAGCGCGGCCCGGCGGCGTCACCGTGTCGGGTTTCATCAAGAGCCATGATGGTGGCGCGGCCTAGCGTCCCGGGCATGGACACCACGTTGGAGCAGTACGAGACCGCCGACCGCCCGCTGACCGCCCTGATCGACGCGACGCCTCCGGACGCGTGGGACCGGCCCTCGCCGTGCGAGGGCTGGGCCGCGCGCGACGTGGTCGCGCACATGGTCGAGACCCAGCGCTCGTTCTTCGCGGAGCGCGGCATCGACCTGGGTGCCGCGCCCGACGTCGTCGCCGACCCCGCCGCCGCCTGGCACGCGCACGCCGCGCGCGTGCGCGCCGCGCTCGCGGACGAGGAGGTGGCCACGAAGGGCTTCGACGGGTTCTTCGGCCCGACGACGCTCGGGGCGGCGCTGGTGCAGTTCTACGTGTGGGACATGGTCGTGCACCGCTGGGACGTCGCGACGGCCGTGGGTGCCGACCCCGGGCTCACGGAGGCCGAGGTCGACCGCATGGAGGCCGGTGCCGCCGGCTTCGGTGACGCCCTGTACATGGAGGGCATCTGCAGGCCGGGCGTCGAGCCGGCCGCGGGTGCCGACCGCGCCACCACCGTGCTCGCCCGCCTGGGCCGGAGGACCGGCGTGCCCGCGCAGGGCACCGCCTGACGGGCGGGGAGGGCTGCACGCCGCACCTGCCGGGGCCGCGCGCTGCGTCCCGGGAGGGGTCAGCATGCGAGCGCCAACGCGTCGTCGCCCGGTGGTGCGCCGGTTCTACGCTCCACCGCCGCGGGGACGGCGCGTCCCGGTGGTCCGGCCTCGGCCGGTTCGGGCAGAACGGCGGGTCTGCCGTCGGGGTGTCGGAACTCGAACCCGTGGGGGACTCGGGTGATGCGTAGGTCGTGGGTGTGGACGTGGTCGTGGTGGTGCCAGCAGAGAAGGACGCCGTTGTCGGTGGAGGTGTCGCCGCCGCGTGACCACCACCGGATGTGGTGGATCTCGCCGAGGGTGGGTGGTGCGGTGCATCCGGGGTACTGGCAGTGCCGGTCGCGGGCGATGACCGCGCGGCGCAGCTCCTTGGTGTAGGTGCGCTCGTCCTGGCCGACGTCGAGGATCTGGCTCTCGGGTCCGAACACGATGCGGGTGACCTCGGAGTCGCAGGCGATGCGCGCCAGGACCGAGGGTGGGACCGGGTCGCCGGAGTCGAGCTCGGCGGGGTCGAGGAGATCGGCTTCGAGCCCGGTGCGCTGGGCGGGTGCGCCGTCGCCGTCGCGGGCGGCCGCGTCGGTGGCCAGGCGCTGGAAGGTGTCCCAGGAGACGTGGACGTTCAGGTGCGGGCGGACCTGTGCGCCGACACCGGTCAGGCCCTTGTCCAGGACCAGGCGGGCGAGGTCGACCAGCGCTTCGGCCTGGCGCTGCTCGACGGGCCGCTGGTCGTCCTTGGCCGGCACGCCGGCGATGGATCGGACGGCGGTGGCCAGGAGCTGACCGTTCTCGTGCGTGAGGAACCCCGCGACCGTGACGCCGTCGCCGCGCGGGGTCAAGGTGAGGCGCTGTAGCGCGACGGCCTGGCGGTGCTCGCGCTCGGCGGCCTGGTCGTCGAGCTTCGCGGCCATGCGACTGGCCAGCCGCCGGAACTCGTCGACCCCCAGGCGTTTGGCCTGGTCGACGAAGAACGCTTCGTTGCGGTCGGGCAGGTCGCTGGCCAGGGCGGCGCGCCGGGCGGGGGAGGACACCAGGCGGCTGAGCGCCTCGGCGTGGCCGCGCGTGATCTCCCCTGTCGCGACCGCGTCGCGGGCGACGGGCAGCTCACCCATGACCCGCCCGAGCTGGGCCTGGCGGTTCGCGTCGCCGTAGGCGATGCCCTCCCGGCGGGCCACGTGACCCGCGAGCGTGCGGTCCGCGCCGCCCAGGGCCCAGCGCCCGTCGGCCTCGACTGCGGCGAGGAGCACGGAGGATGCGAGGTGGATCTGGTCTCCGACCACCCGCAGCTCCTGGCGCACCGCCGAGGCCCGAGGCCCCTCCAGGCCGCTCAACGGCATCGCCGCCAGCGCGGCGGCGTCGGCGCGCAGCCGGGCGACCAGCGCGTCGAGGCCTTCGACCTCGCCACCCGCCTGGACCATCTCGCCCCCTGTGCACCGGTTCGCCGCCGATCGAACTAGTGTACTAACGGCCACCGACACGCACCAGGCATCGCCCGGGATCCGGACGCGCACGTGAGGCCGAGGGCCTGGCGCGTCAGTCCTGCTGCCAGGACCGCCACAGCGCGGCGTACTCCCCGCCCGCGGCGACGAGCTCGTCGTGCGAGCCGATCTCCGTGATCCGGCCGGCGTCGACCACCGCGACCCGGTCGGCGTCGTGCGCCGTGTGGAGGCGGTGCGCGATGGCGACGACCGTGCGGCCGGTCAGCACGGCCGAGAGCGACCGCTCGAGGTGCCGCGCGGCGCGCGGGTCGAGCAGCGAGGTCGCCTCGTCCAGCACGAGGGTGTGCGGGTCGAGGAGGACGAGCCGCGCCAGGGCGACCTGCTGCGCCTGCGCGGGCGTCAGCGTCAGCCCGCCCGAGCCCACCTCGGTGGCGAGCCCGTCGGGCAGCGCGTCGACCCAGGTGGCGTCGACGGCGGCGAGCGCACGGCGCAGCTCGTCGTCGTCCGCCTCGGGACGGGCCAGCCGCAGGTTCTCCTCGATCGTGCCGACGAAGACGTGGTGCTCCTGCGTCACGAGCGCGACGTGCCCGCGCAGGTCGTCCAGGGGCAGGTCGACCAGCGGGACGCCCCCCACCGTCACCGTCCCTCGCGTGGGCGGGTGGATGCCCGCGAGCATCCGCCCGAGGGTCGACTTGCCCGCGCCCGACGGCCCCACGACGGCCAGGCGCTCGCCCAGCCCCAGGTCGAGATCGACGCCGTGCAGGACGTCGTGGCCCGGCCGGTACGCATAGCGCACGCCCGAGGCGACGACGTGCTCGTCGGCCGGCACGGCGTCCGGCCTGGCGGTGCGGTCCGGTGCCACCTGCTGCACGCCGATGATCCGGGCGAGGGAGGTGGCGCCGACCTGGATCTCGTCGAGCCAGTAGATGAGCTCGCCGATCGGGTGCATCACCTGCAGCGCGTACACGGCGATGGTGGTGACCGCGCCGACGCTCACCGAGCCGGTCGACACCAGCCAGGCGCCCCACAGCACGGTGGCGACGACCGGCAGGACGAACGACAGGTCGATGCCGGGGAACAGGATGCTGCGCAGCCAGAGCGTGTGGCTCTCGGCGGCGAACGCCTCGCGCAGGTCGGCGTCGACGCGCTCGCGCCGGCGACGGCCCAGCCCCAGCGCATCCACGGTCCGCGCACCCTCGACCGACTCCGTGATCGTGCCGTTGAGCGTGGCGTAGGCGGCCGACTCGCGCAGGTAGGCGGGCGCCGCACGCCGCAGGTACCAGCGCGTGGTCAGGACCACGCTCGGGGCGCCGACGACCAGCGCCGCGGCCACCTGCCAGCTCACGGCGACGGCGGCCGCGAGCGTGAGCGTGATGGTCGCCGCCGAGACCAGGACGCGCGGCACGCCGAAGCGGATCGTGTGCTGGACGCGGTCGATGTCGTTGGTCGTGCGGGCCACGAGGTCACCGGTGCCGGCGCGCTCGACGGTCGACAGCGGCAGCCGCGTCACCGTGCCCACGAACTCCTCGCGGAGCTCGGCGAACACGGTCTCGCCCAGCACCATGGCGCCGCGCTGGGCGTAGCGGATCAGCACGGTCTGGGCGAGGACCGCGAGCACGAGGAACGCCACGGCCTGGTCGACGAACGACGCGCTGGTGCCGTGCGTCACCGCGTCCACCATGCGCCCGAGGAGCCAGGGGCCCGCCAGACCCGCGGTCGCCGCCAGGGTGTGGAGCAGCAGGACGCGGGCCAGCGCGGCCCGGTGCCGCCGCAGCAGCACCCCGGTGTGCGCGCGCAGCGCGGCGCTGTCAGCGACGGGCAGCTTCACGGCGCACCTCCTCGGTGGTCCCCTGATCGGTCTGGGTCTCGGCGTCGGCCGAGGCCCGGCTGACGACGGCGCGGTACGCGCGCCCCTGGGCCCCGGCGCCGGGCGCCAGGAGCTCGCGGTGCGTGCCCCGGGCGCGGACCACGCCGCCCGCGAGCAGGACGACCTCGTCCACGCGGTCGAGCACGAGCGGGCTCGACGTCACGACGACGGTCGTGCGCCCTGCCCGGTAGGCGGCCAGCCGCTCCGCGATGCGCGCCTCGGTGTGCGCGTCGACGGCCGACGTCGGCTCCACGAGCACGAGCACCTCGGGCTCGGTCAGCAGCGACCGGGCCAGCGCCACGCGCTGGCGCTGGCCACCCGACAGCGAGCGGCCCTTCTCGGCGACTTCGCCGTCGAGACGCCCGGGGAGCGCGTCGAGCACGTCGTGCGCGTCGGCGGCCTCGAGCGCCGCGAGCAGGCGCTCGTCGCCGTCGTCACCGGCCCCGTCCCGGACGGCCAGCTCGTCGCGCAGCGTGCCGGTGAACAGGTGCGGCGTGGACTCGGCGACCACGATGCGGCGGTGGACCTCGGCCAGCCCCAGCTCGGCGAGGGGGACGCCGCCGAGGCGCACCCGGGCACCCGCGTCGGCGTTCTCGGTGCCCAGCAGCCCGAGCCGGGTGGCCACGGCCGCGGTCTCGTCCGGGTCGGCGCTGACCAGGGCCACGACGCGTCCCGCGGGCACCACCAGGCCGGTGTCCTCGTCGACCAGGTCGTTGGTGGCGGGCATGGCGGTGGGTCGGCCGGCCGTCGCCGGCCCGGCCTGCTCCGCCTCGGCGCCGGTCACCGGGACGCGCAGCACCGTGAGGATCTTGCGCACGCCGACGACGGCGCGGGTCATGGTGTGCAGGAACTGCGTCGCGGCCTGGAGGGGCTCCGTGAGGAACGCGGCGTAGCCGTAGAAGGCGACGAGCTGCCCGGGCGTGATCTCGCCGGACAGCGCCAGGCGGGCGCCGAACCACACGACCGCGGCGAGGAACAGCCCCGGCAGCAGGGCCTGCATCGCGTCGAGGAGCGACTGCGTCTGCGCGACGCGCACACCCGCCTCGCGCACGCGCTGGGACTGCGCGCGGTACCGCCCGGCGAAGACCTCCTCGCCCCCGATGCCGCGCAGCACGCGCAGGCCCGAGACGGTGTCGGCACCCAGCGTGGTGAGCCGGCCCGCGGCCTCGCGCTGGGCCGCCTGGCGCTTCTGCAGCGGCCGCACGAGCAGGGCCAGCACGCCGGCGACCGCGGGCAGCCCGACCAGGACGGCGACGCCGAGCGTCACGGAGCTGTTCAGCAGCAGGAAGGCGACGACGACGTACGCCACGACGCCGCCGACGAAGCGCGACGTCGTGTAGTACACCTCGCCGACGCGCAGCGAGTCGGAGGCGACGGTGGAGACCACCTCGCCGGTCGGCAGCTCGGCGGTCACGGCGTCGCCCGTGCGGCTGACGTGGTGCCCGACCAGCTGCGAGGTCCGGAACGCGCCCCGGAGCCAGTTCTCGACCTCGAGCCGGTGCCCCACGACGTTGCAGACGACGAGCACGAGGCCGACGCCGAGCAGGGCCAGGGTGCCGAGCAGCAGCTCGCGCGAGAGGCCGTCGTCGAGGCCGCCGTCGACGACGCGGCCCAGCATGTACGGCAGCGCCGCGAGGGAGACCGACGAGCCGATGGCCATCACGGCGGCGGCGACCATGAGCCCGCCCTGGCGTCGCGCCACCCACCAGAGGTAGGCGGCTGCGGACGTCAGGGGAGGGGTGCCGGGATCGGCGTAGGGAAGCTGGCGCACGGTCAGCAACGGTACGTCCCACCTGCGACATCACCTGACCGCTTTATGTACCGCAGCACGGCACGCCGCGAGCGGCGCCGGCTCGAGTGGATCCCCTTCGCGCGCGGCTGGTTCTCCTCTACCTTGTGAGCATGATCGATGGCGCGCCGCCCCCGCCCGGACCGGGGCACCGTCCGACCGGACGCCCGGATCAGCCGGGACGCCCGCGGCCTCCGCAGCGTTCGTTGGGTGCCGGCCGCCTGCTGCTCGCGTGGCTCGCCGGCGTCGTGACGATCGAGCTGCTCGGCATGGCGCAGAACGTGCTGCTCTTCAGCCTGGTGGACATCGACCTCGCCATCGTGGCGGGCTACGCCACCGGCCCGGTGCTCGCGGCCCTCGGTGCGGTCGTCGCGGTCCTCGTGCTCGCCGCCGGCGGCCGCGCCGGGGGGCGGCCCTGGTGGCACTGGCTCCTGGCCGGTGTGCCGCCGGTGCTGGTGGTGCAGGTGCTCGGCGTGGTCGTCTGGCTGCTGACGTGGGGGTACCCGGTCGACGCGTCGCTGCTGCTCCACGTGATCTCTCCCGACGTCGTCGCGCTCGCCCTCGACGCGCTCGGGGTGCTGCTCGCCGCGGGCGTCGCGGTCGGCGTCGGCGCGGTCCTGCAGCGGTCCGCCGCCGGGCGGACGCCCGTCATGGGCACGACGGCGCCTCACTAGACGCGGGAGGGTGAGCGACGCCGCGCGTGGCCCCGGGCGGGTCGGCCGGTGCGGCAGGATGGGCGCAGCGATCGGCCGGACGGAGGGGTTCGCGTGGCGGGCAAGGACTGGGTGACCAAGGCGACCGGAGCGCTCACGCGCTACCGCGTGATGGCGTGGGTCACGGGCGTGATGCTCCTGATCCTCGTCGTCGAGATGACGATCAAGTACGCGATCCAGCCCGGCGACGACGTCCTGCGCTGGATCGAGTGGATCCCCTTCGCCCACGGCTGGGTCTACGTCGTCTACCTCGTGACGGTGATGGACCTGTGGTCGACGATGCGCTGGCGCTTCGGCCGCCTGGTCGCGATGGTGCTCGGGGGCGTCGTCCCCGTGATGTCGTTCGTGGTCGAGCGCCGGGTCCACACCGACGGCGAGGCGCAGGTCGCCACCGGGCGCCCCGTCGCCCGCACCACCGCCGGCGCACGCCGGTGACCGCACCCCTGCCCCAGCGCGCGGTACCCGCGCTGGGCGCCCGGCGGGTCGCGCTCGCGTGGTTGGTCGGCGTGCTGGTCGCCCGCGTGATCGCCACGGGCGCGGGGATGGTCGCCATCCTGTTCCAGGGGACGGTGCCGGGGTTCGGCCTGTACGCGGCGCTGACGGTCGCCGGCGTCGTCGCCGGGCTGGTCGGCGTCCTCATGGCCGTCCTGAGCTTCAGCCTGCCGCCGGGGCGGGCCGCCGGCCGGCCGCTGTGGCACTGGGTTGTCGCCGGCGTCCCGGTGCTGGTGGTGGGGACCGTCGTCGACGTGCTGGTGACCTTGGCCTCCACGGGCCACGTCTACCTGGACGTCGAGCGCGTGGCAGTGCTCGCGGTCGAGCTGGTGCTCGGGACCGGCCTCGCGCTCGGCGTCGGCGCGGTCCTGCAGCGGTCCGCCGCGGGGCGGACGCCCGTCATGGGCACGACGGCGCCTCACTAGACTCGGGAGGGTGAGCGACTCCGCGCAGCCGGCTTCCCCGACCACCCCGACGCCCGACGAGGCGGGACCCGTCCTCGTCGTCGACTTCGGCGCCCAGTACGCGCAGCTCATCGCGCGCCGCGTGCGCGAGGCCAAGGTCTACTCCGAGATCGTTCCGCACACGGCGTCGGTCGAGCAGATCCTCGCCAAGAAGCCCTCCGCGGTGATCCTGTCCGGCGGTCCGGCGAGCGTCTACGCCGAGGGTGCGCCGGCCGTGGACCCGGCCCTGTTCGAGACCGGCGTGCCCGTGCTCGGCATCTGCTACGGCTTCCAGGCGATGGCGCAGGCGCTCGGCGGCGACGTCGCGCAGACCGGTTCGCGCGAGTACGGCGGCACCCACGTCAGCGTGCCGCAGACGGGCGTGCTGCTCACGGGCTCACCCACGGAGCAGTCGGTGTGGATGAGCCACGGCGACGCCGTGCACGCCGCGCCCGAGGGCTTCAGCGTCCTGGCGACGTCGTCGGGCTCGCCGGTGGCGGCGTTCGAGGACCGCGAGCGCCGGCTCTTCGGCCTGCAGTGGCACCCCGAGGTCAGGCACTCGCCGCTCGGCCAGCACGCCCTGGAGAACTTCCTGTACCGCGGCGCGGGCCTGAGCCCGGACTGGACGGCGGGCAACGTCATCGCCGAGCAGGTCGAGCGGATCCGCGCCCAGGTCGGCGACGCCCGCGTGATCTGCGGGCTCTCCGGCGGCGTCGACTCCGCCGTCGCCGCCGCGCTGGTCCAGAAGGCCGTCGGTGACCAGCTCACCTGCGTCTTCGTCGACCACGGCCTGCTGCGCAAGGGCGAGGCCGAGCAGGTGGAGACGGACTTCGTGGCCGCCACCGGCGTCCAGCTCAAGGTCGTGGACGCGCGCGAGCGCTTCCTCGGCGCGCTCGCGGGGGTCACGGACCCCGAGACCAAGCGCAAGATCATCGGCCGCGAGTTCATCCGCGTGTTCGAGGCCGCCGCGCGCGAGGTCGTGCAGGAGAGCGGCGCGCACGGCGAGGAGGTGCGCTTCCTCGTGCAGGGCACGCTGTACCCGGACGTCGTCGAGTCCGGCGGCGGCGAGGGCGCGGCCAACATCAAGTCGCACCACAACGTCGGTGGCCTGCCGGACGACCTGCAGTTCGAGCTCGTCGAGCCGCTGCGGTCGCTGTTCAAGGACGAGGTCCGCGCGGTCGGGGTCGAGCTCGGCCTGCCGGACGCGATCGTGTGGCGCCAGCCCTTCCCCGGGCCCGGCCTCGGCATCCGGATCATCGGCGAGGTCACGGCCGAGCGCCTCGACGTGCTGCGCGAGGCCGACGCCATCGCGCGCGAGGAGCTGACGCGCGCGGGCCTGGACCGTCAGATCTGGCAGTGCCCGGTCGTGCTCCTCGGCGACGTCCGCTCGGTGGGCGTCCAGGGGGACGGCCGCACCTACGGCCACCCGGTGGTGCTGCGGCCGGTGACGTCCGAGGACGCCATGACGGCCGACTGGGCGCGGGTGCCCTACGACGTGCTGGCGACGATCTCGACGCGGATCACCAACGAGGTCCGCGAGATCAACCGTGTGACCCTCGACGTCACGAGCAAGCCGCCGGGCACGATCGAGTGGGAGTGACCTACCCCCGCGGCGCCTCCGCGGCCTGACGCCCGCGCTTGCGCGCGTACATCCGGGCGTCCGCGACGGAGAGCAGCTGCTCGGCCGTGACCCGGTCGCCCGGCCTCACCTCGGCAGCGCCCAGGCTCGCGCCCGCGGAGGTCACGACGTCGCCGAGGTGCACGGGGGCGTCGAGCGCGGCGTCGATCCTGGCCTCGGCCTCGGGCCGCACGAGGTCCGGCTCGCCCTCGAGCACGACGACGAACTCGTCGCCGCCGAAGCGCCCGACCAGGTCGCCCGCCCGGACGGCGGCGCGCAGGCGCTGCGCCACGGTCACCAGCAGCGCGTCGCCGAGGCGGTGGCCGTGCCGGTCGTTGACGAGCTTGAAGTCGTCCAGGTCGACGAAGAGCACGACGGCGCCCGCGGCACGGCGGTCGGCGACGCGCCCCAGCACCGCCTCCAGGTGGTCGTCGATGGCGCGCCGGTTGGGCAGGTCCGTGAGGTCGTCGTGCGTCGCGAGGCGTGCGAGCCGCGCCTCGGCCGCCGCGTGGAGCCGGGCGAGCTGCCCGACGCGCAGCATCGCGAGGGGGACGACGAGCAGCGACGCCGCGACCAGCAGCAGCACGTCCGCCCGCCCCTGCAGGGCCGTGATGCCCGCCAGGACGGGGTTGAGGGCCAGCACGGCGCCGAGCAGCACGAGCCGGGCCGTCGTGAGCCGGCCGTCCCGGGGCGTGCTCGGGGCCACCAGGTGGGCGTGCGCCGGGTGGGCCGCGCCCGCCGCCACCGCGACGTAGCCGATGATCCAGAGCACCTCGACCCACCGCGCCGTGGCGCCCGTGACGGGGTCCGTCGTCAGGAGGAGCGCGGCGTTGCCGACCAGGGTCGCCAGGACGGCGACGAGCAGGTAGGACAGCGTCGGCCGGGCCTGACGCGAGGTCATGACCGCCCGGACGACCGCGCCCGCGATACCGGACACGATGAGGACCACGACGACGTTGTAGGTCCTCGTCCCCGCGGTCGCGTCGAGCCTGGTCAGCGCCGGGCTCAGCGCCGTGACCCACACCAGGCTCGCGCCGGAGAGCGCGATGAGGACGGCGTCGACGATGCCGCCGACGTCGGTGCGGGCGTAGCGGGACGTGATGAGCAGGGCGGCGACGAGCAGTGCGGCGTACCCGAGCGGGAGCGTCGCGAGCGAGAGCAGGCCGGTGGCGGCGGGCCGACCGGCCAGGCCCACCTGGCGCAGGGACTCGACGTTGTGCAGCGCGAGGAGCACCAGGGCCGCGAGGGCGAACCACCACATCGTCGGGTCCTGGACCCGGCGCCGCACGAGCAGCCACGCCAAGAGCGCGGCGGGGACGAGCCCGGACAGGACCACGGCCGTGAGCCCGACCGCGGGGCCCGAGACGAGCGCGACCACGGACAGCAGGCCGGTGAGCCCGGCGAACCCCGCGTGCACGTGGATCGGCCGGGTACCCATGTCGTCCTATCGGCAGGTGCGGGCGGGACGGGAGGGAACCGGGTGGACGTCGCGCGGCCCCTCGCGACACCGGCCGGGGCTAGCCTGCCCATTGTGCGCATCTTCCACGTGTCCGACTGCTACGCGCCCCGCACCGGCGGGATCGAGTCGCAGGTCCGCGACCTCGCGCGCGCCCAGGTCGCGGCCGGGCACGAGGTGCACGTCCTGACCGCGACGCCCGGGCCCGCCGGGGAGCGGGGCGGGGTCGCCCACGACGACGACGGCGTGGTGGTCCACCGCCTCGGGGCCCGGATGCCCTTCGACCTGCCCGTGAACCCGGCGGCGCCGCCGCGCGTGCGCGCGCTCCTCGACGACCACCGGCCCGACGTCGTCCACGTGCACGCGGGCGTCGTGTCGCCCTTCGCGTTCGACGGGGCGCGCGTGGCCCTGGCCCACGGCAGCCCGCTCGCGATCACCTGGCACTGCATGCTCGACGGCGCCGTGCCGCTGCTGGGCGCGGCCGTGCGGCGCAGCCGGTGGGCGCAGGCACCCGTGGCGCTCTCGGCCGTGAGCTCGGCCGCCGCCGAGCGGGTCCGCGACGCCTTCGGCGCGCCGGTCGCCGTCGTCCCCAACGGGATGGACCTCGAGCGCTGGGCGCCGGCGGCCGCCGCCGGGGGCGGCCCGGTCGGGGGCCCCGTGCGGTGCGTCGCCACGATGCGCCTCGCCCCGCGCAAGCGCGGGGGAGCCCTGATCGGCGTCGTGGAGGACGCCACGATGCAGCTGCCGGCCGGCGCGCTGCGGGTCGACGTCCTGGGCGACGGCCCGCGCCGCGCGGCGATGCAGCGCAGCATCGAGCGGCGCGACCTGGCCGACGTCGTGACGCTGCGCGGCCGGGTGCCGCGCGAGGAGGTGCGTGCCGCCTACGCGGACGCCGACGTCTTCCTGGCCCCCGCCGCGCTCGAGGCGTTCGGCATCGCGGCGCTCGAGGCCCGGACCGCCGGCCTCGTCGTGCTCGCCCGGCGCGGGACGGGCATCGCCGAGTTCGTCACCGACGGCGAGGACGGCCTGCTCGTGGACGACGACGCCGCCATGGCCCGCGCTCTCGTGTCGCTGGCCCGGGACCGTGGCCTCCTCGGCAGGTTGCGCGAGAACGCGGTGCGACGGCGTCCCCGGTTCGACTGGCCGACGACGCTCGCGGCCGCGGAGGCCGAGTACGCCCGCGCCCGCGTCCTCGCGGGGGCCGTGTCCCCCGGTCGGGCGCCCGGTCCTTTGGCACAGTAGGGAGCGGAGCCGCGGCGAACGGCCCCGCGTGCCGGTCCGCCGGTGCGGCACTGCTCCCGAGAGGTGTCACCATGTCCAGCACCAAGCCGGTCCGTGTCGTCGGCCTTCTCTCCATGATCGCGGGCGTCGTCCTCATCGTCGCCGGAGCGGCCACGTGGGTGATGGTCCGCACCCAGCTCGTCGACGAGAACATCACCGTCGCCGACGACGCCCAGATGTTCGGGGGCGAGCTCGTCGACGGCCCCCTGGACGCCTACTACCAGGCCGACATCATCAACACCCACGCGCTTGCCGCGTCCGACGGCAAGACCTACGCCGAGCTCGAGCAGGACGACCCGGTGCGCGTCACGATGATGAACGCGTCGTTCCTGCGCAGCTCGCTCTTCACCTCCGTCATCGCCTTCGGCGTGGCGGCCTTCGCGGCGGGCATGGGCCTGCTCTTCCTGCTCATCGGCTACGCCCTGCGTGCCCTGGCTCCGGCCGGTGCGCAGATCGTGCGGCCGACGGGTCCTGCCGCCTGACAGAGTCCGCATGGCGAAGGCCGCACCGGACCCGGTGCGGCCTTCGCCATGTCGGCCCGAGGGTCAGCCCGACGGTCAGCCTCGGCGGCGGCGCCCCGTCAGGAGCGACCCGACGAGCAGGGCCACGCCGGCGGCGGCGACCAGGATGATCAGCGCCAGCTCCAGGTCGAACCAGACCCCGGAGGCGAACGCGACGAGGCCGAGCCCCACGGCCGCGACGACCAGGCCCCACACGACTGTCCCGACGCGGATCCCGTCCGCCTCGACCACCGGCGCCCCGACCAGCGTCGTCTCGGCCGGCGGCGTGGCGACGGGCTCGCGCGCGACCTCCTCCCCGGGCAGCCACGGCGTCGCGGCCGGCTCGTGCGCGACCCGCTCCTGGGCGGCCGGCTCGTCGACGTGCGACTCGTCGCTCGCGCGGCCGGTGGCGTCGGTGGGGTTCGTGCTCGCGGTGGGGTGCTCGGTGGTCTCGTCCACGGTGTCCTCCGGGGTCTGCGTGGTCGGCTGCGGCTCGCCCGCCTCGTGCGGCGGGTCGGCGGGGTGCTGGTCCTCGGCGCTCATCGGCCGTCACCGACCTCGACGCGGCCGGCGGCCAGGTCGATCTCGAGGCGCAGGACGGGCTCGGTGCCGGCCGTGACCTCGTCGGACCGGTACGTGCGCTCGCTGGCGGCCCCCATGCCGTCGTAGACCTTGTCCCCGAACCAGTAGACCTGGCCGGCGAGGACCAGGACCTCGGCCTCGACGGTCGCGCCCTGCGGCACCACCACCCTCACGTCCCCGGCGGCGACCTCGATCGGTACGACGACGGTCTCGCCCTCCTCGAGCGGCAGCTCGGTGAGGTCGAGCCTCACGTCGCCCGCGCCGACGGAGTAGCCGGCCTCGGCCTCGGCCACCGACGTCGGCGTCCGGTCCACACTGCCGACCGCGGTGCCGTCGCGGCCCTCCCAGCTCCAGTCGGTCCCGCCGTCGTCCCTCGAGCTCGCGAAGGTCCCGGCCGGCAGCAGCACGATCGTCAGGAGGACGGCGAGCCCGCCGAGGCCACCGGCGCGCCGGCCGCGGAGCCCGGCCACGATGATCGCGACCCCCAGGAGGGTCACGGCGACGGCGCCGGACGTCAGGAGGACCGGACCGGTGAAGGTGCCCACCCGGCTCGCGTAGAGCAGGCCTGCGAAGACGAGGAGGGCGAGCGCGGCCACCAGGGCGAGCGTGGCGGGACCCGGCCCCTGCGGGCGCCGCCGGGTCGCCACGGGCGCGGCGTACGGCACGGCGGCCGGGGAGGACGCAGGGCTCGCGGCGGTCGGGTACGCCGTGGTCGAGGGCCCGGCCGTCGGGTACGCCGTGGTCGAGGGCCCGCATGCCGGGTACGCGGCCGTCGCGTCGTCGGTGATCGGGCGCTCGGTGGTCGACGTCGTCGCGTACGGCGCGGTCGGGTACGGCTCCGTCGGGTACGGCGCGGTCGGGTACGACCCGGTCGGGTACGGCGGCGACGTCGGGGAGGGCGCGTTCGGGTACAAGGTCGTCACCGGTCCTTCGGTACGGCGGGTGCCGGCAGGCCCCGCGGGTGGGGTGGGGCGGGGACCGGCACGGTTCGCGCCCGTGACCACGAGGACCACGACGATCGCGACGGCGCTCACCCACAGCAGCGGGTGCCACCAGCCGAGGTCGAAGCCCCACCACGGGCCGGCACCCCAGCCGTCGCTCGCGGACAGGCCGGCGACGAGCATCGCGATCCCGCCGACCACGGCGGCGTCCACGTCACCGCGGAAGAGCTGCTGGAGGTGGATCCGGCCGTCCGACTGCTCCGGCAGGAGCAGCCAGCCGATCGCGTACACGACGAGCCCGAGGCCGCCCAGCAGCACGCCCACGGCGAGCAGGCCGCGCGTGACCAGCGGGTCGATGCCGAACCGGGCGGCGAGGCCCCCGGCGACGCCACCGATCCACCGGTCCTGCGTGCGGACCACGCCGAGGCGCCGGACGCTGTCGAAGAACGAGTCCAGCCCGGTGCTGGGCGGCGCACCGGTGGGCGGGGGCGGCGGCGGCGGCGAGCTCTCGGCGCCCGGAGGTCGTGCGGTGGGATCGTGCTTCTCGTCCATGGCAGCCATGCTCGTCCGTCGCGCGGCCCGCGGGTATCGGGGCCAGCCCTGACCGGACCCTGAACCCTGACGGCCCGACCCTGAGCGGGCGGGTGCGCGGACCCGGAACCTGACCCGGGGACCTCGGTGCGGCGCCGTCAGCCGTCCCGGTGGCGGCGTCGGACGTGTGACGATGCTCCCGTGACCACGAGCACGTTCCCGGGACCGCGGGGGCCGGTGGCCGCCGGCACGCCGGCGCGCACGCGGCTCCCGCTGCGCCGCCCGCCGCGCGGGCGCGTCGTGGGCGGCGTGTGCGCCGGCCTGGCGGCCCACCTGGAGGTGCCGGTCGCGGCGGTGCGCGCCGTCATGGTGCTGCTGGTCCCGTTCGCGGGGGCGGGTGCCCTGCTCTACGTGTGGTTCTGGGTGACCGTCCCGGGCGGGGACCCCGCCATCGCGGCCGCCGAGGAGCGCCCCGCGGTGATGTCGCGGCTCGCGCCACGGCTGAGCGCGCCGGGCCGGCGCGTCCCGCTCACGGACATCGGCGTCGGCGTGCTGCTGCTCGGCGCGGCCGGCCTCCTCATCGCGATGCGGTCCGGCGCGGCCGTGGACCAGACGTGGGTGCTCCCGACGCTGATCCTGCTGGGCGGCACCGCCCTCGCCTGGAGCCAGCTCGACGCGCTGCAGCGCGACCGTGCCCTGTCCCGCACGGGCGGGCGGGGGCGCGTGAGCGTGGTCCGGCTCCTCGGCGGCACGGTGCTCGCGGGCGCCGGCGTCTTCCTGCTCGTCGGGCAGGACGAGCCGATGGACGCGCTCGTGCGCTCGGCCGTCGCGGCGCTCGCGGTGCTCACCGGCGCCGCCGTCGTGCTGGCCCCCTGGGGCCTGCGCCTCGTGCGCGAGCTGGGCGACGAGCGCGCCGCCCGCGCGCGCGAGTCCGAGCGCGCCGACATCGCGGCCCACCTCCACGACTCCGTCCTGCAGACGCTCGCGCTGATCCGGGCTCGCGCCGACCAGCCCGACGACGTCGCCCGTCTGGCCCGTGCGCAGGAGCGCGAGCTGCGCGCGTGGCTCTACGACGACCGCCGCGTGCCGGGCACCTCGCTGGCCGCGGACCTCAAGCAGCTCGTCGGCGAGATCGAGGACGGCCGGGGCGCGACCATCGAGACCGTCGTCGTCGGCGACGTGGTGCCCGACGACGCCACGGACGCCCTGCTGCAGGCGACGCGCGAGGCGCTCGTCAACGCCGTCGTGCACGGCCGTCCACCGGTGTCGCTGTACCTCGAGGTGGGCGGAGGCACGGTCGAGGTGTTCGTGCGCGACCACGGGGACGGCTTCGAGCTGGCGGAGGTGCCGGCCGACCGCTTCGGCGTGCGGGAGTCGATCATCGGGCGGGTGCACCGCAGGGGCGGCACCGCCACCGTGCAGAGCCGGCCGGGACGGGGCACCGAGGTGCACCTGTGCCTGCCGACGGAGGAGGAGAAGCCATGACCAGCGCCGCAACCACGGGCGCGACCCCGCTCGACGTCGTCCTGGTCGACGACCACCTGATGTTCCGGGCGGGGGTCAAGGCGTCCCTCGACGGGTCGATCCGCGTGGTCGGTGAGGCGGACGACGTCGACGGCGCGGTGGCCACGGTCCGTGCGCTGCGCCCGCCCGTCGTCGTCCTCGACGTGCACCTGCCGGGAGGCATGGGCGGCGGCGGGGCCGAGGTCATCACGGCGTGCGCGGACCTGCTGCCCACGACGCGGTTCCTCGCCCTGTCGGTCTCCGACGCGGCGGAGGACGTCGTGGCCGTGATCCGCGCCGGCGCGCGCGGCTACGTCACCAAGGCGATCTCGGGGCCGGACCTGTGCGACGCCGTGCGGCGCGTCGCGGGGGGCGACGCCGTCTTCTCGCCGCGGCTCGCGGGGTTCGTCCTGGACGCCTTCGGCGCGGCGGCGGGCGACGTCGCCACCGGGGACGACGAGCTCGACCGGCTCAGTGCCCGCGAGCGGGAGGTGATGCGCCTCATCGCGCGGGGCTACAGCTACCGCGAGGTCGCCTCGGAGCTGTTCATCTCGATCAAGACCGTCGAGAGCCACGTCTCCGCGGTGCTGCGCAAGCTCCAGCTCTCGTCCCGGCACGAGCTCACGCGGTGGGCCGCCGCGCGTCGCCTGCTCTGAGACGGCCGGTGGTCACGCACCGGGTGTGACGTAGGCCTCATCCGCGGGCTCGCGGCGCCGATGGGACCGCACCCGAGCGTTGGAGTCCGCCGTGAAGCGTCTGTCCTCCCTGTCCGTGACCGCGCGGCTCGCCGTCATGGTCCTCGTGCTGGCCCTGGGCCTGGGCGTGCTGGTCGCGGTGGCCTCGGCCCAGGTGGAACGTCGGATCATGGCGGAGCGGCAGGCCGCGACGCGCACGGTCGTGGAGACCGCCCTCGGGGTCCTCGCGCACCACGGCGCCCTCGCGGAGGCGGGTGACCTGTCCACGGAGGAGGCGCAGGACGCCGCCGTGCGCGCGGTCAGCACGCTGCGGTACTCCGGCGAGGAGTACTTCTGGATCAACGACATGCACCCGACCATGGTCATGCACCCGATGAAGCCCGAGCTCGACGGCACGGACCTCACCGAGAACGCGGACCCGGACGGCAAGCACCTGTTCGTCGAGATGGTCGAGGTCGTCCAGGCCGAGGGCTCGGGCTTCGTCCACTACCAGTGGCCCAAGCCGGGCGCCGAGGACCCGCAGCCGAAGGTGTCCTACGTCGTCGGGTACGAGCCCTGGGGCTGGGTCATCGGCTCGGGCGTGTACGTCGACGACGTCCGGGCGGTGGCGCTCCAGGAGGCGGGGCGGCTCCTGCTCAGCGGCGCGCTCGTCGTGCTCGTCGCCGGCGGCATCGCGCTGGTCATCGGGCGCTCCGTCGTGCGCCCGATCCGGCAGGCGACCGAGCTGCTGAGCAGCGGGGACGTCACCACCCGGCTGCCGGTGGGCCGCGGTCGCACCGAGCTCGAGCAGCTCGCGACCGCGCTCAACGGCGCGCTGGACCGCTCCGCCGCCGTGGCCGACGGGGTGGGCGAGGCCGTCGGCCGCCTGGACGAGGCGGCCGCCCAGCTCGTCGCGACGAGCGACGGCCTGGCGGTGGAGGCCGAGCGCACGACGCGGCGCACCGCCTCGGTGAGCCGCACCGCGCAGGAGGTCAGCACGGGGATCGACGCCGTCGCCGCCGGGACCCACCAGATGGGCGCGTCGATCGGGGAGATCGCGCGCAACGCGCACGCGGTCGCCAGGATCGCGGAGGAGGCGGTCCAGGCGGCGGACGCGACGAAGGGCACGGTCGAGGCGCTCGGCGCGTCGTCCACGCAGATCGGCTCCGTCGTGAAGGTCATCACGGCGATCGCGGAGCAGACGAACCTCCTCGCGCTCAACGCGACGATCGAGGCGGCGCGCGCCGGCGACGCCGGCAAGGGTTTCGCCGTGGTCGCGGGTGAGGTCAAGGAGCTCGCGCGCGAGACGGCGCGGGCCACCGGCGACATCTCCTCGCAGGTCGACTCGATCCAGGGTGCTGTCACCCGTGCCGCGGACGAGATCACGCGGATCGGCGTGATCATCGCGCGGATCAGCGAGTTCCAGACGACCATCGCCGGCGCCGTCGAGGAGCAGACGGCGACCACGGCGGCCATGGCGGCCGGCGTCGCGCAGGCGGCCGACGGCGGCCGCGGCATCGCCGACGAGCTCGACGCGGTCGACGCGTCGTCCCGGCGCACGTCGAGCGAGCTCGACGCGATCCGCGACGCCGCGCGCGACCTCGCCGCGACCTCACGCCGCCTGCGCGAGCACGTCACCGTCTGACGACCCGCCGGACGGTGCCCGGGCTGTGGGTGGTCGCGCCTACGCTGGAGGGGCGATGAACACCCTCTTCTCCGACCTGCCGCTGCCCGGCCTGCACCGCTCCGAGACCGCGCTGCCGCGCGTCGTCCCCCCGCGCGAGGACGACGCCGCGCCGTCGGCGTCCGACGACGGCGCCCGCCCCTCGGGCGACGGTGGCCGACCCCACGACCGCGGGGTGGACCAGGAGCGTGCGGACGCGCTGCTCGTGGGGATGAACCCCGAGCAGCGGGAGGCGGTGCTGCACACCGGGACGCCCCTGCTGATCGTGGCCGGCGCCGGCTCGGGCAAGACGCGCGTGCTCACGCACCGCATCGCGCACCAGCTCGCGACCCGGCGCGCGCGGCCCTCGGAGATCCTCGCGATCACGTTCACCAACAAGGCCGCGGCCGAGATGCGCGAGCGCGTCGAGCAGCTGGTGGGCCCCGCGGCGCGCTCGATGTGGGTCTCGACCTTCCACTCCGCGTGCGTGCGGATCCTGCGCAAGGAGCACGCGGCGCTGGGGCTGCGCTCGTCCTTCTCGATCTACGACTCGGCGGACTCGCAGCGGCTCATCACGATGGTCGCGCGCGAGCTCGACCTGGACCCCAAGAAGCACCCGGCCAAGGCGCTCGCGGGCAAGATCTCCAACCTCAAGGACGAGCTGGTCGACCCGGCGACGTACGCCGCGTCGTCCGGCGCGGCGTCGGGCGAGGCCAACCAGTTCGACGAGGCGCTCGCGGCGGTCTACTCGCGCTACCAGGAGCGGCTGCGCCAGGCGCACGCGCTCGACTTCGACGACCTCATCATGCGCACCGTGCAGCTGCTGCAGGGCCACCCGGAGATCGCGGAGCACTACCGGCGGCGGTTCCGGCAGATCCTCGTCGACGAGTACCAGGACACGAACCACGCGCAGTACGTGCTGGTCCGCGAGCTCAGCCGGCCGTCGGCCGGCCTCGGGCCGGGCGAGCTGACGGTCGTGGGCGACGCCGACCAGTCCATCTACGCCTTCCGCGGCGCGACGATCCGCAACATCCTCGAGTTCGAGGCGGACTACCCGGACGCGCGCACGATCCTGCTCGAGCAGAACTACCGCTCCACCCAGACGATCCTCTCGGCCGCGAACGCGGTGATCTCGCGCAATCCTGGCCGCAAGCCCAAGCGGCTGTGGACGGACTCGGGCGCGGGGCCTCAGATCGTGGGCTACGTCGCGGACAACGAGCACGAGGAGGCGCGGTTCGTCGCCGAGGAGATCGACCGGCTCGGCGACTCCGACGGCGTGCGCCCGGGCGACGTGGCGGTCTTCTACCGGACCAACGCGCAGTCGCGCGCCCTCGAGGAGGTGCTGATCCGCGTCGGCCTGCCCTACAAGGTCGTCGGCGGCACCCGGTTCTACGAGCGCCGCGAGATCAAGGACGCCGTCGCCTACCTGCGGGCGCTGGCCAACCCGGACGACGACGTCAACGTGCGTCGCGTCCTCAACGTCCCCAAGCGCGGCCTGGGCGACCGCTCCGAGGCCATGCTCGCGGCCTTCGCCGAGCGGGAGCGCATCTCGTTCGGGGCGGCGCTGGAGCGTGCCGACGAGGCGCCGGGCCTGGGCACCCGCGCGGTCACCGGCCTGCGGGCGTTCGCCGAGATGATGGCCGACCTGCGCGCGCTGGCCGCGACCGCCGGGCCGGCGGAGGTGCTGGGCGCGGTGCTCGACCGCACGGGCTACCTCGCGGAGCTGCGGGCGAGCGAGGACCCGCAGGACCAGTCGCGGGTCGAGAACCTCGCCGAGCTGCACGCCGTCGCGACCGAGTTCGAGCAGGCCGAGCCGGAGGGCGACCTCGCCGACTTCCTCGAGCGCGTCTCGCTCGTCGCGGACTCGGACCAGATCCCGGCCGACGACGGCGACGGCGACGGCGGGCCCGGGCAGGGCGTGGTCACGCTCATGACCCTGCACACCGCGAAGGGCCTGGAGTTCCCCGTCGTGTTCGTCACCGGCTGGGAGGACGGCACCTTCCCGCACATGCGCTCGCTGGCGGACCCGGACCAGCTCGAGGAGGAGCGCCGGCTCGCGTACGTCGGGCTCACCCGGGCCCGGCAGCGGCTCTACGTCTCGCGCGCCGCCGTCCGCACCGCCTGGGGCGTGCCCAACGAGTTCCCCGCGAGCCGGTTCCTCGACGACGTCCCGGAGGACCTGGTCGACTGGCGCCGCAAGGAGTCGAGCATGGCGGCCCTGCGGGCGGGGGGCAGCGGCTGGGGGAGCGGCGCGTCGGCGTGGGGCGGGCGCGGTCGCCGGTCCGACGACGACGGCGGCGCCGTCATCGGCAGCGGCAGGGTCTCGACCCGGCGGGTCCCGCCCTCGCCGCCGTCGTCCCCGAGCTTCGGCAAGGGCGCGCCGCGGGGCGAGGCGCCGAGCCTCGTGGTGGGGGACAAGGTCACGCACGACTCCTACGGCCTCGGGACGGTCGTCACCGTCGAGGGGTCGGGGCCGAACGCGGTCGCCAAGATCGACTTCGGTGGCAGCGGCGTCAAGCGCCTGCTCCTGCGCTACTCCCCGGTGACCAAGCTCTGACGCAGCCCGGCGCCGCCGATCCCGACCGAGCACGTCCGTCTCGGCTCACTACGTCCGTTCCGACTGAGCACGTCCTCTGCGGCGGACGTGCTCGGTGGGAACGGACGTGCTCGGGGCGGGGTGAGGGCGGCAGGCGCCCCAGGTGCCCGTCGAGGTCACCCCGCCGACGTTGACTCCGCAGACGCAGGCCGCCGTCGGCCGCCGGCCGCGCCTCCGCCCAGCGGCGGCCCTGCGGGCGTCCGTCTCGGCTGACTACGTCCGTTCCGACCGAGCACGTCCTCTGCGGCGGACGTGCTCGGTGGGAACGGACGTGCTCGGGGCGGGGTGAGGGCGGCAGGCGCCCCGGGTGCCCACGCCGACGTCGACTCCGCCGACGCGGCGTGGGCGGCCTGGGGTCAGCCCTGGTCCGCCAGGACGACGTCGATCTCGACGCGGCGGTTGAGCGCCCGCGCCTGCGCCACCTGCTCCGGCGTGCCGGTCTCCTCCGCGACGGGCTCGCGCTCGCCCCGGCCCTCGACGGCGAGCTCCACGCCGGGAAGGATGCCGGCGAGCACCTGCTGCACGGACGCGGCCCGGTCGCGCGAGAGCCCCTCGTTGTACGCGTCGGAGGCGACCGAGTCGGTGTGGCCCACGATCGTGACGGACACCACCTGCGCGTCGGCGAGCGCCGCCGCCACCTGGGCGAGGTCCTCCTGCGCGCGCGGGGTCAGCACCGCGGAGTCGACGTCGAAGTAGACGTCCGACGCGAGGGTCCACCGCTCCGTCTCGAGCGCCTGGTCGCGGCCCAGCGCGCCGTCCACGCTCGCGGTGCGGGTGATGAGCGGGCTCACGCTGCCCTGCAGGGGGGCCACGCCTTCCGTGAGCGGCGAGACGGGCCCGACGTCGACCGTGGCCGTGCCGGGCGGCAGGGCCACCAGGCCCGGGCCGCCCTCCGGGGGCGACGGCGTGGCGCCGGAGACGAGGACGACGGCCAGGCCGACGCCGACCAGCGGAGCGCGCCGGACGCGGAGCGGACCGCTCACCGCGTGAGCTCGACGTCGTCGAACGAGCCGACGCCGGGGATCTGCACGGTGACGTGCGTGACGTCCTCCGGCGGCGCCGTGAAGGCCGTGGTGAGGACCATCTGCTCACCGCCGCCGACGAACTTGCTCGACAGGCCGCTGCTGCAGGCGCAGGTCCCCGTGTCGTCGTAGGCGGCGCGGTGCAGGAGGCCGTTCGCCGTGTCCACGACCGTGACGCCGTCGGTCGTGAAGCCGAGGTCCGGGTCGGCCGACCCGGTCTCCGTGTCGCCGTCGGCGAGGGGTGCGTGGGCCGAGCCGTCGTCGAAGAAGTGCGAGAGCTGCCACTTCCCGTCGGAGAGGTTGCGGACGGTGAACAGCACCGTCATGACGTCGCCGCTCACCGTCACCGCGTTGAGATCGACCTCGGCCGAGACGTCCCCGTCGGACGTGGCGCGAGTGGCGATCACGGACAGCGGCTCGATGGCGACGGGCTCCTCCTCGCCGGCCGCGGACTCGAGCTCCTCGACCGTCTCCTGCGGCGAGGCCGTCTCCTCGGTCTCCGGTGCCTTCTCCGCGTCGTCACCACCGCCCGCCGTGCACCCCGCGAGGGCGAGGGCGGTCAGGACGGTCAGGGCGTGGGCGGGTCGCAGACGCATGCAGGCTCCAAGGGTCGGGGGTGCGCGCGAGCGTAGCCGACCCTGTGACGTGCGCCACCCGAGGACCGGCTCACGCGTCGCGGGCGATCTCCACGGCCTCGGGCAGGCTGAGGTGGGGCAGCTGCCGGCGCACGTCCCGCACGGCGGCCACCTCCCCGTCGCGCTCGCGGACCGCGCGGACCTGCGCCACGTCGAGCCGGGCGAGCGCGCCCTCGAACGACCCGTACTCGGCCAGCGCCCGGCGCCGACGCCGGGCCCGGTCGACGGCGCCCCAGGCGTAGCTGCCGCCCCCGACGACCAGGAGGAGTGCCGCGCAGCCCACGGCGACGCGGGCGTCGCCGCGCGTGACGAAGAGGGCGAGGAAGAAGACGACGACGGCCGAGCCGCCGATGCCCGCGACCGCGAGGGCGACGTCGCGGCCGGTGGCGGGTCGGCCGCCCAGCGGCGGCCTGGTGCTCTGTGACATGCGTCCCCTCGTCGCTCGTGCCCGTGGCACCGAGGGTAGCGACGATCTCTCGATGTGAAGAGACCTCTCCGGCGCGACTACGATCGGCCGGGCGGCCACGCGTGGGCGCGGCCGGGCCGCCGGACGCGCACCCTGAGGGCCCGCGCACACGACGACGGAAGGTGGAGCAGGGTGGACCTGTTCGAGTACCAGGCACGCGATGTCTTCGAGAAGCACGGCGTCCCCGTGCTGGGCGGCGTCGTCGCCCGGACCCCCGAGGAGGCCCGCGCCGCCGCGGAGCAGCTCGGCGGCGGAACCGTGGTCGTCAAGGCGCAGGTCAAGACCGGCGGGCGCGGCAAGGCGGGGGGCGTCAAGCTCGCGCACTCGCCCGACGAGGCGGCGCAGCGCGCCGAGGAGATCCTCGGCCTCGACATCAAGGGCCACGTCGTGCGCACGCTCATGGTCGCGCAGGGCGCGCAGATCGCGGAGGAGTACTACTTCTCCGTGCTGCTGGACCGGGCCGAGCGCCGCTACCTCGCCATGGCCAGCGTCGAGGGCGGCATGGAGATCGAGCAGCTCGCCGTCGAGCGCCCCGAGGCGCTGGCGCGCGTCGCGGTCGACCCGATCGTCGGCATCGACGAGGCCAAGGCGGCCGAGATCGTCGCCGCTGCCGGCTTCGCGGCCGACGTCGCGCCGCAGGTCGCCGAGGTCATCCAGAAGCTGTGGACCGTGTACGCGGAGGAGGACGCGACGCTCGTCGAGGTCAACCCGCTGGTCCGCACGAAGGACGGCGCGATCGTCGCGCTCGACGGCAAGGTGACGCTCGACGGCAACGCCGCGTTCCGCCACCCGGAGCACGCCGAGCTCGAGGACGCGGCCGCCGCTGACCCGCTCGAGGCGCGCGCCAAGGAGTCGGACCTCAACTACGTCAAGCTCGACGGCGAGGTCGGGATCATCGGCAACGGTGCCGGGCTCGTCATGAGCACCCTGGACGTCGTCGCCTACGCCGGCGAGGGCCACGGCGGCGTCAAGCCCGCCAACTTCCTGGACATCGGCGGCGGCGCGTCGGCCGAGGTCATGGCCGCCGGCCTCGACATCATCCTGTCGGACCCGCAGGTCAAGTCGGTGTTCGTCAACGTGTTCGGCGGCATCACGGCGTGCGACGCCGTGGCCAACGGCATCGTGTCCGCGCTCGAGATCCTCGGCGACGCGGCCACCAAGCCGCTCGTCGTGCGCCTCGACGGCAACAACGTCGTCGAGGGCCGGCGCATCCTCGCCGAGGCCGCGCACCCCCTGGTCACGCTCGCCGAGACGATGGACGGCGGCGCCGACAAGGCGGCCGAGCTCGCCCACGCCGCCGCCTGAGCGCCCCCCGAAGCCGAACCAGCGAAGAGACGAGAGAGATTCATGGCGATCTTCCTGACTGAGACCTCCAAGGTCATCGTCCAGGGCATGACGGGCTCCGAGGGCCAGAAGCACACGACGCGCATGCTGGCGTCGGGCACCGCCGTCGTCGGCGGCGTGAACCCGCGCAAGGCGGGCACGAGCGTCGACTTCACGGTCGGGGAGGGCACGACCTCGGTGCCGGTCTTCGGCAGCGTGCGCGAGGCCGTCGAGGCCACCGGCGCGGACGTGTCGGTCATCTTCGTGCCACCCGCCCACACCAAGGCCGCGGTCCTCGAGGCCGTCGACGCGGGCGTGCCGCTCGTCGTCATCATCACCGAGGGCGTGCCGGTCGCGGACACGGCCGAGTTCTTCACGGCCGCGCAGGCCAAGGGCGTCCGCCTCATCGGCCCGAACTGCCCGGGCCTCATCAGCCCCGGGAAGTCGAACGTCGGGATCATCCCGGCGGACATCACGGGACCGGGCAAGATCGGCCTCGTGTCGAAGTCCGGCACGCTGACCTACCAGATGATGTACGAGCTGCGGGACTTCGGGTTCTCGACGGCGATCGGCATCGGCGGCGACCCCATCATCGGCACCACGCACATCGACGCCCTCGCGGCGTTCGAGGCGGACCCCGAGACCGAGGCCATCGTCATGATCGGCGAGATCGGCGGCGACGCCGAGGAGCGCGCGGCCGCGTTCATCAAGGAGCACGTGACCAAGCCGGTCGTCGGCTACGTCGCGGGCTTCACCGCGCCGGAGGGCAAGACCATGGGCCACGCCGGCGCCATCGTGTCCGGCTCGTCCGGCACCGCGCAGGCGAAGCAGGAGGCCCTCGAGGCCGCCGGTGTGCGTGTGGGCCGCACGCCCAGCGCGACGGCCGAGCTGATGCGCCAGATCCTGTCCGCCTGACCACGCGGACCCCGCCCGACACGCCCGCCCCCGTCCCCGGGGGCGGGCGTGCGTCAGCGACCATGGAGCAGTGAGCCGTCCTCCCGCCCCGCGCCCGCGCACCGCAGGTGCGCGCCCGGGGGCACCGGCCGCGCGTGGCTCGCACGTCCCGCAGGGCGGAGCCTCGCCGGCTGCGTCGGCGGCGACCACGGCACCCGCGCGGCCGACCCCCGCGCGGAGCACGGCCACCGCGCGGGCCGCGGCCGGCGTCCGGAGGCTGACCTCCGGCGCACGGGCCCAGGGCCAGGGCGCGCCGCGCTGGGTCTCCGGGTTCCTCGCCGGTGTCCAGGGGGCGCTGCTGTCCCTGCTCGCGGTCGTGATGCCGGCCCTCGCGGCCTACGTCGCGACGTCCGCCGACCCGGCCGTCGACGGCATCGCCTGGACCCGCTCGGCGGCCGTCGGTGCCGCGTTCTGGCTCATGGGCCACGGTGGGGTGGTCGTCGCCGGGGGCACGCCGGTGACGCTCGTGCCCCTGGGCATCACCGCCCTGGCCCTGTTCTGCGGCTACGCGTCGGCGCGCCGCTCGAGCCACCGCACGGTGTCCGCGTGGCTCGCCGGGATCGGCGGCTACGCGGCGGTCGTGCTCGTCGTCCTCCTGCTCGCGGGCCCCAGCGGTCCGCTCGGTGCAGGCCTCGGCGCCGTCCTGCGGCTGGCGGTGGGCACGGCCGCCGTCGCGGCCCTCGGGCTCGGCGCGGGCACCGCCCGTCCCCGCCGGGTGCGCGCGGCGACCCAGCGCTGGTGGTCGCGCGTGCCCCATCCCGTGCGCAGCGGTGTCGTCGCGGGCACGGCCGGCGCCGCGCTGCTCCTGGGCGCCGCCGCGCTGCTGGCGGCGTTCTGGGTCCTCTCCGGGCGTGCGGCCGCGGGAGACGTCGTGGCGGGGCTCGGGGTCGACACGTTCGGCGGCCTGCTGCTCGCCGTGGCGCAGACGGCCGTCGCGCCGAACCTGGCCGTCTGGGCCCTCGGCTGGCTGGCCGGCCCGGGCTTCGCGGTGGGCGCCGGCACGCTCTACGCGCCGAGCACGGTGGTCGCCGGCCCGCTGCCCGCCCTGCCCGTCCTGGGGGCGCTGCCGGTCGAGAGCGGCGGGCCCCTGGCCTGGGCGCCGCTGGTGCTGGTGGTGGCCGGTGCCGTGGCCGGGCTGCTCGTGCGCCGTCGCCTCGTGGTCGTCCGCGCGCGGGACCCCTTCGTCGCCGTCCTGGCCGCGGGCCTGACGACGTCGCTCGCGTGCGCCGCGCTGAGCGCCCTCGGGGGCGGCGCCATCGGGCCCGGCCGGCTCGCGGTCGTGGGTGCCGCACCGGGTGCCGTGGCGGCATGGGTCCTGGGCGGTGCGCTCCTCGGGGCGTTCGTCGTCGCGGTACCGACGGACCCCACCGTCCGCGCCGCCGCTCGCCGGGCGTGCGGGCAGGGGTGGGCGCGCCTGCGGGGTCGCGCCGACGTGGACCTCACGGCGGGAGGCGCCGGCGCGGGAGCGGGCACCGACGACGCCGCACCGGCGGGCGGTCCCGCGGAGCGCTGAGCGGGCCGCCGACGCGGCTCAGGGCGTGGCCGCGCGCTCCAGCACGTCGCGCAGGGACTGCTCGTACTCGGCCTGGCACCGGTCCTGCGCCGAGATCGTCAGGGCGTCGCGGCGGCACTGCTCGAGCTCGACCTGCAGCGGCCACAGCGCGAGCATCGTCCCGAGCGAGAGCACCATCACCGCGGAGAAGCCGATGCCGAGCCCGAGCAGCGGCACGACCGCGCCGCGCAGCCCCGCCCGCCAGACGGCCATGAGGGCGCGGATCCCGACCACGACCGCCGCGACGGCGAACCCGACGGCCGCGGCCTGCCAGGGCAGCGGCAGCGAGGTGACGACCAGGGTCGCCAGCAGCAGCAGGCCGAAGTGCGTCACCCGGCGGCTGGCCGCGCGGGCTGCCTCGGGGTCCGGCGGCCGCGGCGGCACGCGGCCGGGGGGAGGGGCGCCCGCGGGCTGCCTCGGCTGCTCGGGCGCGGCGGGGCGCTCCGGTGGCCTGACGCGGGCGTCGGGTGGGGACGTCATCGTGCGGCTCCTCGTCCTCTCACCGGTGTCGCGGGGCGGCCGCGGGAGCGGCTGGCGCCAGTCTCCCACCGGCCGCCCCTGCTCCGGGCGGCCGACCACCGCTAGGGTCGCGCCGTGCGCGCCACTCCCGACGTCGTCCCGCCCGGTTCCCGCATCGTCGTCCTCGTCTCCGGGGGCGGCAGCAACCTCGCGGCGCTGCTCGAGGCGCACCGCGACCCCGGCTTCGGGGGACGGGTGGTGGGCGTGGTGAGCGACCGCGACGGGATCGGCGGGCTCGAGATCGCGCGGGCCGCGGGCGTCGCGACGGCCGTCGTGGCGCCGCGGGACTTCCCCGACCGCGAGTCCTGGGACCGCGGGATGGCGCACGCCGTCGGCGTCTTCGAGCCCGCGTGGGTGGTCAGCGCCGGGTTCATGCGCATCCTCGGGGCGCCCTTCCTCGACCGCTTCGGGGGCCGGGTCATCAACACGCACCCGGCGCTGCTCCCCGCGTTCCCCGGCGCGCACGGCGTGCGGGACGCGCTCGCGCACGGGGTCCGGGTCACGGGGTGCACGGTGCACCTGGTGGACGCCGGCGTCGACACCGGCCCGATCATCGCCCAGCGCGCCGTCGAGGTCGCCGAGGACGACGACGAGGCCTCGCTGCACGAGCGCATCAAGGCGGTCGAGCGCGCCCTGCTGGTCGACGTCGTCGGGCGCGCCGCGCGCTCCGGCCTCGCGGTGGAGGGGCGCCGGGTCCGCCTCGGCTGACCGGCCCGTCCGCGCGGTAGCATCGGCCCCGGCCGTGACTGGCGACCAGGTGGAGCACCACCGGGGAGCGGCCGAAGTCCCCTGCAGCGCACCGCCCGCCTGGGTGCCTGGGTCCGATGAGCGTCACCCCCTGGGGTGCCGCACCGCACCGACCCGGGAGAACCGCGCATGAGCGCCCACCTCACGCCCCTCGAGCCCGTCGCCGACCCCACGGCCGAGGCCACCCGCCGCCCCCTGCGCCGCGCGCTCGTGAGCGTCTACGACAAGACCGGACTGGCCGAGCTGGCCACCGCGCTGCACGACGCCGGCGTCGAGATCGTCTCGACCGGCTCCACCGCGTCGACGATCGCGGCCGCCGGCGTGCCGGTCACGCGGGTCGAGGAGGTTACCGGCTTCCCCGAGTGCCTCGACGGCCGGGTCAAGACGCTGCACCCGCGCGTGCACGCCGGCCTGCTCGCGGACACGCGCCGGCCCGAGCACGTGGCGCAGCTCGCGGAGCTCGACGTGGCCGGCTTCGACCTCATGGTCGGCAACCTCTACCCGTTCGCGGCGACCGTGGCCTCGGGCGCGGCGCCCGACGACGTCGTCGAGCAGATCGACATCGGCGGCCCGTCGATGGTGCGGGCGGCCGCCAAGAACCACCCGAGCGTCGCCGTCGTCGTCGACCCGGCGCGCTACGGCGAGGTCGTCGCGGCGCTCGGGGCCGGCGGCTTCACCCTCGCGGAGCGGCGGGCGCTCGCGGGCGCGGCCTTCGCGCACACGGCCGCGTACGACGTCGCCGTCGCCTCGTGGTTCGCGAGCGCGTACGCGCCCGACGCCGTCGGCGCCGAGTCCGGCTTCGGCGCGTTCGCGGGCGCGACCTGGGAGCGGTCGGCGGTGCTGCGCTACGGCGAGAACCCGCACCAGCGGGCGGCGCTCTACGTGAACCCGGCCGCCCCCGGACTCGCGCAGGCCGAGCAGCTGCACGGCAAGGAGATGAGCTACAACAACTACGTCGACGCGGACGCCGCCTGGCGCGCGGCCCACGACCACGCCGAGCCCGCCGTCGCGATCATCAAGCACGCCAACCCGTGCGGGATCGCCGTCGGGCCCGACGTCGCCGAGGCGCACGCCAAGGCCCACGCGTGCGACCCCGTGTCCGCGTACGGCGGCGTCGTCGCGGCCAACCGCACGGTCACGGCGGCGATGGCCGAGCAGCTCTCGCCGGTGTTCACCGAGGTCGTCCTCGCCCCGGACTTCGAGCCGGCCGCCCTCGAGGTGCTGACGCGCAAGAAGAACGTGCGCCTCCTGCGGGTCGCCGGTCCGGCCAACACCGCTCCGGTCGAGATGCGCCCGGTCACGGGGGGCGTCCTGCTGCAGACCGCCGACCGCGTGGACGCCGTCGTCGAGGGCGGTGGCGACGACCCGGCCGCCTGGACGCTGGCGGCGGGGCGGCCCGCCGACGACGCGACCCTCGCCGACCTCGCCTTCGCGTGGCGGGCGGTCCGCGCCGTGAAGTCCAACGCGATCCTGCTCGCCCGGGACGGGGCCTCGGTCGGCGTCGGGATGGGGCAGGTCAACCGCGTGGACTCCTGCCGGCTCGCCGTCGAGCGCGCGAACACGGGCGGCGCCGAGCGCGCCCGCGGCGCGGTCGCCGCCTCCGACGCCTTCTTCCCGTTCGCGGACGGGCTGCAGGTCCTCCTCGACGCGGGGGTCCGGGCGGTGGTGCAGCCGGGCGGCTCGGTGCGCGACGCGGAGGTCGTCGCGGCGGCCGCGGCGGCCGGGGTGACGCTCTACCTCACGGGCACGCGGCACTTCGCGCACTGAGCCTGCGCTGACCGCACTGCGCGACGGCGGCGGCTCTCGCCTCAGGCGAGCGCCGCCGCCTTGAGGGGTCGCGCGTCGTCGGCGGCAGCGTCGCGGTCGAGCCGGGGGAGCGCGGGCCCGGTGAAGAGGCGGCGGGCCGTCGCGACGTCCCGCGGGCGGTCCACGGCGAGCACGGCGCCGAGCTCGGACGAGCCGGGGCGGAACCAGAGCGCGGTGAAGCCGTCGTCGCCGCGTCGCAGGACGACGTCGTCCGTGGGCAGCGGGTGCCCGTAGAGGGCCAGCTCGTGACCGAGCTGGGTCGAGAAGACGTACGGCGCCGGGTCGTCGACGGGCCCCGCGGGCACCCCGAGCAGCGTGCGCACCGCCGCGGCCGGGCCCCGCAGGGCGCCGTCCCAGTGACCACCGGACACCCAGCCGTGGCGGGGCGAGCGGCGCCGGGCGACGTCGCCGACCGCGACGACGTGGTGCAGCGGGCCGTCGGCGCGCACGACGCGGTACCGCTCGTCCACCACGAGCGCGCCGTCGGGCGCCACGGGCAGCGCGTCCCCGAGCCAGCCCGTGCGCGGCCTGGCGCCCACGGCGACGAGCACGACGTCGGCCGGCACGGTGCGCCCGTCCTCGAGCACGACGGCGTCCGCCCGCACCTCGTCGACGCGCGTCCCCAGCAGCAGCCGGACCCCGGCCGCCGCGTACCAGGCGGTCGTCAGGGCGCCCACCTCGCCCAGGGCGGCCTCGAGCGGCGCGTCGGCCGCCTCGACGACCGTGACGTGCGCACCGGCCCCGGCCGCGACGCCCGCCACCTCGGCGCCGATCCAGCCCGCGCCGACGACGACGAGGCGTGCGCCCGGGCGCACCGCGGCGCGCAGGGCCTCGGCGTCGACAGCCGTGTGCAGCGTCAGCGCGCCCTCCCAGCCGGGACGGCTGACGGCCTGCGCGCCGGTGGCGAGGACCGCGGCGTCGGCGCGCAGCTCGCGCGCGGCCGTGGTGAGCGTGACGCCGTCGTCGTGCACCGCGAGCCCCGTGGCCGGCTCGGCGAGCGCGATGTCGGCGCCCGCGAGGTCGGCGCCCACCTCGTCCCGCAGCCAGGCGGGCGCGGTGCGGGTGAGCAGCTCCTTGGACAGCGGCGGGCGGTCGTAGGGCTCGAGCCCCTCGGCGCCGAGCAGGGTGACGTCCCCGGCGAAGCCCTGGTCGCGCAGGGCCGTGACAGCCATGGCACCCGCGAGGCCCGCGCCGACGACCAGGACCGAGGAGACGCGCACGCGCCCACGGTAGTCTCCCGGGCGTGAACCCCCAGCCCGAGGTCGAGCGCCACCGGGCGCCGGCCCTGTGGCTCGTCGTCGCGGCGCTGGTGGTCACGGTGCTCGTCACCGTGGCGCGCGGGGCGTTCGACGGTGCGGCCGTGCTCGTCAGCACGCTGGTCGTCGCGGCCATCGCGCGCCTGATCGGCCGCGGGCGCCGCCCCGAGGGCCTCGCGGTGCGCACCGCGTGGGTCGACGCGACGATCCTGCTGGCCCTCGCCGCGGGCATCGCCACCTTCATGCTCACCCCGGGCGTCTGACGGGCCCGCGCTCCGGCGGGGTCAGGTCTCTCGATGTCGAGTAACCTGACCGCGAAGCACAGCACACGCCGCCGGGCGCCCGGCACGGTCGCCAGGTCCTGCCTCCGCAGGTGGCCCGTGTCCTCGTGCGCGCCGACCACCTGAGCAACGGGAGTTTTCGCATGGGCAAGATCAAGGTCGTGGGTCCGGTCGTCGAGCTCGACGGCGACGAGATGACCCGCATCATCTGGCAGTTCATCAAGGACCGCCTGATCCACCCCTACCTCGACATCGACCTGCGCTACTACGACCTGTCGATCGAGAACCGCGACGCGACCGACGACCAGGTCACGGTCGACGCGGCGAACGCGATCAAGGAGCACGGCGTCGGCGTCAAGTGCGCGACGATCACGCCCGACGAGGCGCGCGTCGAGGAGTTCGGCCTCAAGAAGATGTGGGTCTCGCCCAACGGCACGATCCGCAACATCCTCGGCGGCGTCGTCTTCCGCGAGCCGATCATCATCAGCAACATCCCGCGCCTGGTGCCCGGCTGGAACAAGCCGATCATCATCGGTCGCCACGCCCACGGCGACCAGTACAAGTCGACGAACTTCAAGGTTCCCGGCGCCGGCCGGATCACGATGACCTTCGAGCCGGCCGACGGCTCCGAGCCGCAGCAGTTCGAGGTCGTGACGATGCCCGAGGCGGGCGGCGTCGCGATGGGCATGTACAACTTCAACGAGTCGATCCGCGACTTCGCGCGCGCCTCGTTCGCCTACGGCCTGCAGCGCGGCTACCCGGTCTACCTGTCGACCAAGAACACGATCCTCAAGGCCTACGACGGCCAGTTCAAGGACATCTTCGCCGAGGTCTTCGAGGCCGAGTTCAAGGCCGACTTCGACGCGGCCGGGCTGACGTACGAGCACCGCCTCATCGACGACATGGTCGCCGCGGCCATGAAGTGGGAGGGCGGCTACGTCTGGGCCTGCAAGAACTACGACGGCGACGTCCAGTCCGACACGGTCGCCCAGGGCTTCGGCTCGCTCGGCCTCATGACGTCGGTGCTCATGACCCCCGACGGCAAGACCGTCGAGGCCGAGGCGGCGCACGGCACCGTCACGCGCCACTACCGCCAGCACCAGCAGGGCAAGCCGACGTCGACCAACCCGATCGCGTCGATCTTCGCCTGGACGCGCGGCCTCATGCACCGCGGCAAGCTGGACGGCACGCCCGAGGTGACGCAGTTCGCGCAGACGCTCGAGGACGTCGTCATCTCGACGGTCGAGAGCGGCAAGATGACCAAGGACCTCGCGCTCCTCATCGGGCCGGACCAGGAGTGGCTCACCACCGAGGAGTTCCTCGCCGCCCTCGACGAGAACCTCGCCGCGCGGCTGGCCTGAGCGCCCGCCCTCCCCGACCCTCCCGACAGCCTCCAGAAGGAGTCAACGATGACCGCACCCGTGAACGTCACCGTCACCGGCGCCGCCGGTCAGATCGGCTACTCGCTGCTGTTCCGCATCGCCTCCGGCGCGATGCTGGGCGAGCAGACGCCGGTTCGCCTGCGGCTCCTCGAGATCCCCCAGGCGGTCAAGGCCGCCGAGGGCACCGCGATGGAGCTCGCCGACTGCGCGTTCCCGCTGCTCGACTCCGTCGACATCTACGACGACGCGCGTGCGGCCTTCGACGGCGTCAACGTCGCCCTGCTCGTGGGCGCGCGGCCGCGCGGCCCGGGCATGGAGCGGGGCGACCTCCTCGAGGCGAACGGCGGGATCTTCAAGCCCCAGGGCGAGGCGATCAACGCCGGTGCCGCCGACGACGTGCGCGTGCTCGTCGTGGGCAACCCGGCGAACACCAACGCGCTGATCGCCCAGGCCCACGCGCCGGACGTCCCGGCGCAGCGCTTCACGGCGATGACCCGGCTCGACCACAACCGCGCGCTCTCGCAGCTCGCGGAGAAGACCGGGGCCGGCGTCAAGGACATCGACAAGGTCACGATCTGGGGCAACCACTCGGCCACCCAGTACCCGGACGTCTTCCACGCCACGATCGGCGGCCGTCCGGCCGTCGAGGTGATCGACGACCAGGCGTGGCTCGAGAGCACGTTCATCCCGACCGTCGCCAAGCGCGGTGCGGCGATCATCGAGGCGCGTGGCGCGTCGTCGGCGGCGTCGGCGGCCAACGCGGCGATCGACCACGTGCGCTCGTGGGTCCTCGGCACGCCGGAGGGCTCCTGGACGTCGGCGGGCATCGTCTCCGACGGCTCCTACGGGGTCCCGGCCGGGCTCATCTCGTCCTTCCCGGTCACGTCGACCGGCGGCGACTGGGAGATCGTCCAGGGCCTCGAGGTGAACGACTTCTCGCGCACGCGGATCGACGCGTCGGTCGCCGAGCTGGCCGAGGAGCGCGACGCCGTCCGGCAGCTGGGGCTGATCTGAACCGCGGGACGGCACGACGCCTCGCCACGGCCCTGGCCGTCGGCGGGGCGCTCGTGCTGTCCGGGTGCGGGGGCGCCGCCGCGAAGCCCGAGCCGGAGCCCACGAGCGCGTCCGAGGACGTCGAGTGGGAGGACCCCTTCGACCACGGCGAGGACGGCGACCGGCTCCACGCGATCATGGCCGACCACGACGCGGTGCTCGACGCGTGGTACGAGGCCGAGGCCGCCGGCGATCTCGCCGCCTCCCAGCAGGGTGCGCTCGCGTACGCCGACGCGCTGCGGCCGATGCTCGGGGCCCTGCGGGACGAGACGTTCACGGCCGACTACCAGAAGGAGCACGCCGACACGGTGCTCGTCGCGCTCCAGGACGCCATCGCCTCGGCCGAGAACGCCGCCGCCGCACCGACGCAGGAGGAGTACGACGCGGCGGTCCTGGCCGGCTACGACGAGATCGGCGCTCGCGCGCACCTCGCCGTCCTCCTCCACTGGGTCTGACGGTGCCCGCGGGAGGTGCGGCGCCGCCCGTCCGGGTGGCGCTGCGCGTGCGTCCGGGCGCGTCGCGCAGTCACGTCGGCGGCTCGTACGCGGGCCGGCTCGTCGTGGCGGTGACGCCTCGCGCCGTCGACGGCGCCGCGACCGAGGCGGCGCTCGAAGCCGTCGCCCAGGCGTTCGGGGTGCGCCGTCGGCAGGTCGAGCTCGTCAGCGGCGCGACCAGCCGCGACAAGGTCGTCGCGATCGAGGCGTCCCCGGAGGCGGTCGCCGCCCGCCTCGGGGCGCTCCTGGAACCCTGAGGCGCGGCGAACCAGCGAGCTCGGTGACGGGTCCTGCCGACGTCGCCGTTCAGCGCGGGGCGGGCGGCGTGACAGCATGCGCGGATGCTGACGATGATCGGGCCCGTGCCCACGCACGAGCTGTTCGTCGCGCTGGGCGTCGGTGTCGCGCTGCTGATCCTCGTGGTGGAGGCGCGACGGCGCGGGCACACGGACGACCGCCTGCTGGTGGTGGTCACGGGCGGCCTCGTCGGTGGGGCGCTGCTCATGCGGCTGGGCACCTGGCTCCAGCACGTGGACCTGCGCGAGAACGCGTCCCTGGTCGAGCAGTGGGTGCACGGCAACCGGAGCGTGCTCGGTGGCCTCGTCGGCGCGTGGCTCGGTGTGCACGTCGCCAAGCGGCTCAGCGGTTACCGCGTCCGGACGGGTGATCTCTTCGCGCCGGCGGTGGCCGGGGGCATGGCCGTCGGTCGCGTCGGCTGCCTGCTCACCGAGCTGCCCGGGGAGCCGACCCGCGGCGCCTGGGGCGTGGTGCTCGACCGCGAGGCAGCGGCGCGCCTGGGCGCCCCGGCCGGCGTCCCGCTGCACCCGTCCTTCGCCTACGAGATCGCGTTCCACGCGGCGGCCTTCGCCGTCCTGTGGTTCTGGCTGCGGCACAAGCCGCTGCCGCCGGGGGAGACCTTCGTCTGGTACGTCGCCGCCTACGGGATCTTCCGCTTCCTCGTCGAGTTCGTCCGGGGCAACGAGGAGGTGTGGGCGGGCCTGTCGCGCGGACAGCTCTTCCTCGCGGTGACCGTGCCGCTCGTCCTCGCCCGCATCGTCGTCCACGCCCGCACGGAGTCCGGCGCGCGCCGGCCAGAGCTCGAGGAGGCCACCGCGTGAGCCCACGCACCGGACCCGGCATGCCACTGCGCGGGGGGCGCATCCACCGCTACGTCAACGCGTTCTGCCCGCTGTGCCACGAGGAGCGACCGGACCGCCCGCTCGCCGAGGTCCCGCGGCTGTCCGGGTGGCTGGTCGAGCGCGACGAGCGCATCTGGCTCGAGCGCGGCTGCGCGACGCACGGCCTGGTCAGGACCCTCTACGACGAGTCGCCCGAGATCCTCAGCTACCTCGAGCAGTGGACGGCGCCGACCAAGGCGCACACGCCCGACGTCGTCGGCAACTTCGCGCCCGTGCCCGCCGCCTACGCACACGGGCTGCCCGAGATGCAGACGCAGCACACCTGCATCCTGCTCGAGGACCTGCTCGACCACTGCAACCTCAAGTGCCCGACCTGCTTCGCCGCGTCGGCGCCCGCGCTGGCGTCGGTCGCGCCGCTCGAGGAGGTGCTGGCGTCGATCGACACGCGCCTGGCGCGCGAGAACGGCCGCATCGACGTCCTCATGCTCAGCGGTGGCGAACCCACCCTCTACCCGTGGCTCACCGAGCTGCTCGACGCGGTCGCGACGCGGCCCGTGGTGCGCGTGCTGCTCAACACGAACGGGCTCCTCATCGCGCGTGACGACGCCCTGCTCGCCACGCTGCGCCGGCACCGCGAGCGCGTGGAGGTGTACCTGCAGTTCGACGGCGTCACGGCGCAGGCCTCGACGCACCACCGCGGCGCCGACATCCGCCGGTTCAAGGACCGGGCGCTCGAGCGGCTGTCCGAGGCCGGGGTGTTCACCACGCTGACGATGACCGCCGCGCTGGGCGTCAACGACGACGAGATCGGCGACGTCGTCCGGCGCGGCATGGCGACGCCCTTCGTCGGCGGCGTGACGATCCAGCCCGTCTTCGGCTCCGGTCGCAGCGCGGGCCTGGACCCGATGGACCGCCTCACGCACACGGGGGTGCTCGCGCGGTTGGGGCCGCAGACCGACGGCGTGGTGACGTGGCGCGACATGACGGCCCTGCCGTGCTCGCACCCGCACTGCTGCTCGGTCGGCTACCTGCTCCGGGACGACGCGGGCACGTGGCGCTCGCTCGTCGCGCTCATCGGTCCGCAGCGGCTCAAGGAGTGGCTCGACCTCGAGCCGGACGTGCTGGCGAACCGCATCGCCGACGACGCCATCCCGGCCCAGCTGCGTGCGGCCGTCAAGGGGTCCCTGCTCGACCTCCTCTCGGAGCAGTCGTCGCTCTCCCACCCGTCGATGGCGACCATCTGGCGCGACATCTGCACCGCGTGCGACCTCGGCATCAGCACCCTCGCGACCCTCGCCGCCTCACGCCTGCCGGGTCAGCAGGACCGGATGCGGCGCCTCCTCGGGGAGCGCGTCCTGCGCGTGACGATCAAGCCGTTCATGGACATGAACACGATGATCGAGGAGCGGCTCACGCAGTGCTGCGTCCACGTCGCGACCGTCGAGGAGGAGTCGCGGGCGCACCAGTGCGCGCCGTTCTGCGCGGTCCAGGCGTGGGCGCCGCTGTCGCGGAGCCGGATCTCGAGCGCCGCGGGCGTGCCCCTCGCCGCCGCGACGGCGGCTGGGTCGGGCCGTGCGACGCGCGGTACACCGCCCGAGCGCCCGTCCCGGGTCTCGCTCCCGATGGTGCCCCGGTGAGCGACCCCCGGCAGGTCCGGCCGCCGCACGAGGCGGTCGCGGGCTCCGGCACCGCGGCGCCGCCGGACCCGCTGCGGCTGTGCGTCTTCGCGACGGTGGCGCTGCTGGGCTGGGTGCTCGGGCCGTGGGCGCTGCTCGGCTTCGCGGTGCTGGCGATCGTCGGGTACGCCCGGGCCCGGCGCGCCGGCCTGCTCCGCTCGCGCTGCAAGCTCGGCGACACGCGCCTCGTCCTGCTCTACCTCACCCTCCTCGCCGGGGCTGCCGCCACGGCGATCGTCCTGTCCCTGACCTGACCAGCGTCCCCACCGAGGAGCCACCGTGTCGCAGCAGCCGCCCCCGCAGGACGACCCGCAGCAGCCGGGCGCGCAGCCGGACGGCCAGCCGCCGTACGGTCAGCAGCCGCCGTACGGCCAGCCACAGCCCTACGGTCAGCAGCCCTACGGTCAGCAGCCCTACGGTCAGCAGCCCTACGGTCAGCAGCCTTACGGTCAGGGCGCCGCCGACCCCTACGCGCCGGTGCGCACGCCGTCGTCCAACAAGCGCAAGTTCTGGATCGGCGCGGCCCTCGCGATCCCCGCGCTCGTGGCCTGCTTCGTGGTGGCCGGTGGACTCGGGGGCCTGCTCCGCGGGGTCACGCACAGCGGCGGGATCGAGCAGATCGTCTCGACGATCGTCGGGATGGTGGCGGTCGGTGCGGTGATCGCCGGGGTCGTGGTGGAACGGACGCGCTGGTACGCGATCGGCGTGCTGGCGGGGGCGGCGATCCTGGCCATCGTCGCCGCGGGCGCCTGCGTCGCGTTCCTCGTCGCCCTCACGGCGAGCTACGGCGGCTAGCGCTCCGGGTGGCGGCCGTGGACGCCCGCTGTCCGCACTGCGGACGAGCTGCGGGCGCCACTGCAACCGCCTGACGGATCGCACGCACGGCCCTCCGGGGTGGTCGCGCGTCCACTGCAAGGGCGCGCCGCCACGCGTTGCCCGGCCTTGCGGCCCGGCGTTACCGTCGCGCCACCCGGCGGAGTTCACCCGGGTGAACATCGGTGGTGACAAGGGAGTCCCCATGACCTCGGCCCTCACGGCCTCGTCGACCCGCGCGCGCTCGGCGGCGCGGATCGGCTCCGTCCTCGCGCTCGCCCTCACGGCGACCGTCGTGCCGCCCGGTCCGGGCTCGGCGCCCGCGACCGCCGCGGACCGCTCGGTCGCCCTGGTCGGCGACCTGCAGAGCGAGCTCGGCTGCGCGGCCGACTGGGCGCCGGACTGCGCCGCGACGGAGCTCGCGCCCACGGGCGAACCGGGCCGCTACGCCGCGGAGTTCGAGGTCCCGGCGGGAGCCTGGCAGTACAAGGTCGCGCTCGACGACGCCTGGGACGAGGCGTACGGCGCCGACGGCGGCGGCGACAACACCCCGCTCGTCGTCGCCGGACCGACGCGGCTGCGCGTGACGTACGACGACGCCACGCACCGCACCGGCCTGGTCCCGCTGGACCTGGGAGGCGCGGCCTCGGACGCCGACGCCGCGCTCGTCGCCGACCCGGTGCGCCAGCCGGGCTCGGCCGAGCAGTTCTACTTCGTCATGACGGACCGGTTCGCCAACGGGGACCCGGGCAACGACACGGGAGGGCTCACCGGCGACCGCCTCGCCACGGGGTTCGACCCGACCGACAAGGGCTTCTACCAGGGTGGTGACCTCGCCGGCCTGCGCGCGCAGCTCGACTACATCGAGGGGCTCGGCACGACGGCGATCTGGCTCACGCCGTCCTTCCTCAACCGGCCGGTCCAGGGCACCGGCGCCGACGCCTCGGCCGGCTACCACGGGTACTGGATCACGGACTTCACGCAGATCGACCCGCACCTCGGGACGAACGCGGAGCTCGAGGCCCTCATCGCCGACGCCCACGCGCGGGGCATCAAGGTCTACTTCGACATCATCACGAACCACACGGCCGACGTCGTCGACTACGCCGAGGGGCAGTACTCCTACGTGGACCAGGCGACGCGGCCGTACACCGACGCCGCCGGCACGCCGTTCGACCCCGCCGACCACGCCGGCACGGGGTCGTTCCCCGAGCTCGACCCGGCCACGTCGTTCCCCTACACGCCCGTCGTGGACCCGGCCGACGCCGACCTCAAGGTCCCCGCGTGGCTCAACGACCCGACGCTCTACCACAACCGCGGCAACTCGACCTGGGCGGGGGAGTCCGTCACGTACGGCGACTTCGACGGCCTGGACGACCTCATGACCGAGCACCCGACGGTCGTCGAGGGCTTCGTCGAGGTCTACCAGGACTGGGTGGACCTCGGCATCGACGGCTTCCGGATCGACACGGTCAAGCACGTGAACCCCGAGTTCTGGGAGCAGTGGACCACGCAGGTCCTCGACTACGCCCACGCCCAGGGCAAGCCGGACTTCTTCATGTTCGGCGAGGTGTACGACGCCGACGCGGCCAAGCTCTCGCCGTACGTCCGCACCACCGACATGAGCTCGGTGCTGGACTTCACCTTCCAGGCCGCCGCGTCGACGTATGCCCGCGGCACGGGTCCGCAGACCCTGCGGCAGCTGTTCGCCTCCGACGACATGTACACGACGCCGACGACGAGCTCCACCGCCCTGCCCACGTTCCTCGGCAACCACGACATGGGCCGCATCGGCTACTTCGTCGCCCCGCAGGGCGACGGCCTGGCGCGCTCCGAGCTCGCGCACAGCCTCATGTACCTGACGCGCGGCCAGCCCGTCGTCTACTACGGCGACGAGCAGGGCTTCGCCGGCCTCGGCGGGGACAAGAGCGCGCGGCAGACCCTCTTCGCGTCGCAGACGCCCGAGTACACCGACCAGGAGCTGCTGACGGGGCAGGCCCTGGGTTCCGTCGACCGCTACGACACGGGCGCCCCGCTCTACGAGCACATCGCGGGCCTGGCGTCGGCCCGCAGCGCGACGCCGGCGCTCGCGACCGGCGCGCAGCTCGAGCGGCCCGTCACGGGTCCGGGCGAGGGCTCCGTCTACGCGTTCTCGCGCGTCGACCGCGAGGAGAGGGTCGAGCACCTGGTCGCCGTGAACAACGCCGCGGTGCCCGCGACCGTCACGGTCGACACGCTGACGCCGGGCGCCGGCTTCGCCGCCCTCGCCGGATCGCCGGACGACCACGCGGCCGTCACCGCGGCCGACGACGGCACCGTCGAGCTCACGGTCCCGGCGTTCGGCGCCGTGGTCCTGGTGGCCGACGGCCCGGTCGCTGCGGGGGCGGACGACCTGACGGTCGCCGTCCCCTCCCCGGGCGCGGCCGTCACCGGGGTGGCCCCCGTCGCGGCCGAGGTCGCCGACGTCTGGGCGGAGACCTCCTTCGCGTACCGCGTGGTCGGCGACGAGGACTGGACCCCGCTCGGCACGGCGGAGGACACCACGCCGCGCGTGTTCCACGACACCGCCGGCCTGGCGCGCGGGACGCTCGTCGAGTACCGCGCCGTGAGCGTCGACGCCGCGGGCGACCGCGTGGCGGCCTCGTCCTTCGCGTCCGTGGGCGTCGCCGTCGACGGCGCCGTGCCGGACGAGCAGCCCGCCGAGGGTCGCGAGGACCTGCTCGTCACGGTCGCGGGCGACCTGGACAGCGAGCTCGGCTGCTCGGCCGACTGGCAGCCCGACTGCACCGCCGTCGCCCTGACGCACCGCGGCGCGGGCGTGTACTCCGGCACGTTCGAGGTCCCCGCGGGCGACTTCCAGTACAAGATCGCGATCAACGGCACCTGGGACGAGAACTACGGCGCGGGCGGCGTGCGGGGCGGCGACAACGTGCCGATCTCGGTGCCCGCGACGCAGCAGGTCACGTTCGTCTACGACGACGCCACGAAGTGGTTCACGTCGAGCGCCCAGGGCCCGCTGCTGACGCTGCCCGGCTCCTTCCAGAGCGAGGCGGGCTGCCCGGCGGACTGGTCGCCGGACTGCGTCGTGACCTCCCTGCAGGACCCGGACGGCGACGGCACCTTCACCTGGACCTCGCGTCCGCTGCCCGCGGGCACGTACGAGGTCAAGGTCGCGCACGGCCTGACGTGGGACGAGAACTACGGGGCCGGCGGCGCGCCGGGCGGCGCGAACATCGCCTTCACGGCGTCCGCCGACGAGCGCGTGACCTTCACGTACGACCTCGCCACGCACGTCCTGACGGTCGGCGTCGTCGACCCGCCGCTGGCCGGCGTCGGCACCGCGCAGGCGCACTGGCTCGACGCCGGCACCATCGCGTGGCCCGCGGCGCTCCTGCCGGGGACGGACGCGTCGGCGCAGACGTGGCGCCTGCACCACGCGCCCGACGCGTCGCTCGAGGTGGTCGACGACGCCGTCCAGGGCGGCGAGGCGATCGAGCTCGCGCTCGACGAGGGCGGCCTCACGGCCGAGCAGCTCGCCGCGTTCCCGCACCTCGAGGGCTTCCTCGCGCTGAGCGTGGACGCCCCGCGGGCGGAGGTCGAGGCGCTGCTGCGCGGTGAGCTGCTCGTCGGCCAGTACGACGCCGCCGGCGCGGCGACGGCGATCACGGGCGTCCAGGTCCCGGGCGTGGTGGACGACCTCTTCGCGCAGGACGCGGCCGACCGCGCCCTGGGCGCGACGTGGCGGTCCGGCCGGCCCGACCTGGCCCTGTGGGCACCGACGGCACAGGACGTGGACCTCCTGCTGTGGACCCCGGACCGCCGCGGCCGGCTCGACCTCGACGCCGAGCCGCAGCGGGTCGCGATGGACCGCGGGGCCGACGGCACGTGGACGGTGCGCGGCCAGAAGGCCTGGGCCGACGCGGCCTACCTCTACGAGGTGACCGTCTACGCCCCGAGCACGGACGCGGTCGAGGTCAACCGCGTCACGGACCCGTACTCGGTCGCGCTGACGCTCAACTCGACGCACTCGGTGCTGGTGGACCTGGACGACCGCGACCACCAGCCGCGGCTGTGGCGCACGGCCGACCAGCCCGAGGTCGAGCCCGTCGACCAGACGATCTACGAGCTGCACGTGCGCGACTTCTCGATCAGCGACGAGACCGTCCCCGCGGAGCTCCGGGGCACCTACGGGGCCTTCGCGCAGGAGGGCACGGCGGGCCGGCAGCACCTGCGGGAGCTGGCCGACGCGGGGCTGACGACGGTCCACCTGCTGCCGACGTTCGACATCGCGACGATCGAGGAGGACCGCGGCGCCCAGGCGACGCCGCCGTGCGACCTCGCGTCCTTCCCGCCGGACTCGCCCGAGCAGCAGGCCTGCATCGAGCAGATCCGCGCCGGCGACGGCTACAACTGGGGCTACGACCCGCTGCACTTCAGCGCCCCGGAGGGGTCCTACGCGCGCGACGCCCACGGCGGTGCCCGGGTCGCCGAGTTCCGGACCATGGTCGGCGCCCTGCACGACGACGGCCTCCAGGTCGTCCTGGACCAGGTGTTCAACCACACCGCCGCCAGCGGCCAGGACCCGAAGTCCGTGCTGGACCGCGTGGTGCCCGGCTACTACCACCGGCTGGACGCGACCGGGCAGGTGGAGACGTCGACGTGCTGCCAGAACCTGGCCACCGAGCACGCCATGACCGAGAAGCTCATGGTCGACTCCGTGGTGACGTGGGCCCGCGACTACAAGGTGGACGGCTTCCGCTTCGACCTCATGGGGCACCACAGCGTCCAGACCATGCAGGCCGTGCGCGAGGCGCTCGACGCGCTCACGCCGCGCCGCGACGGCGTCGACGGCTCGGCCGTCTACCTCTACGGCGAGGGCTGGAACTTCGGCGAGGTCGCCGACAACCGTCTGTTCACCCAGGCGACGCAGGGCCAGCTCGACGGCACGGGCATCGGGACCTTCAGCGACCGGCTGCGCGACGCCGTGCGCGGCGGGGGACCGTTCGACGAGGACCCGCGCGTCCAGGGCTTCGGCAGCGGGGCGTTCACCGACCCGAACGGCGCCCCGGTCAACGGCTCGCAGGACGAGCAGCGCGCGCGCCTGCAGCACCAGGCCGACCTCGTCCGGCTCGGCCTCGCGGGCAACCTCGAGGACTTCGCGTTCCTCGCGAGCGACGGCACCGTGCGCACCGGCGCCGAGCTCGACTACAACGGGCAGCCCGCGGGCTACGCGACGTCACCCGAGGAGGTCGTCACCTACGTCGACGCGCACGACAACGAGACGCTCTTCGACTCGCTGACGCTCAAGCTGCCCCAGGACACGCCGATGGCGGACCGCGTGCGCATGAACACGCTGTCCCTCGCGACGACCGCCCTGTCGCAGACGCCGTCGTTCTGGCACGCCGGCACGGACCTGCTGCGCAGCAAGTCCCTGGACCGCAACAGCTACGACTCGGGCGACTGGTTCAACGAGATCGACTGGTCCGGGCAGGGGACGACCTTCGGGCGCGGCCTGCCGCCCGCGGCGGACAACGAGGCGAAGTGGCCCTACCAGGCGCCGCTGCTGGCGGACCCGGCGCTCGCGCCCACGCCCGCGGACATCGAGGCGGCGGGGGACCAGGCGCAGGACCTCCTGCGGCTGCGGTTCTCGACCGAGCTGTTCCGGCTCGGCGACGCGGAGCTCATCCGGGAGAAGGTGACCTTCCCCGGCAGCGGCCCCGACGCCGCTCCCGGCGTCATCGCGATGCACGTGGACGACACGGTCGGCCGGGACGTCGACCCCGAGCTGGACGGCCTGCTGACGGTGTTCAACGCGTCCGACGAGCCCGCCGTGATCGCGCTCGCGGACCTCGCGGGCGCGGACTACGAGCTGTCGCCGGTGCTCGCCGAGGGCAGCGACGACGTCGTGCGTCAGACCACGTGGGACGAGGCCAGCGGCACCGTCACCGTGCCGGCCCGGACCGTCGCCGTCCTCGTCGACGGCGAGGACGGCGACGGTCCGGGCACCCCGGGCGGCGGCTGGTGGCAGTGGTTCTGGGGCTGGATCGGCGGCTGGTGGCCGCCGTCGTGGTGGCCCTGGTGACGTCCGGGCGTCACGCCGCCGGCACAGCCTGCGTGCCCTCGTGGACCAGGGCCGCGATGTGCCGCTTGATCTCGTTGAACGCGGGCCCGGTGACGTCCCGGTCCTCGCCGAGGCCGACGGGGACGACCTCGCGGACGTGACCCGGCACGCCGTGCGAGGCGCCGCCCGCCATGACCACGACGCGGTCCGCGAGCACCACCGCCTCCTCGATGCTGTGGGTGACCAGCAGCACCGTCGTCCCGGTCTCGCGGTGGATGCGGCTCAGCTCCACCTGCATGGTGCTGCGCGTCAGGGCGTCGAGCGCGCCGAACGGCTCGTCCATGAGCATCACGGCCGGGTCGTTCGCCAGCACGCGGGCGATCGCGACGCGCTGCTGCATGCCGCCGCTGAGCTCGCCGGGGTAGGACCTGGCGAACCGGGTCAGGCCCACCGTCGCCAGGAAGCGCTCGGCACGCTCGGCGACGACGTCGCGGCTGTACCGCTTCTGCTTGGGGCCGTACGCGACGTTCTCCTGGACCGTCAGCCACGGGAAGAGGCCGTAGTCCTGGAAGACGACGCCCCGGTCCGGCCCCGGGCCGGTGACCGGCTCGCCCGCGACGGTGACCGAGCCGCCGGTCGCGGTCTCGAACCCGGCGATGATGCGCAGGAGGGTGCTCTTGCCGCAGCCGCTCGCGCCGACGACGGTGACGAGCTCGCCCGCCCGGACGTCGAGGTCGACGCCGGCCATCGCGGGGACGGTGTCGGTGGGGCGGTAGCGCTTCTCGAGGGCGACGGTGCGGATGTCCCCGGGCAGCTGGGGCCGGTCGGTTCCGATGCGAGGCATGGTGGCTCCTAGGAGAGGGTCGGGCGGCCGCGGGTGACGAGCGTGACCAGGCCGGCGAGGAGCCGGTCGGCGAGGAAGCCCGCGAGGCCGATGACGACCATCCCGGCGACGATGAGATCGGTCTTGGACATGTCCCGCGCCTGGGTGATCATCGACCCCAGGCCGGTGCTGATGCCGACGGTCTCCCCGACGACGAGGATGACCCAGGACAGCCCCAGGGCGATCCGCAGGCCGCCGACGATGCTGTGCATCGCGCCGGGCAGGACGACGTTGGTCAGGACCTGCGCCGGACGCGTGCCGAGCATCGCCGCGGCCTCGAGCAGCCGCTCCGGGACTCGGCGCACGCCCGCGATCGTGTTGAGCAGGATCGGGAAGAACGCGGCGAGGAAGACCAGGAAGATCGTCGAGCGGTCCCCGAAGCCGATGATGAGCAGCGCGAGGGGCGCCCACGCCGTCACCGGGATCGGTCGGACGACGTTGAGCAGCGGGTCGAGCATGCGGAACACGGCACGGAAGCGCCCCATGAGGACCCCGAGGGGGATCGCGCAGAGCGCCGCGAGCCCGAACCCGGACAGGACCCGTCCCGTGCTCGCCGCGAGGTGCTCCCACAGCGAGCCGCTGAACGCGTCGTCGAAGACGCCGCCGACGGTGATGTCGACGATGCGGCGCAGCACGTCCTCGGGGGCCGGGACGAAGGCCATCTTGATGCCGAAGGGCAGGGTCCAGGCGTTCTGGACGCCGAGCTTCCACAGCACGAGGGCGAGCACGGGGACGGGCACGGCCAGGGCGACGGCCGCCGCCGTGGCCCGGGGGTCGCGGGCGGGGCGGGGCCGGCGCGGCCGCCCCGCCCGCGCCGCGGGCGAGCCCGTGGTCGCGGCGGCGGGGACGGCGAGCGGTGCCTCGGACGGAGCGGTCGCGGTCATGGCGGGTTCCTTCACGTCGGGGCCGGGCTCAGGAGCCGGCGGTGGAGGACTCGACGAAGGTCGGGTCGATGACCTCGTCGGCGGTGGGCGAGGCGTCGAGGTAGCCGAGCCCGTGCATCTGCTCGGCGAGCGCCTCGACCTGGGCGCGGTACTCGGCGTCCAGGGACCAGCGCGGCCAGATGTTGCCGATCGCCGTGTCGACCACGGCGGCGTCGAGGCCGAACTGCTCGACGACGCCGCTCGACCACGCCTCGGGGTCGGCGAGCATCGCCTCGGTGGCCTCGATGTGCGTGTCCACCACCGCCTGCACGAGCTCGGGGTCCGAGTCGATGAGGCGCTGCGTGGTGACCAGGCCGATGTTCACCTTGCCGACGGGCGTGTCGTAGGGGGAGACGATCTGGTGGGCGCCGTCGAGCATGGCGATGGAGGGGCCGAGCTCGGCGCTGGCGAAGGCGTCGATCTGCCCGCTCGCGAGCGCGTTCGCCATGTCGGAGAACGGCAGGTTGACGAGATCGAGCTCCTCGATGTCGACGCCGTGCTCCTCGAGCGTGAGCCGCAGCAGGATCTCCTGCGACGCGCCCTGCGGGTAGCCCACGGTGCGTCCGACGAGGTCGGCGACCGAGGTGATGTCCGTCGTGCCCACGATGTTGGACCCGCCGTCGGCGGCCGCCGCGACGACCACGACGTCCTGGCCCGCCGCGACACCGGAGAGCGCGGACGGCACACCCGTGACCCCGAAGTCGACGTTGCCGCTGACCACGGCGTTCTTGATGTCGGGGGAGGTGTCGAACTGGACGACCTCCACCTCCATGCCGTCCGGGAGGAAGTCCTCGTACAGGAACGGGGCGAACAGGTGCGGCTGGCCCTTGAGGGTCCCGACGGTGACGGTGCCCGTGGCGCCGTCGGGCTCGTCGGCCCCGGCGGCCGCGCAGCCGCCGAGGCCGGCCAGTGCGGCGACGGCCAGGAGGGCGGTGGTGGGCCGCAGTCGTGCGGTCGGTCGTGCGGTCATGATGATCTCCGGTCGGGTGAGGGGTGGGAGCAGGTCCGGGCGCCGGGCGGTGCCGGTCAGGTGGTGCCGGTCAGGTGGTGCCGGGACGGTCGCGACGCCGGCGGTGCGCGCGCCAGCCGCCGGCGGCCGTGATGTCGGGCTCCTCGCCGGTCAGCGCGCCCGTGAAGCCGACGACGGCCCGGCCGTCGGCCAGCCGGACGCGGCCGAGCGCGAGCGGCGCGTCGACGGTGGTGAGCAGGGTGCCGAGCGCCGCGGGGGAGAGCAGCCACTCCTCGCCGGGCAGCGCCGCACCCGCGCCGGCGGCGGTCCGGACCACCACCGGGCGCAGGCCGTCCGCGGCCAGGTGCATGGCGTAGTCCGGCGCCGTCGTGACGTCGCCGACGAAGCGCGCGCCGAGCTCCTCGAGCTGGGGGTTGCGCGGCTCCCCGCGCAGGTGGGCGCCGAAGACGACCACCGGGACGCCGCCGCTGGGGTAGGGCTCGGGCGGGAGCCCGGCCTCCCCGGCGAGCACGGCGGCGAGGTCGAGCCCGACCTGGTCCTCGAACCCGCGGGTCACCACGGTGACGCCGAACAGCCCGCCGTCGGCCGTGCCGCCGGGCACCGCGACCGCGGCCATGCCGAAGAGGTTCACGAAGTTCGTGTACGTGCCGAGCCGCGCGTTGACCCCGAGCGGGTCGGCCGCGACCGCGGCGAGCGTGGGGTGCTCGGGCGCGGTCGGGACCAGCAGGGCGTCGTACCCCGCGAGCGCCGCCAGGGACTGCGCCCGCAGCGCGCGCAGGCGCTGCTGGTCGCGGACGACGTCGGCGCCGATGACGGTCCCGGCGCCGCGGGCGATCGTGGCGACCGACGGGTCGGCGTGCTCGGGGTGCGCGGCCAGGAAGTCGCCGAAGGCGGCGTAGCGCTCCGCGACGAGCGCGCCGTCGTAGAGCAGTCGCGCCGCGGCGAGCAGCGGCGTGAGGTCGATCTCGCCGACGCCGGCGCCGGAGGCCTCGAGCCGGCCCCGGGCCGCGGCGAACCGGGCCAGCGCCTCGGGCGAGAGGCCTGCCAGGTCGGCGGCACGGGGCACGGCCACGCGGGGTGCCGCGGGTGCGGCGAGCCGGACGTCCGCGGGCCAGGTGCTGGAGGCAGGGTCGGCGGAGGCGGGGCCCGTCATGACCCGGATCGCCGCGGTGGCCAGGGCCAGCGTCGGCGCCAGGATGCTCACGCAGTCGTACGACGCGCACGCCGGCACGACGCCGTCCTTGGGGACGAGACCGAAGGTCGGCTTGATCCCCACCACGCCGTTGAAGGCGGCCGGCACCCGGCCGGAGCCCGCGGTGTCCGTGGCGACACCGATGTCGACGACCCCGAGCCCCACCGCGGCGCCGGACCCGGCGCTCGAGCCGCCGGAGACGCGGTCGGGCACCAGGGCGCTGCGGACGGCGCCGTAGGGGCTGCGCGAGCCGGTGAGGCCGGTGGCGAACTGGTCGAGGTTCGTCTTGCCGAGCAGCACGGTCCCGGCGTCGAGGAGCCGCTCGACGGCGGTGGCGGTGCGCTCCGCGATCCGCTCGAAGTCGGGGTGGCCGGCCGTCGTGGGCAGCCCGGCCACGTCGATGTTGTCCTTGACGGCGAGGACCGTGCCGGCCAGCGGCAGGTGCTCCCCGGCGGCGAGCCGGGCCTCGACCGCGGCGGCGTCGGCCAGGGCGTCCGCCTCGGGTCGCAGGGTGATCCAGACCTCCGGGCGGTCGACGGCGGCGAGGCGCGCATAGGCGTCGAGCACGCGCTGCGTGGGGGAGGGCCGCACGTCGTCCGGCGCGGTCGCGGGTGCGGGGGTCAGGGTGCTCACCGGGCGTCCCGTCCGTCGAGGTGGCCCATCCGTGCCATGGCGAGCGCGTGCGCCGCCCGCTCCACGACGACGTCGCGCGAGGAGCCGACGTGCGCGTGCAGGGCGTCGAGCGCCGTGGTCAGCCGCCCGGCCAGGACGTGCTCGGCGATCTCGACGTGCTCGTCGACGGTCGCCCGCATGCGGTCGGTGGTGAGGTAGTCGTACATCCGTACTCCCCTGATCTTCTGGTTGACCTGGGCGAGCGCCGCGGTCAGGGCGTGGTTGCCGGAGCTGTCCAGCAGCACGGCGTGGAAGCGCTCGTCGACCGCCACGAAGCCGGCGGTGGGCGCCGGGGGCGTGTCGCGCATCTCGTGCCAGCGGGCGAGCTCGGCCTCCAGGCGGGCGCGGTCGTGCCGGACCGTGGGGTCCTGCACCGCGCGGCGGATGCCCTGCAGCTCGAGGGTGATCCGCAGCTCGTAGAGCGCGGCGAGGTCGGCGAACGTCGGCATGTAGACGTACAGCCCGCCGCCGCGCTTCTCGAGGAGGCCGTCGGCGAGGAGCCGGGTCAGCGCCTCGCGGACCGGCGTCCGCGACACCCCGAACAGGTCGGCGAGCCGCTCCTCGCCCAGGCGCTCCCAGGGCGAGAAGCGTCCGCTGACGAGCTCGTCCCGCAGCGACTCGTACACCTGCTCGCGGCGCGAGCGACGGGCCTGGGGGCCCGTATCCACGCGTGTGCTCATGCCTGGATACAGTTCTGGATCCGTGTTTCGGGAGCGCCGCCGCGGGGTGAACGGGGCGTTGCCACGTGTCACGGTCCTGTTTCGTGCCGGCTCACCCGGACGGCCGAGCCGCCGGCCGGGCGCGGGTGAAAGAGGGGGTGAGGTGCCACGGCGCGGCTCGTTCCCGGCCGGGCCGCGTCGCTAGGTTCGCTGTGTGCACCGCTTCCACGCCCCTCCCGGATGGCCCACCCCGCCGACCGGCTGGTCGCCGCCCTCCGGCTGGCGGCCGGACCCGGCCTGGCCCGCGCCGCCCGCCGACCACGTCTGGTGGGTCGACGACCTCGCCGACGGCCCGGTGCCGGCGGCGCCCGTCCGGAGGGAGCCCGGGCCGACGGCTCCACCGCCCGGCATGCACGTCCCGGCGCTGGTCCCGGACGAGCCGGACGACGCGCGCGCGGCGGTGCCGGTGCGCCGGGTCCAGGCCGAGCCGGCCGGGGCCGAGCGGACGTTCACCTCGACGCGCGCCGTGGCCGAGTCGGACTGGGCGCTGTACCACCGGGCCACCGACGACGCGGTGCCGCTGCCGGCCCCGGGAGCCCCCGGATGGGCGGAGACGGTCATCGGCCCGGACGGCACCGTGACGTTCGTGCCCCGCGGGGTCGCGTGACGCCGGGGACGGTCTGAGCCGTCCCCGCCCCCGTCAGCGCGTGGACGCCGCGGCGGCGAGGGCCGCCTGGAGTCCCGCGACGTCCGTCGCGCCGGTCGTGAAGGACCGCACGGCGGCCGCGACCGCGTCGAACGTCGCGAGCGCGACGGCGCCGTGGGTCAGCGAGCCGACGACGGTGCTCTCCCGGAACGAGGCCATCGCCGAGCGCTGGTAGGGGCCGAAGTCCGCCGGGTCGGCGTCCGTGCGCGCCGGGATCGAGCCCTTCGCGCGGCTGAAGGCCGTCTGCCCCTCGCGCGACGCCACGGTCTCGAGCCAGGCCCGGGCGCCGTCGGGGTTCCGCGCCCCGACGGGCAGGGTGAAGGAGTCGGCGAGGAAGTCGAAGACGCCGTCGGTCCCCGGTACGGGGAAGTGGACGACGCCGGTCCCGACCTCCCGGCCCGCGCCCTCGAACGCCGGCAGCGCCCAGTCGCCCATGACCGTGAAGGCGGCCTGGCCGTCGATCACCCGCTGCGTGGCGTCGGGCCAGTCGAGCTGGTCCCGGTCGGGGTTCGTGAGGCTCAGCAGGGTGCGGAAGTCCTCCAGGGCGGCCGTGACCTCGGGGCCGCGCCAGTCGGTCGTGCCGTCCCACAGGCCGGTGTAGGCCTCGGCCCCCAGGCCCGCCAGGAGCACGGTCTCCAGCAGGTGCACCTGGGTCCACGTCGTGCCCACGGCCAGCGGCGTGACGCCCGAGCGCCCGACGGTCTCGAGAGCCGCCACCCACTCGTCGATCGACGCGTACGTCGCGTCGGGGTCGAGGCCCGCCGCGGCGAGCACGTCGGGGTTCGCCCACACGACGTTCGCGCGGTGGATGTTCGAGGGCACCGCGTAGATGTCGCCGTCGACCGTGAGCGTCGCCACGAGCTCGGGCGGCAGCACGTCGCGCAGGCCGAGCTCGTCGTAGAGGTCGGAGAGGTCCTCGAGCCGCCCGCCCTCGGCGTAGTCGGCGAGCTCCGCGCCGGCGTGCGCCTGGAAGGTGTCCGGCGGGTCCTGGGCCGCGAGCCGCGAGCGCAGCAGGTCCTTGGCCGCCGTTCCCGCCCCTCCGGCCACGGCGCCGTCCACGAGCCGCACGTCGGGGTGCTGGGCGGCGAAGACCCCCACGACGGCGTCGAGGCCGCGCTTCTCGGAGCCGCTCGCCCACCACGTGAAGACCTCGACGCGGGAGGTCGCCTCCGGCGCCGCGACGGTGCCGCCGGCGGCGCAGCCCGCGAGGAGCAGGGCGGCGACGGCGGCAGCGATCAGCCGCGCTGTGCCTGACCTGCGCATGGGCTCCGCCTTCGTCGCCGTGTGCCGACCGCGCCAGGCTATCCTCGGGCGTGGCCAACGAGCGGGTGCCGCCAGGCTCCCAGACCTCTCTGCGCGAGGCCAACCGCGCCCGCATCGTGACCGCAGTGCAGCAGCAGGGTGCCATCACGCAGGTCGAGCTCGCCGGCCTCACCGGCCTGTCCGCCGCGACGATCTCCAACATCGTCAAGGAGCTCGCCCAGGCCGGCGTCCTGAGCACCGCGCCGACGTCGCGCAGCGGCCGCCGCGCCCAGCTCGTCACCCTGGCCCGCAACCTCGGCCTGCTCGCCGGCGTGCACGTCGCGGAGCGCTCGATGCGCGTGGCGCTGGGCGACGTCACCCAGCGCGTGCTCGCCGAGCAGCGGCTGCCCCTGCCGCCCGAGCACCGTGCCGACGAGGGCCTCGACCGCGCCGCGATGCTGGTGGAGGAGATGGTCGACTCGCTCGGGGCCGCGCCGGGCGAGGTCCTGGCGCTCGGGGTGGGCGTCCCCGCGCCGGTCGACGTGCGTACCGGCCGCGTCTCGGGCGTGGGGATCCTGCGGGGCTGGGACGGCGTGGACGTCCCGGCCGTGCTCTCGCACCGCCTCGGCGTGCCGGTCCGCGTGGACAACGACGCCAACCTCGGCGCGCTCGCGGAGGTCCGGCTGGGTGCGGCACGCGGACGGTCCCACGTCGCCTACCTGCGCGTCTCGCACGGCGTGGGCCTCGGGCTCGTGCTCGACGGACGCGTCTTCCACGGCCGGGTCGGCGCGGCGGGCGAGCTCGGTCACCTCGTCGTCGACGAGGGCGGGGCGCCGTGCCGGTGCGGCAACGACGGCTGCCTGGAGGGCGTCGTCGGCTCGAGCGCCGTCGTGCGGCGCATCCCGGAGCGGCACCTGACCCTGCGGGACCTCGTGGTGCGCGCGCGCGAGGGCGACGAGGGCTGCCGGGCGGTGGTCGCGGACGTCGGGCGCCGGCTCGGCGCGGCGATGGCGGGCGTGTGCACGCTCCTGGACCCGGAGATGATCGTGGTGGGCGGCGAGCTCGCGCACGCGGGCGAGGTGCTGCTCGGCCCGCTGCGCCGCGAGGTCGAGGAGCGCGCCCTGCTCTCGACGGCCGGTCCCGTCGAGGTGGTGGTCGCGACGCTCGGCGACCAGGCCGAGGTCCGCGGGGCCCTCGCGCTCGCGGTCGACGCGGCCCAGCTCGCGGCGCCCGTGCCGATGGCGGTCCGGTGAGGCGCGTCGCCCGGTGCGTCGGGCTGGTCGTGGCCGCCCTGGCCCTCGCCGCCGGCTGCACGGTGCAGCCGGGCGCCCCGCCGTCGTCCGACGCACCGGGCGCCACGATCGCCCTCCTGCTCCCGGAGTCGAAGACCTCGCGCTACGAGGGCATCGACCGGCCGGTGTTCGAGCAGGTGGTGGCCGAGCGCTGCGCCGACTGCGACGTGCTCTACGCCAACGCCGGGCAGGACGCCGCGCGCCAGCAGCAGCAGGCCGAGTCGGCGCTCACCCAGGGAGCGGACGTCCTCGTGCTCGGCGCGGTCGACGCGGCCGCCGCGCAGAGCATCGTGGTGGCGGCCGCCGACCGTGGCGTCGCGGTCGTCGCGTACGACCGGTTCGTCGCCGGCGCCCCGGTCGACTACTTCGTGGCGTACGACGCCGCCCGCGTCGGGCAGCTCCAGGGCGAGGCGCTCGTGGCGGCCGTCGGGCCGACGGCTCCCGGCGAGGGCGTGCTGCTCGTCCACGGGGCGTCGACCGACCCGAACGCCGCCGGCCTCAAGGCCGGGCTCGCCGCGGCGCTCGAGGGCTCGGGACTGACAGTGCTGGCCGAGTACGACACGCCCGACTGGAGCCCGGACAAGGCCCAGGAGTGGGTCCAGGGCCAGCTGACCCAGTACGCCGGCCGCGTCGTGGGCGTCTACGCCGCGAACGACGGCACGGCGGGCGGCGCGATCTCGGCGATGCGTGCCGCGGGGATGGACCCCGTCCCGCCCGTCACGGGCCAGGACGCCGAGCTCGCCGCGGTCCAGCGCATCGTGGCCGGTGACCAGCACATGACCGTCTTCAAGGCCATCAGCCAGCAGGCGCGCACCGCCGCCGAGCTGGCGGTGCGGCTGGCCCGCGGCGAGACGCCGCAGGCGACCGTCCAGGTCGGCGGCGTGCCGTCGATCCTCCTGGCTCCCGTGGCCGTGACCCGGGACCAGGTGGCCGACGTCGTCGTGGGCGGCGGCGTGCACAGCACGGAGGAGATCTGCGTGGAGCCGTACACGGACGACTGCCGGGCCCTCGGGCTGCTGGACGCGGGGGCGGGCTCGTGAGCGCCGTCGCGGAGCACCGCGCGGGTCGCGCACCCGGCGCGGACGGCCCGGTGATCTCGCTGCGGGGCGTCTCGCACAGCTTCGGCGCGGTGCGGGCCCTGGTGGACGTGGACCTGGACCTGCACGCGCACGAGGTCGTCGCGGTCGTCGGCGACAACGGCGCCGGCAAGTCGACCCTGGTCAACGTCCTGTCCGGCGTGCTCGTGCCGGACGCCGGCGAGGTCGTCGTCGAAGGGCGCGAGACCCACCTGCGCTCCCCGGGCGTGGCGCGCCAGCTGGGCATCGCGACCGTGTTCCAGGACCTGGCGCTCTGCGAGGACCTCGACGTCGTCGAGAACCTCTTCCTCGGCCAGGAGATCCGCCGCGGGCCCCTGCTCGACGAGGTCGCGATGGAGCGCGAGGCGTACCGCCTGCTCGCGCTGCTCGCGGCGCGTGTGCCCTCGGTGCGCGCGCCCGTGCGTGACCTGTCGGGCGGGCAGCGCCAGGCGGTCGCCATCGCGCGTGCCCTGCTGGGCGAGCCGCGTGTGCTCGTGCTCGACGAGCCGACGGCGGCGCTCGGCGTCACGCAGACGGCCGAGGTGCTCACGCTCGTCGAGCGCGTGCGCGAGCGCGGGTACGGCGTCGTGCTCGTCAGCCACAGCATGGCCGACGTGCAGGCCGTCGCGGACCGCATCGTCGTGCTGCGCCGGGGGCGCCTCAACGGCGACTTCGACGCGGACCGCACGAGCTACGAGGAGATCATCGCGGCGATCACGGGCGCGAGCCCCGTCCGGCGTCGTCGGCGGCAGGAGGACGTATGAGCACGGGCACCTGGACGACCGCCGGCGTGGTCGGTCGCCGCCCCGTCGGCGCTCCCGTCGGACCCCCGCCGCTCGGGTGGCGGGACCGCGAGCCGGGCTCGCTGCCCGTCGTCGTGGGGCTGGTGGTCCTCGCCCTCGTGTTCCAGGCGTTCAACAGCAACTTCCTGTCGAGCGACAACCTCGTCAACCTCACGCTCCAGTCGGCGACGACGGGGGTGATCGCCCTCGGCGTCGTGCTGGTGCTGCTCGTGGGCCAGATCGACCTCTCGGTCGGCGCCGTCAGCGGCCTGGCGGCGGCGGTGGTCGCCGTCGGCTTCGTCCAGGCGGGGTGGCCGCTGTGGGTGGCGGTGCTCGTCGCGGTCGCACTCGGGGCCGCCGTCGGCGCGGGGTACGGCTGGCTCTTCACCCGGCTCGGCGTCCCCAGCTTCGTCATCACGCTCGCCGGCCTGCTCGTGTGCGTCGGCCTGCAGGTGCGCGTGCTCGGCACCACCGGCTCGATCAACCTGCCCTACGAGTCCTGGCTCGTGCGGTTCAGCCAGCAGACGTTCCTCGCGCCCGCGACGTCGTACGCGCTCGCGGCGCTCGTCGTCGCCGGGTACGCAGCCACGCTCCTGGTCGGACGCCGGCGCCGCGTGGCCGCCGAGCTGCCCGCGGAGGGCCTGCGGAGCATCGCCGCGCGCACGGCGGTGCTCGCGGCCTGCCTCGGCCTGGCCACCTGGTACCTCAACCAGAACCGGGGCGTCGGCGCGATGTTCGCCCTGTTCCTGGTCCTCGTGCTCGCGGTGGACGTGCTGCTGCGCCGGACCCGGTGGGGCCGCTCGGTGCGGGCCGTGGGGAGCAACCCCGCCTCGGCCCGCCGCGCCGGGTTCGCCGTGCGGCGCGTGTACGTGTCGGTCTTCATGGCGTGCACCGCGCTGGCGGCGCTCGGCGGCGTCCTGTCCGCGGGCCGGCTCGCGGCCGCGAACCAGGGGACCGGCGGGTCGGACGTCAACCTCACGGCCATCGCCGCCGCCGTGATCGGCGGCACGAGCCTGTTCGGCGGCCGGGGCAGCGCCTGGTCGGCGGTGCTCGGCGCCCTGGTCATCCACTCGATCTCGAGCGGGCTGACGCTGCTCAACCTGGACGCGTCGATCCGCTACATCGTGACCGGTGTGGTGCTGGCCCTGGCCGTGACGATCGACGCGCTCTCGCGCCGGCGGGTCACCGCCGTGCCGTGAGCGCGCGGCTCAGCGGAAGACGATCGTGCGGTGCCCGTCCAGCAGGACGCGGTGCTCGGCGTGCCACCGCACCGCGCGCGCGAGGGCGCGGCGCTCGACGTCCTGGCCCAGCGCCACGAGGTCCTCGACCCGCTTGCTGTGGTCGACCCGCTCGACGTCCTGCTCGATGATCGGGCCCTCGTCGAGGTCGCCGGTGACGTAGTGCGCCGTCGCGCCGATGAGCTTGACGCCGCGGTCGTGCGCCTGCGCGTAGGGGCGCGCGCCCTTGAAGCTGGGCAGGAACGAGTGGTGGATGTTGATGACGCGCCCGCTCAGGGTGCGGCACAGGTCGTCGGACAGGATCTGCATGTAGCGGGCCAGGACCACGAGCTCGACGTCGAGCTCCTCGACGAGCGCGAGCAGCCGCGCCTCGGCGGCGGCCTTGGTGTCGCGCGTGACCGGCACGTGGTGGAACCCGATGCCGTAGAAGGCGGCCACGTCGGCCAGGTCCGTGTGGTTCGAGACCACCGCGACGATGTCGACCGGGAGGCCCTCGGACTGCTGGCGGAACAGCAGGTCGTGCAGGCAGTGCGCGGCCGTGGAGACCATGACGAGCGTGCGCATCCGGCGGCCCGCGACGTCCAGCCGCCACGTCATGGCGAACTCGTCGGCGAGGTGCGTCAGGGCGGCCCGCAGGTCCGCCTCGGGGGCGGACGCCTCGACCTGCACGCGCATGAAGAACAGGCCCGTCTGCGGGTCACCGAACTGCTGGGACTCGGTGATGTTGCCCCCGTGGGCGGCGAGCAGCCCGGCGACCGCCGCGACGATGCCCGGCCGGTCCGGGCAGGACAGGCTGAGCACCCAGTGCGTGGGGGCTGTCGGCGGAGCCGGATCGGGCGACGTGGAGGTGCTGGTCACGGGCCCGAGGCTACCGGCCGAGGCGCCGCGTCTCGCCAGCGGAGCGTCGCGGGCACGTGCCCGCGCCCGGATGGGAGCATGACCGGCATGAGCGAGCCCGAGGTGAGGATCGACGTCGTCGGCGACGAGGCGGCAGGTGAGCTGCTGACCGTGCGGCGTGCCGCCTTCGTCAGCGAGGCGCAGCTGTACGGGGACCCGAACATCCCGCCCCTGACGCAGACGCTCGACGAGCTCCGCGCCGACCTCGCCGACCCGTCGGTGGTGACCCTCGGTGCGTGGCTCGGCCACCGCCTCGTCGGGTCCATCCGCATCGGCCAGGAAGGGACCAAGGCGACGCTCGGCCGGCTCGCCGTCGTGCCCGACATGCAGGGCAAGGGCATCGGGACGGCCCTGCTCCTCGCCGTGCCGGAGCGCCTGCCGGCGGACACCTCCGAGCTCTGGGTCTTCACCGGCCAGGACTCGGTCCAGAACCTGCAGATGTACACGAAGCACGGCTACGAGCACCAGTACGACCAGGCGGCGGGGGACCTCACGTACGCCTACCTGCGCAAGATCCTGGGCGACGACGCGGAGGCGGTCGCCGACTGATCCTTGCGCGCCGGTCGCCGACCGGCGCCGCGCCGCCCCGACGGCGGCCCCCCGCCCGCCCCCGCACCGCCGCGCACCCCGCTGCTGCGAGGCGTCGGCGCGTCCTAGGTTGCGCGCCTGACTAGTCAGTCGTACTGTCTAGCCATGGACGAGGTGCGCTGGCCCGGGGAGTGGCTGCGGGGCGTGCTGTCGCTCTGCGTCCTCGCCGTCGTCGCGGAGGGCGAGACCTACGGGTACGCCGTCGCCCAGCGCCTGCAGGCCGCCGGTCTCGGCGCGATCAAGGGCGGCACGCTGTATCCCGTCCTGACCCGGCTCGAGGAGGACGGCCTCGTCACCTGCGCGTGGCGCGAGGGCGACGCCGGCCCCGGGCGCAAGTACTTCGCCGTCACCGACGCCGGGCGGGCCGAGCTCGCCCGTCGCGTCGCCGACTGGACCACCTTCACCCAGCGGGCCGTGGGCCTGCTCGACCCCGAGGGAGCGCGACGATGACCACCGAGGTGCGGGCCTACCGTGACCAGCTCCTGCTCGAGCTCCGCCTGCGCGACGTCCCCGGCCCGCGGATCGCCGAGGCGCTCGCCGAGGTGGACAGCCACGTCGCCGAGACGGGCGAGGGTGCCCTCGAGTCGTTCGGCCCGCCGCGCGCCTACGCCGACGAGCTCGCCGTGAGCCTCGGCCTGCCGGCTGGACGCGGCTGGTGGCGCACCATGCGAGCCGGGTTGACGTGGCGCGAGGCCCTCGTCGCCGCCGGTGCGGCGGCGGTGTCGTTCGCGGGCACGTGGCTGCTCCTCGACGGCGCCGTGGGCCTGGCGGACGGGGAGCCGGCGGTCGGGGGCCAGCCCGCGCTCGGGGTGCTGCTCGCGGGCCTCGCGCTGCTGGCGGCTCTCGCCGGCGGCGTGGTCCTGCGGACGCGTGCCGCGGCCGACCCCGTGCTCGACCCGCGCACGGGCCGCGACATGGCGCCGCGCGTCCCGCTGTGGGCCTGGCTCGTCGTGTGCGGAGGGCCCGTGGCGCTGCCGCTCGCGGCGGTGGCGGTCCGGCTGCTCACGGACTGAGGTCGCTCGTTGCTAGCATGACCCGGGTCGCGACTGGCGCAGGTGGGTCACCACCAGGGAGCGACGCAAGCATCAGACTTCGGGTCGTACGCCTGGGCCCCGGGTCACCACACCCTGTCGTGTGCGTGCCCGGACCGAGCCGGGGCCACCACGCACCCCTGATGCCGAGGAGAGTCCCATGAGCTCCGACCGAACGCTCGACCAGCCGCTGTCCGAGCTGGACCCCGAGATCGCCGCCGTCCTCGACGGTGAGCTGGCTCGCCAGCGCGACACGCTCGAGATGATCGCGAGCGAGAACTTCGTGCCCCGCGCGGTCCTGCAGGCCCAGGGCTCCGTCCTGACGAACAAGTACGCCGAGGGCTACCCGGGCCGGCGGTACTACGGCGGCTGCGAGCAGGTCGACGTCGCGGAGACCCTCGCGATCACGCGGGCCAAGGAGCTCTTCGGCGCCCAGCACGCCAACGTCCAGCCGCACTCGGGGGCCACGGCGAACGCGGCGGTCATGCACGCGCTCGCGAACGCGGGGGACCGGCTCCTCGGCCTCGAGCTCGCGCACGGTGGCCACCTCACGCACGGCATGAAGATCAACTTCTCGGGCAAGCTGTACGACGTCGGCGCGTACGGGGTCGACCCCGACACGTTCCTCGTCGACATGGACGTCGTGCGCGAGCGGGCCCTCGAGCACCGCCCGCAGGTCATCGTCGCGGGCTGGTCGGCGTACCCGCGGCACCTCGACTTCGCCGCCTTCCGCGCGATCGCCGACGAGGTCGGCGCGCGCCTGTGGGTCGACATGGCGCACTTCGCGGGCCTGGTGGCCGCCGGCCTGCACCCCAGCCCGGTGCCGCACGCCGACGTCGTCTCCTCCACCGTCCACAAGACGATCGGCGGCCCGCGCTCGGGCTTCATCCTCACCACGGACGAGCTCGCGAAGAAGATCGACTCCGCCGTCTTCCCGGGTCAGCAGGGCGGCCCGCTCATGCACGTCATCGCCGCCAAGGCCGTGTCCTTCAAGATCGCCGGCACGGCGGAGTTCCGCGAGCGCCAGGAGCGCACCCTGGAGGGTGCGCGGATCATCGCCGACCGGCTCTCGCAGCCCGACGTCGCCGGTGCCGGGGTCTCGGTCCTCACCGGCGGCACGGACGTGCACCTCGTGCTCGTCGACCTGCGGAAGTCCGACCTCGACGGCCAGCAGGCGGAGGACCTCCTGCACGCCGTCGGCATCACGGTGAACCGCAACGCGGTGCCCTTCGACCCGCGCCCGCCGCGCGTGACGTCCGGCCTGCGGATCGGCACGCCGGCGCTTGCGACGCGCGGCTTCGGCGCGACGGAGTTCACCGAGGTCGCCGACCTCATCGCGACGGCCCTGGTGCAGGGCCAGGCGACGGACGTCGACGCGCTCGCGGCGCGTGTCGCCCGCCTGACCGAGGCGTTCCCGCTCTACCCCGGCCTGCAGCAGTGACCGCGCGCGTCCTGGACGGGACGGCGACGGCCGCGGCCATCAAGGCGGAGCTGACGACGCGCGTCGCCGCGCTCGCCGAGCGCGGCGTCCGCCCGGGCCTCGGCACGCTGCTCGTCGGGTCGGACCCGGGCTCCACCTGGTACGTCAACGGCAAGCACAAGGACTGCGCGGAGGTCGGCATCGCGTCGATCCGCGAGGACCTGCCCGAGACCGCGACGCAGGAGGAGATCGAGGCCGCCGTCGAGCGCCTCAACCGGGACCCGGCGTGCACGGGCTTCATCGTCCAGCTGCCGCTGCCGAAGGGCATCGACACCAACCGCGTGCTCGAGCTCGTGGACCCGGACAAGGACGCGGACGGCCTGCACCCGACCAACCTCGGGCGCCTCGTGCTGCGCGTCAACGAGGCGGTCACCTCCTCGCTGCCCTGCACGCCGCGCGGGATCATCGAGCTGCTCGAACGGCACGGCGTCGAGCTGAACGGCGCGCACGTCGTCGTCGTCGGGCGGGGCACGACGGTGGGCCGCTCGATCGGGCTGCTGCTCACGCGGCGCGCGGTCAACGCGACGGTCACCCTCACGCACACGGGCACGCGGGACCTGGCGTCGCACACCCGCACGGCCGACGTCGTCGTGGCGGCGGCGGGCGTGCCCGGCATCATCACGGCCGACATGGTCAAGCCCGGCGCCGCCGTGATCGACGTCGGCGTCTCGCGGGTCACCGACCCGGCCACCGGCACGACCCGCGTCGCGGGCGACGTGGACCCGGGCGTCGCCGAGGTCGCGGCGTGGCTCTCGCCGAACCCGGGCGGCGTCGGGCCGATGACGCGCGCGATGCTGCTGGCGAACGTCGTCGACGCCGCGGAGGCGGCCGCCCCCGCCTGACGCGATGAGTTCCGGACGGCCCGCTGGTCATCATCTCCGGCGGGTCCGTCCGGGACCCGGGGAGAGGAGACCGTCATGGGAGACGTCCGACCGCACCTGTGGTTCAGCTCGGGTGCCGAGGAGGCGGCGGAGTTCTACGCCGCGACGGTGAAGAACTCGGCGGTCACGCGGGTCGCGCGGGCGCCCGAGGGGGTCCCGGGGGTCGAGGGCGGCGTCGCGTTCATCGTCGACTTCGTCCTGGACGGGATGCCCGTGACCGCGATCAACGCGGGTCCGCAGTTCCGGCTCGACGAGGCGTTCTCGTTCTACCTCACCTGTCACTCGCAGGAGGAGGTGGACCACTACTGGGAGGCGCTCGCGGCGGGGGGCGGTGAGCACAGCGAGTGCGGGTGGCTCAGGGACCGCTGGGGCGTCTCGTGGCAGGTCGTCCCGGCGCAGCTCGACGACATCATGGCCGGCCCGGACGCCGAGGGCGTCAACCGCGCGATGCAGGCGATGCTCGGCATGGGCAAGCTCGACATCGCGGCGCTGCAGGCCGCGTACGACGGCCGCGAGGTCAGTGCTCCGACGGCGTGACGGCGTCCGCGGCGTCGTCCGGCGCGGTGGCGTAGGTGAGGCAGAAGGGGTGGCCGGCCGGGTCCGCGTAGACCCGGAAGCCCGGCTCCTCCCACGGCAGCCGGCGGGCCCCGAGCGCCAGCACCTGCTCCTGGGCACGCTCGATGTCCGCGACCTCGATGTCCAGGTGGAACTGCTGCGGGACGGTCGGGTCCGGCCACGTCGGCGGCACGTGGTCCGGCGCGTGCTGGAACGAGAGCACGCGCCGGTCGGGGCCCGCGCCGGGCGGGCCGAGGTCGATCCAGCCCCCGTCCTCGCGCACGATCTCCAGGCCGAGGACGGCGGCGTAGAACTGCGCGGCCGCGCGCGGGTCGACGCAGTCCAGGACCACGGTCTCGAGGCGTCCGATCATGCGCCCATGCTGCTCGCGGCGCGTGACGAGCGCCACCCCTGACGGCGCCCCGACCCGTCGGGGGCGTTTGGTTGGATGGTCCGGTGCTGAGCATCGCGACCGTCAACGTCAACGGGATCCGCGCCGCCGTGCGGCGCGGCATGGACGCGTGGCTCGCGTCCCGGCGGCCCGACGTCGTCCTGCTGCAGGAGGTCCGCGCGCCGCAGGAGTCCGTCGCGGACGCGTTCGCGCCGGGGGAGTGGGACCTCGCGCACGCGGAGTCCGAGGTCAAGGGGCGCTCCGGCGTCGCGATCGCGTCCCGGCTGCCGATGCGTGCGGTCCGGATCGGCCTCGACGGCACCCTCGACGTCCCCGGCAACACCGGGCGCTGGGTCGAGGCGGACCTCGAGCTGCCGGCGGGGCGCACGCTGACCGTCGTGTCGACGTACATCCACTCGGGCACCGTGGGCACGCCGTCGATGGCCGAGAAGTACGGCTTCCTCGAGCGGGTGACCGCGCGGCTCGCCGAGCTGCGGGCCGACGGCGGCCTCGCCGTCGTGGCGGGCGACGTGAACATCGCCCACACGGAGGCGGACATCAAGAACTGGAAGGGCAACGTCGGCAAGGCGGGCTTCCTGCCGGAGGAGCGCGCCTACCTCGACCGCTGGTTCGACGCCGGCTGGGTCGACCTGGGCCGGCGCCTGGGCGGCGACGGCCCGGGGCCGTACACGTGGTGGTCGTGGCGCGGCAAGGCGTTCGACAACGACGCCGGCTGGCGCATCGACTACCAGATCGCGTCCCCCGAGCTCGCGGCCGCCGCGGTCAAGGCCGAGGTCGACCGCGCGGCGACGTACGACGCGCGCTTCAGCGACCACGCGCCGCTGGTCGTGGGCTACGACGTCTGAGCCCCGGGGGCGTCAGCCCGTGCCGCCGCGCAGCGCGGTGATCGGCTCGATGCCGGCCGCCTTGAGCGCCGGGTAGGTGCCCGCCCCGAGCCCGATCAGGCCGCCCAGGAGCGAGGCCCCGATGGCCACGAGCGGGTCGAGGATCGGCGTCCACTCCTTGCCGAGCGAGACGGCCACGACGACGAGCACGCCGATCGCGGCGCCGATGAGGCCGCCGAGGAGGCCGATCACCATGGACTCCGCCAGGAACTGGTTGCCGATGTTGCGCTTGCTCGCCCCCAGGGCGCGGCGCAGCCCGATCTCGCCGATCCGCTCCCGGACGGAGAGCAGGGTGATGTTGGCGATGCCCAGGCCGCCGACGAGCAGGGCGACCGCGCCCAGGGCCAGGAAGATCGCGTCGATGTCCGCCTGGACGTTCTCGCGGACGGCCGACGCCGGGGGCGGCACCTGGACCTCCAGCGAGTCCGGGTTGTTGGGCGCGAGCGCCAGCGGGGCCTGGTCGCCCACGACGGGTCCGGCGCCGACGGCGATCGTCGCGTGCGCCTGCTCCAGGCCCTGCAGGCCGAAGACGGCGCGCGCGGTGCCGACGGGCAGGATCACGGCGTCCAGGAGGTCGCTGCGGCGCTTGACGTCGTCGATGATGCCGATCACGGTGAACGAGCGCTCGCCGATGAAGATGGACGGCTGACGGTCCACGCGGTGCACGCCCAGGCGGGTCGCGGCGCGCGACCCGAGCACCACGACGCGGTCGGCGCGCTCGTCGTGGCCGGCGTCGAAGTACCGACCCGTGACGACCGAGCCGCGGACGGCGTCGAGCAGGCCGGGGCTGGTGGCCCGGACCTCCGGTGACGCGAGCGTCGGCGCCGACGGGTCGTTGACCGGCACGGCGGTGATGGTCGCGCCGTCGACGTCGACCGGTGCGACGGCGCCGGCCGCCTCGACACCCGCGAGACGCCCCAGGCGGTCCTCGACGTCCCACGGGATGGTGCCCGCGGCGCGCTCACCGCCGGCGGTGCGCGCCGTCGCGGGCTCGACGACGACCTGCGTCGCGGCGACCGCGTCGAACTGGGCGGCGATCTGCCCGGCCGCGGTCTGGGCGAGGCCGACCGTCACGACCAGCGACCCGACGCCCAGCACGGTCCCGATGATCGTCAGGACGAGGCGCCCGGGGCGGGCACCGATGCCGTGGGCGGCCTCGTTGACGAGGTCGCGCAGGCCGAACCGGTCGCCCTTGGGGCCGCGCGGCACGACCGACGTCGGCCGACGGCGCCCGGCGCGGGCGAGCAGGCGCCGGGGCAGCGCCGTCAGCGGAGCGATGCCCGCCATCACGCCACCTCGGTGAGCAGGCCGTCGGCGATCCGGATGCGCCGCTGGGCGCGCGCGGAGACGCCGGGGTCGTGCGTGATGACGACGAGCGTCAGGCCGTCGGCGTGGAGCTCGTCGAACAGGTCGAGCACGCCCGCGGAGTTCTCGGAGTCGAGGTTGCCCGTCGGCTCGTCCGCCAGGAGCACCGCCGGGCCCGCGACCACCGCGCGGGCCACGGCCACCCGCTGGCGCTCGCCGCCGGACATCACCGTGGGCAGGAAGTCGAGGCGGTGGTTGAGCCCCACCCGGTCGAGCGCCGCCAGCGCGCGGTCGCGGCGCTCGGCGCGCGGGACGCCGCTGTACAGCGTGGCGAGCAGGACGTTGTCGAGCACGCTGCGGTGCGGCAGCAGGTGGAAGGACTGGAAGACGAAGCCGATGCGCCCGCCGCGCAGCGTGGCGCGGTCCTCGTCCGAGGCCTGCCCGGTGGCGAGCCCGTCCAGCAGGTAGTCGCCCTCGGTCGGCCGGTCGAGGAGGCCGAGGATGTGGAGCAGGGTCGACTTGCCGGACCCGGACGGCCCGATGATCGAGACGTAGTCGCCCCGCTGGACGCGCAGGTCGACCGACTTCAGGGCGCGGACCGGCTCGGTGCCCGGGAACGTCCGGCTCAGACCCCGGAGCTCGATGACCGGCGGCTCGACCCCGGGCTCCGGTTCGGGCGCGGTGACGTCGAACAGCTCGACGACGCTCATCCGTCGCTGCCCTCGTCCTCGGCCTCGTCCGGCGACTCGGTCTGGCCCGCGGCGGTCACGCCAACGACCACGCGGTCACCCTCCGCGAGAGTGCCGTCGATCGCGGTGACCTCGACGAAGCCCGCAGCGGCGAGTCCGGTCTGGACCGTGACGAGCGTCGACTCGTCGCCGGACAGGACCTCGACGCGCGCCTCGCCGCCGGGGCCGGCGGTCAGCGCCGCGGTCGGGACGGCGAGGACCTCGCCCTCCGTCGAGCCCACCTCGATCGTCATCCGCACGTTCGCGCCCTGGAGCTGTCCGCGCTGCTCGTCGGTCAGCGCGTCCGGCACGACGACCAGGCGCATCCGACCGTCCGCACCGGCGCCGCCGGCGCCGCCGCTCTCGCCGCCGCCCTCGCCCTCGCCCTCGTCGCCGTCCTCGCCCTCCGCGTCGGCCGGCGGTGTGCCGATCGACTGCACCGTGCCCGGGATCTCGCTGCCGTCGGGCATCGTGATCGTCGTCACCGCGCCCACGGGGACCAGCGCCGCGTCCTCGGCGGAGACGTTCCCGGCGATCTGCAGCGTCGCGCCCGACACCTTCGCCACGGGAGCACCCTCCACCGTCGCGCCCCGGCGCACGTCGACGTCGTCGACCCGGCGAGGGAGGTTGGACAGGAACACGACCTCGGCCGCGGGCAGCGGCGTGATGACGTCCTCCTGGGCCCGCGCCAGCTCCTCGCGGGCGTCGTCGAGAGCCCGCTGGGCGGAGGCGAGGGCGGCGCGCTCCTCGGCCGCGTCGGGGGCGGCGAGCCCCTCCTCGCGGGCGGCGACCGCCTGGGCGAGCATGCCCTGGGCCTCGACGACGGCCGTCGGGTCGCACGGGGACTCGGGCGTCCCGCCGCCCTCGCAGGCGGCCCGCGCCTGGTTCAGGCGGGCCTGGGCGGTGTCGGCGGCCGTGTCGAGCGCGATGCGCTCGGACCGCTTGATCCCCGCGCCCGCGGTGGCCACCGCGCGCTGCGCGGCGCCGACCTGCTCCTCGGCGGCGCGGACGCCGTCGCGGGCCGTCTCGACCGCCTCCTGCGCCTCCTCGCCCCCGGTGGGCACCTCGTACCCGGCGCGCTCGTAGAGGGCCTGGACGGCGGCGGCGGTCTGGGTGTCGTAGGCGTTCGACGCCACGTCACCCGGGTTCAGGCCGAGCGAGGCCAGCGCGGCCTTCAGCTGGAGCACGTCCGGACCGGAGACGCCGACGCGCAGCGTGCGGTACACCGGCAGGTCGCCGGGCAGGAGGATGACGGGTCGTCCGGCGATCTCGAGCATGACGTCGCCGGCGTTGAGCGTCGCACCCACGGCGGGCACCCGCCCCGTGACGACGGCGGTCCCGCCCAGGTCGCCGGCCTCGATGGTCACGTCGACCGGGTCCTCGTAGACCACGTCGCCGCGCAGGACCACGTCGTTCTCGAGCTCCTTGAGCTCGACGGGGACGGTGATCGGTCCCGGCTCGGGCGGCGCCGCGTTGGCCGCCGCGTCGGCAGGGGAGACGATCAGCTGGCTGAGCCCCAGGCCCGCACCCAGGCTGACCACCGCGGTGAGCGCCATGATCCAGATGGTCCTCGTGGACCCGCTCATCTTCGGTGCCTTCATCGCCCTGCCCCTCGTCGCTGCGCGCCGTGCGCGTCGTGTCGCGTGCTCGTCGTCCGTGTGGTGCCGGTGGCTCGTGTCGTGCCGGTGTGGTCCTCACCGGCGGGCGGGGCGCCCTCACACCCCGCCCGGCCGGTGGCCGCGCTCCGGTGCCCCTCGCCCGGGGGCCCGCAGCGGTCTCAGCGAGACGCGACGACGGCGTCCCGCCAGGCCTCGAGCTCCTGCTTGTGGGCGTCGTAGAACGCCTGCTGGTGCTCGACGTTGATCTCGGCCTGCGTCCGCAGCATGTCGACGTCCTCGCGGCAGGTGTAGTCCGCCAGAGCGGTCTTCATCTCCTCCTCGGTGATGGCGCCGAGCTGCTCCTGGACCTGCTCCTCGACCGCCGCCCAGTCCTCCTCGGTGGTGTTCTCGTCGAACGACGCGCCCGCGTACACCTCGTCGTAGACCGCGTTGACCTTGTCGTAGATCGAGGTCTCCGCGTCCGTCGGCGCCGCGAAGCCGGGGTAGCCGGCGTCAGCCATGCAGGAGGCCCACTCCGCGTTCAGCTCGACCAGCTTCGGGTCGTTCTCGATCTCCATCCACATGGCTTCCATCTCGTCCTGCAGCGCCTCGAACTCCTCGCCGCCGACGCCGTTCTCGACGTCCACCTCGTGCTGCGCACGCCCCTGGCATCCGCCGGTCTCCCAGGTCCACTCGACCGGCTCGTCGCCCGTGCTCTCGACCGGCGGGCCCCAGAGCGCCTCGTTGTACGCCTGCACCTCGGTCTCGGACATGGCGCTGACGAGCTCGTCGTTGGGGTTGACCCACTCCTCTGCCCCGGGAGCCTCGGTGCCGTCGCCGTACGGGTTCGTGGTCGCGCCGTAGCCGTACTTCTCGGCGAACTCGAGGGTGCCCCACTCGACGTCGAGCTCCTCGCCCGGGTCGAAGCCGCCGCCCTGCGTCCAGTCGACGGGGATGTACTCGAAGCCCTGCTCCGCCATGCAGGCGGCGGTGCGCTCCTCGACATCCATCATCTGCTGGTTCATGGCCTCCTCGTTGTCGCCGCGGTACATCTCCTCGTACAGCTCGTCGATCGGGCCCTTCGGCAGGTCGGACGAGGAGGAGGCCCCACCGTCGTCGTCGTTGCCGCCGCCGCCACCACCACCGCCGCACGCGGCCAGGACGAGGAGGAGGGCGGCGCCCGCGGAGGCGGTCGCCGTGCGGTGCAGGGTGCTGGTCATGGGACGCCTCTCGAGGTGCGGTCGTGGTCGTGCGGTGCGAACGTATCCAGGCGCGTGCCTCGCGCAGATCGTCCTGCGGGATGACCTTGTGCGGCACCGACTCGGACGTCCGGATGAGCAGGCGGGTGCGGGCCGGCCCGCGGGTAGCACGCCGACGGGCGGGGCGCGCCGTCGCGCCCCGCCCGTCGGCCCTGCGGTCAGTCCCGCCCGGCGGGACCGCTCGCGGTCGCGAGCAGGAAGGCCGGGGCGGTGAGCCCCTCGGCCGCGAAGGCCTGCGCGACGGCGCGCGAGACGCGGTCGACGTCGCGCGTGCGTACGAGAGCGACCGCGGAGCCGCCGAAGCCGCCGCCGACCATGCGGCCGCCCAGCGCACCGGCGGCGGTGGCGGCCTCGACGGCGACGTCGAGCTCGCGGCAGCTCACCTCGTAGTCGTCGCGCAGCGACGCGTGGGCCGCGCTCAGGACGGGGCCGACCGCGTCGACGTCGCCCGCGTCGAGGAGCCGCTCCACCTCGCGGACGCGCTCGATCTCGGTCACGACGTGCCGCACCCGCCGGCGCACGACGTCGACGTCGTCCTCGCCGGTCGACGGGTCGAGCGAGCCGAGCGCCGCGAGCGCGGCGTCCAGGTCCGTGACCTCCCGGAGCGTGGCGACACCGAGGTGGGCGGCCGCGCGCTCGCACGCCGCGCGGCGCCGCGCGTACTGGCCGTCGGCGAGCTGGTGCTCGGCGCGCGTGTCGACCACGAGCAGGGTCAGCCCGTGGCGCTCCAGGTCGAGCGGGATGTGGCGCGTCGACCCGTCGCGGCAGTCCAGCAGGAGGGCGTGACCGGCACGGCAGCGCAGCGAGGCGGCCTGGTCCATGCCGCCCGTCGGCGCGCCCGCGATGTCGTTCTCGGCCCGGATGCACGCCTCGGCCAGGGCGGCGCGGCCGGCGTCGTCGCCGCCCAGCCCGAGCCCGTGGAGGTCGTCGAGCCCGACGGCCACCGCGCACTCGAGCGCGGCGGACGAGGACATCCCGGCGCCGTACGGCACGCACGAGTCGACGACGGCGTCGAAGCCGTCGACCGCGTGGCCCGCCTCGCGCAGCGCCCACGCGACGCCGACGACGTAGGCGGCCCAGCCGGGTACCGTGCCCGGCGCGACGTCGGCCAGGTCCATCGTGACGAGCCCGCCGTCGGCCTCCTGGGCCGACGCGAGGCGCACCGTGCCCGGCGCGAGGCCGGCGTCGGCCCGGCGCCGGCGCAGCGCGACGTAGGTGCGGTGCGGCAGGGCGATCGGCAGGCAGAGCCCGCCGTTGTAGTCGGTGTGCTCGCCGATGACGTTGACCCGCCCGGGTGCGGACCACACGCCGTCGGGCGCGGCGTCGAACCGCACCGTGAACGCGTCCGTCGCGCGCACGGCGGCCTGCGCCCGGTCCCACGCGACCAGCGGCTCGACGGCGCTCACGCCGCGACCTCCTGCAGGCGCGCGGCGATCCGCTCGGGCGTCGTGTCGCTGATCCAGGCGCCGACGCCCGACTCCACGCCGGCCAGGTACTTGAGCTTGCCGGGCGCGCGGAGCACCGAGAAGACCTGCAGGTGCAGGCGTCCCAGCTCGCGGCCCTCGCCGACGACGGCCTGGTGCCAGCCCGCGATGTAGGGCAGCGGGATGGCCCGGCCCGGCTCGCCGTCGGGCGCGTCCGGCTCGACGAAGAACCGGTCGAGCCGGCGCAGCAGCTCGAGGTAGGTGACCGCGAGGTCGTCGCGCTCGGCGCCCGTGAGGCCGGGCAGGTCGAGCACGTCGCGCTTCGGTGCGAGATGCACCTCGACGGGCCAGCGCGCGGCCGCCGGCACGTACGCGACCCAGTGCTCGGACTCCAGCACGACCCGCGTGCCCGCCCGCCGCTCCGCCGCGACGACGTCGTGCAGCAGGTGGCCGCCGGTGCGCTCGCGGTACGCGGCGGCCTGGCGCAGCATCGCCTGCGTGCGCGGCGCGACGAAGGGGAACGCGTAGATCTGCCCGTGCGGGTGGGGGAGCGTCACGCCGATCTCCTGGCCGCGGTTCTCGAAGCAGAAGACCTGCTCGATGCCGGGCAGGGCGCCGAGCTCGGCGGTGCGGTCGGCCCACGCCTCGACGATGGTGCGCACCCGCCGCGGTGTCAGGTCGGCGAAGGAGCTCGTGTGGTCGGCGCTGAAGCAGACCACCTCGCAGCGTCCGGCGGCCGGGGCCGCGGGCCACAACGGCTCGCCGTCGACGTCCCAGCCGTCCGCGCGCGTCAGGCCCGGCAGCTGCATCAGCGCGGGGAAGCGGTTCTCGAACACGACCACGTCGTAGTCCGTGTCCGGCACCTCGCCGTCCGAGTAGCCGGAGCCGTCGTCGGCGGTCCGTGCCGGGCACAGCGGGCAGGCGTCGGCGGCCGGCAGGAAGGTGCGGTTCATGCGGTGCGAGGCCATCGGGACCCACTCGCCCGTCAGCGGGTCGAGGCGCATCTCGGGGCCCTGAGGGCTCCCGCCCGGCTGGGCGGGGGCGAAGCGCTCGCCCAGCGGGCGGGGGTCGTCCAGGCGCCTCGTGGCGCCGCCCGAGACGTACGGCTCGGAGTCGTCGAAGTAGAGGAACGGGCGACCGTCGGCGAGCGTCGTCGCCGTCCTGCGGACGTGCGCGCGGTGGTCGTCGGTCGGGGTGCTGCCGGTCATGACTCTCCTGGTGGGCGCGCCGGGGCCGCGGACGGGCCGGTGCTCCGGTCGGGCGGCTGGGTGGCGCGGGGGGCGTCGTCGTCGTGGCCCGAGAGCTCGCGGCCGCCGGGTCCGCCGTCGTCGTACGTGGGGGCCAGGACGAGGCGGTCCACGCGCTCGCGCAGATCCGCGGCGGCCTCGTCGGGCAGGGCGTCGTCGCACACGAGCACCGCCACCTCGGACAGGTCGGCGATCCGGCTCAGGCCGACGGCGCCCCACTTGGAGGTGTCGGCGAGCACGACGGTGCGGGCCGCGGCCCGCACGAGCGCGCGGTCCGTGTCGGCCTCGAGGAGGTTCGGCGTGGTCAGCCCGGCGTCGAGGTCGACGCCGTGGACGCCGAGGAAGGCGACGTCGACGCGGAGCGTCTCGAGCGTGCGCAGAGCGATGGGTCCCACGAGCGCGTCCGACGGCGTCCGGGTGCCGCCGGTGAGGACGACCGTGAGCTCGCGGTCGTCGGGGCGGTGCAGCGCGTCGGCCGCGGGCAGCGAGTTGGTCACCACGGTCAGGGGCCGCAGCGCCGGGCTCGCGGCGATGAGCTCGGCGAGCGCGTGCGTCGTCGTGCCGGCCGAGAGCGCGACGGCGCTCCCCGGCTCGATCTCGGCCAGGGCCGCCCGTGCGATCGCGCGCTTCTGCGAGGCGGCGAGCTCACGCTTCGCGCCGAAGGCGGGCTCGTGGGCGGCCTGGCGTGCGTCGACGGCGCCGCCGTGGACCCGGTGCACGAGCCCGCGGCGCGCGAGCTCGGCGATGTCCCGGCGGATCGTCATGTCCGACACGTCGAGGCTCGCGACGAGGTCCGCCACCCGCACCGCCCCGGCGGTGCGGACGCGGGCGAGGATCAGGTCTTGCCGCTGCTGCGCAAGCATGTGAACAGTATCGGCCACGACCAAACAGAACACAACACGCCAGGCCCGAGCCGCACGCCGAGCCGCTGAGCCCGCCGCCTCCCACCCCTGCCCGCCGCGCCCCGCCCCGCCCCGCCCCGGCCCGCAGCCTCCCACCCCGGCCCCGCCCTGCGCGGATGTTCGGACGCGCACATCCGCGCGGATGGAGGTGAACGGAACGCCTCCAAGCGCACGGATGCGCGGGTCCGAACATGTGCGCGTCGGGGTGCGCGCGACGGCGTGGGCGGCGGCGCTGGCGGCGGTCGCCGTCGGGAGGGCCGGTCGGCGGTGGTCAGGGGGCGGCGGGTCGGCGGGTGGTCAGGAGGCGGCGGGTCGGCGGCGGTCGGCGGCGGTCCGGGTGGTCAACGGGTGACGGGGGAGAGGCCGAGCGATCGGCCCGCGAGCCCGCGCGAGCGGTGGGCGAGGGCGGAGGCGATGTCGCGCAGCACGCGGGCGCCGGGCGAGTCCGGGGAGGTCAGGACGACCGGGGTCCCGGCGTCGCCCGCCGCGCGGAGCTCGAGGTCCAGCGGGACCTGGCCGAGCAGGCGCACCGGCGCACCGGTCGCGCGCGTGAGGTTGTCCGCGACGGACTGCCCGCCGCCGGCGCCGAAGACCTCGACGCGCGTGCCGTCCGGCTGCTCGAGCCAGGACATGTTCTCGACGACGCCGACCAGCTGCTGGCGCGTCTGGAGCGCGATCGAGCCGGCGCGCTCAGCCACCTCGGCGGCGGCGGGCTGCGGCGTCGTGACGACGACGAGCTCGCTGGTCGGCAGCAGCTGCGCGACGGAGATCGCGATGTCACCGGTCCCCGGGGGGAGGTCCAGCAGGAGCACGTCCAGGTCGCCCCAGAAGACGTCGGCGAGGAACTGCTGCAGCGCGCGGTGGAGCATCGGCCCGCGCCACACCACGGGCTGGCCCGCCGGCACGAACATGCCGATCGAGATCACCTTCACGCCGTGCGCGACCGGCGGCAGGATCATGTCGTCGACCTTGGTCGGTGCCTGCGTGACGCCGAGCATCGCCGGGATCGAGAACCCGTAGACGTCCGCGTCGACGACGCCGACCTTGAGGCCCTGCTGCGCCATGGCGACCGCGAGGTTCGCGGTGACCGAGGACTTGCCCACGCCGCCCTTGCCGGACGCGATCGCGTAGACCCGCGTGAGGCTGTCCGGCTGGGCGAACGGGATGACCGGCTCGGCCGCGCCGCCGCGGAGCATGGAGCGCAGCTCGGCCCGCTGCTCCGCGCTCATCACGCCCAGATCCACCGTCACGGACGAGACCCCCTCGAGCGCCTGGACGGTGGCGGTCACGTCACGCGTGATGGTGTCGCGCATCGGGCACCCGGCGGTCGTGAGGTCCACGCCGACGACGACGGCGGCCGCGCCGTCCGCGGCGGGCGACAGCTCCACCGAGCGCACCATCCCGAGCTCGGTGATCGGGCGTCGGATCTCGGGGTCGATGACGCCGGCCAGAGCTGCGGTGACGGACTCGACGGTGGGAGCAGGCATGCCGTCCATCGTAGGTCGGAGCGCGTGCGCCCCGGGACGTCGCGGGCGGGCCGCCCGCGGCTCAGCGGCCGTCGGCCGGGACGTCCTCGGCGGGGTGCTCGCGGGCCTCGCGCTGCTCCTGCATCTCCTCGAGCAGGTTGCGCAGCTCGGAGCGGACGAAGTCGCGCGTCGCGACCTCGCCGAGCGCGATGCGCAGCGCCGCCATCTCGCGTGCCAGGTACTCGGTGTCGGCCAGCGAGCGCTCGGACCGCTGCCGGTCGTGCTCCAGCGCCACCCGGTCGCGGTCGTCCTGGCGGTTCTGCGCCAGCAGGATGAGCGGCGCCGCGTAGGAGGCCTGCACCGAGAAGAAGAGGTTGAGCAGGATGAACGGGTACGGGTCCCACTGCAGGCCCCACAGGGCCAAGACGTTCGTCGCGACCCACAGGATCACGAACACGGTCATGTAGACGAGGAAGCGTCCCGTCCCCATGAACCGGGCGAACCTCTCCGCGAGGCGCCCGACGGTGTCGGGGTCCATGGTCGGCCGCAGCGAGCGGCGCGGGATCTTCGGGGTGTCGAGCCGCTCAGCCACGCCCCGCCTCCCGCTGCTCGGTCATCGCCCGGTCGGTCTCCTCGGCATCGTTCTCGCGCCAGTCCTGCGGCAACAGGTGGTCCAGCACGTCGTCGACGCTGACGGCGCCGAGCAGCCGGCGCTCGTCGTCCACGACCGGCAGCGCGAGCAGGTTGTACGTCGCGAGCAGGCGCGTGAGCTGGCTCAGCGGCGCGTCCACGCCCACCCGCTCGATCTCCGCGTCGAGCAGGCCCCCGATGGGGTCGTGCGGCGCCTCGCGCAGGAGCCGCTGCAGGTGCACGACGCCGAGGAAGCGCCCCGTCGGCGTCTCGAGCGGCGGGCGGACGACGAAGACCATGGACGCCAGCGCGGGCGTGAGGTCCCGCCGGCGCACGTGGGCGAGCGCCGCGGCGATCGTCGTCTCGGGGCCGAGGACGACGGGCTCGGTGGTCATGAGACCGCCCGCGGTGTCGTCCTCGTAGGCGAGCAGGCGCCGCACGTCGCGGGCCTCCTCGGGCTCCATGAGCTCGAGGAGCTCCGTGGCCTGCTCCACGGGCAGCTCGCTGAGCAGGTCGGCCGCGTCGTCCGGCTGCATGACGTCCAGGACGTCGGCGGCCCGGCCGAGGCTCAGGGCCGACAGGATCGCGACCTGGTCGTCCTCCGGCAGCTCCTCGAGGACGTCCGCGAGCCGCTCGTCGTCGAGGGCCGCCGCGACCTCCATCCGGCGCACGGACCCGAGCGTGTGCATGACGTCGGCGAGGTCGGCGGGCTTGAGGTCCTCGTAGGAGGCCAGGAGCAGGTCGGCGCGCTGGGCGCCGCGCGGCGCGAGCGAGCGGACGTCGCCGACGTCGACCAGGAGGGTCTCGCCGCGCCGCCGGATGAGGGCGCCCTTGCCCGGGGGCTGGCGCCGGACGAACAGCTTGGTCAGGTGCCAGTCCCGCGAGCGCTGCTGCTCGATGGCGCAGTCCACCACGGTGGCCGAGCCGGAGCCGTCCGCCAGGTCCACGTGCCGGTCCAGCAGCTCGCCGATGACCAGGGTCTCGAACGGGCGCTGCTCGAAGCGCCGCAGGTTGAGCAGGCCGGTGATGATCACCTGACCGGAGTCGATGCTGGTGACGCGCGTGAGCGGCAGGAAGACGCGGCGGCGACCCGGCACCTCGACCACCAGGCCGACCGCGCGCGGCGCGCCCTTCGCGGCGAGCAGCACGACGACGTCGCGCACGCGCCCGACCTGGTCCCCGATCGGGTCGAAGACGCTGGTGCCGGCGAGGCGCGCGACGAAGACCCGGGTCACGGCGCTGCTCACGCCGTCAGACTAGTGGCCGGGGCCGCCGCGGGCCGGGGCGCGCCCCCTGGCCGTGCGACGCCTCCTGGGCGAGAATCGGCCCATGACGATGAACGGGACGTCCAGGGTGCCCGGTGTGCCGACGCTGCCCAAGGGGGAGCAGGTCGCGCGCTACCCGACCTACCTCGAGGCGCAGCGCGCCGTCGACCACCTCTCGGACAAGGAGTTCCCCGTCCAGAACGTCACGATCGTCGGGACGGACCTGCAGATGGTGGAGCGCGTGACGGGGCGCCTGACGTACCCGCGCGTCGCGCTCGCCGGCCTGGCGTCGGGCGCCTGGTTCGGCCTCTTCGTCGGCCTGCTGCTCTCGTTCTTCGCCAGCCCCGAGGGGGCCGTGCTCCCGCTGTTCCCGGCCATCGCGATCGGTGCCGCCTTCGGCATCCTCTTCTCGGTCATCTCCTACGCCCTCACGGGCGGCAAGCGCGACTTCACCTCGTCGAGCCAGATCGTCGCGTCGTCCTACTCGCTCCTGTGCGCGGGCGAGCAGGCGCACCGGGCGCGCGCCCTGCTCGGCGAGATCGGGGCGACCGTCGCCGGGGGCGTGCCGGGCGTGCCGCAGCAGGCGCCGGTCACCGCGCCGCCGCAGGCCCCGTACCCGCAGGCCGTCCCGCCGCAGACCCAGGTCCCGCCGCAGGCCGCGCCTCAGGACCCCTACCCGCCCCAGCAGCCGGCGCCGGGGCAGGCGCCCTACCCGCCCCAGCAGCCGCCCGCCGGCCCGCAGTCCTGATCCGGTCCTGATCCGGTCCTGATCCGGGCGGTCAGGCCTCGATCAGGCTCCGCATCCACGCCTCGACGTCGTCGGGACGCCGCGGCAGGGCCGCCGAGAGGTTCTCGTTGCCGTCGGCGGTGATGAGCACGTCGTCCTCGATGCGCACGCCGATGCCCCGCAGCTCCTCCGGCACGGCCAGGTCGTCCGCCTTGAAGTACAGGCCCGGCTCGATCGTGAACACCATGCCGGGCTCGAGGACCGCGTCGAGGTAGAGCTCGCGGCGTGCCTGGGCGCAGTCGTGCACGTCGAGGCCGAGGTGGTGGCTCGTGCCGTGCACCATCCAGCGGCGGTGGAACTGGCCCTCGGGCGCGAGCGACTCCTCGACAGTCCCCGGCAGCAGGCCCCACTCGCCGAGGCGTGCTGCGATCACCTCCATCGCGGCCGCGTGCACGTCGCGGAACCGGCTGCCCGGCCGCGCGACGGCGAAGGCGGCGTCGGCCGTGTCGAGGACCGCCTGGTAGACGCGGCGCTGGACGTCGGTGAAGGTGCCGTCGACCGGCAGCGTGCGCGTGATGTCGGCCGTGTAGAGCGAGTCGACCTCCACACCGGCGTCCACGAGGACCATCTCCCCCCGGCGGACGCGGCCGTCGTTGCGGATCCAGTGCAGCGTCGTCGCGTGGTCGCCCGCGGCGGCGATCGTCTCGTACCCGACCGTGTTCCCCGCCTCGCGCGCGTGGCCGTCGAACGTCGCCTCGATGACGCGCTCGCCCCGCGCGTGCCCCACGGCCCGACCCAGGTTCCGCACGACGCGCGCGAACCCCTCGATCGTCGCCGCGACCGCCGCGCGCATCTGCTCGACCTCGTACTCGTCCTTGAGCAGGCGCAGCTCGCTCAGGGCCTCCGCCAGCTCGGCGTCGAGGGCGTCGCGGTCGTCCGCCGCATGCTCGCGCACCCCGTCCACCAGCGCGGTCACGGCGTCGTCGGCGCCGGGCACCACGCGCACGCGCACGCCGTCCTCGCCGACGTCCTTGGCCAGAGCGGCGGCGAGCTCGTCGAGGTTCGCCGTCGTCAGGCCGGTGAGGACCGCGAGGTCGGACAGGGAGGGGCGGGCGCCGACCCAGAACTCGCCGTAGCGGGAGTCGGCGAAGAACTCCTGCGTGTCGCGCCCGGACGCCGGGCGGAAGTAGAGGACCGCCTCGTGGCCGGCGTCGACCGGGTGCAGCACGAGCACGGCGTCGGGCTCCTGGTCCGTGCCCAGCCCCGTGAGGTGCGCGAAGGCGGAGTGCGGCCGGAAGCGGTAGTCCGTGTCGTTGGAGCGCGTCTTCAGCGGGCCGGCGGGCACGACGAGGCGCTCGCCCGGGAAGAGCGCCGAGATCGCGGCGCGGCGTGCCGCGGCCCACGAGGCCGACGGCAGCGGTCCGGCGGGGCCTTCCGGGCGGTCCGCCCACCGGTCGGCGACGAACGCGAGGAACGCCTCCGACGTCGGGCGCTGCGACCGGTTGGAGCCGCGGTCGGCGAGGGGCTGCTCGGTCGTCCCGGGCTCCGCGGCAGGGTCGGGCGACGTCGCCGTCGGCGGCGCGGGAGCGAGCGCCCCGGCGGCCGCCGGGTCGGACGCGCTGTGCTGGTCGGTGCGGTGCTGGTCTGCCATGCACCCATGCTCGCACTGCCGGGACCCTCGGCGGCAGGTGCGGTCCCGCGCGCACCTATCCTTGTCCGGTGCGCATCGACCTCCACACCCACTCGGTGGCGTCGGACGGTACGGACGCACCGGGCGAGCTCGTCGCGGCGGCGGCCGCGGCCGGGCTCGACGTCGTCGCGCTGACGGACCACGACACGACCCGCGGGTGGGCCGAGGCCGAGGCCGCGGTGCCGCGCCACGGGGTCGCCCTGGTCCGCGGGGCGGAGGTCTCGTGCCTCGTCGACGGCCGGATGAGCGTCCACCTCCTGAGCTACCTGCACGACCCCACCCACCCCGGCCTCCTCGCGGAGGCGGAGCGCACGCGCGAGGCGCGGCTCCAGCGGGCCCGGGCGATGGTGGACCTGATCGCGGCGGACCTCGACCTCACCTGGGACGACGTCGAGGCCCAGACCGTGCCGGGCACGACCGTCGGCCGTCCCCACATCGCCGACGCGCTCGCCGCCAAGGGGCACGTGCCCGACCGCTCGGCCGCGTTCGCCACGGTGCTCGCCGTCGGCTCGCCCTACTACGTGCCGCACTACGCGCCCGACGCGGAGACGGCCGTGCGTCTCGTGCGCGCCGCGGGCGGCGTCCCCGTGCTGGCCCACCCCGGCGCCCACGTGCGCGGTCGCATCCTCAGCGACGACGCGATCGGTCGGCTCGTCGATGCCGGTCTGCTCGGGCTCGAGGTCGACCACCGGGACCACGACGAGTCCCAGCGGCGTCGGCTCGCCGGGATCGCGGCCGACGCCGGTCTGCTGGTCACGGGGTCGAGCGACTACCACGGGGCCGGGAAGCCGAACCTCCTCGGGGAGTTCACGACGTCGCCCGAGGTGCTCGAGGCGATCGAGGCCCGCGGTCTGCTGCCCGTGGTCCGCCCGTGAGCGCCGTCGTCGACGGGCAGCTGCTCGCCTCGGCGTTCATCACCCTCTTCGTCATCATGGACCCGCCCGGCACCGTGCCGATCTTCCTCGGGCTCACCGGGACGATGACCCGGCACCAGCGGAACCGGGCGGCCCGGCAGGCGATCCTCGTCGCGTTCGGCGTCATCGTCTCGTTCGCGCTGTTCGGCCAGCAGCTCCTCGCCTACATGCACATCTCGCTGCCCGCGCTGCAGGCGTCCGGCGGGCTGCTGCTGCTCCTCGTGGCCATGGAGCTCCTCACGGGCAAGTCCGAGGAGCCGCAGCCCTCCGGCAACCAGGGCGTCAACGTCGCGCTCGTGCCGCTCGGCACCCCCCTGCTCGCCGGCCCCGGCGCGATCGTCGCGACCATGGTCTTCGTCCAGGGGGCGCGCGAGCCGGCGGACTGGGTGGCGATCGGGCTCGCCGTCGTCGGCGTCCACGTGTGCCTGTGGCTCTCGATGCGCTTCGCGGGCGTCATCCAGCGAGTCCTCAAGGACAGCGGGGTCACGCTCGTGACCCGGATCGCCGGTCTGCTGCTCGCGGCGATCGCCGTGCAGCTCATGGCCGACGCGATCCGCGCGTTCGTCGAAGCGGGGTAAGGGCTCGGTCGGGGTTCGGGCGTGGTGCCTGGTTCGGGCGTCGTGCGTCGTTCGCGCGGCGCGGGCAGGTGACGCGGATCGGCCGCTGCCCGGCGGTGCCACCGGCGCGGGGTCGTGTCGGTGGTCGCCCGTAGTGTGCCGGTATGTCCAGGTCGCGGGTTGTCGGTGGTGCGGCCGGTGCGCCGCGCCCCGGTGGTGCCGGTGGTGGCCGCGAGGTGGATCCGCAGGTGGAGGCGTGGGTGTGGGCGGTGTGTCACGCGGTCGCGGCGGAGCTCGCCGAGGCGGCGCCGGGCGTGGGGTTGGCCGAGCGGTTGGCGGGGTTGGAGCCGGCCGACGTCGACGAGGCGGGCCTGGTGGAGGCGCTCGCCGCGTGGGAGCGGGTGGTCTCGTGGGCGGTCGCCGGGCAGGCTCGGGTGATCGCCGAGCTGGCCTCACGTGAGCGCGGTGCGCGCGGGGAGTTCCTGGCCGAGGAGGTCGCGGTGGCGTTGTCGGTGACGCGCCGCGTCGCGGAGGAGAAGGTCGCCTTGGCCGTGGGCCTGGGCCGGATCCCCGCGGCCGCGGACGCGCTGGCGGGTGGCCAGGTCGACGTGCGGCGGGCGACGGTGCTGTGCGAGGAGCTCGCGCACGTGCCCGACGAGGTGGCGCAGGACGTGGCCGCGGCGGTGCTGCCCGGTGCGGGCTCGTGCACCGCCCCGCAGCTGCGGGGCCGGCTGCGGCGCCTGGAGCTGTGCCGCGATCCCGACGGTGCGCACAAGCGCCATGTCCGGGCGCGCGAGCAGCGGCGAGTCGAGCTGCACCCGGCGCCGGATGCGATGGCGTGGTTGAGCGCGTACCTGCCCGCCGACGAGGCGGTGGCGATCCACACCGGCCTGACCGCCCTGGCGGGGGACGCGTCGCCGGGCGATGCGCGGACGCTGGACCAGCGCCGCGCCGACGCGCTGGTGGACGTGACCACGCGCTGGTTGGACGCCGGGGTCCACCCCGACGGGACGCCGTTGCCGGTGCGGCAGGGTCGCCGCCCCCACCTGGCGGTGACCGCCTCGGCGGCCACGCTGCTGGGGCTCAGCCACGAGCCGGGCGAGCTCGCCGGGTACGGGCCGATCCCACCGCAGATGGCCCGGCGGATCGCCGCCCGCTCGACGTGGGAGCCGTTGCTGACCGACGCGTGGAGCGGTGCGCCGCTGGCCCGTTCGACGCGCCGCTACACCCCGACCCAGGCGCAACGCGACGTGGTGGTGCTGCGGGATGTGACGTGCACCTTCCCTGGGTGCCGGATGCCCGCCGCGCGCTGCGATATCGACCATGTTGTGCCCTACCGCCCCGACGACGAGCAGCGGGGGACGGGTGAGGCGCCCGATCCGGGCGTTGGTCCGGACCCGCAGGCTCGCGAGGGTGAACGCGACCAGACCAGCGTGGCGAACCTGCAGGCCTTGTGCCGCCACCACCACCGGGCCAAGACCCACGCCGGGTGGACACCGCACCGCGAGGCCGACGGCACGACCCTGTGGCGCTCACCCACCGGCCGGATCTACCCCCGCGCGCCCGAGCACGCACCGCCACCGGTCCCACCGCGACCACCCAGCGATTACGACGAGCGCATCGACCTCTACCCACCCCCACCCTTCTGAGCAGCACCCTCTGAGCAGCGGGGTATCGGCTCGCGGCACGACCTGGCGGCGGCCCAGCGGTGCGCAGGGACGCCGGAGTGGTGCGCGGGGAGCCGCGAAGACGCCGGAGCGGTGCGAGGCGGGCCGGAGTCGTGGGCGGGGATGGGTCCGCGCGCTGGTTCAGGCCGGCGGGAGGCGTACCCCGGCGTGCCGGAGCTCCAGGGCGGCGAGCGCGCGGACGACGGTCTCGTCGCCGCGGCGCCAGTCGCCGGCGGGGTCGTCGCTCACCCGGCTCAGCGTCGTCAGGGGAGCGCGGGCGAGCGCACGCAGGGCGAACAGGTCGAGGTCGGTCCCGGCGGCGACGAGGCGACGCGCGCTCGCCGAGCGACGGGCGAAGCGGACGCGGAGCGCGACCCACGTGCCGGCCACGAGGAGCACCGGCCACAGCGCGACCGACCACCCGGCGAGGACCGCGGCCTGCGCGACGCCCTCCTGCAGGTCGACGCCCGCCTGCGTCAGCGTGCCGGCGGCGTCCCCGGCGGCGTCGAGCGGGGCGCGGAGCTCGTCACCGATCAGCGGCACCTCGGCGACGCCGTCGCCCGCCCCCCGCAGACCCTGCTCGAGCGACGTCCCGGCATCCGCCATGGTCCGGCCGGGCGCCGCCAGCGCCGCCACGAGGTCGTGGACGACCACGCCCGCCCAGATCCAGGCGGCCACCCAGGCGACCACCGCCGCGTCACCGATCAGCTGTCGCGTGCGTCGGGCCGGGTGCTCCGCGTAGAGGCTCATGCCCCGATCCTGCCGGGAACCGGCGCGGTCAGGTGACCGACGGCGCCGTGGAGCGCGCCGGCAGTACGGCCCGGGACGACGAGACCCCCGAGCCTCGCGGCCCGGGGGTCTGGTCGATCGGTGCTCAGCCCTCGCTGGGGCCGGCTGCGCTCGTCGTCGCCTCGGAGCCGGTCCCCGGGCGCCCGCCGCGCGTCCGACGGCGGTTGCGGGAGCGCTTGCGCGCTGCCTCGCCGCCCTCGCTCGGGGCACCGCCGCCGGCCTCGGTCACGTCGGCGGCTGCGCCGTCCGTGCGCGGGGCGTGCTCGCGCGCGCCGCGCGCCTCGCCACGCCGTCCGCCGCGCTCACCGCGCTCGCCGCGCTCACCGCCGCGTTCCCCGCGCTCGCCGGAGCGCTCGCCGCGACCGCCGTCGCGCCGCTCACCGCGACCGCCGTCACCGCGACCGCCACGCAGGCCGTCGCCTCGACCGGCGTCGGGCCGGCCGCCGCTCTTCGCCTGGCGCTTGCCGGTCTCGCCGAGGTCCTCGAGCACCTCGGCGTCGAGGCCGGCGCGCGTCTGGGCGGCCTTGGGCAGGCGCCCCTTCGTGCCCTCGGGGATGTCGAGGGTGGTGTAGAGGTGCGGCGAGCTGGAGTACGTCTCGACCGGCTCGGGGTAGCCGAGGTCGAGCGCCCGGTCGATGAGGCCCCAGCGCGGGACGTCGTCCCAGTCGACGAACGTCACCGCGGTGCCGGTGCGCCCGGCGCGGCCCGTGCGGCCGGTGCGGTGCAGGTAGGTCTTCTCGTCCTCGGGGCACTGGTAGTTGATGACGTGCGTGACGTCGTCGACGTCGATGCCGCGCGCGGCGACGTCCGTCGCGACCAGGACGTCGATCTTGCCGGAGCGGAACGCGCGCAGCGCCTGCTCACGCGCGCCCTGGCCCAGGTCGCCGTGGATCGCCCCGGCGGCGAAGCCGCGCTCGGCGAGGTCGTCCGCGACCTTGGCGGCCGTCCGCTTGGTGCGTGCGAAGACGATGGTCAGGCCGCGGCCGCGGGCCTGGAGGATCCGCGCGAGCACCTCGACCTTGTCCAGTGCGTGCGCCCGGTAGACGACCTGCTTGATCGCCTTGAGCGTCGCGCCGCCGTCGTCGGGGTCCTGCGCGCGGATGTGGGTCGGCTGCGTCATGTACCGGCGCGCCATCGCGACGACCGCACCGGGCATCGTGGCCGAGAACAGCATGGTGTGGCGCGACGCCGGCGTGCGCGTGAGCAGCTTCTCGACGTCGGGCAGGAAGCCGAGGTCGAGCATCTCGTCGGCCTCGTCCAGCACCACGGTGCGCACCCGGGTGAGGTCCAGGATCCCCTGGTTCATCAGGTCGATCATGCGTCCCGGCGTGCCGACGACGACCTCGACGCCGCGCGAGAGCGCCTCGACCTGCGGCTCGTAGGCCCGGCCGCCGTAGAGCAGGACCACGCGGACCTTGCGGTGCTTCGACGCCGTCTGCAGGTCTCCGGCGACCTGCCCCGCGAGCTCGCGCGTCGGCACGATGACGAGCGCCTGCGGCTTGCCCGGGGCGGGGAGCTGCTCGAAGCCCTCCTCGCCGGGGGCGACGACGTGCTCGAGCAGGGGGAGTCCGAAGCCGAGGGTCTTGCCGGTACCCGTCTTGGCCTGGCCGATGATGTCGTGCCGCGACAGGGCGACCGGCAGGGTCATCGCCTGGATCGGGAACGGGTGCGTGATGCCGGCGTCGGCGAGCGCGCGGACGATGTCCTCGCGGATCCCGAACTCGGCGAAGGAGGGGTTCTGCGTGCTCTGCACGCTCTGGCTCGTCGTGCCCTGGCCCTGGCCCTGGACCTGGTCCTGGTCCTGGACCGAGGCGGCGTCGGCCGCCTCGGGCTGCTCGGGCACGAACGGCTCGGTGGTGCTCGTCGTCATGGTTCTCCGGTGGTCGGCCCGAGGGGCCACACGCATCGGGCGACGTCGCGTCGCACCGGGAGCGGGCCGCGCCGCGGGCGGGGGCCGGCAGCCGATCGTGGAAGGCGCCGCCCTGGCGGGGCGTCGCGCTGCGGTGGTTCGGGGGTGGTTCTCGGGTGCAGCGTGCGCTCGCGGGCGAGGATGTCGGGACGACCGGTCAACCGATGTACGAAGTCATGCTACCGGACATGCCTTGGCGCGCGCCCGGCGCGACGGGGCGGCGCGCCGGGCGCGCGCGGCTAGCCTGGTGCGATGACCATCCCCGTGGCCCCCGATCCCTCAGCGAGCCCGGCGACGGCGGGCTCCGCGATCGCGCAGGACGGCGTCGCGGCAGCCGATCCGGCCTCCGCCGAGAGCACGAACGCGGTGCTCGGGATGATCGCGTACGGCCAGCTCGCGGCGTTCTCGAGGCTGGCGGCCGACGCCGCCCTCGCGCCCGAGCTCTCGCAGCGTCTGCGCCTGAGCCGCCTGGCCGGCCTCGCGCTGCGTCGGCTGGACCGGGTGGCCGAGCGCCTGGAGGAGCTCGGCCACGACCTCGAGCCGGTCATGGCGCCGTTCGCGGGCGTGCTCGTCGAGTTCGACCAGCGCACCGCCCCGGGGACCTGGTGGGAGCGGCTGCTCAAGGGCTACGTCGGCTACGGCGTGGCCGACGACTTCAGCCGGATCGTCGCGCAGCGGCTCGACCCTGACACGCGCGACATGGTGGTCGACGTACTCGCCGACGAGGCGTACGCGGAGCTCGTCGTGGACGCCCTCGCGGCCGCGGCCGCGCAGGACCCGACGCTCGCGTCCCGCCTCGCGCTGTGGGGACGGCGCCTGGTCGGCGAGGCGCTCGGCGTCGTGCAGCGCGTCCTGGCGGACCACCCAGACCTGCGTGGCCTGCTCGAGGTCGGCACACCCGGCGACGCCCAGCAGCGGCTGTTCTCCGCCCTCACGGCCGAGCACAGCCGCCGCATGGAGCGCCTCGGGCTCACGCCCTGAGGTCGGCCGGCCTCGTCAGAGGTTGTGGAAGCCGACCTTGCCCTTCTCGTCGCCGCCGATCTCGACGTAGCCCACCGCGGACGCCGGGACCACGACGCGGCGGCCGCGGGTGTCCGTCAGCTCGACGGGCGCGCCCACCTCGAGCGCCTTGAGCACGCCCTTGACGACGTCGTCCGAGGTCTGGTCGGTCTCCAGCACCAGCTCCCGTGCTACGTGCTGCACACCGATCGTGATCTCCACGCCCATCGCCTCCGTCTGTCGCCGTCGTGCCTGCGTCCTGCCTGCCGTTCATCCTAGGCAGGCCCGGCGGGCTCGGCCCGCCCTGTCCGCGCAGGGCTGATCACGCCGCGCGCCCGGCGGGGCGCCGGTCACGTGCCGGTGGGCTCGGGGGACTCGCGGTCGCGGACCAGGCCCGCGACGCCGCGCCAGGCGAGCTGGGTGACCAGCTCCACGGTGTCCTCGACGCCGACCTCCCGCGAGCGGTAGCGGGTCGTGGCGGCCACCCGGGCCATGCCCACGAGGGCCGAGCTCAGCAGCTCCGCCTGCTCCGGGGGCAGCCCGGCCAGCTCGCGCAGGGCCCGGCAGATCGCGTGCGCGGCGTCCGCGGAGGCCTGCTCGACGCGCGAGCGCACACCGCTGTCCCGGGTCACGTCCGACTCGAACAGCAGGGAGAAGGAGTCGCCGGCGTGCTCCACGAACTCGACGTAGGCCTGGACGATCCCGCGGACGACGGCGCGGCCGTTCTGCTGGTCACCCCGGCCGGCCGTCGCCAGGGCGTCGTCGACGGCGGCCACGAGCGCCTCGCCACGGTGGTCGACGACGGCGAGGTACAGGTCGAGCTTGGACGGGAAGTGGCGGTAGAGCACCGGCTTGCTGACCTCGGCACGCTCGGCGATGTCGTCCATCGAGACGTGGTGATAGCCCTCGCGCGCGAACAGGTCCTGCGCGACGGCGAGCACCTGGGCGCGTCGCGTATCGCGATCCATGCGCGCGGCGCGGGGCCGGTGCCCAGGACTGGTCATCCGCCGATGCTAGCGAGAGGGCTCCCACGCGGCGGGGCCCGGACCTCGGCCGTGGTACCCGGACTCGCCGCCCGGGTGTCACCATGGGTCGGTGCCCTCCCACGTCGACCCGTCGCCCCGGGGCCGCGCCCCGGTGCGCCGCCTGCTCGAGCGCCGCGTGCCGGCGGGCGCACTCGCGGTGGCGGCGCTGCTCGGGCTCGGCGCCGGCGTCGCAACCGGTGCCGTGGCGCAGGGCCCGACGACCGTCGCGGTCGCGCGCGCCCTCGAGCGCGACGTGGTCGGGGCGGACGGACCCTCGACGTCGGAGCCGGCGCCCTCCGCGGAGACCGACCCGACGGGGGTCGCGCGGACGGCCGACGGTGTCGCCGTGCCGCGCGACGTGCCCGCCGCCCCCGCCACCGTGCCGCTGCCCGCGCCCCCGGCGGCCGCCGCCGTGCTCGACCCCAACGCCGTCGACGCCGCGGGTCTCACGCTCGCCGACCGGCAGGCGGGCCTGCTCGCGGCCGCCGTCCCGGAGTCGGCGTCGGGCACGCTCGTCGTCGTGCCGGGGAGCGTGGCCGCGCCGGCACCGGAGCGCCCCGTCCGGACGATCCGCGTGGAGGTCGAGGTCGGTCTGGAGGTCGACGGCGCCCTCTTCGCCGAGACCGTGATGGCGACGCTGAACGACCCGCGCGGGTGGGGCGCCGACGGCTCGGTGACCTTCGCGCGGACGGACGGGCCCGCCGACATCCGCGTGGTCCTCGCCTCGCCGTCGCTGGTCGACGAGATGTGCGCGCCGCTCGAGACCGAGGGCCTCTTCTCGTGCGGCACCCGGGGCCACGCCGTGCTCAACGTCCGGCGCTGGGTGCAGGGGACCGACGAGTTCGCCGACCGCACGACGTACCGGCAGTACCTGGTCAACCACGAGGTAGGCCACCTGCTGGGCAAGCGCCACGTCGAGTGCCCGGCCCCCGGGGCGACGGCGCCGATCATGCAGCAGCAGACGGTCGGCGTCGCGCCCTGCGTCGCCAACGGCTGGCCGTTCCCCGGCTGACCGTTCTCCGGCTGACGCTCCGGCGGCGGGTCCGCGGGCCGGAGCGGATCAGTCCCCGACCCGCTCCAGCACCACCTCGGCGAGGCCCATCTCGACCGGGCCGGTGGGGTGCGCGCCCCCGGCGAGCGCGTCGAGCGCGTCCGTGAGCTCGTCGAGCTCCACGGGGTCGAACGCCGCCGCCGCGTACGGGTCCGTCCGCCACGTGCGCACGTTCATCGCGTGCAGCGCCGCCATCGCGGGCACGGCGGGGCGCAGCGGCACCACGTCCGCGTGCAGGACGCGCGTGCCCGGCGTCGCCCGCGCGAGGTCGGCCAGGCGGGCGCCGATGTCCAGGGCCTGCCCGTGGTGGCGCTGCAGCTGCGCGACGAGCTCGTAGTAGCGCGCGAGCACCGGGTCGGCGGACGACATGTGCGCGGTCTCCTGGGCCAGCAGCCGACCGGCGGGCGCGAGTGCGGAGGTCCACACCGCCAGCGCGCCGCCCGGGTCCGCGAGGTGCGTGAGCAGGAAGCGTGCGAGGGCCAGATCCACCGGTGGCACGGGGAGCGGCGCGACCGTGACGTCGTGCTCCACGATCTCCGCGCCCGCCGGCAGGCCCGCTCGGCCGCGGGCGACGTACTCCGCGGAGCGCTCCAGACCTACGGTGCGTCGCGCGGCGCCGACGTCGTGCAGCAGACGGGTCGTGTGGCCGGGTCCGCACCCCAGGTCGACGGCCAGCCCCGGCGCCTCCGGTCGCCAGCTCGCCAGGAGCGACCGGGTCGGCGGGTCGAAGACCTCGGCCAGCAGGGCGAGCCGTCGTGCCGCCGTCGGCGTGTCCCCGAAGGTGTAGGTGTCGCCGGCGGGCGGCGCGGCCGTCGTCGGTCCGGTGCTGGGGTGCTCCATCCCCGCAGCATGCCCGGCCGGTGCGGTGGGGCGACAGGGAGGACGGACGGTCCGCGGGCGTGGGCCGCCGAGGGGGCGGTCCGGGGTGTCGGTGGCGCGTGATGGGATCGTGCGCGTGACGGTCACCCTGGTTCCCCCGCCGGTCCGCACGGCCGCGCTCGCGCCGGACGCGGACCAGCGGCGTGTCGTCGAGCACCGCGGGCCGGCGCTGCTGGTCCGCGGGGCCGCGGGCACCGGCAAGACGACGACGGCGCTCGCGCTCGTCGCCGAGCGCGTGGCGTCGGGCGAGGTGCGCACCGAGGACGTGCTCGTGCTCGCGCCCACGCGACGCGCCGCGGCGCGCCTGCGCGACGACCTCTCGGCGCGCCTGGGCCGGACCACGGGGCAGCCCGTGGTGCGCACGCCGGCGTCCGCGGCCTTCTCGATCCTGCGCGCGCGTGCCTCGCTCCTCGGTGAGCCCGCGCCGACGTTGATCTCCGGCCCGGAGCAGGACCTCGTCCTGGCGGAGCTGCTCGCGGGTCACGCGGCGGGCGAGGGGGCGCGGGTGGCCTGGCCGGCGCGCGTGCCGGCGGCCGCGGTCGGCCTGCGCGCCTTCCGGGACGAGCTCCGGGACCTGCTGATGCGGGCGGCGGAGCGCGGCCTGCGCCCGGCCGAGCTGGCACGCCTCGGCGAGGAGCACGGGCGGCCCGAGTGGGTCTCGGCCGCCGCCGTCTACGCCGAGTACCTGGACGTCACGCGGCTGCGCTCGGGGACGCCGGACGCCGGCGCCCGGTACGACGCCGCCGTCGTGGTGGACGAGGCCGCCGAGGCCCTCCACGCCTGGGAGCAGGAGGTGCCCGGCGCTCCGCGCCCGTCCTGGCGGCTCGTCGTCGTGGACGACTACCAGGAGACCACGGCGGCCACGGCACGGCTGCTGCACGTCCTGGTCGCCGGCGGCGCCGACCTCGTGCTGCTCGCGGACCCGGACGCCGCCGTCCAGACCTTCCGCGGTGCGACCCCGGGTCTGGCCGAGCGGGCGGGCGCCGCGCCGGGTTCCGGGCTGGGGGCCTTCGGCGCGGACGAGGTGGTGCTCGGGACCGTGTGGCGGCACGGGGGCGCGCTGCGCGACGTGGTGCGTGCGGTGACGCGCGAGATCCGCGGGCCCGGCCGGAGCCAGCGGGCCGCGGCGCCCGCGCCCGGGGCGCACGACGGCGAGGTCACCGTGCGGTTCCTGCGCTCGCCCGCCCAGGAGGCCGCCTACGTCGCGCACGCGCTGCGCTCGGCGCACCTGCACGACGGCGTGGCGTGGAGCCGGATGGCCGTCGTGGTGCGGTCGGGCGGGCAGGTGACCGAGCTCCGCCGCGCCCTGCTGGCGGCCCAGGTGCCCGTCGCCGTCGTGGGCAGCGACGTCGCGCTGCGCGCCGAGCCCGCCGTGCGGCCCCTGCTCCTCGCGCTCGGGGCGGTGCTCAGCCCCCGTGAGCTCGACGCCGAGCTCGCGGCGGAGCTACTGGTCTCGCCGCTGGGCGGGATCGACGCCGTCGGGCTGCGGCGCGTGCGCCGGGCCCTGCGGGCCGAGGAGCTCGCGGGTGGCGGGGACAGGTCGAGCGACGAGCTGCTGGTGGAGGCGCTCGGCGCACCCGAGCGGTCCGCCACCCTGCCGGTGCAGGTGCGTCGCCCGGTGCAGCGCCTCGCGCGCGTGATCGGCGCCGGGCGCGAGGCGGCCGGTGCGGCGGGGGCCGGGGTCCTCGACGTGCTCTGGGCGCTGTGGTCGGCGGCGGACCTCGCGGAGCCGTGGCGCCGGCGGGCGCTCGCGGGCGGGACCGGCGGCGCCCGCGCCGACCGGGACCTGGACGCGGTGCTGGCGCTGTTCAAGGCCGCCGAGCAGTTCGTCGACCGCCTGCCGATGGCGCCCCCGACCGCGTTCCTCGACCACCTGCGCGCGCAGGACCTGCCGGCGGACTCGCTCGCGGCCCAGGGCGACGTCCAGGAGTCCGTGCCCGTCCTGACGGCGGCGGCAGCCGCGGGCGGTGAGTGGGACGTCTGCGTCGTCGCGGGCGTCCAGGAGGGGATCTGGCCGGACCTGCGGCTGCGCGACTCGCTGCTCGGTGCCCAGCACCTGGTCGAGCTCCTCGCGGGCCGGGCGGTCCCTGCCGCCTCGGCCGCCGCCCCCGGTGCCTCCGTGCCGGCGGTCTCGGCCGAGGCCCGCGCGGCGGTGCTCGACGACGAGCTTCGGGCCTTCGCCGTGGCCGTGTCGCGCGCGCGGCGGCGCCTGCTCGTGACCGCCGTCCAGGACACCGACCACCAGCCCTCGGGGCTGCTGGACCTCCTGGGCCCCGACCCGGCCGAGGGCGCCGGCGACCCGCGGCTCGTAGCCGTGCCGCCGCCGCTCGACCTGCGCGCGGTGGTCGCGCGCTGCCGCGCGACGCTCGAGGGCGCGGCGCTGGCCCGCCCGCTCGCGGAGCCGGCGCTCGCGGACCACCCGGCCGCGGCGCTCCTGCGCCGGCTGGCCGCGGAGGGCGTGCCCGGTGCGGACCCGGCCCAGTGGTACGGCGTGTGCGAGCCATCCACGTCGGCGCCCCTGTGGCCGGCCGACGGGCCGGTCCCGCTCTCGCCGTCGAAGATCGAGTCGGCGGCGACCTGCGCCCTGCGGTGGGCGCTCGAGGCGGCCGGCGGCACCGCCGCCGACTCCGGCGAGCAGTCCCTGGGCACCCTCGTCCACGCCGTCGCGGCCGCGCTGCCCCGGGGCGATGAGGCCGAGCTCGCCGCGCTCCTCGACGAGCGCTGGGGCGAGCTGCGCCTGGGCGACGGCTGGGTCGGCTCCGTCCAGCGCCGCCGTGCGGACGCCATGGTCCGGCACCTGGCGCGGTACCTGCGCGACGCCGGTGACGTGGTGGCGGTCGAGGAGCCGTTCGAGGCGCGCGTGGGCCGGGTGCTCCTGCGCGGCACGGTCGACCGTCTCGAACGCGTGCCCGCGGACGACGAGGGCCCGGACCGGGTGCGGGTCGTCGACCTGAAGACCGGCCGCGCGACCGTCTCGGCGGACGCCGCCGGGCGGCACGCGCAGCTCGGGGCCTACCAGGAGGCCGTGGCCGCCGGCGCCTTCGCCGAGCGGGTCGGCCAGGCGCGTCCCGGCGGTGCGGCCCTGGTGTACGTCGGCACCACGCAGAAGAGCCCACCCGTGCGCGAGCAGGCGGCGCCGGAGCGCGACGCCGAGCCCGACTGGGCCCGGCGCCTCCTCGACGACGTCGCCACGACGGTCAGCGCGTCGGCGATGGCGGCCACGACCAACGACCTGTGCCGGCGCTGCCCGGTGGCGCGCTCGTGCCCCGCCCAGCCCGAGGGGCGGGTGGTGGGCGCATGACGCTCACGGAGCTCGCGGCGGACGCCGGGGCCGTGCCGGCCGGTGGGCCCGCCGAGGCGCCCGTGCGGCTCGGCGCCGCCGACGTCGCGCGGATGCTCGGCCTGCCCGAGCCGACACCCGAGCAGGTCGCCGTCATCGAGGCGCCGCTGGAGCCGTTGCTCGTCGTGGCCGGGGCGGGGTCGGGCAAGACGGAGACGATGTCGGCGCGGGTGGTCCACCTCATCGCGAACGGCCTCGTGCAGCCCGACCAGGTGCTCGGCCTGACCTTCACGCGCAAGGCGGCGGGGGAGCTGTCCGAGCGGGTCCGGCGCCGGCTGCGGGCGCTGCGGCTGGTCTCGCGCCGCGACCTGGACCAGCCCACGCTCGTCGTGCCGACGATCTCGACGTACAACTCCTACGCGGCCGGGCTCGTGGGCGACCACGCGCTCCGCCTCGGCATCGAGCCGTCGTCGCGCCTGCTCGGCGAGGCGGCGCGGTGGCAGCTCGCGCACGACGTCGTCGAGCACTGGGCCGGTGACCTGGACGTGGACCTCGCGCCGTCGACCGTCACGGCCGCCGTCCTCGACCTCGCGGGCGGGCTCGCCGAGCACCTCGTGGAGCCGGACCGGCTGCGCGACGAGGCGGCGCGGCTGGTCGACCGCCTCGCGGCGCTGCCGCCGGGCACGGCCCGCGCCAAGGACGAGAAGCTCGTGCGGGAGGTCGGCGCCTCGCTGGCCCTGCGCGCCCGGCTCGTCGACCTCGTCGAGGAGTTCACCGCGCGCAAGCGCGAGGGCGACCTCGTCGACTTCGCCGACCAGGTGGCCCTCGCCGCGCGCCTGGCCCGCGAGGTCCCCGACGTGGGCGCCGGTGAGCGGGCGCGCTTCGCCGTCGTGCTCCTGGACGAGTACCAGGACACCTCGGTGGCGCAGCTCAGCCTCCTGCGGCACCTCTTCGGCGGCGCTGGCGACGGCCTCGGGCACCCGGTCACCGCCGTCGGCGACCCCCACCAGTCGATCTACGGCTGGCGCGGCGCGAGCGCCGGGGGGCTCGAGCGCTTCCCGCTGGACTTCCCCCTGCGATCGGGGCCCGACGGCCCGGTCCCCGCGGCCCACCGCGCCCTGTCGACGTCGTGGCGCAACGACGAGCAGGTGCTGCGCGTCGCCAACGCGACGGCGGCCCCCCTGCGCGCGGCCGCGGAGCGGGGCGCCGGGGTGAGCCTGCCCGAGCTGCGGGCCCGGCCGGGCGCGGGCGCCGGTGAGGTCGTCGCCGCGTACCTGGAGACGATCGAGGACGAGGCGCGCGCGGTCGCGGAGTTCGTGCGCGAGCGACGGACCCGCCCCGACGACGGCACCGGGACCGCGGAGCCGCGGACGGCCGCGGTGCTGTGCCGCAAGCGCTCGCAGTTCGCGCCGCTGCAGGCGGCCCTGCTCGACGCCGGGCTGCCGGTCGAGGTGGTGGGCCTGGGCGGGCTGCTCAGCGCGCCCGAGGTGGTCGACCTGGTGGCGGCCCTGGAGGCGGCGCACGACCCGTCACGCGGCGACTCGCTGATGCGGCTGCTCACCGGCCCGCGGGCCCGGCTCGGCCTGGCGGACCTGCACGCGCTCGGCGACTGGTCGCGCGAGGCGGGCCAGGACCAGCACCCGCGGCAGGGACGCGGCACGAGCGGTCCCGACGTCCTCGACGAGCGGAGCATCGTCGACGCGCTCGACGCCCTGCCCCCCGCCGGCTGGGTGAGCCGTCGCGGACGCGAGCTGTCGGCGCCGGGTCGGGCGCGCCTGGCCGACCTCGGCACGCTGCTCCGGGCGCTGCGCGGGCTGACCTTCCTGCCGGTGGTCGACCTGGTCGCCGAGGCTGAGCGCCTGCTCGGGCTGGACATCGAGGTCGCGGCGCGCCCGGGCATCGCACCCGGCACCGCCCGGGCCAACCTCGACGCCTTCCGCTCGGTCGCTGCCGGGTTCAGCGACACGGAGGGCGGGACGCTGGGCGCGTTCCTCGCGTGGCTCGACGCGGCCCAGCGCGAGGAGCGCGGGCTGGAGGCCCCGGTCGGCGACATGGACCCCGGCGCGGTCCAGCTCCTGACCGTGCACGCCTCGAAGGGGCTCGAGTGGGACGTCGTGGCGGTGCCCGGCATGGTCGCGAAGACGTTCCCCATGAGCCCGCGCACGTCCGGCTGGGTCAAGGACCGCGGGGCCCTGCCGACGAGCCTGCGCGGCGACCGAGACAGCCTGCCGGACGTCGAGCTCTCGGTGGCGACGGACCGTCGTGACGCCGCGGAGCGGATCGAGCAGTACGTCGCCGACCACGGGGCCCACCAGCTGGACGAGGAGCGGCGGCTCGCGTATGTCGCCCTCACCCGCGCGCGGCGGCACCTGTTCGTGTCCGGGTCCGTGTGGCGCGACGCGCAGCGCCCGACGCCGCCGTCGGTGTTCCTCACCGAGGTGGTCGAGACCGTCGGTCCCGGTTGTGTCCTCGAGTGGGCGCCCGACCCGGCCGCGCCCGACGAGGACGGCGTGCCGCGCACGCCGCAGAAGCCGCCGCCGCCGGTCGCCGCCGCGCCGACGTGGCCCTCACCCGCGCCGTTCGGGGAGCGGCGGCACGCCGCCCTGGCGGCGGCCGCGGCGGCGGTGCGGTCCGGCGGCGGCGAGGGTCCGGCGCTCGGGACCGGTGCCGCGGGCCAGAGCGGTGCGCGTCCCGCCTCGGAGCTCGAGCAGACCGTGGAGCTGCTGCTCGAGGAGCGGCGCCGGGGCCGGGCGGAGCAGTCGGGCGTCGCCCTTCCCGCGCACCTGTCGGCGTCCGCCCTGGTCCGCCTCGCGGCTGACCGCGACGCGTTCGCGCTCCAGCTGCGCCGACCCGTGCCGCTCGCGCCGTCGACCCACGCCCGGCGGGGGACCGCGTTCCACGCCTGGGTCGAGCGGTACTACGGGCGCGCGGCCCTGGTCGACGTCGACGCGCTGCCCGGGGCTGGCGACGAGGCCGCCGACGTGCTCGACCTGGCCGCGCTGCAGGAGGCGTTCCTCGCGTCACCGTGGGCGTCGCGCACGCCGTCTGCGGTCGAGGTGGACGTCGAGACGCCCGTCGGCGGCGTCGTGCTGCGCTCGCGCATCGACGCTGTCTTCCCCGAGCCGGACGGCGGCGTGGTGGTGGTCGACTGGAAGACCGGCCGGCCGCCCGCCGACGCCGCGGGCGCTGCGGCGCGTGAGCTGCAGCTCGCCGTCTACCGCCTCGCGTGGTCGCGGTGGACCGGCAAGCCCCTCGACCGGGTGCGCGCGGCGTTCTTCTACGTCGCGGCGGGGGTCACGGTCCGCCCCGAGCGGCTGCTGGGCGCCGAGGAGCTCGAGTCGCTGCTGCGGGGCGGGGGTGGTGCGCCCTCCGCCTGAGACGGGGTCAGGCCGAGCCGGGCGACCGGACGTCGTCCTCGTCCGCGCCGGGGGCCGGGTCCTCGGGCTGCTCGCTTCCGGCCGGCGCGCTGCCGGTCTGCTCGCCGTCGGCCTGCTCGCCGTCGGGCTCGCCCGGCGCGTCGGCGGGGGCGTCATCCGGGGATGCGTCGTCGCCGGCGGCCTGCGGCTCGTCCGTGGCGTCGTCGCGCGCCCGACGCGCGTCGGCGTCGTCCGCACCGTCCTCGCTCACGTCCGCCTCGTCCTCGCTCGCGTCGCCGTCGACCACGGCCTCGTCGCGCTCTGCGTCGTGCGGCTCCGCCGCGTCGTCGGGCCCGTCGGTGGCCGTCCAGCCGGGGGCCACGGCCGGCGCGGGCACCTCGACGACGGGGGAGACCTCGGCGGTGTGCGCGGCGAGGTCGTCGAGCATGGCGGTGGCGTCGTCCACGATGGCCGCGTCGTCCGAGCGCACGCCGTGGAGCAGCCACCGTGCCAGGGCCAGCTCGCCGGCGAGCAGCGCCCGCGCGGCGAGGTTGCGGTCGGTGAGCTCGGTCCGGCGCAGGTTGTACGCCTCGAGGATCGGGTCGACGCCCTCCTGCGGCGCCGCCACGAGCAGCCAGGCGAGGTCGTCGGCGGGGTCGGCGACCTTCGCCTCCGACCAGCCGAGGATGCCCGCCGCCTCGTCGCCGCGGCACAGCACGTGCTCGGCGGACAGGTCGCCGTGGACGACGGTCGGCCGGAAGCGCCACATCCCGACGTCCTCGAGCGCACGCTCCCAGCGCCGCAGCAGCGACGTCGGCACGTGGCCGGTCCGGGCGGCCTCGTCGACCTCGGCGAGCCGGCGTCGGCGGTAGTCCTCCGCCTCGTACACCGGCAGCCCTGCGTCCTCCACCACGCTCGTGGGCAGCTCGTGCAGGGACGCCACCGCGCGCCCGACGGAGGCGGCCAGGCCGGGGCCGGGGCCGAGCCGCTCGAGGCGCAGGGGCCGGCCCGGCAGCTGCGCGTGCACGAAGGCGCGTCCCCCCTCGGGCAGGTGTGCCGATCCGACGGTCCGCGGCACGTCGAACGGGAGGTCGCCGGCGTCCACGTGGCGCACGAGCGTCTCGAGCAGCGCCACCTCGGCCTCGAGCGCGGCCCCGGCGCCCGGGGTCGCGGGCGCGCGGACGACCCAGCGCCGGCCCGTCGCGTCGATGACGACGGCGGTGTCCACGCCGGCCGCGGGGTGGGCGGCCCGCCGCACGTCGAACGCGTCCAGGCCGGGCACAGCGACGGTGGCGAGAGCCGCGAGGGCGAGCGGAGAGCGTGGCACGGCCCCACGGTAGGCGCACCGCGCGGCGGCGGCGACGTGCCGTGCCGCGTGTCACCGAGCGGACGGGACCCGGACGGCACCCGGACGTGACCGGCTGCGGACCGGCGCCACCCGGGACCCGCCCGGCCCGACCGCGTGGGCCGGGCCGGGCGCCCGTACCGTGGACCGGTGGACTGGACGCGGCTGCCCCTCGCTCGCACCGACCTGGAGCGGGCGGCGCACCGGCGCGCCGAGCCGGACCTGCTCGCCGTGCTGGGGTCCGAGCCGTCGACCCGCGTCCTGCTGCTCGCGGACGGGCGCCTCGCCACGCGGCCGACGCCCACCGGTGCCGAGCTCGACCTCGTCTCCCCGCGGGAGGCGGACGCCGTCCTCGCGGACCGACCCGTGGGCGCCGGGGCCCCCCTGGTCATGTTCCTCGGCGAGGACGGGGTGAGCGCCTACCTCGCGTACGCGGTCGACGAGGTCCCGGGCGGCGGGGTGGACCTCGAGGGTGTTCCCACGGGCGGCGCGGGCACCGCCGGCGCGTCGCGGCAGTGGTCCACGCTGCGCGACGTCGGCCACGTCCTGCCGGACCGCGACGCCGGCCTCGCCGCGGCCGCGGTCGGGCTCGCGGCGTGGCACGAGCGGCACCCGAGGTGCCCGCGGTGCGGCGCCGTCACCCAGCCGTCGGCGGCGGGCTGGACCCGCACGTGCACGGCCGACGGCACCGACCACTACCCGCGGACCGACCCGGCGGTGATCATGGCGGTGCTCGACGGCGACGACCGGCTGCTGCTCGGGCACGCGGCGCACTGGCCCGAGCGTCGCTTCTCGACGCTCGCGGGCTACGTCGAGCCGGGGGAGTCGCTCGAGGCCGCGGTGCGCCGTGAGGTCCACGAGGAGGTCGGCGTGCGCGTGGGCGAGGTGACCTACCGGGGCAGCCAGCCGTGGCCGTTCCCGGCCTCGCTGATGCTCGCCTTCACGGCGCGCGCCACGTCCACGGCCATCGAGGTCGACGGCGTCGAGGTGACGCAGGCCAGGTGGTTCACGCGGGAGGAGCTCGCCGCCGCCGTCGCCGACGGCGAGGTGCTGCTCCCGATGCGCACGTCCGTGGCCCGCGCGCTCATCGAGGACTGGTTCGGCGGCCCGCTGGAGGCCTGACGGACTCAGACGGCGAGGCGCTGCTGCACCTCGGCGAGGGAGGGGTTCGTGGCGGCGCTGCCGTCCGGGAACAGCAGGGTCGGCACCGTCTGGTTGCCGCCGTTGACCTTCTCGACGAACTCGGCCGCGCCGGGCGTCTCCTCGATGTTGACCTCGGAGTAGCGCACGCCCGCGGAGTCCATCTGCGACTTCAGGCGCCGGCAGTAGCCGCACCACGTCGTGGTGAACATCGTCACGGTGCCCTCGGCCGGCAGTGCTGTCGCGTCGGTCATCGGTTCTCCTTCTCGTCGCTGTCCGGCTCGGCGGGGGCCGGCCGCTCCGGGCCGGCGCGTGCACCGTCCCTCCCGCCAACCATCATCGCCGCCCGGGGCTTCCCGTTCGCGTCGGGACGTGTCGGCGGCGGCTGAGAGACTGCGGGTGATGTCCGCCGACCAGCTCCTCGACGCCCTCGACCCCGACCAGCGAGAGGTGGCCCTCGCGCTCACCGGTCCCGTGTGCGTGCTCGCGGGCGCCGGCACGGGCAAGACCCGTGCCATCACCCACCGCATCGCCTACGGCGTCCGCACCGGCACCTACGCGCCCTCGAGCGTCCTCGCGGTGACGTTCACCGCGCGCGCCGCGGGCGAGATGCGCACCCGGCTGCGCGGGCTCGGCGTCGCCGGGGTCCAGGCCCGCACGTTCCACGCCGCCGCGCTGCGGCAGCTGTCGTTCTTCTGGCCCCAGGTGGTCGGCGGGGCGCCGCCGCGGATCCTCGAGCACAAGGCGCCCGTCGTCGCCGAGGCCGCGACGCGCCTCGGCCTGGGCGTCGACCGGCTCAGCGTGCGGGACCTGGCCTCGGAGATCGAGTGGTCCAAGGTGAGCCTCGTCGCGGCCGACGACTACGTGCGCGCCGCGTCCGCGACCGGGCGGCCCGCCCCCGCGGGCTACGACCGCGCCACCGTGGCCCGCCTCATCGCCGCGTACGAGGACGCGAAGGACGCCCGGGGTGTCATCGACTTCGAGGACGTCCTGACGATGCTCGGCCACGTGCTCGAGAGCCGGCGCGACATCGCCGAGACGGTGCGCGCGCAGTACCGCCACTTCGTCGTCGACGAGTACCAGGACGTCTCGCCCGCGCAGCAGTACCTGCTCGACCAGTGGCTGGGGGGACGCACCGAGATCTGCGTCGTCGGGGACCCGAGCCAGACCATCTACTCCTTCACGGGCGCGACGCCGCACCACCTGCTCACCTTCGGTCAGCGGTACGCGGGCGCCACGGTCGTGCGCCTGGTGCGCGACTACCGCTCCACGCCGCAGGTCGTCGACGTCGCGAACCGGCTCCTCGCCTCGACCGGCCGCCGCCGCGGCAGCGGGCTGGAGCTCATCGCCCAGCGCCCGTCCGGGCCGCCGGTCGGCTTCACCGCGTACGACGACGACGAGGCCGAGGCCCGCGGCGTGGCCGCCCGGGTGGGCCGCCTGATCGCCGCCGGCACACCGGCGCGCGAGATCGCCGTCCTGTACCGGACGAACGCGCAGTCGGAGGCCTTCGAGCAGGCCATGGCCGACGCTGGCATCGGGTACCTCGTGCGGGGCGGCGAGCGGTTCTTCGGCCGCAAGGAGGTGCGCGACGCGCTCGTGCTGCTCCGCGGCGCCGCGCGCTCGACGGCCGACATCCCGATGCCCGAGGCCGTGCGCGACGTCCTGGCCTCCGCCGGGTGGAGCCCCGACCCGCCGGCCGCGCGCGGCGCGGTGCGCGAGCGGTGGGACTCGCTGCAGGCGCTCGTCGCGCTCGCCGACGAGCTGGCCGCCGCGGCTCCGCAGGGCCGCACCCCCTCGCTCGTCGACCTCGTCGCCGAGCTCGACGAGCGCGCCGCCGCCCAGCACGCACCCGCGGTGGACGGGGTGACGCTCGCGTCCCTGCACGCGGCCAAGGGCCTGGAGTGGGACGCGGTGTTCCTCGCCGGGCTCAGCGAGGGCCTGATGCCGATCTCGCTCGCCGAGACGGACGAGGCCGTCGCGGAGGAGCGCCGCCTGCTGTACGTCGGCGTCACCCGGGCCCGCGAGCAGCTCGAGCTGAGCTTCGCGCGCGCGCGGCACCCGGGCGGACGCGCGGGCCGCCGCCGGACGCGCTTCCTCGACGGCATCTGGCCCGACGGCGACGCGCGCCGCCGCACGGGTGCCGCGGCCCTCCGGGCGACCGGCGCGCTCGGTGACCAGGACCCGGTGCTCGTCGCGGCGCTGCGCGAGTGGCGCGAGGCAGCCGCGGCCGAGGCGGACCGTCCCGTCTGGACCGTGCTCGCCGACGCGACGCTGGCGGGCATCGCCGAGCTGCGACCGTCGACTGTGGGCGAGCTGTCCCGGGTGCGCGGCATCGGCCCGGCCAAGATCGACAAGTACGGTCCGGCCCTGCTGGAGATCGTCGCGCGGCACCGCTGACGGCGCCCGCCGCACGGGTGGCGGAAGGTCGTCGAAACTCGTGGGAATAATCGGTTGTGGCGCCTCGCGGCGCGGCTCTAGGGTTCTCGAGTCCTTGTTGGAGGCACGGCCGAAGAGGCCGGGGCCTGAGTCGAGAGGAGGTGGGTGCACTGATGGACACGATGACCGTGGTGACGTTCGATCTCGCCGAGCGCTCTCTGCCGCGTCCCGCCGCGCCCGCCTTCGCCCCGATCCAGGGGACAGGTGTGCGCGCTGCCGGCGGCCTCGGCCGGCGACTTCGCGGGCGCACCCCGTCCACCGAGCCCGACTCCCACCCGGGGGCATGCCTGGTCTGATCGACCAGACGCCTCACCGGCCGCGGAGTCCATCTCGGGACCCGCGGCCTTCTTCATGTCCTTCCGCTCCGGGCGGTCGGCGAAGGTCCACGGTCCCCGCACCGAACGACCAGCTGATCAGACTCCGGACCAGGAGGACCACCGTGCGGCTCACCTCGCTGCTCGACACCCTGAACGACAGCGGATCCGGCCCGTGGCCCGAGACCCGCCGTACCGACCGACCGAGCCCGACGGCTCCCACCGACGCCGAGACCTTCGACCAGCTGGTCGCCACCCTCATCCCGTGCCGCGAGAACGACGCCGAGCTCTGGTTCGCCGAGTCGACCGCGCAGGTGGAGGCGGCCAAGGCGCTGTGCCGGCAGTGCCCCTTGCGCGCCGGGTGCCTGGAGGGTGCGATCGCCCGCCGGGAGCCCTGGGGCGTCTGGGGTGGTGAGGTCTTCGTCGGCGGCGTCGTCGTGCCGCGCAAACGCGGCCGTGGCCGTCCGCGCAAGGACGAGACCTCGGCGGCCTGACCACCCGCTCCCTCCGAGCCAGGCCCCCGGCAGCACGCTGCCGGGGGCCTCGGCGTCCCGGGCTCAGCCGGTCGCCACCGGGTCGGGCGCGGTGCAGCCGCACTCGTGGCGTCGCGGCCAGGCCACGACGTGGGGCAGCACGTCCGGCAGCCGGAGCAGGAGCGACGCGTCGTGGACCGTCACGGGCCGCCCGTCGACGTGGGCGAGCGCCTGCGCGGTGGCGAGCGCGGCGGTGGCCAGCGCGAGGGTGGTCTCCTCCGGGGCGGCCGGCGCCCGGGCGAGCTGCGCGGCGAGCGTCGGCCAGCGGTCGTCACGCGCGGTGCGCTCGAGGTCGACGCAGCGCAGGCACCCCGTCCTGCCCGGCACGACCAGCGGCCCGACGAGCGCCGACGCCTCGCGCACGACGACCGAGAGGTGGCTCCGGCCCGCCTCGTGCAGCAGGGCGTAGCCGACGGGGTCGGCGACGTGGTGCTCGACCACCACGACGAGGTCCGGCTCGCCGTCGGACGTGCGGACGTCGGGCGCGACGTCGCGCAGCAGCCGGGCGACCGCGTCGGCGCGCGGACGCCCCACGTCCTGGTCGCGCAGGCCGCTCGCCCCCACGTCGTGCCGGGTCACGTGGCCGGCGTCCTCGAGCACGAGGGTGCCCACGCCGGCGCCGGCCAGGCCGGCGGCGACGCCGGTGCCGACCCGGCCCAGGCCGCGTACCCCCACGACGGCGCGTGCGCGACGGCGCAGCACCCGCGCGCCGTCGGCGTCGTGGGCCAGGAGGGCCCAGGCCTGCTCGTCCGGCGAGGCTCCGGGCGGCGGGCACGCCACCAGCAGCTCCGCCGAGGTCAGGTGCGCCACGACGGCCGAGGTCGCCGCCTCGGGCGCCCCGGCACGCCGCAGGGTCGTGACGACGGCGCGCCGGTCGGCGCCGGCCGGGAGCTCGCTCAGCGCCCGCGCGGCGGCGGGCGGCAGCCCGGAGACGCCGAGCGCCCAGCGCGGGTCGGTGCCCACCTGGACCTCGTCGGCGCCGCGCCACAGGACGGGCAGCCGCCCGCGGAGCCGCCGCTCGGGTGCCGACGAGGTTCCCACGCGTGCCGCCACCCGGTTCCCCCCGCCGCCCCGGTTACGCGGTCCGTGCGGGCCGCCAGAGCAGGCTGCCGCGGCCGCGCCCACCGGCGGCGTTGTCCACAGGACCAGTCGTCGCCGGTCCAGGGCCGGACATGCCGAGAGGCGGCCCCCCGACCGGGGAGCCGCCTCTCGCGGTGTGGTTCAGGCCTTGCCGAGGATCCGGTTCAGCTTGGTGCCGCACACGGGGCACACACCCTTGGCCATCTTGCGGCCGTTCGCGACGACGACGTCGCCCTCGGCCTCGCGCTTCTCCTTGCACTTCACGCAGTAGAAATCGCCCTTGTAGGTCTCGGCCATGAGGTTCTCCGTTCAGAAGGCTTGCGCACCGGACGTGATCGACCCGGCCGGCTTCGTGAGCGCGACCAACAGCTGGCCGGGCGTCACCGTGCATCGGACAGCGTAGTGCTCACCGGACATCGCGCACGTGCGGGGGACCTGCGGCGCGCCGCACGGGCGATCCCCGGGGTGCGCGCGGGGGAGATGTCCACCGTGGCGCCCCAACCCTGTGCCTGGCGATCACGGACGGCTAGCGTGCTTCCGTGGTCCGGACCCGCCCCTCCCTCGACGCCGCGGTCGCCGCCGCGCTCGCCGACGTCGAGGTGCGCCGGAGCCGGCGGCGCGTGCGCACCGTGACCGCGTTCCGCGAGAACGGCCGCATCGTGGTCGCGATCCCGGCCCGGTTCACGCGCACGCAGGAGCGCGAGTGGGTCGAGCGGATGGTCGCGCGCCTCGCGTCGCAGGACGCGCGCCGCCGGCCGTCGGACGTCGAGCTCGCGCGCCGGGCGGCCGAGCTGTCCGAGCGCTACCTCGCGGGCCGGGCGCGGCCGTCGAGCGTGCGGTGGTCGTCCAACCAGGGACGCCGCTGGGGCTCCTGCACGCCGTCCCAGGGCACCATCCGGATCTCGACGCGCGTGCGCGGCCTGCCCCTGTGGGTGCTCGACTACGTGCTCCTGCACGAGCTCGCGCACCTGCTCAGCAGCGGGCACGGGCCGGACTTCTGGGCGCTCGTGGCGGCCTACCCCCGCGCCGAGCGGGCGCGGGGCTTCCTCGAGGGGTACGCGTACGCCGCCGACGCCGTGAGCGACGGCGGGGACGACGTGGCGGGCGGCACGGACGTCGACGACGGCGCCGACCTCGACGACGGCCAGGACGTCGTGGAGGAGGACGTCCCGGACGGTCAGCTGTTCTGAGGCCCGCCCGGGCCCTCGTCGGCGCGGAAGATCTCGTCGATCGCGCGGTCGACGTCCGACTCCTCGCCCGCCGCCGCCCGCCGAGCCGTGTAGGCGTGCGGGTCGTCGAGGTCCTCGGCGGTCGGCAGGAAGTCCGGGTGGTCCCACACGTGGTCGCGCGCCTCGAGGCCGCCGTCGGCCTTCACGTGCGCCCACAGCGCCGCGGCGTCGCGGCTGCGGCGGGGGCGCAGCTCCAGACCGACGAGGGTGGCGAAGGTGTCCTCGGCGGGACCACCCGCCGCGCGGCGGCGGCGCATCATCTCGCGCAGCGCGGCGGTGTGGGGCAGGTGCGGCGCGGTCGCGTCGGTGCTGACCTCGTCGACCCAGCCCTCCACGAGCGCGAGCGCCGTCTCGAGGCGCGCGAGCGCGGCCTGCTGGGCCGGCGTCGTGCCGAGCGAGAAGACGCCCCCGGAGAGCGCCTCCTGCAGGGCGCGGGGGTCGGTCGGGTCGATCGAGCGCACGGCCTCCTCGAGCGAGTCCGTGTCGATCGTGATGCCGCGGGCGTAGGCCTGCACGGCGCCGATGAGGTGAGCGCGCAGCCATCCGACGTGCGTGAAGAGGCGCGCGTGGGCGGCCTCGCGCACCGCGAGGAAGAGCCGGACCTCGTCCGCCGGGATGTCGAGGCCCTCGGCGAAGGCGTCGACGTTGCGGGGGAGCAGGGCGGTGCCGCGGCCCTCGATGAGGGGCAGCCCGATGTCGGTGGTGCCGAAGACCTCGCGCGCGAGCGTGCCGGCGGCCTGGCCGACCTGCATGCCGAAGACCGCGCCGCCGAGCTGGCGCATCATCGCGCCCGGTCCACCGGCGCTCCCGCCGGCGAAGGGGTCGACGCCCTCCGGGAGCTGGCTCGCGAGCGCCCCGGCGAGCGCGTCCGCGACCGAGGCGGCGACCGGCTCGGCGAGCGTGCGCCACGTGTCGAGCGTCTGCTCGACCCACTCGGAGCGGCTCCAGGCCTGGCGCGGACCGCCGGCCGGCGGAAGCTCCGTGGCGGTGTCCAGCCAGAGCTCCGCGACGGTGAACGCCTCCACGACCTCGCGTCGGGCGGCCTCGCCGACCGACGGGTCGCCCTCGGCGACGGCCGCCTGCCGGGCGAGGTCGTGCGCCAGCTCCCAGTTCACCGGACCGTCGCCCGAGGCGGCGAGCATGCGCTGGATCTGGCCGAGGATCTGGCTCAGGACCGCGGGGTCGTCGGGCAGCCCGGCCGCCGCGGCCATCTGCGCGAGGTCCAGCGGCGTGCCGTCAGGGCCGGTGAGTCCGAGGGCGCCGAGCCCACCGCGCTCCGACATCTCGCGCAGGACCTCGTCGGCGTCCGGGCCGAGGACCTGGCGCAGCAGCTGCTCCCACTGCGGCGGCACGCCGGATCCGGAGTCGTCGGCGTCGTGCGGCGGCGTGCTCATCGGTGTGCTCCTGAGACGATGGGCTGGGGCGCTCCACGGTAACCACAGCTGGACGGCCCCGAGGGGAGGGCGGACGTGATGAGCAGCGGTATTCGCTCAGGGCGCAGCGCCGCGGGGGACCTCGTCGTCGTGGGCCGCGGACCGGTCGCCGCGGCGGTCGTCTCGCGGCTCGCCGCGGCAGCGGACCTGGCGCAGGGGCTCGTGCGCGCCCTGCCCGACCTGCCCCTGGAGGCGCCGGGTGACGCGGTCGCCGGTGCGCGCGTCGTCGTGCTCGTCGCCGACGAGGCCGACCTGTCCGCCCCCGACCGCACGGGCCGTTCCGACCCGGACCCCGAGCGTCGCCGGGCCGAGGCCGTGGCGCTCGCGCAGCGGGCCGTGGCCGCCGCCCGGACGGGGCACGTCGAGCACGTCGTCGCCGTGACGTCCGCGATGGTGCACGGCGCCGCGCCCGGCCGTGCCGTCATCACCGACGACGAGCCGCCGTCCACGACACCCGGGGCGGGCCTGGTCGGGGACCTCGTCGCCGTCGAGGCGGTCCTCGCGCGCGCCGCCGCCCGCCGCGGCGCGAAGGCGCCGCGGATCGCCGTCCTGCGCCCGGCCGCCGTCGTCGGACCGGGCGTGGACACCCTGGTGACCCGCCACTTCGCCGCCCCCCGCCTGCTCGTGCTGCGCGGGGTCGAGCGGCCCTGGCAGCTGGTCCACGTCGACGACGTCGCCGCCGCGGTGGAGGTCGCCGTGCGGGAGCGCTGGACGGGGGCCGCGACGGTCGCGGCGGGTCCGCTGCTCAGCGCCGCGGAGGTCGCGCGCCGGGCGGGGATGCGGCGGATCGAGCTCCCCGCGGTCACCGCGTTCGGGACCGCCGAGCGGCTGCACCGCGTGGGGGTGCTGCGGGCGCCCGCGGAGGAGCTCGCGTTCACCGTCTACCCGTGGACGGTGGAGCCCGCGCGGCTGCGCGCCGTGGGGTGGGAGCCGGTGCACGACGCGTACGCGTGCCTCGACGTGCTCCTCGCCGGGGTGCGGGGGCGGACCGTGCTGGCGGGCCGCGAGGTGGGCGGGCGGCACGTCGCCCTGGGCGCGGCCGGTGCCGCCGTCGCGCTCCTCGGTACCGCGGCGGCGTGGCGCCAGGCCCGCGGCCGCGGCTACGGCTGAGCCGACCCGCCGGGGGATGATGGGCGCGTGACGCAGCAGAGCGAGCCGGGCCACCACGCCGCCGGGCCACCCGACGGACCGTTCGCCCAGGGACCGTTCGCCGAGGGACCGGGCTCCCGGCCCGAGCCGGCGCCGCTCACGCCGCGCGCCATCACGGCGTCGGTCGCGACGGTCGTCACGGCGGTGCTGCTCGCCGTCTGCGCGGCGCTGCCGCTGCCGTACGCGATCGAGTCGCCCGGGCCCACGCGCGACACCCTGGGCGAGGACGACGGCACGCCCCTGATCACCGTGGAGGGTGCGCCGACGTTCGACTCGAGCGGGGAGCTGCTGCTCACCACCGTGCGTGTCGCGGGCGGCCCCGGCTCGGCGGTCTCGCTCCCGCAGGTCGTGGCCTCGTGGTTCGACCGGACCCGCGCCGTGCTGCCCGTCGAGCAGCTGTACCCGTCCGAGGAGACCCGCGAGGAGGTCGAGGAGCGCAACCAGGCGGCGATGGCCTCGTCCCAGGAGAACGCGACGGTCGCGGCCCTCGAGGAGCTCGGCTACGAGGTGCCCACGCGGCTCGTCGTCGCCGACGCCGTGCCGGGGTCGGGCTCCGAGGGCGTCGTGCTGCCCGACGACGTGATCGTCTCCGTCGACGGCACGCCCGTGGACGCGTTCTCCGAGCTCGACGACGTGCTGGGGACGGTGGAGCCCGGCGCCGACGTGGTGCTGGGGGTCGAGCGTGACGGCGAGCCCGTCGACCTCCGCGTGACGACGACGCAGGGACCGGACGGCACGGCGCTGCTCGGCGTCTACCTCGCGCCCGAGTTCGAGCTGCCCGTGGACGTCACGATCGAGATCGACTCCATCGGCGGACCGAGCGCGGGGACCATGTTCGCGCTCGGGATCATCGACCGGCTCACCGAGGCGGACGAGACCGGCGGCCAGACCATCGCCGGCACCGGGACGATGGACCTCACGGGCGCCGTCGGCCCCATCGGCGGCATCCGGCAGAAGCTGGCCGGCGCCAAGGAGGACGGGGCGACCTGGTTCCTGGCGCCCGAGGCCAACTGCGACGAGGTCGTCGGCTACGTGCCCGACGGCCTGCGGGTGGTCTCCGTGGCGACGCTCGCCGAGGCGCGCGAGGCAATGACGGCGATCGGCGCGGGCCGGGGCGAGGAGCTGCCGACCTGCTCGGCAGCCCCCCGCACCCCGGCCGGCTGAGGTCCCGCCGCCCTCAGAGCAGGGTCGCCGCGACGGCGTGCACGAGCCCGGGCACGAGGTCCGGGCCGCCGCCGACGCGGTCGTCGGCGTCGTCGGCGCGCGTCCGCACGGCGCACCACGTCTCGCCGCCGCGCAGGACGCCGACGGCCAGGCGCACGTCCTGCCGGTCCGGGTGCGCCATGAGGTAGGCGAGCGCCGCGTCCGGGTCGTCGGGCATGGCCTCCTCCGCCTCCGGCGGGAGCATCACGCGCTCGACGACGACGGCGGCGCCGTCGACCGTCTCGGGCCACGAGAGCCGCGCGAGCAGGTCCTCGAGCGAGTCCGCGGCGGGCAGGTCCTCCTGCTCGACGGACGTCAGGTGGTTCGGGTCGCGACGGGCGCGCGCGACCACCTCGGGCGGCAGCTGACGCTCGAGGCCCGGCTCGGTCTCGAGCGCCCGACCCGTCGCCACGAGCGCGAAGACCCGCACCGGCCCGTCCCACCCGGCGCCCGCGACGTGGCGCTCGATCTCGTGGACCGCCTCGGCGAGGGCCGCCCGGCCGGGCGTCAGGGGGGCCGCCGTCGCGCCGGCGGCGGCGGGGTCCGGGGCGGCGTCGGCGTGGTCGCGGGGGGTGGCGTCGGTGGGGTCGCTCATCCCCTCATCGTCTCAGGCGTGTGGGAACCTGTCCGCAGGCGTCAGCGTTCACACGGTGACGCGGGCGCCGCGCGCGCACCCGCCGATCGACCGTTCCGACCGACACGAGGTACCGAGCTGTGACCTTCGCACCGACCCCACGCCCCGCCGCGCGACCTGCGGCTCGGCGTCGGGGAGCCCTCATCCCCACGCTCGTGGTGCTGGTGATCGCGGGCATCCTGCTCATGATCACGTCCCAGGTCTGGACGGAGGTCCTCTGGTACGACCAGCTCGGCTTCGTCGACGTCCTGCGCACCGAGTGGGTGACCCGCGGCGCGCTGTTCGTCGCCGGCTTCCTGCTGATGGCGGGCGCCGTCTACGCCTCGCTCCAGGTGGGCTATCGGACGCGGCCCGTGTACGCCCCGTCGACGCCGGAGCAGGCGTCCCTCGACCAGTACCGCGAGATGATCGAGCCGCTGCGCCGCATCGTCATGCTCGCGGCGCCGGCCGTGCTCGGGTTCTTCGCCGGTGCCGCGGCGTCGGCGCAGTGGGCCGACGCGCTGCTGTTCCTCAACGGCGGGCAGTTCGGCCAGACGGACCCCCAGTACGGCCTGGACCTGTCGTTCTTCATGTTCGACCTGCCGATCCTGCGCTTCGTCGTGTCCTTCCTCATGGCCGTGGTGGTCATCGCGGGCATCGCCGGGATCGCGACCCAGTACCTCTACGGCGGCCTGCGCATCGGCGGGACGGGTGACCGCACGACGCCGGCCGCCCGCGTCCAGCTGGGCGTGACGGCCGCGCTGGTCATGCTTCTCATCGGCGCCAACTACTGGCTCGACCAGTACTCGCTGCTGACCAAGGCCGGCGAGCTGATCCAGGGCGCGTCCTACTCGGACGTCAACGCCGTCCTGCCGTCCAAGCGCATCCTCACCGCGGTCGCCGTCCTGGTCGCGGTGCTGTTCCTCGTCGCGGCGTTCCGTGGGACGTGGCGCCTGCCCGCGATCGGCGTCGGCCTCATGGTCGTGTCCGCGGTCGCGATCGGCGGGATCTACCCCGCCGTCGTGCAGCGCTTCCAGGTCGCCCCGAACGAGCAGGAGGCGGAGAGCGAGTACATCCAGCGCAACATCGACGCCACCAAGGCCGCGTTCGGTCTCGAGGACGTCGAGGTCATCCCGTACGACGCGGCGACGGAGGCCGAGGCCGGCGCGCTGCGCGCGGACGCCGAGACGGCGGCGAGCATCCGCCTGCTCGACCCCGCGATCGTCAGCCCCTCGTTCCGCCAGCTGCAGCAGAACAAGCAGTACTACGACTTCCCCGACACGCTGTCGGTCGACCGCTACGTGATCGACGGCGAGAGCCGGGACACGGTCATCGCCGTGCGCGAGCTCAACCTCGACGGCCTCGGTCAGGACCAGCGCACGTGGGTCAACGACCACACGGTCTTCACCCACGGGTTCGGCGTCGTCGCCGCGTACGGCAACACGACGGCGGCCGACGGCCGGCCCGCGTTCTACCAGGGCGGGATCCCCTCCGAGGGCTCCCTCGGCGACTACGAGCCGCGCATCTACTTCGGGCAGAACACGCCCGAGTACTCGATCGTCGGCGCCCCCGACGACACCGAGCCGTGGGAGCTCGACTTCCCGGACGACGAGGCCGGCGGGCAGGTCAACACGAGCTTCCCGACGGACGAGATCGAGGCCGGGCCCAGCATCGGCAACCTGTGGAACCAGCTGCTCTTCTCGCTGAAGTTCGGCTCGGAGCAGATCATGTTCTCCGACCGGGTCACCGAGGAGTCGCAGATCCTGTTCGACCGCGACCCGCACGACCGGATCGAGAAGGTCGCGCCGTACCTCACGCTCGACAGCCGTGCGTACCCGGCAGTGGTCGACGGCAAGGTCCTGTGGATCGTCGACGGCTACACGACGGGGGACACGTACCCCTACTCCGCCTCGCGCCCGCTGGACGACGTCACGGCCGACGCACTCACGGCCACGTCGGACACCATCGCGGCGCTGGCTCCGCAGGAGGTCAGCTACATCCGTAACTCGGTCAAGGCGACCGTGGACGCGTACACGGGTGAGGTGACGCTGTACGCGTGGGACGAGGAGGACCCCGTCCTCGCCGCCTGGCAGAGCATCTTCCCGGCGACGATCGAGCCGATGAGCGAGATCGACGGCGAGCTCATGAGCCACCTGCGCTACCCGGAGGACCTGTTCAAGGTCCAGCGGAACCTGCTCGCGACGTACCACGTCGACACCGCGGCGGAGTACTACTCGGGCCAGGACTTCTGGCGCAACCCGCAGGACCCGGTCACCGAGTCCCAGCTGCAGCCGCCCTACTACCTGACGCTGCAGATGCCGGGGCAGGACGATCCGACCTTCTCGCTGACCTCGACCTTCGTGCCGGGCGGTAACACCGACCGTGAGGTGCTCACGGGCTTCCTCGCCGTGGACGCCGAGCCGGGCAGCACGGACGGCGAACCGCGCGAGGGCTACGGCCAGCTGCGGCTGCTCGAGCTGCCACGCAACTCGACCGTGCCCGGACCGGGGCAGGTGCAGAACAACTTCGACGCCAGCCCCGAGGTGTCCCAGAACCTCAACCTGCTGCGCCAGGGCAACTCGACGGTGCGCAGCGGCAACCTGCTGACGCTGCCGGTCGGCGGCGGTCTCCTGTACGTCCAGCCGGTGTACGTGCAGTCGTCCCAGGGCACGCAGTTCCCGCTCCTGCAGCGCGTGCTCGTCTCCTTCGGTGACCAGATCGGCTTCGCCGAGACGCTCCAGGAGGCGCTGGACCAGGTGTTCGAAGGTGACGCGGGCGTCGAGGACGTCCAACCGGGTGAGGACGCCGAGGTGGTCCCGGACGCGCCGGTGGACCCGGACGCGCCCGAGGTGGTCGACCCGGACGCGACGGCCGAGCCGACGACGGAGCCGACGACGGAGCCGACCACCGCGCCCACCACCCAGCCGGCGCCCTCGGGCGACCCCCGGGCGCGGCTCGACGCGGCGCTGGCGGAGGCCCAGCAGGCGATCGAGGCCGGCCAGTCGGCGCTCGCGGAGCAGGACTGGGTCGCCTACGGCGAGGCCCAGGACCGCCTGCAGGCGGCGCTGGAGGCGGCTATCGCCGCCGAGCAGGAGCTGGAGGGCTGACCGGCCCGCATCCCGCAGGACCGTGAAGGGCTGCCGTCGCACCGCGACGGCAGCCCTTCATGCGTCGGGGACCCGCTCGGCGTGTGTGGACCGCTGCTGTCGCTGCGCGGGAGCCCGGGTCCGCGGTTCCGTCGGTGGCGCGGTGCGGCCCGGCCCGGGCCGACGGTCCTGCGGGCCGGCCAGCCGACCGGCGGGCACCGCGGCGTGTCGGAGGTCACCGGTGAGGGAGGAGGCGCGATTTGCCCCGGGGTCCGGGCGGCACGTATGGTTACGGAACCGACGCGGGGTGGAGCAGCTCGGTAGCTCGCTGGGCTCATAACCCAGAGGTCGCAGGTTCAAATCCTGCCCCCGCTACTTGTGAAGTAGCAGTTCAGAGGCCCTTTCGATCTTCGGATCGAGAGGGCCTCTGGCGTTGGCGGACGCGGAACGTACGCCACAGGCGAGTCCGGACACCCCCGCACGGGGGTGTCCGGACTCGTACGGGATGGTGTTCTTCGCGCGGCCGCCTCGACGACGAGCGGTCACGCCGCACCGTCTACGGCCGACCAGCCGGTCCGGGTGCGGGTGCGGGTGCCGCAACGATCCGAGTCGCGGGTGCCGATGCGGCGAACGGCCCGGGCACGACCGGGTCCCGTGGAACCCCGAAGACGTCGGCGCTCAGGTCCAGATCGGACCCGTCGGGATTGGTGTACGGCATCTCGGCCTGGTAGCTCGTCCCGAGGCGCGCGGTCGTCACCGGAGCGACGACGTCGATCCCGCCCGCGTCGCTCACGTCCACGCGGACGGTTCCGGCGTCGGCGTCGACCACCTCGACGCGCACCGGTGACGTACCGGTCACGACGGCCGTGGGCTCCGCGCGGAACGGCTCGGCACCCTCTGCGTAGAGGTTGCCCTCGATCCAGACCGGGAGCCGTGGCCCGGCCAGGTCGCTGCCGCGCTCGTTGGGGTACTCCTGCGCCGTCGGGTAGGCGTCGTACTGCGACGTGCCGACGGGGGTCGGGACGAAGGTCGCCTGGCCGGGCACGCCGTCCATGTCGATCGCGCCGGACCAGAAGCTGGCGAGCGCCGGTTCCGCCTGCGCGTCCGCTCCGGTCGGTTCGCCGGTCGCGCGGTCACCGACGAAGAGGTTGTTGTAGAACCGGTTGTCGCCGCCGGGGATGTTCGAGACGCCGTAGACGGCCGTCGAGTGCGGGACGTGGTACGGGGTGTACCGCTGGTGCTCTGTGCAGTTCGCGATGCGACCCGCGATGTAGTTGTGGACGTAGGCGCCACCGGTGGACATGTCCTTGACCGCCCACGGCGACAGGAAGAGGTTCGAGTCCACGAGGTACGGGCCGTGGCAGACCTCGACCATGAAGTCCTCGGCGGTCGAGGCGTAGAACACGTTGCCCCGCACCAGGGTGCCCTGGGCCTGCCAGTCGAGCCACAGCGCGCGGTGGGTGTGATGGATCGTGTTTCCGCTGATCACGGTGTCGATGGCGGCGTGCAGTTTGATCCCCGCCACCTCGGCGCCGTGCCACTGTCGCTTCACGTGGATGCGCGAGATGTGGTTGTCGGCGACGGTCGAGAACGCCGCCCCCAGGTGCCCGACGACGCCGGCCTGCTCGCAGTCCCGGATCGTGTTGCGGCGCACGGTGTGGGAGCCGACGTGGTCCCGGTGCCACGGGTGCGGCTCGCCTGCGTCGGGCCCGCCCAGGACGAGTGCCCGCTGGATCACCTCGCGCTCGCGCTGCGTGCCGCCCTTGGCGCCCTCCGGCCCCGCGGCCGCCTCGTTCTGCCCGGTGCTGGCCTCCTTGCCGAGCGAGACGCCGACGTTCTTCGAGTCGGTGATCGTGTTGTCCTCGATCACCCAGCCCTTCGACCAGTGCGGGCCGATCAGACCTTCCTGCAGCGCGGTGGGCGGTGCCCACTGCGTGGCGGCCTTCGTCAGGGTGAACCCGCGCACCGTGACGTAGTCGATGCCCGTCGCCGTCGGCCAGAGGACGAAGGTGCGCGCGTTGATCTCGATCTCATGCGCGGCCGGGTCTGCGCCCCCGAAGTTCGCCCAGATCGTCGTGACGTCGTCGCCCACCTCGCAGTACCAGGTCAGCAGCGAGCCCTCCGGGTCGAACGAGTCCGGGGTGACCTCGGGGTGCTCGACGCCGCCGAGCGTCAGGGACTCGTACATCGACTTTCCGTCGAGATACACCTCGCCCGTGTGCCAGGTGTTGACCTGGTCGAAGAACCAGTCCCCGCCGATGCGCTCCGCGTACGGGTTGCGCTCCCCGAACAGGGCGTTCGGCACCTCCGTGAACCAGACGCGGCCCTCGGCGCCGGGGTGGGGGCGCCAGTCGGTGATCACCTCGGCACCGGAGATCGTGACGGGCTCGAAGCGCCCGTCCGGGCCCACCGCGGCCTGGTAGGTGATCGGCGCGTCGACCGTGCCGCCGCGCGGCGGGTTCACCCACTCTCGGTACACACCTTCGTGCACGGCGACGGTGTCGCCCGGCATGGCAGCCTGAGCGGCCCGGTTGATGGTCCGGAACGGGTCGTCGGCCGACCCGTCAGCACGGTCGGAGCCGGTGGTGGTGACGTGCAGGATGGTCACGACAGCGCCTTTCGTCGTTCACTCGGTCGTGGGCGGGGAGGAGCAGCACGGCGGAAGCGCGTCAGACCTCCGCCTCCTCCGGCTGCGATGTCACGTACCCCCGGTCGACGAAGAACCGCTCGAGCAGGGAGCACCACCACAGGAGGATGAGGCCGGGTGCCACGAACACCGCGGGCATGAAGTTCCAGACGGCGAAGCCCGCGAGGAGCACGGCGATCCCGAGCAGGAACGTCAGGCTGGGCGTCGTCAGGCCCAAGGTGAAGCCGTTGCGCACCTGGCGCCACGTGGGGTTCGTGAAGCGGGCTGCGAGGGGGAGGCACCAGAAGACCAGGAGCAGGAGGAAGAGCCCGATGACGAGGAGCGGCACCAGGACCTCGGCCAGCCCGAGAGTGGGCAGGTAGGAGACCGTGAGGATGCCGAGGGCCGCGACCGGGACGGCCAGCAGGCCGATGAGGGTCGCCTGCCTCCAGCTCTGGCGCGCGGCCTTCGTGGCGACCGCCCAGAGACCTGCGTCCTTGCCCAGCACGTACCGGCGGCAGAGCTCGTAGGCGACCACCGTTCCTGCTCCCGCCGTGACGACGAGGCCGAGACTCAGGAGCCAGACCAGGCTGATCACGATGACGGAGCCGAGCGAGTCCAGGATGCGCCACAGTCGCGATCCGGGGTTGTACCGGAAGATGGTTGAGCCCTCTCAGTGCGGAGTGCGGGTCCCGAGGACGGGGCCGGCCTCCCGCGGTGCGCGGGAGGCCGACGTCGTCAGCCCTTCACGGAGCCGATCATGAGACCGGACACGAAGTGCTTCTGCAGGAACGGGTAGACGAGCAGGATCGGGACGGCCGCCACCATGGTGATCGCGGACCGCAGCGCGATCGGTGTGGTGAGCTGCCCGCCCGCTCCCACGGCTGCCGCGTTGCCCGCGGTGTTCGCGCCGGCGTTCATCGAGCTCGACAGCAGCTTCTGCAGCTCGTACTGCAGCGTGGACAACCACTGCTCGCCCGAGTTGTACAGCAGCGTGTCCAGCCAGGCGTTCCAGCTGCCGACGGCCACGAACAGCCCCACCACGGCCAGCGTGGGCTTGCACAGCGGCATCACGATCTGCCACCACGTGCGGAACTCGCCGGCGCCGTCGATCCGTGCCGACTCGGTGACCTCGTCGGGGATCGACTTCATGTACGTGCGCAGGATGATCAGGTTGAACGCGCTGATGATGGTCGGCACCCAGTAGGCATGGAAGCTGTTCAGCATGCCCAGGTCCTTGATGAGCAGGTAGTTCGGGATCAGCCCGGCGTCGAAGTACATCGTCAGCACGAAGATCAGGGTGATCGGGCGGCGGAAGATGAACTCGTTGCGGCTGAGCGCGTAGGCGAGCATCGAGGTGAAGAACAGGTTCGTCGCCACCACGACGACGGTCTTCATGACGCTCATGAAGAACGCCTGGTAGATCGTGTCCATGTTGAGCACGACCTCGTAGTTCTTCAGCGAGAAGACCCGGGGCCAGATGCCGATCCCGCCACGGACAGCGTCCATGCCGTCGTTCAGGGAGATGGCAAGCGTGTTCAGCAGCGGGTAGACCATGAGCACCGCGAGGAGCACCAGGAAGGTCGTGTTGAGCGTCGTGAAGATGACGCGCTCGGTGGTCCACGCGCGACGCGGTGACCCTCCTCGTGACGCGCGCCGGACGCGCGGCTTCGTGACGGAGATACTCGACATGACAGCCTCCTAGACCAGCGTCTCTTGGTTGAGCCGCTTGGCCGCTTGGTTCGCCGAGCCCACGAGGATGATGGCGACGACGGTCTTGAAGATGCCCGCGACGACGGCGAGGCTGTAGTTGCCCAGCTCGTAGCCGTAGCGGAGCACGAAGACGTCGATGGTCTCGGCCCTCTCGGAGATCAGGCCGTTGCCGAGGAAGTACGGCAGCTCGAAGTTCGTGGACAGGATCCAGCCGCTGTTGATGATGAGCAGCACGACGATCGTGGGCATGATCCCCGGGAGCGTGATGCTGAACATCTTGCGGTAGCGGCCCGCGCCGTCGACCTCGGCGGCCTCGTACTGGGTCGGGTCGATCGCGGTGATCGCGGCCAGGTAGAGGATCGTGTTCCAGCCCAGCTCCTTCCACAGGTTCGTCCCGGCGACGATCCCCCAGAAGTAGTTCGGCTCCGTCAGGAACAGGACCGGGTCCTGGACGATGTTCAGGCTCATGAGGGCCTGGTTGATGAACCCGCCGGACGAGGGCAGCGAGAGCGCCACCGATGCCAGGCTCGCCACGATGACCCAGCTGAGGAAGTGGGGCATGTACGTGATGTTCTGCAGGACCCGCTTGAAGGGCAGGTTCTTGACCTCGTTCAGCAGCAGCGCGAGGACGATGGCCCCGACCGTCCCGACGACCAGGGTCAGGACGGACTGTCCCAGCGTGTTGACCACGACCCGGCGGAACCGTTCACCGTTGACACCGGTGAACAGGTCGACGAAGTTCTCGAAGCCGACCCACTCCTGGTTCAGGATGTTGCCGCGACCCGGCTTGTAGTCCTGGAAGGCGATCGCCCAGCCGTAGACCGGGACGTACTTGAACAGGATCTGGTACAGCAGCAGCGGGACGGCCATCGCGAGCAGGGCTCGCTGCGCCCGGACCCTGTCCCAGGTGATCTTCCGCTTGGGGTCCTTCAGGCCCTTCTTCCGGGCCTTGCGGCTTGCACCCGAGCTCACGGGTTCCAGGGCCGGTTCGAGCCCGGCGGCGGTCACCACGTTGCTGACCGGGGCTTGCGTCATCTGTCCAACCTCGCCGTCAGGAGCAGTCGATGGTCCTCGAGAACGCCTCGTGGTGGGGGGCGGCGTGCGCCCCCCACCACGAGTGCTCGCGGACTGTTACCAGTTGGACAGTCGTTCCTGGATGCCGGCGTTGATGGCGTCCTCGTACACCTGGACGTCGATGTTGCCGATGGCGCCGACGTAGGCCTCCCAGTTCGCATCGAACTCGGCAGGGTCACCGGCGATGATCTTCGGCAGGTGCTGCACGTTGGCGTCGGTCAGCTGCTGGTTGACCTGGTTGGCGTCGTCGGAGAGCGCGATGTTCCACGCCGGGTAGTACTTGGGGTTCTCCGGCGGCGCGTTCACGAACTCGCGCCAGGTCTTCTTGTCGTACTGCTCCATGAAGCCGCGGTCGTAGTCGGTCAGCGTCTCGAAGAACTCGGTGGGCTGGTCGTCCGGGCTGAAGGCGTTGCCGTCGGAGAACTGGCCCTGGTGCTTGGGCAGCATGTCGAGCAGCGCCTCGAGACGGTTGGAGGCACGCCACGTGAGGTCGCGGGCGTTGGCGCGCTGCTCCTCGGTGCGGACGAACATGCCGTCGTCGCCGACCTCGTAGTCCTCGCCCTCGATGCCCCAGGAGAGCACCTTCTGCCAGGGCTCGCTGAGCATGATGTCGAGGAACTTCAGTGCCTTCTCCGGCTGCTCGCTGGAGGCGGACACACCGAAGCCCTGGTTGGTGTTCATGACGTCGCGGTCGGCGTACCAGGGCTCCACACCGTCGTAGACGGGCATGAGGGGCACGTAGGTGTACTCGTCCTTGCCGGCGCTGCGGAGCGAGTCGCTGGCGGTCTGGAAGTTCCAGCCCTGGTCGTGCATGCCGAGCACGTTGCCGGCGGCCAGCTTCGCGGTGTACTGGTCGAACGTCAGGGTGAAGGACTCGGGGTCGACGAGACCCGCGTCGTACTGCTCGTTGAGGACCTCGTAGAAGTCCCTCGCGATGTCCTTGTCGGCGTAGATCTCCGCGTTGCCGTCCTCGTCGACGATCACGCCACCGTTGTTCGGCGAGCCCGACAGCAGCGCCGGCGGGTTGGTCATGCCCCACTCACGGCCCGTCGACGCCAGCAGCTCGAAACCGACGGTCGGGATGCCCTCCGTCTCGGGGTTCTCCGCCTTGAAGTTCTCGATGAGCTCGAAGTACCGCTCGAGCGTCATGTTCTCGAGGTCCGGGTAGCCGGCGTCCTCCAGCACACGCTTCTGGATCCAGAACGCGGGCCCGTAGTACGTGCCGCCCGTGATCTCGCCGTAGAAGCGGTTGTAGTTCGGGATGATGTACAGACCCGGGTCCACCTCGGTGCCCGAGTAGCTCATCTTGTTGATGTCGTCCTCGACGTGCGTGGCGAGGTTGGGGTAGTCCCCGGTCTCCAGCATGTCGTCCAGGGGCAGCAGGGCGCCGCCCTCCAGGAGACGCATCTTCAGGTCGGTGGTGCCCACGAGGTCGGGGAACTCGCCGCCCGCGAGCATGACGCCGATCTTCTGGTCCACGTTGTCCGGAGTGACGATCTCGTACTTCAGGGTGACACCGAGCTGTTCCTCGAGCAGCGCGGTGATCTTGTTGTCGTTCGCAGGGACCTGGCTGGCCGACGTGATCCAGGTCGTGATCGTCGTCGGGTTGCTGGGGGTCAGCGTGCCCGACTGGTCCGCGAGATCACCCTCGGGGATGACGACGTCCTGCGGCTCGTCGGGGGCGTCGTCAGCGGAACATCCGACAAGCCCTGCGGACACGGCCACAGTCAGGACAAGGGCTGAAAGCTTCGTTCTTGCGGTACGCACCGGGGTCTCTCCCTTGAGAACGGTTCCGTCGTCCTCGAGCGGAACCAGTGCACGTCGGACGCACGTCGGCGTCCTCATCCCGGGTGGGATTTTAGCGTTAAAGTAGAGACGCCGTCAGAAGCCGTCAAGTCCCTCCACGTCTCAAGATGGTCACGGCCGCATCCGGAGGTGGGAACGGCAGGCCACCTCGTGGAGGACGGCGTTCCTGCGGCCCGGGCGCTGAGGCCTCGAGTTCGCCCCTCAGAGCCGGGTGGAACGCCGGGAGCTCACGCAAAGTCTCGTGATCAAGGGCCTTGCCACGGTTCGTTTTATCGATATATTGAGCGCGCCACGGCGGCGTGGCCGGGCCCCTCCGGGTCGGTGAGCGCATGCTGGACCGGCAGGATGACGCGGGAAGAAGGACGCGCATGGTGAGGATGGCGGACGTGGCGCGCGAAGCCGGCGTCTCGGTGATGACCGTGTCGAACGTCCTCAGTGAGCGGCTTCCGGTCGGCGAGGCGACGCGCTCCCGCGTCATGGCCGCCGTCGAAGCCCTCGGGTACGAGGTCAACCTGACTGCGCGGCACCTGCGGGCCGGACGGACCGACACCGTCGCCTTCGTCGTTCCGAGCTTCCACGACTACTTCAGCGAGCTCGCCGACCAGGTTGCCCCCCTGATCGAGGCGGAGGGCCGTCACCTCGTCCTCGAACGGACGAGCGCCAACGCGGAACAGGAGATGGAGGCGCTGAGCGTCGCGCGGCTCCAGATGTACGACGGCGTCCTGCTCTCCATCGCCGGGCTCGACCTGGAGCCGCTGGAACGGGTCCGCACCTCCACGCCGATCGTGCTGCTGGGCGAGCGCGACGTTCCCGACCGCTTCAACCACGTGCGCCTGGCGAACGAGTCAGGTGCCCGCCTCGCCACGGCACACATGATCGAGCGCGGATCGCGCCGCATCCTCGCGCTCGGATGCTCTCTCGACGCCGCACACATGATGACCACGGACCGCCGCGTCGGGTGGGAGAACGCGTGCCGCGAGGCCGGCCTCGCGGCCGACCCGGCCTACGTCGTGCCCGTCAGCGACTACACGTCTCTCGGTGGTCGCGAGGCGATGCTCGAGGTCATCGCCTCGGGGCTGCCCTTCGACGGGGTCTTCGCCGTCACCGACATGGTCGCCCTCGGGGCGCTGTCCGCCCTGGCAGAGAGTGGGCTGCGCGTCCCCGTCGACGTCCAGCTCGTCGGGTTCGACAACCTCGACATGTCACGCTTCATCCCTCCGGGCATCACGTCGGTCGACGTCGACCGCGAGGGCGTGGCCGAGGCGGCGGTCAGACTCTTGCACCGCCAGATGTCGGGCTGGACCGGTCCTGCCGAGCACGTCGTCGCACCCGTCCGCCTCGTGGTGCGTGGTTCCACCCGGGGCGGCGCCTAGCCGCACGCGAGCGAGCGGCTCTCCGCCTCACCCACTCGCACCCGGTCAGAGGAGACCAACCCCGTGAGCACCCCTGTGCCTCCGCCCGTCCGCACGACAGTCCGCGCGTCGCTCACCTTCACCAATCCCGTCATCTTCGCGGACGTTCCCGACCCGGACGTCGCCGACGACGGTCGGCACTACTACATGGTCAGCACGACCATGTACTTCGCTCCGAGCGTGCCGATCATGCGATCGAGCGACCTGGTGCACTGGTCGATCGCCGGCTACACCGGCCCGATCCTCGACGACACGGACGCGCTCGCCCTGCGCAACGGGCAGAACGCCTACGGACAGGGCAGCTGGGCCGCGAGCATCAGGTACCACGAGGGCACGTTCTACGTCGCGGTCGCCAGCCTGACCACCAGGAAGACGTATATCTACGCGACGCCCAGCATCGAGCACGGGCCGTGGACGAGGTCGGTCCTCGACGGCTACGCCCACGACCCGTCGCTCCTGTTCGTCGACGAGCATGCCTACCTCGTCTTCGGCGGCGGAGTGATCGACCTGCGCCGGCTCGGCCGGGACGGCGAAGGGACCTTCGTCTGGGACGGCCCGGCGACGCGGCTCGTCGAGGACGCCAACGTCGACCAGGCCACCGGGCTGGACGCAGAGGGTGCGCACGCCTACAAGATCGGCGACCACTACTACGTCTTCATGATCGAGTGGCCGACGGGCGGGATCCGCCAGGAGGTCGTGTGGCGTTCGACGTCGCTGACGCCGCAGTCCCAGGGCGGAACCTGGGAGGGCAGGGTCGTGCTCAGCCAGGCGGTGCGGGTCGAGGGGCGCCAGGGCGACGGCGCCGCTCAGGGCGGCGTCGTCCAGGCGGCTGACGGGCAGTGGTACGCCATGCTCTTCCAGGACGAGGGCCCGCTCGGGCGCTCACCGCAGCTCGCGCGCGTGACCTGGGACGAGGACGGGTGGCCGGCCTACACGCTCGACGCCACGATGGCGGTCCCCGCAGGGGCGCCGTCGGCGGGAGCGACGGACCTCCTCGTCTCGGACGACTTCGACAACCAGCCCGGGCCGGCCGGCTACTGGAACACGGCCGACGCCGGTGCACTGACGACGTCGGCCGAGAACCGCTGGAACGGGTCGAGCCTCGGGCTGGCGTGGCAGTGGAACCACAACCCCGACAACCGGTTCTGGTCGCTCACCGACCGGCCTGGCCACCTGCGGCTGACCACGGGCAGCATCGCGTCGGGCATCCTCGACGCCCGCAACACGCTCACCCAGCGCACGTGGGGGCCCGCGAGCGCCGCGGCGATCTCGCTGGACGTCTCCGGGATGAAGGACGGCGACGTCGCCGGCTTGTCCGCGTACCAGCTGAAGTACGGGTACGTGGGGGTCGAGATGGCCGACGGCGCCCGTCGGCTCGTGATGCGCCGTGCCGACCGGCACGGGAGCACCGCCTTCACCAGCGCTCATGTGCCGTTGACGGCCGAGACGGTCCTGCTCCGCGTGGACGTGGACTTCCGGGATGCCGCCGACCGCGCCTCGTTCGCGTACTCGCTCGACGGTGCCGCCTGGACGCCGATCGGCGACGACCTGGCGATGGAGTACAGCCTCGACCACTTCACCGGGTACCGGTTCGCGATCTTCTGCTACGCCACGGCCGAGACCGGCGGCCATGTGGATGTCGACTGGTTCCGTGTCGGCGACGACATCGAAGGGGCGAGGCCATGACCAGGCGACTGGTGGACCTGACCGTGGCCGACAAGGTGGTCCCCGGCCCGCTTCGGGGTCGACGCGGCTCGGGTCGCCATCGGTGAGGCGAGCGCAGGCGCCTTCCTCGCGGCTCTTGCTGTGCGATCGATCGGATCGGCATGCTGAGGGGATGCCCGACGTCGACGATGGTCCGCTGCCGGACGCGGTCGGTCGTCCAGCCCTCCGGGCCCTCGAGGCCGCCGGGTACCGCAGCGTCCGCGACCTCCACGACGTCGGCGAGCGGGATCTGCTCGCTCTGCACGGGGTGGGGCCGCGCGCGATCAGGGTCCTGCGAGAGCACGGCGTAGAGCTCTCGCCGTGACAGGCGAGTCACCCGGCAGCGGACAGGCCCAGCGGTGCTCCTGCGGCGGACGTCAGGAGCCCGTGACTCGCCGGTAGCCCGTGCCGTCCTCGCGGCCGGTCCGGGACCAGCCCCCGGCCGTCACGGACCCGTCCGGCGCGAGGGTGCCGCGCCACGCGTAGGTCGTGGGCCACCGCCGGAACACGGGGACGACGGTCGTGACCACGCGCATGAGGAGCGGCAGCCGCCGCGGGCGCCAGCGCTGCGTCACCCGGAGCGTCACCACGCGCGCGTCGCCGTCCGCACGCACCGACCAGGTGCCGCCGGTGAGGCGGGTGCCGTCGACGTCGGCCATCCACGTGCCCGCCGACGTCCCACCCGGCGCCGGGAACGGGGGAGCGAAGCGCACGGTGGCGCTGTGGTCGCCGTCGGGCCCGTGCCCGACGGCGGTCACGGCGTGGGTGCCGCCGTCGGGCGCGACCTCCGTGGCCTCGTCGCCAGGCGGCCCGGAGCGGACGTCGTCGTCGCGGTTGACCTCCACCGTGACGAGCGGCGCCGCGTACTTGATCAGGTGGCGCCGGTGCAGGCGCGCACCCGGCAGCGTGCCGACGGCGGCGGCCTCGCCGTCGATGCGGACGAGCGGCGGACGGCCCGGCACCCGTCGCACCAGGTCGAAGGCCGGCATCCACACCAGGAGCAGCGACGTGGGCTCGGTGATCGCGGCGCCGACGGGTGCCAGGAGCCCGCCGCGCCGGCGCGCGCGGCCGTCACGGTCGTCGACATCGACCTCCACGACGCGCCCGTCGACGTCCGTGAAGCGCACGTGCGCCGACACGCCGTCCTGGCCCACCGTCAGGCTCGCGACGTCGAAGTGGGTCGTCGACCACGACCGTGTGCCACCCCCGAGCGAATATGCGCGCGGGTCGAGCCGCAGGCCGGGCTGCGCGTAGTAGTCGACCGTCCGGCCCTCCCGGCGGGACAGGAAGGCCAGCATCCCCGTGCCGTGCGCCTCGTCGTCGAACCACTGCAGCTCGAACGCCTCGTAGACCGGGTGGTCCGCGAGCTCGGCGTTGAGCATGGCCGTCAGGGTGCCGACGCGCAGGCGCACGGGGGAGGTGCGGGCCGCCGTCGGCCCGTCCGTGCTCGTCGGTGCCACCACGGCCATCGCGCTCCCCGTCCGCGTCGATGCGAGACACGCTAGCCACCCGCGACGGCGGTCCGCGCGGGCCGAAGGTCCGCCACCACGGCCTCCGGTGCTACTGGGGCACCTGCGGTGTCAGCGCGCGGTCAGCGACTCCAGGATCGGGGCGAGGGCAACCGCGGGCCTCCTCGAGCTGGTCGGCCTCCTCCCAGAGCTACGCCACTCCGAGTCGTTGCCCAGGACGCGCAGGAGCGCCCGGGTGGCGAGCGCGCGCACCTCGGGGTCCGGATCCAGGGAGGAGACGGTGTCCGCCGCGGGGCCGTAGTTCTCGTCGAGCGCGGGGCCGCCGGGACGGCACCGCGCTCGACGGCGACGGCAGCGATGGCGATGGCGGCGGCGGGTCCGCCGGCCGGACGGGGCTCGTGACCCACGGAGCTGCACTGCCAGGATGGCGGTATGCCCTCTTCTGCCCGGACGCCCGGCCGGTCCGACGTCGCCGTCGCGGTCGGGACGTTCCTGGTCGCGCTGACCGCCCTGCTGTCGGTCGCCGCGGCGAGCGGGGTCGATGCGGCCCCCGCGGCGGACCTGCCCGCGCCGACGAGCGCGTCGTGGTGGGCCGGTGTCGCGGTGCTGGTCGCGCAGGCGGTCGTCCTCCTGTGGCGCCGCGTGCACCCGCGGGCAGTCCTGCTGCTGGTGGCCGCCGGGGTGCCGCTCGCTGCCGTGCTCGGGCTCGGCGAGGCCATCGGGACGACGGCGATCCCCGTGCTGGTGGTCGCGTACGGCGCGACGGTCGCCGGGCCGATGCGCTCCGCGGCCCCGGCGCTCGGCGCGGGCGCGGCGCTCGTCGCGGTCGGGACGATGGTGGCCCAGCCCGTTCCCGGCGCGCCGCTGGTGACGGTCGGCGCGGCCCTCGCGCAGGCGGCGGCGATCGTCGGCCTCCCGATGCTGGCCGGCGTCGTCGTCGGCGCGCGGAGCGAGACGGCCGAGGCGCGGGCCCGCCAGGCCGAGGCGCTGAGCCGCGAGCACGGCGCACGCGTGGAGACCGCCGTCGCGCGCGAGCGCGCTGCGATGGCGCGCGAGCTCCACGACATCGCAGCGCACCACCTGTCGGGCATCGCCGTGATGACCGGGGCGATCGGCCGCCAGATCGACGTCGACCCGGAGGCCGCCAAGACGGGCGTGGAGCGCGTCCGCGCGGAGACGTCGGCGATGCTCGACGAGCTGCGCAGCCTCGTGCGTCTGCTGCGGGACACGCCCGACGAGGCCGACCACCCGGTCGAGACGCTCGCGGCGGTCCCGGCGCTCGTGGAGCGGGCGCGAGCCTCGGGCGTGGACGCCACCCTCACCACGCTCGGCAGCCCGGCCGACCGGTGGGACGCCGTCGGGCCGCTCGCCCAGCTCGCCGCGTTCCGCACCGTGCAGGAGTGCCTCGCCAACGTCGTCCGCCACGCGCCGGGTGCGCGGTGCGAGGTGCTCCTCGACGCCCGTGACCACGCGGCCCTGGTCGTCAGCGTCACGAACGGCCCGGCGGCCGGGGGAGCGGTGCCGCTCGACGTCGGCGCCGACGCCCGCCCCGGGGGTGGGCTCGGGCTGGTGGGCATGCAGGAGCGCGCGGACCTGACCGACGCGAGGCTGACGTACGGGCCTCGGCCCGACGGCGGCTGGCGGGTGGAGCTCGCCGTGCCGACGCACCAGGACCTGGTCCCGCGCGACACCGACCCCCTCGAGACCGACCCCCTCGGCAGCGACGCCTCGCTCGCCGGACCGCAGGACGGAGCGACCCGATGATCCGTGTGGTGATCGCCGACGACCAGCCGCTCGTGCGCGCCGGCCTCGGCGCCATGCTCGGCGTGGAGCCGGACCTCGAGGTCGTCGCGGAGGTCTCCGACGGCGCCCAGGCCGTCGAGGCCGCGCGCCGGCTGCGCGCCGACGTCGTCTGCATGGACGTGCGCATGCCGGGCACCGACGGCATCACCGCGACGCGGGAGCTGTCCGGACCCGGCACCGCGGAGCCGATCCCCGTGCTCATCCTGACGACCTTCGACGTCGACGAGTACCTGTTCGGGGCGCTGGAGGCCGGCGCCTCGGGCTTCCTGCTCAAGGACGCGGAGCCCGCGACGGTGGTCGAGGCCGTGCGGTCCGTGGCGGCCGGCAACGGCACCCTGGCGGACACGCTGACCAAGCGCGTGGTCGAGGAGCTGTTGACCCGCCGGCGCACCCAGCCGGTGACGGCCGCGCGCGCGAGCGAGCTGCTGACGGCGCGCGAGCTCGAGATCCTCCTGCACCTCGCGCAGGGCATGTCCAACGAGGAGATCGCCCAGGCGCTGTACCTGGAGGTGTCCACGGTGAAGTCCCACCTGGCGCGGATGATGCCCAAGCTGGGCGTGCGCTCGCGGCTCCAGGCCGTCGTGTGGGCCTACCAGAACCGCGTGGTCGACGTCGGCGTCTGAGGGCCTCCATCGAAGGATGGAACTGTGCCGGGCCCTCCTTCAGAGGCTCGATGGGCACCCCCGCCGCTTCCTAGGTTCGAGATCGACATCAACGACCTCGAACCCACGGGAGCAGATCATGACGACGCCGATCACGGCAGAGGCGACGGCGACCGCCGTCCGCCTCGTCGACATCCACAAGACCTACCCGGGCCGGGAGCCCGTCCACGCCCTGCGCGGGGTCTCCCTCGAGCTGCTCGCCGGCTCGGTGACCGCCGTCGTCGGCCAGTCCGGCTCGGGTAAGTCCACGCTGCTCAACTGCGCGGCGGGGCTCGACACGCCCACCCGCGGCGCCGTCGTCGTCGGCGGCCACGACCTCACGGTGCTGCGGCCCGACGACCTGACCCGGTTCCGCCGCCAGCACGTCGGCTTCGTCTTCCAGGCCTACAACCTCATCGGGCACCTGACGGCGCGCGAGAACGTCCGGCTGCCGCTGGCGCTCTCCGGCCGCCAGGTCGATCTCGCGTGGGAGGCGTCCCTGCTGGAGTTCCTCGGAGTCTCCCCGCTCATGGACCGCCTGCCGGGCGAGCTGTCCGGGGGGCAGGCCCAGCGCGTGGCGATCGCCCGCGCGCTCATCACGCGGCCCGCGGTCGTCTTCGCCGACGAGCCGACGGGCGCGCTGGACTCCCGCACGGGGGCCGCCGTGCTCGAGGTGCTGCGCGACACGGCCGGCGAGCTCGGCCAGACGGTGGTCATCGTGACGCACGACGCGGTGGTCGCGGCCGCCGCCGAGCGCGTCGTCGTCCTCGCGGACGGGCTGGTCGTCGACCAGCTCGAGCGCCCCACCGCCGAGCAGGTCACCGCTCGCCTCCTCACGAAGGGTCGGTGAGCACCATGTGGCAGCTCGCGTCCTCGGGCGTCCGCGCCCACCGCGGTGCCTTCGCCGGCACCGCCGTCGTCCTCGCCGTCGCGGCGGCCGTGCTGGCCGTCACGGGTGTCATCTTCGAGTCCGGCCTGCGCACGCAGGCCGCCGGGGCCACGGCCTCCGGAGGGACCCTCGTCGCCCTCGCCTCGTCCTACTCCGGGACGCTGCTCGTCGTCGTGGTCATGGTCGTCGCGGCGACCGTGAGCCTCGCGCTGCGCAGTCGGCGGCGCGAGTTCGCGCTGCTCCGCGCGGTCGGCGCCACGCCGGCGCAGGTCCGGCGGGCGGTCACCCTGGAGGTGGCGGTGGTCTCGCTCGTCGCCGCCCCCGTCGGCGCGGTGGCCGGGCTGTTCGGCGCCCGGCTGCTCGACCCCGTGCTGGTCCGCAGCGGGATGGTCGCGCCGGACTTCACCTCGGCGCTCTCGCCGCTGCCCGTCCTCATCGCCGTGCTGCTGATCATGGTCACCGCGGTGCCCGTGGGCCGGCTCGGAGCGCGGGAGGCGGCGCGCACCGCACCCACCGCGGCGATCCAGCAGAGCGCGGTCGAGGACCGCCAGGTCGGCGCCGTCCGGCGCGTCATCGCCCTGCTGCTGACCCTCGGCGGCCTGGCCATGGCGTTCGCCGGGCTGTGGCTGCCCGGGACGACCGGCGGCGCCATGGCGTCGCTGTCCGCCTTCATGCTGGTCGGTGCCGCGGCCCTCGCGGGGCCGGTCCTCGTCGGCTGGGTCTTCGACCGCCTGGCGCGGATGGGTCCGGCCAGCGGCCGCCCGGCGACGATGCTCGCCGTCCGGAACGTCCGCGGGTTCTCGCGGCGGCTGACGACCGTCGTCGTGCCCCTCGCGCTGGTCGTCTCGGCCGCGACGATCCAGACCAGCGTCAACCGGGCGATCGAGACCGGCATGCGGCAGGAGATGACCGCCGCGATCACCTCGGACCTCGTCGTCACGCCGGCCGGCGACCCGTCGCCGGACCTGCCCGCACAGGTGGCCGACGTGCCCGGGGTGGCCACCGCCGTCCCGCTGGCTCAGGTCCCCGCCGAGGTGGGCACCGACGGCGAGGAGGGCGGTCCCATGACCTGGGAGGCCGCGGCCCTGCGGGTCGTCCCGGGCGACACCGGGATCCTCGACCCCGACGTCGTCAAGGGCACGCTGGCCGACCTCGACGCCCCGGACACGGTGGCTATCAGCACCGACACGGCCTTCACGGCCGGCACCGGGCTCGGGGAGACCCTGGCCGTGCGGTTCGGGGAGGAGGTCGTGGAGGCGAGGGTCGTCGCGGTGTACTCCCGCGGCCTGGGCGTCGGAGGACTCCTCACCGGTCCCGCCACGGCGCAGGCGCACGGGCTTCCCGTGGTCGCCGACACCGTGCTCGTCGACCTCGGACCGGGCGCCGAGCGCTCGGACGTCGTGGCGGCGATCGCGGCGCTGGGCGCGACGGCGACCGGCGTCGAGGCGTACGTCGGCACCGCGATGCAGGCGGGCGGCGACAACGAGATCGGCGTCGTGCTGCTCATGCTGCTCCTGGGCGTCGTCGCGGTGGGTGCGGCGAGCACGCTGGCGATGACCACTGTCGCCCGGCGGGAGGAGCTCGCGCTGCTGCACCGCACCGGCAGCACCCGGCGCCAGCTCATGGCGATGACGACCGTCGAGGCGACGATCACGGGCGTGACGGCGTGGGTGCTCGGCACCGTCGCGGTGGTCCCCGCGATCATCGGCGTCAGCGCCGGGGTCCTCGACGGCCCGCCGGTGGTCGACCTGCCGGCGTACGGCGTCGTCAGCGCTGCCGTGGTGGTGTTCGCGCTGGTCGCGACGGCGCTCGCGGCGCGGCGCACCACGCAGGTGGCGACAACCGTCGTCGCCTGAGCAGGCAGAAGGGCCGCCCCGCTCGTGCGGGGCGGCCCTTCCGCTGCGCGCGGGGACCTACGACGGCAGACCGGTGAGCGCCAGGCCGCGCTCCGCCAGCTCCGTCAGCCGCAGCCCGGGCCAGCCGTGCACGACGTCGCGCCACGGCCCCGGCACCGCCGAGGCGCCCCAGCGGGCGCCGAGCAGGGCGCCGGCGATGGCCGCGACGGTGTCGGCGTCGCGGCCCCCGCGCACCGCCGCCTCGAGGGCCAGCCGCAGGTGGTCCGCGGGGTCGGCGTCCGGGACGGGCGTGCCGACGACCGCGGACCACGCCGCCTGGAGGGCCTCGACCACCCAGCCGTTCTTCGTGAAGTCGGCCGGCCGCCGCCCCTCCGCGTCGGCCAGGCGCGCCTCCCAGAGGTCCCGGCGGTCGGCGTCGAGCAGCCGCAGGCCGTCACGCACGTCCACCACGCCGTCGAGCACCGCGAGCCGGATCGCGGCGCACCAGAGCACGCACGCGTCACCGGCGTCGGGGTCGCGGTGCGTCAGCTCGCTGACGGCCCGGGCGGCCGCCACCATGCCGGCCTCGTCGTCGAGGTAGGCGAGCGCGACCGGCGCGGTCCGCATGAGCGAGCCGTTGCCCCCGGTGCGGCCCGTGAGCTCGTGCAGCTCGCGTGCGGCGGCCCGCATCGCGGCGGCGGTGACCTGCCCGGCGTCCGACGCCGCGTCGATCACGCGGCTCGTCTGGATGCCGACGTCGGTCGCGGTCCCGGCCCACTGCGCCCAGCCGGCGGCGACGTCGTCGAGCAGGTCCGTCAGCGCGGCGCCGCGGCGCCGCGCCTCCTCGGCCGCCTGCAGGATCACGACGGCCATCTGGGTGTCGTCGGTCCACTCGCCCGGGGCCCAGCCCAGGTCGCCGCCCCCGATCATGGCGACCTCGACGTCGTCGGGCAGCGGCGGCCCGAACTCGTACGGTGCCCCCAGGGCGTCGCCGCAGGCCATGCCGGCCAGCACGCCCGCGGCGCGGTCGCGGACCGCCGGATCCGCGACGCCGACACCGGTGCCGGAACGGGTCATGAGCAGTCCTCCACGAGCGCGCCGGGTGTGCATGCCTCGGGAGAACGTACCGGGCCCCGCCGCAGACGTGGTCTGCGCCGGGGCCCGGGTCGGTGGCCGTGCGGCCCGGGCTACGCCGTCGCCGGCGGCACCGGGCCGTAGAGCGGCTGGACCTCGTCCATCTCGAGCTCGGCCGTGCGCTGGATGAGCGCGAGCAGCTCGGGGTCCAGGCCGGGGGAGAACTCCTCGAAGCGCTCCTCCGCGATCGTCATCGGCACCCCGGCCGGCGCCTGCTCGCTCGCGTCGAGCTGGGTGCCGTCCTTGGACGGGGACATGCCCTGGAAGATCTTCCCGGCCTCGGACTGGGCCGTGAGGTCGAAGCTGTACTGCTTGCTCTGCAGCCCGAGCTCGACGAGCTTCTTGACCTCCGGGAACTTCTCCGCGGACGTCTTCGGGATCGGCAGCACCTTGCCCCAGTCCACCCCGAGCGTCTCCAGTGCGCGCGCATAGGCGTTCTCGTGCGCCTGGTCACGGACGATGAGGTACGCGATCGTCGATCGTGCCGTCTTGTTGTCCGTCATCTCGTAGATCCGGCACTTCTGGAGTCGACCGGTCGCCTCGAGCATGAGGTTGTACAGGAGGTCGAGCACGAGGTTGCCCGAGTTGTAGACGTACGTGCCGCTCCACGGGTTGCCCGCCGCGTCGACCGGCCGCGCGCCCTGGGCCGCCACCAGGTAGTGGTGGATGTTGCTGGTGTCGAGCGCGATGTCGAGGGGCGTCGCGCCGCCGGCTCCCGGCTCGTCGAGCGGGTCCGTCTTCTTCCCCTGGTAGCGCGGTGACCCGTCGAGCAACCGGGAGATCGTCGTCCCGATGAGCTCGACGTGGCTGATCTCCTCGGTGCCGACGCCCTGGATCAGGTCCTTGTACGGCTTGGCGTCCGGGCCCCGGAAGTTGATGCTCTGGAACAGGTACTGCATCATCGTGCGCATCTCGCCGAACTGGCCGCCGAGCCCCTCCTGGAGGGCGTTCGCGGCTGCCGGGTCCGGCTCGTCGGGGACGATCTCGTTGATCAGTCGCTGAACATGCAGGTACATGTCGCCTCCTCCGTTGGGACGTGCGGTACCCCCACCGTCGCTCCTCTCGCGCGGAACGGCACCTCGAGGCCTCGGGTGCCGTCGGTGAGCTCGATGACGGGGGCATGCTGGACGGGGCAGGCAGGATGGGGGGATGGCCAGGACGTCGCTCGTACCCGGGGACCTCCTCGTCGCGGTGCCGCACCTCGCCGACCCGAACTTCCGGCGCGCCGTCGTCCTCCTGCTCCACCACGACCACGAGGGCGCGCTCGGCGTCGTCCTCAACCGGCCGATCGCGGTGCCGGTCGGCTCGGTGCTGCCCGCGTGGCATGACGCGGTGAGCGAACCGGCGACCCTCTTCCAGGGCGGCCCGGTGGGGCTGGACGGCGCGCTCGGGCTGGCCGTGCTGCGCGTGGGCGTGGAGCCGCCGGCGTCCGTGTCCCCGGTGACGACGTCGTTCGGCCTGGTCGACCTCGACGGCGATCCCGACGAGGCGCGCGGCGTCCTGGGGATGCGGGTCTTCGCCGGTCACGCCGGCTGGGGCGGTGCCCAGCTCGAGGACGAGGTCGCCGCGGGGGACTGGTTCGTGTTCCCCGCTCTGCCGTCCGACGCGATCACGTCCGACCCGGAGCGCCTCTGGCGTGCCGTCATGCGCCGCCAGGGCGGCTCGATGGCGATCATCTCGACGTTCCCGGACGACCCGCGCCTCAACTGAGGACGCGGGTCGCCCGGTACCGCGCTCAGGCCTCGCTGAGCACCTCGCGCACGAAGCGCTCGGACCGTGCGCGCAGCCCGGCGACGCGGCGCTCGACGACGACGTCGGCCGGGTCGGTGCCCAGCTCGACGATCTTCGGCAGGCGCCGCACGTTGCGCGAGCACTCGAAGGTCGTGCACACCAGGGTGCCGACGGTGTCGCCCTTGCGCCCGGCGGCGCCCGCGCGCGCCGCGACGTACAGGGCGACGTCGTTGGTGGCGTAGACGTCCTCGCACCAGGCGCACACGGCACGACGACGCCGCCCGCCCGGCTCGGGCGCGCGCAGCGCCACGCCCACGGGCGCGTCGTCGACCGGGACGACGACGTACGCGCGCAGCGGCGCCTTGCGGTCGATCCAGCCCAGGAGGTCCAGGCGGTCCCAGCGGGTCTGCGCCAGGTCGAGCGGGAGCGCGAGCTGCGCGGCCTCGCGGCGCGAGCAGTTCACGAAGGACGAGCGGATCTGCTTCTCGGTCAGGGGGTTCATGGCTCTCGGGTCTCTCGAGGGCCCGCGCGGGCGTCGCCGAGGGCGGCCGCCAGGACGGGGCGGAGGAAGGGTGGTCGGGGACGACCGCCGAGAGGCCGGAGAACCCCGACCGGGGTCGGGGCAGGGGCGCCGTGAGGCGTCAGGCGTCGAGGGCGGCCGTCGAGGCCCCGCCCGAGCAGGCCTGGTCGGCCGCTCCGTCCCTGCGTCGCATCGCGACCCCGTCCCTCGTCCACGGGCCCGTCCCGTGGCTCTGCCCCTCATCATGCGCCTCTGGCGGGCCGACGCCCAAGCCGGGCGTGCCGGACGGCGTCGTTCGTCGCCGGCGGGCCCGCGGGAAGCGCCGGGGCGATCACGGTGTTGCCGCAGAGCACGGCGCCGGAGGACCGGCGACGCAGGCACGACGAGGGAGCGCGACGCGATGACGGACTACGGGCACGACCTCCTGCTCGGCTCGTTCCTGACGCCGACGGCCCAGGCGCCCGAGCGGGTCGTCGACCTCGCCCGCCTCAGCGAGGACGTCGGGCTGGACCTGGCGACCTTCCAGGACCACCCGTACCAGGGCGGGTTCCTCGACACCTGGACGCTCATGAGCTGGGTCGCGGCCGTGACCGAGCGCATCCACGTGGCCGGGAACGTGCTCAACCTGCCACTGCGTCCGCCCGCCGTGCTCGCGCGCGCCGCCGCGAGCCTCGACCTGCTCAGCGGCGGACGCGTCGAGCTCGGCCTGGGTGCCGGGGCGTTCTGGGACCCGATCGTCGCGATGGGCGGACGGCGCCTGACGCCCGGCCAGAGCGTCGACGCCCTGAGCGAGGCGATCGACGTCGTGCGCGGCATCTGGGCCGCGCAGGACCGGTCCCGCCTCGTGGTCGACGGCGCCCACCACCACCTCGACGGCGCCAAGCGCGGGCCGGCGCCCGCGCACGACATCGGGATCTGGCTCGGCGCGTACAAGCCCCGCATGCTGCGCCTGACGGGTGCGAAGGCCGACGGCTGGCTGCCGTCGCTCGCCTACGTCGAGGGCCTGGGTGACCTCGCGGCCGCGAACGCGATCGTCGACGAGGCCGCGGAGGCCGCCGGGCGGCGCCCGGGCGACGTCCGGCGCCTGCTGAACATCGGCGGCCGCGTCACGGCGCAGGCGAGCGACCGGTTCCTGGTGGGGCCGCCCGAGCAGTGGGTCGACCAGCTCGCGGCCCTCACCCTGGAGCAGGGCTTCAGCGGCTACGTCCTGGGCGGGGACGACCCGGCGCTGCTGACCGTCTTCGGCCGCGAGATCGGGCCCGCGCTGCGCGAGCTCGTCGCCGCCGAGCGCGCGCGCTGAGGGGGACGGCCGTGGACTACGGGCACCCGCTGACCCTCGGCGTCTTCGTCACGCCGTCCAACGACGCGCCGCTGCGGCCCGTCGAGCTCGCCGTGCACGCGGAGGAGGTCGGCCTCGACCTCGTCACGTTCCAGGACCACCCGTACCAGCCGCGGTTCCACGACACGTGGACGCTGCTGAGCTGGGTCGCCGCGCGCACCGACCGCATCCGGCTCGCACCGAGCGTGATCGACCTGCCGATGCGGCCCGCCGCGGTCCTCGCGCGCGCCGCGGCGAGCCTCGACCTGCTCAGCGGCGGGCGGCTGGACCTCGGGCTCGGGGCAGGCCACTTCTGGGACGCGATGGCGTCGATGGGCGCCGAGCGCCTCACCCCGGGCGCCTCGGTCGACGCGCTCGGCGAGGCCGTGGACGTCCTGCGCGGGATCTGGGCGGCGTCCGAGCGGCGACCGCTCGCCGTGCCGGGGGAGCACCACCGCGTCGCGGGCGTCCAGCGCGGCCCCGCGCCCGCCCATGACATCGGCATCTGGGTCGGCGGTGGCCGGCCGCGCATGCTCCGGCTCGTCGGGACGACGGCCGACGGCTGGGTGGTCCCCGGCGGCACCGACGGGCTCGTCGCCCTGCCCGCCGGGAACCGCGCGATCGACGAGGCCGCGCTCGCGGCGGGCCGCGACCCGCGCGAGATCGTCCGGGTCGTCAACGTCTCGGGTCGCTTCGCCGAGCGCGACGGCGGGCTCCTGCAGGGCCCGCCCGCGCAGTGGGTCGACCAGCTGCTCCCGGTCGTGCTGGAGCACGGCGCCGGCACGATCGTGCTCGCGACGGACGACGCGGACGACATGGCCCGCTTCGCGGCCGAGGTCGCGCCGGCGCTGCGCGAGGCCGTGGCGGCCGAGCGGTCCGCGCGGGGGACCGCGGTCGGCGTCGTACGGCGGCTCGAGGTGCGCGCCCGGCGGCGGGACGGCATCGACTACGCGGCCGTGCCCGCGGCCCTGCGCGGCACCGCGGTCGAGCCGGGCGACCCGGCCTACGGTGCGGTGCGCTCCGGCTACATGCGCGGCGGCTCGCCCGGCCTCGTGCTGCGGCCCGGCGACGCGGCGCAGGTCGGGCAGGCGCTCGCCTTCGCCCGCTCCCAGGCCGTCCCGCTCGGGATCCGCAGCGGCGGCCACGGCATCTCGGGACGGTCGACGAACGACGGCGGCATCGTCGTCGACCTGTCCCGGATGAACCGGATCCAGGTGCTCGACCGCGCAGCCCGCCTCGTGCGCGTCGAGGCCGGCGCGCGCTGGGGCGACGTCGCGGCCGCGCTCGCGCCGCACGGCTGGGCGATCACCTCGGGCGACTACGGCGGCGTCGGCGTCGGCGGGCTCGCGACCGCGGGCGGCGTCGGCCTGCTCGGCCGGCTCCAGGGGCTGACGATCGACCGCGTGCGCGCCGCCGACGTCGTGCTCGCCGACGGGAGCCTGGTGCGCGCGAGCGCGACGGAGCACCCGGACCTCTTCTGGGGCCTGCGCGGGGCGGGCTTCGCGCTCGGCGTCGTGGTGGCCTTCGAGCTCGAGGCCGGCGAGGTGGGCGACGTCGGCTACGCGCAGCTCGCGCACGACGCGACCGACACCGCGCGCTTCCTCCAGGCGTGGGGCGCCGCGGTCGAGGCGTCCCCGCGGGACCTCACGAGCTTCCTGATCATGGGCGGCTCGGGCGGCGGGCAGGTCGTCGCGCAGACGATGACCGTCGTCGCGTCGGACGACGTCGACACGATCGTCGCCCGGCTGCAGCCGCTCGCCGAGATCGCACCCCTGCTCGGGCAGCAGGTGGTGCTGACGCCGTACTCGGGGGTCGTCGCGGCGCCGGCGGCGTCGCACGCGGCGCAGGGCGAACCGGTGAGCCGCAACGGGACGCTCGAGCACGTGACGCCGGCCTTCGCGGCGGACGCCGCGCGGCTGCTCGCGAGCGGCGCGACCCCGTTCTTCCAGATCCGCGCGACCGGGGGCGCCGCGGGCGACGTGCACCCGGCGGCGACCGCCTACGCCCACCGGTCGGCCAACTTCGTCGTCTCCGCGATGGGCGGCAGCCAGACGCGCCTCGACGCGGCGTGGGAGCCGCTGAGCCGGCACGTCACGGGGGCGTACGTGAGCTTCGACACCGACCGCCGTCCCGAGCGGCTCCTCGACGCCTACCCCGGGCCCACCCTCGATCGCCTGCGCGAGCTCAAGCGGCGGTACGACCCCACGAACGTCTTCCGGGACAACGTCGACCTCGCGGTCCCGGACGACGAGGCGTCCCGGTGAGCGGGGCCACCGCTCGCCGACGTCGGACCCGGGCGTAGACTCCGATGCGGATACGGGTCATCCCTTTGCTGCCCCGCCGCCGCGACGCGCGGCGTACCGGGCGTGCGGCCTCGCGGCCGTCCGGGGACCCGCGCACCACGACCCCCACCGTCCGAGGAGACGCACGTCATGGCTGAGCTGCTCTACCGTCTGGGGCGCTTCTCCGCCCGGCGCGCCTGGACCGTCCTGGTCGCCTGGCTCGTCCTCCTCGCCCTCGCCGGCATTGCGTACCTGACGCTGGGCGGCACCGTGAGCTCGGCGATCACCATCCCCGGGACGGCGACGGCCGAGGTGACCGACCGGCTCGAGGCCGAGCTCGAGACCGCGTCCGGCGGCACGGCGAGCGTGGTGTTCCACACGGCCGACGGCTCGGAGATCACCGCGGAGCAGCGCGCGGGCATCGCCGCCGCCGTGGCGCGGGCCGCCGACGTCGACGGGGTCGAGGCCACCGTCGACCCGTTCGCGACTGAGGCCGAGCGCGCGGGGCAGGCGCAGCAGCTCGCCGAGGGACAGGCCCAGCTCGAGGCGGGGCGGGCGCAGCTGGCCGAGGGCCAGGCGCAGCTCGACGCCGCCCGCGCGCAGGCCGAGGTCGGTCAGGTGCAGCTCGACGAGGCCCGCGCCCAGGCCGAGGCGGCCGGGATGCTGGCCATGGTCGCCCCTCAGCTCGACGCCCAGCAGGCGCAGCTCGACGCCGGCCTGGCGCTCCTCGACGAGCAGCAGGCGGCGCTGGACGCCGCCCGGGCCGAGCTCGAGGCGCAGGAGCCCGTGCTGGCCGACGGCCTGGCCCTCCTCGAGATGGCCGAGGGCTTCCGCACGGTCTCGGAGGACGGCTCCGCCGCCATCGCCACGGTGCTCTTCACGGACCCCGTGTTCGAGGTCGCGCCCGAGACCAAGGAGGCGGTGCGGGACGCCTTCACGGCCGAGCCCGTCGAGGGCCTCGAGGTCGACTGGTCCAACGAGCTCGTGGCCGGCGTGCCGAACATCGGCGGCGCGGCCGAGGTCGTCGGCGTCGTCGTGGCCGCGCTCGTCCTGCTCGTCATGCTGGGCACGCTCGTCGCGGCCGGCCTGCCGCTGCTCACGGCGCTGATCGGCGTCGGCATCGGTGCGCTGGGGACGATGGCGCTCTCGGGCACCGTCGAGATGATCTCGGTGACCCCGGTCCTCGGCATCATGCTGGGCCTCGCGGTGGGCATCGACTACTCGCTGTTCATCCTCAACCGGCACCGCCGCCAGCTCCGTGAGGGCGCCGACGTGCACGAGTCGATCGGCCTGGCGAACGGGACCTCCGGCAACGCCGTCGTGTTCGCCGGTTCCACGGTGATCATCGCGCTGCTCGCGCTCAACATGACCGGGATCCCGTTCCTGGCCCTCATGGGCACGGTCGCGGCGTTCAGCGTCCTCGTGGCGGTCCTGGTCGCGGTCACCGCGACGCCCGCGCTGCTCGCGCTCGTCGGCCGGCGGATGCTGCCGCGCCGCCAGCGGACCGCGAAGCCGACGCCGCCGCCGTCGGACCTCCCGCCGATGTCCACCGGCAAGGCCGTGCTGCGCCTGGTGGTGGGCGTCGGCGTCCTGCTGGTCGTGGCGATCCCGGCGCTGTCCATGCGCCTCGGCCTGCCCGACGGCTCCTCCGAGCCGGAGGACTCGAGCCAGTACCGCGCCTACATGGTCACCGCCGACGCGTTCGGCGAGGGCGTCAACGGCCCGCTCGTCGTCGTCGCCGACCTGCCCCAGGGCACGCAGGAGGCGGACGTCATGGGCCTGCAGGCCCGCATCGGCGCCGAGATCCTCGCGGTCGACGACGTCGAGGCCGTCGTGCCGGTCGGCACGTCGGACGACCTCACGCTGATGGCCTTCCAGGTGGTGCCGGCCGAGGGCCCGAACGCCGTCTCGACCGAGGAGCTCGTCCACGAGCTGCGCGGCATGAGCGTGGACGGCGCCGAGGGCGAGCTCGCCGTCGCGGGCGCCGCCAGCGGCAACATCGACATCTCCGAGAAGCTCGCGGCGGCGCTGCCCGTCTACCTCGCCGTCGTCATCGGCCTGTCGCTGATCATCCTCGTCGTGGTGTTCCGGTCGCTCGTCGTGCCGCTCATCGCGACGGCCGGCTTCATCCTGTCCGTCTACGCGGCCTTCGGCGGCGTGGTCGCGATCTACCAGTGGGGCTGGCTCGGCGACGTCTTCGGCGTGCACGACCCCGGCCCCGTGCTGAGCTTCCTGCCGATCATCCTGGTCGGCGTGCTGTTCGGCCTCGCGATGGACTACCAGCTGTTCCTCACGTCAGGCATGCGCGAGGCGTACGCGCACGGCGCGGGCGCCCGCCGGGCCGTGACGCAGGGCGTGCGCGCCGGGCGCGCGGTGGTCACCGCCGCGGCGATCATCATGATCGCCGTCTTCGGCGGCTTCGTGTTCTCGCACACCGCGATCATCCGGCCCATCGGCTTCGGCCTGGCGTTCGGCGTGCTCGTCGACGCCTTCCTCGTCCGCATGCTGCTCGTCCCCGCGCTGATGCACCTCGTGGGCGAGAAGGCGTGGTGGCTGCCGCGCTGGCTCGACCGGCTCCTGCCGGACGTCGACGTCGAGGGCGCCCAGCTCGAGCGGCGGCACCACGCGATCCACGAGGACGCCGACGACCGGACGTCGGTCACCTCGTCCTGACCGGTGCGGTGGGCGGGCCGCTCAGCGGCCCGCCCACCGCCGGCTGATCTCGACCGCCTCGTCGGTGGTCAGCGGGGCCGGGAGCGGGGCGCGTCCGGGTCCGCTGCGCAGGCCGTCGGTGAGCAGCTGGAGGTAGCGGACGTAGGCGTCGGGGCGGACGTCGGCGCTGTGCTCGGCCAGCTCCGTGAGCATCCACAGCAGCACGTAGACGTCGTCGCCGGTGACGCCCGGACGCAGGTCGCCCTCGGCGCGCGCCTGGTCCAGCAGGGTGCTCGCGACCGCGGCGAACCCCTCGCGCTCGGCGGTCAGCGTGCTCGGGCCGTCGCCGCGCGTGAGCGCGACGTCGCGCAGGCCCAGGTTCGCGGCCAGGAGGGCCGCCCCCTCGCTCAGCAGCAGCATGAGCCCGTCCCACGCCCGCGGCGCCCGTAGCGCCTGGTCGGCGACGTCGCGCATGCGCTGCAGCGGCTCGGCGAGCGCCGCGTCGACGAGCGCCTGCTTGTCGGGGAAGCGCCGGTAGACGGTGCCGACCCCGAGGCCCGCGTGGTGCGCGACCTCGTTGAGCCCGACCCCCAGGCCGCGCGAGGCGAACAGCTCGCGCGCCGCCCCGATGATCCGGTCCCGGTTGCGCGCGGCGTCGCTGCGCAGCGGACGGGTCTCGTCCTCGACGCTCCGCGACGGCTCTGGCGTGGGGCTGGGCACGGTCCCGAGCCTAGCCAGCGCCACCCGGGACCACGCCGCCGCCACGGTCCGGGACCGCCTCGGCGAGCGCGGCCGGAGGGCCAGGGCCCGGCGGGACCCGAAGGTCCCGCGTCGCGGGGGCGCAGCGCCACGAGCATGGAGCCGCCGCAGCGTCGCCCGTGCGGCGCCACCGCCGGTCCCAGGAGGAAGTCATGCCGTACGACCACCTGCTCGCCCCGATGACCCTGCGCGGGCTCGAGCTGCGCAACCGCGTCGTCTTCCCGGCCATGGCCACCGGCTTCGTGGCCGACGGCGGCCACGTCAGCGACCAGCTCATCGACTACCACGTCGCGCGCGCCGAGGGCGGCTGCGGGCTGCTCATCACCGAGTGCTGCTCGGTCCACACGCCCTCCGCCCCGCGGAACTTCCTGAGCATCGCCGACGACACGTACGTCGCCGGGCTCCGGCGCTTCACCGACGCCGTGCACGCCGCCGGCGCACGCTGCGCCGTGCAGCTGTGGCAGGGCGGCATGGCCGCCTGGGGGCAGGACCCCGCAGCGCTCGAGCTCGTGACGGCGAGCGGCCTGCCGACGCCCGGCGGCCAGATCCCCGGCTCGAGCGTCGAGAAGATCGCCGAGGTCGTGCAGGCGTGGGGTGAGGCGGCAGCCCGCGCCGTCGCCGCGGGCTTCGACGCGGTCGAGTTCCACTGCGCGCACAACTACTCGCCCCACTCCTTCCTGTCGCCCGCGCTCAACCAGCGCACGGACGAGTACGGCGGCTCCTTCGAGAACCGTGCCCGCTACCCGCTGGAGTGCATCCGCGCGATCCGCGCGAGCATCCCCGACGACATGCCGCTGCTCATGCGCATCGACGCGCTCGACGACGAGCTGCCCGGCGGGCTCACGCGCGACGACGTCATCGCGTTCTGCCGCCTCGCCCAGGAGGCGGGCGTGGACGTCCTGGACGTCTCCCGCGGCAACATCGTCACCTCGGCCATCAAGTACGAGGTGCCGCCGATCGACCTCGAGCGCGGCTTCAACGTGGAGAACGCGGCGGCGATCCGGCGGGGGACCGGCATGCCGACGATCGCCGTCGGGCGCATCAACCACCCGGCGCAGGGCGACGACATCATCGCCTCCGGGATGGCGGACATGGTCGTCGTCGGGCGCGGGCAGATCGCGGACCCCGACTTCTGCCGCAAGGCGGCCGAGGGACGCGCGGAAGACATCGTCATGTGCGTCGCGTGCAACCAGGGCTGCTTCGACCGCTTCGTGCTGGGCCAGCCCATCACGTGCCTGCGCAACCCGCGGGTCGGGCGCGAGGGCGAGGGCACGCTGCAGGTCACCGGGCGGCCGCGACGCGTCCTGGTGGCGGGCGGCGGCGTCGCCGGGATCGAGGCGGCGCTCGTGCTGCAGGAGCGCGGGCACCGCCCGGTGCTGTGCGAGGCGAGCGGCGCGCTCGGCGGTCAGTTCGAGCTGGCTGGGCACGCGCCGCGCAAGGGCGAGATGCGCGACGCGGCGGTGTCGCGCGGCGAGCAGGCGGTGCGGGCCGGGGTCGAGGTGCGCCTGAGCACCCCGGTGACGCCGGCGCTCATCGACGAGGTGGCGCCCGACGCCGTCGTCGTCGCGACGGGTGCCGTGCCGCGCGCGCTCCCGGTGCCCGTGGAGGACGGGGCGAACCTCACCGACGCCTTCGCCGTGCTGCGCGGCGAGGCACCGGCCGTGCGCAGCGGGGTGCGCAGCGCCGTCGTCATCGGTGGCGGTCTGGTCGGCCTCGAGGCCGCCGAGCACCTCGCCGAGCAGGGCGTCGCGGTCACGGTCGTCGAGACGGCCGAGGCCGTGGGCGGGGACCTGGGTCAGCTCCGGCGCATCTGCGTCATGGAGGCCGTCGCGCGCGAGGGCATCACCGTGGTGACCGACGCGACGTGCGCGCGCGTGACCGCCGCGGGCGTCGTGGTCGAGAGCGACGGGGAGCTCGGCGAGATCGCGGCCGACCTGGTGGTCGCCGCCGTCGGGTCCGTGCCGGTGGACCACTCGGCGCTCGTCGAGCACTGCGCGGCGCGGGGCATCGAGTGCCACGTGGTGGGCGACGCCGTCAGCGCCCGCCGGGCCATCGACGCCATCGCCGAGGCCTACGAGGTCGCGCGCGCGCTCTGAGCCGCGCAGGGTGACGCGTCCGCGTCGGATACCGACCCGAGCGCGTCACCCTGATGGCCGCGGTCCAAGGTCCCGGCGGCGTGCCTGCCGGGGGTGGGAGCCTGGCTGGGCGGGACACGGACGTCTCGCCGGCCCCCGCGGGGCGCGACCCGCTCCGCCGGCCGACGTGGCCCACCGGCCACGGCCCCACGAGCGCAGGAGACCCCCGTGCACCCCGACCTGTACCTCTCGCTCTACCGCTCCCAGGAACGCCGCCTCGAGCAGCGCCTCCAGCGCCGCGTCGCAGCCGCCGAGCGCGGCGTGCCGCCCCGCGTCCGCGGCGTCCACCTGCCGCACCTGACGCTGCACCGCCGCCCGACGCACGGGTGACGGGCACGGGCCGCCGTCACCGGCGGCCCGCCGCCCACCCGGGTTCAGGCGTCCGACGCGCCCGACGTGCCCGCCTCGAGGATCGAGACGATCGAGAACAGGGTGAAGCAGACGGCGCCGAGCCCGACCAGGACGTGGGCGGGGACGAAGAACGCCGGCCCCGTTAGCGTCGCCTGGAAGAGGAACGCGGCGTAGAAGAGGCACGTCAGCGCGGTCCCCACCGGGATGAGCGGGATGCGGTTGGCGAGCGGGAACGAGCGGCGCCAGACGAGGGCGAGCAGCACCACCTTCGACAGGATGCTGAAGCACACGAGGCCGAGCCCGATGAGGACGTTGCCCGGGGCGATCCGGGCCGGGTCGTCCGAGCCGAGCAGCACCGCGAGGCCGAGGACCACGTTCGTCGTGCCCATCGCCACGACCCACCACGTCCAGCGGAGGCGCTCGGCGTCGCCGAACTCGTTGCGCACCTGGCGCACCACGCTCGCGACCAGGGAGACGAGCGCCGCGCAGATGACGGACAGCCCGGTGAGCACGTTCCCCGCGACGAGGGCGTGCGTGCCGCCCTGCGCGTAGAGCGTGCCGGCGATCACCAGCCCGGCGAGCGCGACGACGGCGGGGATCGCCACCAGGACGATCCCGGCCCGCCGGGAGTAGGCGCCGTCGGGCGGGCCGCCGCCCGGTCCCAGCGCGCCGCTGCGCTGGATGAGGACGAACTTCGTGGACGCCGTGGCCACGGTGCTCACGCACGTCGCGATGAACCCAATGCCGAGCACCACGTGGCCCGCCACGACGAACTGGGGCTCCTCGCCCCGTCCGAGGATCGAGATGCCCCAGCCGACCGTGGCGAGCGCGACGGCGTACCCGAGGGCCGGCAGGGCGATCTCCCAGGGGCGGCCGTAGCGGTGGATGAGCTGGCGGATGATCGTCGCGGCGGTCGTGAAGAGCGCGACGCAGATGGCGGTGAGGGCGACGAGGACGTGCCCGGCGACGAAGTGCGCGGCGTCGTCCCCGGCGGCGAGGACGTCGAGCCCGAACGCGAGGCACACCGCCCCCATCGCGAGCGGGATGGCGCGGAAGAGGACGCTGATGGTCGGGTTCATGCTCACTCCTTGCGCCGGACGAGCGATCGACCGTCCACTGTAGGCACCGCGAGCGGCTACCCGCCCGGCGGCGAGAGCTCCCGCACCGTGCCGATCGTGTCCGCCTCGGCCGGCGTCTTGTCGTCCCGGTAGCGCAGGACGCGCGCGAAGCGCAGCGCCAGGCCGCCCGGGTAGCGCGTCGAGCGCTGCAGCCCGTCGAACGCGATCTCGACGACCTGCTCCGGGCGCAGCGTCACCGTCCACCCGTCATCGGCGACCTCGAGCTCGCGGAACCGCTGCGTCTGCCACGCAGGCCATCGCGGCGGCCGGTGCGTCGCTAGCCCGCCGCTCGCTCACGTTGGCGAGTCGATGACGGGGTTCTCTTAACGCGGCACTACTTGTCGGACTTCCGTGCGGCGCTCACCAATGTGAGCATCCGTGCGGAGGGTCGCTGAACCTACGCCGGCCTCGGCTCGTACGACGAGCAAAGCGACCCGAAGGACCATGCGATAGACAAGGTGCTCCCGGAGGAGCCTGGACCTGTAGACGCCGTCTCGAGGTGGAGGCGACGTTCAGTCGAGGCAGAGTTCCTGCCCTCGTGGAAGTACGACCGCGGCGTCTGCGGCGCGGTCGTGAAGGTCCTGCTCCCGTCGGAGTTCGACGCCCAGGACCCTGACGCCTGCGTGAGGTGCGGCTTGCACCTCACCGAAGGGACGCGGGCGCCTCTGCGAGACGAACCGAGGGATACCGGGCTATCGGCCGTGACCTCGGACATCCGGGAAAGTCGCCCTTCACCGGTTCGTTTGTCCTCGGTGTGCGGCGCCACCGGAAAGGACCGCGCGACCTTCCACGAGGCGTTCCGTGAGTCACAAGAGCACAACCGCTCGCACATTAAGGCAGATCCACTCAGAGCCTAGCCCTCCTCATGGGAGCGGGGCTCTTCGTGGTTTGCGCGCCTCCATACGCGAAGCGCCCACCGGCGACAAGCCCTCTCACCCGGCTGGACGTCGGTGAGGCGCCTCGCCAAGAGGCGTGCGGTGCCGCGCGCGCCACTGTCAACGTCCGTCCCGCCCACAGAACGCCCCGCACGGCGCAAGCCCTCTCGGACGGAGGTGCGCCCACAGCGAACTACATGCGCGTAGTACGCCCTTCGGATACTCTGGGCCGGTACCGCCCGGACGATAGTTCGGGCAAGTCGATCAAGGAACGGAGGTGTCCACAGATGGCAAAGCACGAACTAGCGCGTTGGTTCTAGCGCCCGTGATCTCCCGTGACGGGAGTCGGGCTGTGGAAACAGAGAGGACGTAGTACCGCACGACTTCACGGGCGCCGGGACCGACGCCTAGGCCTTCCGAGACCACCCGGTACGCACACCGTGAAGCGCATTTTCTTCCGCCCAAGCGGGGCCGCCATCGGCCTGTACGCCTCGGGCCTGCTCGTCAGCGGCGCCCCGCTGTTCGCCTACGTGCTGCTCGCCGGGGCATGGGTGGCCGCGCTCCTGCGCGAGCCCGTTCGTCTCGCGTTCGGCGTCTGGTCGTACGACCAGGTGCTCCGCCGCTCCGTCCTGACGAAGAAGGAGCGTCGCAAGGCGCTGGCCACGCACCTCGCCTCTCTGGACCGTGAGCCGCCGTGAGACGTAGTGCACCCCGCGCGCCGGGCGTGCGAATGGCGCCGCGACCTTCGCGCGCGAAACCGTGCGCCGTCGTTGGGCCGTGCGCCGACGGCACGGCGAAACTTCGCGACGAGTACACCCACCCGACCGGGCGCTCGTCGGGTGCGTCGCCTGAGAGGCGCGCGCGGACGGCGTCGATCGTTTCGGCATCCTCCGGCGCCTTGTCCTCTCGGTGCTGGACGACTCTCGCGAACCTGAGCGCCAGGCGGTCCGGGTAGCGCGTCGACCGCTGCGGCCCGTCGGAAGCGACATTCACGACCTGCTCCCGGCGCAGCGTCACACCCTCCAGCCGTCGTCGTCGACGACGAGCTCGCAGAACCGCTGCGTGTGCCACGCGAGCATCTCGTCGGTCATGCCTTTGAGTGTCTTGAGTAGAGGAGTGGCTGAGAGTCGACCAGGCCGCCTTGAATTATCGCTTCCAGCCGGCCCTTATGCGGCGTCGGACAGCAGTGGCAGGTGGCTCGAGACGGGCTCCCAGACGGCACGCACCTCTGCCTCGTGGAAGTTCGCCCATGTCGAAACAAACGCTCTTGCTGTGACCTCCTCGCCCAGGAAGTCGAGGTCCTCGCCGATCTCTTTAAAGATCTCGTGCCGATCGGTGTTCGTCAGCAGGCGTGTGCGCAGGACTTCCCCGACACGATTCTCGTGTCCGGTGTCCATTTGCAGAGCGAGAGTTAGTCGCGGTAGGACTCGGCCGTTCCTCTCTATGAGGTCAGCAAGTTGCTCGACGATCACCGCCTCCGGGTCGGAGGTCCCGCTGAAGAAGGTCACGAATGGGCTTCCGTCGATGTTGAGATCCTCGCGTGCAGCTGGGAGGTAGTCGGACTGCCTGCTCTTGTCGCCATCCAGGAGGGCAAGTGCATTGAAGCGACGGGCCGGGTTTGCGTTGTTGTGCCGCGCTTGGTCGCGGGCCTGCGCGGCGCCACCGAGCGCGTGGATTTCGACACCTTTAAGATCGAGCGCTTGATCCGTTAGATCGCCGAAGCGCCGAAGTGTAACCTCCGCGACTAGGCTTCCAAACCTGTCTTCGGCAAACACCGCGAGACGTGCGTCAATCTCGCCGGTCAGTGCGCGAAGCGACTCGACGTCGAGTTTGCCTTGCGTGAGCTTTCCTCGGTAGGACGACCACACGGCCTCGCCCGGCAGCGGACTCAAAGCGGCGTTGCTGTGCGTGGTGAAGATGACTTGGCAGCCCTTGCGTCGGCACACCGCGATCAGGTACTCGACGAGGCGCCGAGTCGCGATGGGATGGAGGCCGTTCTCGACTTCTTCGATGAGGATGAGCGCTTCGTCCTCAACCGACTCGATCTCGCTGACGATCCGGATGATACTGGCTTCACCCGCGCCAAAATGGAACTCCGAGTAGCCCGGCGAAGCCTGGCTGCTTGGCTTCAATGCCAAGATCGAATACTTGCCCTGTTCGTCTGCGTGGACCTGAAGATAGTCCGCTGCGCGCTTGCCCAAGATTCGCTCGACGGCAGAAACAACTTCAGCGGTGAAGGATTCTTCGGTGACGCCGACAAAGTCGCCCTTTGCGAATCGCTGAACGTCGGTACGTTCTGTTAAGGGCAAGGTGCGGCTCACGCCGATGACCTTCACGGGCCGTGCCACACCTTTCCTGTTCCACTTGCTGCGCGTGACGTCGGCTGTTGCTTCGGTGTACGACGCCGTACGGGGGACGGATGTGCCGCCAGAGTAGACCTCGTACTCGACCTTCCATCCCTGCATTGACGCATCATACGTACCGCCTCGCGCGAAGAACCGACGGGGTTGAACGTCAGCGTAGATGAGTCCCGCAGCGCCTAGGACTGTCGTCTTCCCTGCGCCGTTCGGCCCTACGAGGGCTGTCACGGGAAAGTCGAACCGGACGTGGGCATCGACAAAGCCGCGTACCTTCTTTAGATCCATCGAGAGTAGGTAGTTCCGGTATCCACGTCGCCGAACGCGGTTCAGCAAATCGTTGATCTGGCTGGGGCTTATTGCGTTCATCGTCGCGTGCAGCCTTCCGGTCGTAATCGCCTCGGCTTGCATCCTGCCATACAAGTCTTCGTGGCAGCCTGTCCCCGCCGCTCCGTCTCGACCCTCTCGATGGGTAATCCGTTGCTGCTTTGATCGTGGCGGCTCCGTGGGGACCAATGTCTGCAGCGTATCGGACGACGTGAGCAAACCTCAGGCCGCGCCGACCGGGCGATCGTGGGGATGGCTGAACCCCTCACTGAGACTCGCCCGGACCGCACTCTGTCACGCGAGCATCTCGTCCGTAATGCCCTGAACGTCTTGCGGGCAACCCGATCACCTTGGGGCTCGCGGCGGCGTCACCACGCCGCCGGCGCGTCGGCAAGTGGCGGTCGGCGCCAATGTCGGGGTTCAATCCAAAGTGATCGACACGTTCACGAGCGACCCTGCTCCGCAGGAAGTCTGCAATCGGCGCGTGTCTGCAGGTGCCCGACCAACGGTCCAATCATGCAGTCGTACTCGCCTGCAGCTTCGGGAACATCGGCGACCCCGATCACGTCCCATTGCATGGGAACCGCACGCCTCGCGCATGCGTTCCTTGTCTCGCTCCTCCGCGATTCACATAGTCGCAGTCGTGCGCTCCTCCTGTAGTCAGGCGCTGGCGCCATCGCCTGGATGGAGCAGGGACCGCACCGTGCCGATCGTGTCCGCCTCGGCGGGCGTCTTGTCGTCCCGGTAGCGCAGGACGCGCGCGAAGCGCAGCGCCAGGCCGCCCGGGTAGCGCGTCGAGCGCTGCAGCCCGTCGAACGCGATCTCGACGACCTGCTCCGGCCGCAGCGTCACCGTCCACCCGTCATCGGCGACCTCGAGCTCGCGGAACCGCTGCGTCTGCCACGCGAGCATCTCGTCGGTCATCCCCTTGAACGTCTTGCCCAGCATCACGAAGCCGCCCGTCTCGGGGTCGCGCGCGCCGAGGTGGATGTTCGAGAGCAGGCCGCTGCGGCGGCCGGATCCGCGCTCGACGGCGAGCACCACGAGGTCGAGGGTGTGGCGGGGCTTGACCTTGACCCACGCGCCGCCGCGCCGGCCGGCGTCGTACGGCGCCTGCGCGTCCTTGACGATGACGCCCTCCTGCCCGGCCGCGACCCAGCGCGCGAAGGCCTCCTGGGCGACGTCGGCGTCGTCGGTCACCACGCGCTCGACCGTGTGGTCCGGCGCGATCGCGTCGAGGACGGCGAGGCGCTCGCGCAGGGGAGCGCCCAGCAGGTCGCGGCCGTCGACGTGCAGCACGTCGAAGAAGAACGGGGTGAGGGTCGCCGCGCCGGCGAGCTCGGCGTCGCGCGTCGCGCTGCGCGACGCCGTCTCCTGGAACGGGCGCGGTCGCCCGTCCGCGCCCAGGGCCAGGGCCTCGCCGTCGAGCACCGCCGTGGTCACGGGCAGCGCCCGCACGACGTCGACCACCTCCGGGACGCGCGCCGTGATGTCGTCCAGGCTGCGGGTGTAGACGCCGACGTCGTCGCCGTCCCGGTGCACCTGGATGCGGATGCCGTCCAGCTTGGCGTCGACGACGACGGTCCGGCCGTCGAACCCCGCGACGGCGGTCGCGACGTCGAGGGCCGACGCGGCCAGCATCGGCCGGACCGGGCGCCCGACGGTGAGCGTGAAGGCGTCGAGCGCGGCGAGCGCGTCCTGCGGCGACGGCGCCCCGAGCGCCGCGGCGGCGACGGGCTCGGTCGCGCCCGCGAGCATCGCGGCCCGGCGGACGGCGTCGGCCGGCACGCCCGCGGCCTGCGCGACCGCGTCGAGCAGCAGCGCGTCGAGCGCGCCCTGTCGCAGCTCGCCGGTCACCAGGCCCCGGAGCAGGCGCTGCTCGTCGGCCGTGGCGGCGGCGAAGAGCTCCGTGGCCAGCGCCGTGCGGGCGGTCGCGGAGCCGGGGCCGGCGAGCGCGGCCATGCGCTCGAAGGCGGCGTCGACCGCGAGCACGTCGAGCGTCGGCGCGGCCGCCGGCTCGGGGAGCGTCGCGAGCGATCGCCAGCCCAGGCCGGTGCGCCGCTGCCGCAGCTCGCCGCCGAGGTACCGGGCCACGACGGGGACCTCCGCCGGCGCGGTGCGACGCAGGAGGTCGACCAGCAGTGCGCGCTTGGCGAGGCGCGAGCGGGTCGCGGCGAGCGCGGTCGAGGTGGCGGCGACGTCGGCGAGCAGCACGAGGCCCATCCTCCTGCGCCCGCCGGTGCCGCGCGCGGGTTCTGGCACGGATCCCGGCGCGGCGGCACCCGGATCCGTGCCAGAACCGGCGTCAGGCGTCGACCGGGGGGACGCCGAGCTCGGCGAGGAGCGTCAGGACGCGGGCGCGGATCTCGTCGCGGATGGGGCGCACCGCCTCGACGCCCCGGCCGGCGGGGTCCTCGAGGGCCCAGTCCTCGTACCGGGTGCCGGGGTAGTACGGGCACGCGTCGCCGCAGCCCATGGTCACGACCACGTCGGACGCCTGGACGGCCTCGGCGGTGAGCACCTTGGGGCGCTCGGAGCGGAGGTCGATGCCCACCTCCGCCATCGCCTCGACGGCGGCCGGGTTGATCTGCTCGGCGGGCATCGATCCCGCGGATCGCACCTCGACCGCGCCGCCCGACAGAGCCGTGAGGAAGCCCGCCGCCATCTGCGAGCGCCCGGCGTTGTGGACGCACACGAACAGGACGCTCGGGCGCGCACCGGCCTCGACCGCGCCCGGCGCGGCGGCCGCGCTCACCGGTCCGACGCCGACGGCGCGACCGGCAGGTGCTGAGCCCACCAGCGCAGCACGTGCTCGAAGCGCGTGATGCGGTGGCGGGGGCGGCCCGAGCGCGTGAGCTCGTGCCCCTCGCCGGGGAACAGCAGGAGCTCCGCGGGCACGCCGCGGCGCTTGAGCTCGACGAACCAGCGCTGGCCCTGCTCGACGGGGCAGCGCCAGTCCTGCTCGGAGTGGATCACCAGGGTCGGCGTGCGCACGCGGTGCACGTGCGCCATCGGCGACTGCGCGGCGAGCGCCGCGGCCTCCTCGGGCGTGTCCCCGCCGCCGAGGTACTCGAGCCCGAAGAACCAGCCGATGTCGCTCGACCCGACGAAGCTGATGGGGTCGAGGAAGCCGCGCTCGACGATCGCGGCGGCGAAGCGGTCCGTGCGCGTCGTCAGCCAGGCGGTCATGTAGCCGCCGTAGGAGCCGCCGAGGACCCCGACGCGCTCCGCGTCCAGGCCGAGCGAGGCGTCCGCGAGCGCCGCGTCCAGCAGCGCGACGACGTCGTCGGCGTCGACCGTGCCGAAGCCGCGGCGGATCGCGCGGCCGTGCGCGCGCCCGTACCCGGCGGAGCCGCGCGGGTTGCCGTAGACGACCGCGTAGCCGGCCTCGGCGAGCACCTGCACCTCGTCGAACAGCGCGTGCGTGTACTGGGCGAACGGTCCGCCGTGGATGAGCAGCAGCGTCGGGTGCGGCCCCGTCCCGTAGCGCTGCGGGTCCGGCAGCGCGACCCAGCCGTGGACGGGGTAGCCGTCGGGCGCCGTCGCCGTGAGCTCGCGCGGCGTCCTGACGCGGCCGGTCGCGCGCAGCGGCGCGGACAGGTCCGTCAGGGCGCGCACGGCGCCGGTCGCGCGGTCGACCGCGAGCACGTCCCCGGAGGAGACCGGGGAGGCGGCGCACACGACGACGGCGTCGGCCGCCGCGTCCAGGCCGGTCACCACGGCGGGCGAGTCGACCAGCACCCGCGGCTCGCCCTCGCCCGTCGCGGGCACGGCGAGTAGCACGACGGCGCCGCGCCGCTGGTCGGCGACCAGCACCTCGTCGCCGGCCAGCGCGAGCAGGCCGGGGACGAGGTCGGTCGTCTCGGCGTCCGTCAGGCGGCGCGGGGTGACGTGCGGTGCCAGGACCGCCTCGCCGGCGTCCTCGGCGCCCTCGAGCTCCGTGGGCCGGACCGGCTCGTCGAGCCGGGCGCGCACCTGCGCCAGGTCGAGCGTGAACAGGCCCGTCTGGGAGGCGACGAAGTCGAGGCGCGACGGCCCCTGGTCGCCCGCGAGCAGCCACAGCGTGCGCCCGTCCGCGGACGGCAGGACGGTCTCGACCGAGAGCGTCGACCCACGGGCGGCGTCGGTGAGGGGGCGGGGGAGCGGCGGCTCCGACCCGGCGGCGCGCGGCGTCCGGGGCGCCTCGACGAGCACGGCGTCGCGCAGCAGGTCCTCCTCGCGCCCCGGGTGCAGGGCGGCGACCGCCACGAGCGCCTCGCCGTCGGGCAGCCACCGGGGCGCGGCCACGTCGACGTCTCCGGACGTGAGCTGCACCGGCTCGGGCAGGTCGCGGGCGGCCTCGCCGGGCTCGCCGTCGCGCGGGACGTCGACCACGAAGACGTGCTGCGGGCGGTCGCGGAAGAAGCCGATGCCGTCGCCGCGGTAGCGGAAGGTCGTGATGTGGCGCGGCGCCTCGGCGCCCGGGTCCTCGCCCGCGACGTAGCGGCCCTCCTCGGGGACGCGCGCGAGGTAGGCGAGGCGCGCGCCGTCGGGGGAGAAGCGGGGCTCGCTCACGCCGAGGGGGGCGTCGGTCAGCCGCACGGGCTCGCCGCCGCCGGCCTCGACGACGTGCAGCTGCGGGCGGCCCTTCGGCTCCGCGCGCACGAAGGCGATCAGGCGGCCGTCGGGCGACCACACGGGCGACGTGTCGCGGTGGCCGCGGGTCAGCGGCGCGGGCGGGCGCGAGCCGTCGACGGGGACGGTCCAGAGGCTGCCGACGTACTCGTCGGTCTCCGGGTCGGGCGCGACGACCGGGACGACGACCGTCGTCCCGTCCGGGCTGAGCGCCGGGGCGCCGGGCGTGCGGAGCAGCGGGAGGTCGGTGGGAAGCACGGGACCAATCTATGCACCCCCGGTCCGTCCGGCGCTGTCCGTCCGGCGCGGTCCGCCCGGCGCTAAAATGTGATATCACTTTGCTATACGCCGCCGATCCGGCGGTCGTCAGCACCAGGAGGAGCCCATGTCCGAGACCGTCCCCCCACCGCAGGCCTCCGTCGGCGGCGACCCCGCCGGGCGCCCGGTCGGCCACTCCGGCGCGCGCGTCGACGTCGCCGAGCGCCTCGCCTGGTCGCTGGGCACGGGTCCGGCCCTCCTCGTGATCCTCGCCGCGCTCGTGATGATCGGCGCGTGCGTCCCGCTGTTCATCGCGGCCGACGGCGGCGAGGACCTGGCGGGCGTCCTGGGCATCGTCCTGGCCCTCGTGGGGCTGGTGCTGCTGACCAGCGTCGCCGTCATCAGCCCGGGGCAGACGCGCGTGGTCCAGCTCTTCGGCCGGTACATCGGCACCATCCGCCGCACCGGCCTGGTGCTCACGGTGCCGCTGACCACCCGCAAGAAGGTCTCCGTCCGCGTCCGGAACTTCGAGACCAACGAGCTCAAGGTCAACGACGCCGACGGCAACCCGATCAACATCGCGGCGATCGTCGTGTGGCAGGTCGCGGACACCGCCAAGGCGACCTTCGCCGTCGAGGACTACGCCGACTTCGTGCGGGTGCAGTCCGAGTCCGCCCTGCGCCACGTCGCGATGTCCCACCCCTACGACCAGGCCGACGCCGGCGAGGAGTCGCTGCGCGGCGCGACGGACCTGGTCTCCGCGGAGATCGCGACGGAGGTCGCGGCCCGCGTCGTCATCGCGGGCCTGGAGGTCATCGAGGCGCGGATCTCGAACCTCGCCTACGCGCCCGAGATCGCCCACGCGATGCTCCAGCGGCAGCAGGCCGGCGCGATCATCGCCGCCCGCGAGCGGATCGTCGACGGGGCGGTCGGCATGGTCGAGAGCGCGCTCAACCGGCTCGAGGCTGACGGGATCGTCGACCTCGACGACGAGCGGCGCGCCGCCATGGTGTCGAACCTGCTCGTCGTCCTGTGCGGGCAGAGCGGCGCCACCCCGGTCGTCAACACGGGGTCGCTGTACACGTGAGCGACGAGCAGCCGGCCCGGCCGGGTCGGGGACGCGAGCGCCGCCAGGTGCTGCTGCGCCTCGACCCGGCCGTGCACGACGCGCTCGCGCGCTGGGCCGCCGACGAGCTGCGCAGCGTCAACGCGCAGGTCGACCTCGTCGTGCGGCGCGCGCTCGCGGAGCAGGGCCGGCTGCCCTCCGCGGCGGGGCCGCCGCCGCGCCGCGGGCGCCCACCGGCGGCGCCGTCGGCCTGACGCCGGGCCGAGCGCTCGGCCCGTGCGGCGCGGCGGCGCCGGGAGCGGCGTGCCCGCGCGTCGCCGCCGGATTTGCGGCGAGGGCCTGACGACCGCGCTGCCACGCGAGTAGACTGAAGGCTCCAGACCCTCCCCTCCGTCCCGGGCCTGGTGGGAGAAATCCGATGCCGCCCCGTCCTGCTGCTCGCCGTTACCTCGCCACGAGCCCGTTCAACGCCGCTCGCGAGGCCGCCATCAAGACCATCGTCCCCGTCGAGGCGGGCGACCGCGTCTGCCACGAGCGCCACGGCCTCGGCCGCGCCGTCCGCATGGACGGCGACCGCGCCGCGATCGTCGACTTCGGCGGCGACCTGCGTCGCGTCGAGCTCGACAGCCCGCGCCTCGACCGCCTCTGACAGACCCGTCGGCCCCGGCCGACAGCCCAGCGCGGGGGCGCCCCGCGTCGCTGCATGACGCCTTGGCGTCGCCCAGCGACGCCAACGCGTCACCCACCGCGGCGCGATCGCCGGTGTCAGGCGGTGACGAGCACCGGCGTGCCGAGGGGTACGTCGGCGAACGGCGCCAGGGCATCGGCCGGCACGCGCAGGCACCCGTTCGAGATCGGCCCGCTGTAGGTCGCGTAGGCGTGGATCGCGATCGGCGCCGGCCCGCCGTTGAACTCGTCCAGCGTGGGCGAGTGCGAGCCGAAGTACACGAACACCGGTGAGTACCGGGCGCCCGGGTCCGGCGCGATCGACATGACGAACGTGCGGCCCAGCGGGGTCGGCGTCTCCGGGGTGCCGAACCCCGTCACCGTCCGGGCGACCTCCTCCTCGCCGCGGTGCAGCACCACCTCGCCCGTGCCCAGGGACGCCGTGATCCGGTAGTCCGTGGAGCTCGTCAGGACGTCGTCGGCGTGCACCCAGCCCGTGGCCTCGTTGACGCCGTCCGGGCCCACCTGGCTCGGCAGACCGCGCCGCACCGTGAGCAGCACCTGGTACCAGTCGCCCTGCTGCGCGACCACCGGGTAAGAGGTCACGCCCTGGTACTGGACCAGGGGGAGCAGCGCGAACGGTGCGCCGCGCGGGGCGTCGTACAGCGCGATCCCGGGGTCGGTGTCCGGGGTGACGAGCAGGCCGCTCGGCATCGTCCCGGGGTCCGGGTCGGCCACGGCCTGCGGCATCACGGCCCAGGGGTCGGCCACCGGCAGGGTCGCGAGGTCGACGTCGGGCGGGGTCCACGCCGCGACGGGTGGTGGCGCGGTGCGCGACGCCTCGGGGGCGGGCGCGACGGTGGTCGGCGCCGGCGCCGGCGCCGGCTCGGCCGCGCACCCCGCGAGCCCGACCGCCCCGAGCACGCAGGCGAGGACGGCGCCGAGGCGCGGGCCCCGACGTCGCCCCACGGAGCGTGCTCGTGCCACCTCGCCACCTCCTCTGCGCGGGCCTGGCGGCCGCGGCTCCCAGCATGGCGTGCGCGGCCGCGTGCGGCGACCACGGTTCACGCCCGCGCGACCGCCCACCGGTAGCGGTTGACGAGCCGGTAGCCGCCGTCGGGCGAGCGGAACGGGCGCGCCGCCTCGACGACCATCGCCCGGGCGTCGGCCAGGCCCGCCGCGTCCTCGCCCAGGAGCACGCCGCGCACGAGCGCGTCGTCGTCGGGCACCTGCCAGGGGACCTCGACGAGCCCCGCCGCGACCGGCGCCAGTCCCGCGTCGCGCAGCAGCTCCTCGAACCCGCCCTCCCGGTGGAGCAGGCCGTCGGGCGGGACGTCGTCGCCCGCGCGGCGCGCGACCGCGGCCTCGATCCGCTGCAGGTCGTTGCGCGAGCCCTCGGCCCAGCCCGCGAGCGCCACCCAGCCGTCCGGCCGCAGGACCCGGACGGCTTCGGCGAGGGCGTCGTCGACGTCGTCGGCCAGGTGCAGCGCGTTGACGCACGTGACGACGTCGAACGTCGCGTCGGGGAAGGGCAGGTCGTCCGCCGAGGCGATCACGACCGCCCCGGGCGCGTGCCGGGCCGCGCGCCGCGCCATGCCCGGCGCCGGGTCGACGCCGACCGCGTCGCCACCGCGGCCGCGCGCCGCGCGGAGCAGCTCCCCGCTCCCGCAGCCGACGTCGAGCAGGCGCGTGCCCGGGCCGACACCGGTCGTCCCCAGCAGCACCGGCCACACGGGCGCGCCGCTGGGGCCCCACAGCTGCGACCAGCCCTCGGCCACCGCCGACCACGGGTCCTCGTCCGCGCCCATCGCACCGTCCCGCCCGTCCGCCGCACACCGCCGTGCCACGAGGCTAGGCCCCGCCGCGGACGACGCGCGGGGTGGGCGCCGCGAGTGCCGGCGCCTATCGTCGGACCCAGGGAGGGCGCATGGACCACGACGAGGACCCGATGCGCTCGGCGGCCCGGTACCAGGTGGACCGCCTGGTCGAGCAGGACGCCGACGTGCCGCAGGCCGCGGAGCCGGACGGCGCCGCGGCCCCGGTGTCGCAGCTCGACGGGCGCGGGCGCATGGACCGGCGCGGTGAGTGGGTCGACGAGCTCGTCCGGCAGGCCATCGCGCGCGGCCAGTTCGACGACCTCCCGCTCGCGGGCAAGCCGATCCCGAGCATCGACGGGCGCCACGACCCCGACTGGTGGCTCAAGGGACTCGTCGAGCGCGAGCGCATCACGGGCGTGCTGCCCGAGGCGCTCCAGCTCCGCACGGACGACGCCGTCCTCGACCAGCGCCTCGACCGCCTGGCCGGTCCGGACCAGGTGCGCGCGGCGGTCACGGAGTTCAACGCACGGATCGTCGCGGCCCGGCGCCAGCTGCTCGGCGGACCGCCGGTGGTGACGCCGCTGCGCGACGTCGAGGCCGAGGTCCGCCGCTGGGCCGAGCGCGCGCGCCGCCGCCGCGACGCCGACGCGGAGCGCAGGACGGCCGAGCGCGCGCGGGCGGAGGCGGAGCGCGCGCACCGGCGCGCACGGGGCCGCGCCCGACGGCGTTCGTGGTGGCGCCTCGGCGGGACCCGCCCGACCGACGCCGGCTGAGCGCCGCGGTCGGCACGCCCACGGGCGGCGGCGCTGGGCGCGCGCGCCGCGGGCCGCGGCCTCACACTGCGCTCACGGAGCAGTTGTCGGACCGCAGTTGTCGGAGTGCAGTCGTCGGAGCCGTGTCCCGGGACAGGGAGGCCGCATGTCCACCACACCCACCGCGCCGCGGGAGGCCACCGACGGCGCGCCGGCCGACGACGGCGGGCTGCGCCGGACCGTCGGTCGCAAGGTGCTGCTGCTGTTCGTCGTGGGGGACATCCTCGGCGCCGGCATCTACGCCCTCACGGGGAAGGTGGCGGCGGAGGTCGGCGGCGCGATCTGGGTGCCGTTCCTCGTCGCGTTCAGCCTCGCCACGCTGACCGCCGCCTCGTACGTCGAGCTCGTCGGCAAGTACCCCAGTGCGGCGGGCGCCGCGCTGTACGCCAACCGCGCGTTCCGGCGCCCCTTCCTGACGTTCCTCGTCGCCTTCGCCGTGATGATGTCCGGCATCACGTCGGCGTCCGCGGCCGCGCGGGCCTTCGGCGGGGACTACCTGGCCGAGTTCGTCAGCGTGCCCACCGTCGCGGCGGCGTGGGTGTTCCTCGGGCTCGTGACGGTGATCAACCTCGTGGGCATCTCGGAGTCGGTCCGGGTCAACGTCGTGCTCACGCTCGTCGAGCTCACCGGGCTGCTCGTCATCGTCGCGATCGGCGTGTGGTCGGTCGCCACGGGCGAGGGCGACGTGAGCCGGGCCGTGCGCCTCGACGGCGACGGCGGCAGCGTCCTGCTGGCGGTGCTCGGCGGCACCGCCCTCGCCTTCTACGCGCTCCTGGGCTTCGAGGACTCGGTCAACCTGGCCGAGGAGTGCCGCGACCCGCGCCGCGACTTCCCGCGCGCCGTCTTCGCAGGACTGGCCATCACCGGCGTCATCTACCTCTCGGTGGCCTTCACGTCCTCCATGCTCGTCGACACCCAGACCCTGGTGGACTCGAGCGGGCCGCTGCTCGAGGTGGTCAAGGTGGCGGGGGTCCCGTTCCCGCCGGCGCTGTTCGCCGTCATCGCCCTGCTGGCCGTGGGCAACACCGCGCTCATCAACATGATCATGGCGTCGCGCCTGGTGTACGGGATGGCGCGGGAGGGCATCGTGCCGCGCGTGCTCGGCCGGGTGCACGAGACGCGGCGCACCCCGTGGGTGGCGATCGCGTTCACGCTCGCCGTCGCCCTGACGCTCGTCAGCACGGGCGACCTGGCAGGGCTGGCGGACACCACGGTGCTGCTGCTGCTCCTGGTGTTCGTGGTCGTCAACGTGTCGGTGCTGGTCCTGCGCCGCACGGACCCGGGCGAGGGCGGCCACTTCCGCGCCGCCACCTGGGTGCCCGTCGCGGGGGCGGTCGTCAGCGCGGTGCTCGCGAGCCCTCTGACGGGGCGCGGCGCGGACGTCTACCTGCGGGCCGGGCTGCTGCTCGCGATCGGCGTCGTGCTGTACGCGGTGAACCGGGCCGTCGTGGGCCGGTCGGTTCCCCCTTCCGGGTGACCTTGGTCTCTCGCCTCGGCCTCTCGTGGCGTGGTATCGCCGTCCCCCCCTAATCTCAGGCCACCGAGATCAACAAGGGAGACGAGTGAGCGCTGGTGGAGCCATGACCGACGCGTGGGTCGAGCGGATGCAGGAGGAGGCGCGGGTGCGGCTCGAGGCAGCCGCCCGGCTCGAGCAGGAGCTGGCCGGTGCGCGGGCGACGGGTCAGAGCACCGAGCGCGCCGTCACCGTCACGGTGGGCTCCTCCGGCGTGGTGACCGACGTCGTCTTCACGTCCGTGGCCGAGCGGCTCTCGGCCGACCAGCTGCGGACGGCCGTCCTGGAGGCGCTCGGGCGCGCCCAGGTCGCGATGGGGGAGCAGGTCGCGGCGCTCACCGCGGGCATGCCCGGCGCCGAGGACGTGCGCGACCTCATCGCCGGCCGCGTCCCGGAGTCCACCCGGGACCTGCTGCGCGACGAGATCGCCGACCGGCGGCAGCGCGAGTCGGAGGCCGGCGCGTGAGCGGCGAGTTCTCCGTCGAGCACGACGCGCTGAGCCTCGCGGCCAACCGCCACCACGACCTCGCCGGCCGGTACGCGAACCTGCAGGGACGGCGCGGGGAGCTGAAGCTGCCGTCCGGGAGCCTGGGCAAGCTGCCGTCGTCGGACGAGATCCAGGCGGCGTTCGATCAGCGGTACGAGGGCCTGGGGGAGGCGCTGACCGCCCTGAGGGAGATCTACGACAACGTCGGCGACGCGCTGTCGCTCTCGCGCGACGCGTACGTGGGCTCCGACGAGGCCGTCGCGACGATGTTCACCAAGCTGATGTCCGGAGGCAGCTGATGTCGGTCGGTGGAGCGGTCTCCGTCTGGGACAAGATCAACGGCTGGATGGCGCCCCTCGACGGGCTCGTCGACGCCGTCCTGCGGCCCGTCGTCGCGCCGCTGGCGGACCTGTTCGACTCCGTCACGGGCGACTCGGAGGAGGTCCGGTCCACGGCCCAGCGGTGGCGTGACCTGGCGACCACGCTGGACCAGCTCGTCGACCACCACCGCGACGTCCTCCAGCCCCTCGCCGGCGCCTGGGAGGGCGACGCGCACGAGGCCTTCGCCGCCTCGATGAAGGAGCTGCAGACCAAGGTCGAGGGCCTCGCCGACTCCACGCGGGAGACGGCCGAGTTCCTCGACGACGCCGCGATGGAGGTCGAGACGGCCGAGGAGCTCGTCGCGACGATCATCCGCGAGCTCATCGAGTGGGCCCTGCTCTCCCTCGTCGTGGGCGCGGCGCTGAGCGTGGTCACGCTCGGGGCGTCGGCCGCGGCCGGTGCCGCCGCGGCCGCGGCGCGCGGTGCCGTCGCCTACTCGAAGATCGCGACGGTCCTGGCGAAGGTCGCGAGCCTGCTGACCCAGCTCGCCAACCTGCTCCGCGCGGTCAACAAGATGAAGTTCTTCTCGCGCAACGGGTTCCTCATCAAGACGCTGCTCGTCAAGGGCCTGATCCTCAAGCCGGTCGTGCAGCCGCTGACCGGGCTGTCGGCGTCGCCGCTGACGGAGGCGGGCAGGACCGGGCTCCAGGGGTTGCGCGACATCATCGCGGACGAGGCCGACGACCAGCTGAACGGCAACGACGGGATGCAGACGCCGCTGCGCGACGGGCTGGACAACGGGCTCGGGCCGATCGGGAACATCCCGGAGCCCATCCGGTCGGGTCTCCGCGGTGCGTCCGAGGTCATCGACAAGATCGACAAGGGCATCCCGTCACCCCCGCTGCGCTGAGCGGACCGCGCGGCGCCGCCGGCTGAGGCCGTGCGGCGCCCGCGGCTCGGCCGCGCCGACCGTCAGCGCGGCGAGCTCTCCCGGCGGACCAGGCGGGACGCGAGCGAGGCGCCCGTGACGATCAGGACGACCCACAGCACACCGAGCACGACGACGCCCGCGAGAGCGCCGACGACCAGGCCCAGGCGGCCCACGAAGAGGTAGCCGACCAGGCCCAGGCCGCCGACGACCACGACGACGGCGAGCGCCCACACCGCGATCTCGAGCAGGCCCTGGCCCATCTCGCGCGCCATGTCCTTGCCCAGCTCGCCCATGCTCGGCAGGGGCGGGTCCGCGGACTGCGGCTGCTGCGGGTACGGCTGCTGCGGGTGGGGCTGTTGCGCGTACGGCTGCTGCGGGTACGGCGGCTGCGCGTACGGCTGCTGCGCGTACGGCGGCGTCGGACCGGGGGGACCGGGGGGCGGCGGCGGAGGGGGCGTCGTCACCGGCGTGACGCTAGCAGCGGCCCGCGGCCCGCAGCACGCCGGGCGCGGTCCTCACGCGGGGCGCCGTGCGACCGTCAGCACGTGCGTGTCGGGCCACGGCACGCCGTCGCCCGTGACGGGGTCGACGAGGCGTGCCCCGACCGAGAGCCGGTGGGTGACGAGCCAGTCGTTGCGCCACGCCGTGCTCGCCGGGGCGAGCTCGAAGCCGACGTCGTGCAGGAGGGCGGACCAGTCGGGCCACGTCATGTCGCAGAAGCGCTCGTGGCACTCGGACAGCCAGCTGCGCACGTAGTCGCGCGTGTACAGGAACTCCATCGCCGCGCGCAGGCTGAGCTCGGCGACCGACGTGACGCCGCCGTCGTCGCGCGTCGTCGTGGCCGCCCAGCGCACGTCGCACGCGCCGCCGGACAGGGCGGGGAAGTCGCGGGCGAACTGCGCGAGGCGGCCCGCGGGGGAGAGCGCCTCGACGTAGGGGGCGACGTCGTCGCCCGGGAGCGCCCCCAGGTCGCGGGCGTCGCCGGGCTCGCCGTCCAGGTGCAGGTGGACCGTGCGGTCCCCGCCCTCGGGACCCAGGACGTCCGAGTTCACCCACACGCCGCCGGGTGCGGTGTGGGCGAAGATCCGCCGCGCGAGCAGCTCGAGGTCGTCGCGCCCGCGCCCGTAGCTCGAGATCTCGTGCGTCAGGGCGATCGTCGTCGTCGTGCTCACGGTCGCGTCGGGGAAGACGGGGCCCGTGAGCAGGTTGCGCTGGGCGAAGAAGACGTTGGGGTTGGCGAACACGCCCTGCGCCTTGCGGTGCTCCGCCTCGGCGACGAGGTGGCGGGAGACGTCGATGCCGTACAGGTCGGACTCCGCCAGCCGCGGGTCGCGCGCCGCGCGCTCGAGCAGGCCGCCGGCGGCGCAGCCGAGGTCGACCACCCGGCCCGGCTGCACGTGCGGTCCGACCTGCGCCCACTTGCGGTCCGACGCGTCGTCGAAGTCGGCCGTGTAGGACCGGTAGTCGCGCGTGGCGGTGAGGTCGCCCTCGGCGCCGACGGTCGGGTCCAGGTAGGCCGTGCGGACGACGTCGGCCAGGCCGTAGCGCTCGTAGTACGCGAGGGCTGCGGGGTGGGCCAGGTCGCGCCACCGGTCGTCGCCGGCGACGGCGAGCTCGAGGACGTCCCACGGGCGCGCCGGTGCGTCCGGGTGGCCGTCCTCGACGGGCGCAACCCGGAAGCCGAGCGCCGCCCAGAGGGCCGCCACGGCCGGGGTCGAGCACGCGACGACGGTGTCCGCCGGCGTCAGGGTGAGGCCGAGGCAGACCTCGACGCTGCCGAGGACGGTGCGCGCGAAGCGGTCGCTCGGGGGGACGTCGGCGACCGGCACCACGAGCGGCTCCGTCCCCTCGGCGGCGCCGACGCGCTCGATCATCGCCTCGCGCCGGTGGGCCGGGACCGGGTTGCGGCGCGTGCCGGAGTGGGTGGCCGAGGTGACGGCCCACACGACGCGCGCGTCGTCGTCGCACCGCACGGGCTCGCCCGCCGTGTCCGTGAGGCGGCCCGCGAGCAGGTCGCGCAGGTAGTCGGTCTGGAACCGCGTGACGAGGTGGTGGCGGCCGGGGAACAGGACGTGGCGCACGGGCATGTGCCCACCGTGCCGGATCCGCGGCGCGCCCGCCGACGTGTCCGCCGCGGGCGGTGGCGGCGTGGGACGGGGCTGTCGCAGGCGCGTGTGACGATGGGCCGGTGGAGCAGCAGCGGACCGTGACCCTGCCCGGGCCGGTCGACGTGCGGCGCACCCTGGCGCCGCTGCGCCGCGGCCTCGGGGACCCCGCCTGGCAGCTCGGGCCCGACGGCGCGGTGTGGCGGGCGACGCTCATGCCGTCGGGTCCGGCCACCGTGCGCCTGGCGCCGTGCGGGCCCTGCGCCGTCGACGTCCTCGCATGGGGTCCGGGCGCGGGGGAGGCCCTGGCCACGGCGCCGGCGGTCCTGGGCGCGCACGACGACGCCGCGACCTTCGACCCGCCGCCGGGTCCGGTCCGCGAGGCGCACCGCCGGGCGCCGTCGCTGCGCATCGGTCGCACGGGCCGGGTCCTGGAGGCGCTCGTCCCGGCGATCCTTGAGCAGCGTGTCATCACGCGCACCGCGCACGACGCCTGGCGCCACCTGCTGCGGGCGCACGGCACGCCGGCCCCGGGACCGGCGCCCGCGGGGATGCGGGTGCCGCCGTCGGCGCAGGCGTGGGCCGCGGTGCCCGTGTGGGACTTCCACCGCGCGGGCGTCGACCCGGGACGCGCGCGGACCGTGGTGGCCGCGGCGCGGCTCGCGCACCGGCTCGAGGAGGCGGGGCGGCTACCGCGGGAGGAGGCGCTCGCCCGGCTGCGGTGCGTGCCGGGCGTCGGCGTCTGGACCGCCGCCGAGACGGCGCAGCGCGCGTTCGGCGACGCGGACGCGGTGTCCGTGGGCGACTACCACCTGGCGGGCCAGGTCGGCTGGGCGCTCGTGGGGGAGAAGGTCGACGACGACCGCATGCTGGCGCTCCTCGAGCCCTACCGCCCGCACCGCCACCGGGCCGTCCGGCTGCTCCTGCTCAGCGGCGCGGCGCGCGTGCCGCGCCGGGGGCCGCGCCTGGCGATCGAGGACCACCGCCGTCGCTGACGGCGCGGCCGGGCCTCTCGCCCGCGGCGCGGGACAGCGGGCGGTGGCCGGGTGCTCCTGCGGCGAGGCGCTCGGCGAGCGCGACCGCCGCACCGAGCAGGTCGGCGAGGAGCGCATCGGTCCGCGGCACGCCCGCCGGGCCGAGCGAGCGCACCGCGAGCTCGACGACGGCGTCGGCGTCGGGTCCGCGCCGCGGCGAGAGGGCCGCGACGAAGCCGGTGGCCCACCGCGTGGCGTCGGGGGCCGCGTCGAGCGCGGCGCGGGCGTCCGCGCGCAGGGCGCCCGGGCCGGCGACCTGCTCGCACGTGAGCAGCGCCGCCGCGAGCGGCCGCTGGTACCACGGTGCCGCGTGCGGCAGTGCCATGGTCGCCGCCAGGAGCGCCAGCTCGAGGTCCCACGCGGCGTCATCCGGCGCGCGACCGCGCCGGCGGCTCCGGCGCGGTCGCTCGCGCTGCGTCCCGATGCCCGGCGGTCGCAGGCCGACGAGCGACGGCGCGAGGAGGGCGAGCCGCGGGCGTGCCTCGTCCGACGTCGCGTCGTTGACCAGCCGCGCGAGGCGCGCCAGGAGCGGGTACGTGCACGGCGGCGCGTCGCTCCAGCGCTCACCGGCGAGGACGCTGACGAGCTCCATGAGGCACGCGCCCTGGCTCGGGCGCCGGTGCCGCCCGGCCGCCAGGAGCGGCAGGCCGTCGGGGGTGCTGGAGGTGAGCTGCACGGTGACCACCCGCTCCGTCGAGGCTTTCCTCGAGTCTGCGCCCGTGCCGCGGGGACGGCAACGCCTCGGGCCGCCGGCTCGGGACGGGTGCCCTCAGGATGATTTGCGCCTGACCTGTCCGGTTCGCCCGTCATGTGCGAGCCTGGGGGTCCAGACACGAACGCCCGGACCGGGCGCCGACCGCAGCAGCGCGCGCCGACGCCCCGACCGGGACCTAGGACGTCGGATGAGCGAAGGCAGGGCACGCGCGATGCGGCGCGGGCGCACCGGCACGGCGCGGCGCAGTCCGCGTCGGACCGCCGCTGCGTCGCTCGCGACGGTCCTCCTCGTCTCGGGCGGCATGGCAGCGGGCACGGCCGCCGGCTCCCTCGACCCCGACGCCCTCGCGCGCGTCCAGGCGGCGCACGCCGCGGTGGCGGGTGCACCGGGCGAGGCCGCGGCGCGGGCCGCCGAGCGGCGCCTCACCGCACAGTCGGCCGCATGGGCGACCGCCTGGCGCGCGGAGACGCTCGCCGTCGCCCGTGCCGCGCTGCAGGCCGCCGACGGCGCGTCCGAGGTGGTCCGGACGGCCGCCGGACGGGCCGCCCCGACCGTCGAGCCGACCGCGGACCGGACGCAGTCGCCCGCGCCGCCCGAGCTGGCGTGGACCCAGCAGCTCGGGCTCGACGACGCTGCCCTGCCGCAGGCCCTGACCCCGCGGCCCGCTCGCGCGGTCGGGTCGCCGGAGCGGGGCGCCGGGCGAGCCGGTGCCGCGCAGGTCCCGACCGCGGAGCCGACGCCCGGGGCGGGCGGCGGGTCCGGGCCGACCCACATCGACGCCACCGGGCTCGATGTCGCCGCCCTGGACTTCCTCGACGACGGTGGTGCGCGCACGGACGACGCGGCGCCCGGCGGCGGTACGGAGTCCGGCGAAGGCACCGCTCCCGGCGAGAGCACCGCGCCTGAGGAGAGCACCGCGCCTGATCAGAGCACCGCGCCTGATCAGAGCACCGCGCCCGACGGCGCCGTCGGTGGAGCGGGCGCCGCCGAGGCCGAGCCCGATGCACCCGTCGACCCGGCCGAGCTCGCGGCCGCCCGGGCCGCGCTCGCGGCGCTGGTCGAGCGCGCGGCCGCCGCGCCCTCGGGCGCGAACCCGCGCGACGTGCCGTACGCGCCCGGTGGCGACGTCGTCGCGCTGACGGCGCAGTCCGACGTCGCGGTGGCCGGCGAGCTCGAACGGGCCGCCGCGGAGCTCTTCGCGCTCGCGATGCGCGCCGAGCGGGCCGTCGAGCTCTCGGCCGTCGCCGAGCAGGGCCGGGCGCTGACCGCGCTCGAGGAGGCGACGCAGCGCGCGAGCGCGCAGGTCGCCGCCTTCACGGGGGTGCCGCAGGGCCCCCCGACGGCGACCGTCGCCGACTCGTGGCCCAACGGGGCGATCCCCGCGAGCGCGCTGTGCGCTCCCGCCTTCGCCCCGACGGCGCTGCTGCGGTGCGACGCCGCCGCGGCGCTCGATCGGCTCAACGCGGCGTACCGCGCGGACACGGGGCGCGACCTGGGGGTCTCCAGCGCCTACCGCTCGGCGGAGCGGCAGGCCGAGATCCGCGCGCTCCGCGGGGCGCTCGCGGCGCCTCCGGGCCGGTCGAACCACGGCCGTGGCGTCGCCGTCGACCTGGCCGGCATGGGCGGCCTCGGGGAGTTCGACGCCCCCGCCTACCTGTGGATGAAGGAGCACGCGGCGGCGTTCGGCTGGTACCACCCGCCCGTCATGGAGCCGGGCGGCGGCGGGCCGCAGGAGCCCTGGCACTGGGAGTACGGCACGTCCGCCGGCTACGACGACCGCGACCGTCCCGCTGTCGCGCCGCGGCGCGGGCTGACCCCGATCCACCCGCCGGTGGCGGTCCCGCGGGCCGTGGCGCCGCACGCGACCGCTCCGTCGCCCGTCGCGCCGTCGCCCGTCGCGCCCCCGGCGGCGCCGCCGCCCGTCGTCGCACCCCCCGTGCCGCCCGTCGCGCCGCCGCCCGCCGCAGCGCCGCCCGTCGCGACGCCACCCGCCGCACCGCCGCCCGTCGCGCCGCCGCCCCCGGTGGAGCCGGCGCCAGAGGCGGCGCCGGAGGCCGTGCCGTCGGTCGGCGAGTAGGCGCCCGTCCGGCCGCCGCCGGATTGCGGGCCGTCCCGGGGCGTGATTGCGTCGGAGCAGCACGCAGGACGAGCCGGCGAGAGGTGGACATGAGCGAGGACGTCAGCACCCCCATCCCGGACGAGCCCGGTCAGGACCCCGACGCGCCGGTCCAGGACCCCGTCAACGACGGCTACGGGTTCTCCGACAGCCCGACCTCGGGCTTCGACCTCGGCAACGAGGACCCGGCGATCCCGAGCAGGCGCGAGGAGGTCGCGCCGGGCGAGCGCCAGGGCGACGCCCGCACCGAGCCGGATGCCGGCACGGCACCGGACGCGTCCCCGGTCGTCTAGTGCCCCCGGTCGTCGCGCCTCAGGCCGTGTAGCGCATCGCCCCCGGCCACACGCCGGGCTCGGCCGCGCCGTAGTCGCGGCGTTCGAGGACGCTGCCGTCGACGTCGTGCACGGAGTGCTCGCACGCCAGCTCGATCGCGATGGCGCGGCCCTCGGCGACGGCCGTCGTGCGGCTCGTCCACGGTGTGCCCTGCTGCAGGCCGTCCACCATGTTGCGCCAGGTGTAGGCCTCGTAGACGGTGTGTACCTGGACCACGGTTCCCCCCGGGGTACGGGAGCATCGTTGCTCGTCCGCCATCATCGCGCGGCGGGCGACGTCCTGCCAGTGGGCGAGGGCCCCGGCATCCGTCAGCGGGACCGCCCGCGCCCCGTGCCGCCGCGCGCCCCCGGCGGGCGCCCGCCGCGACCGGACCCGGCCGCGCCGCCCCTGCCCTTCGCCGGCTTCGCGGTGCCCGCGCCGGACCTGCCGGCGCCCGTCCGCCGGGCGGCCGGGCCGCCCGCGCCGCGCGCGTCCTGGGCACCCCGGCCCGTCCCGGTCTCGGCGCCCTCGGCGGGCGGCGTCGCGCCGCGCGAGCTGCGCGCCGTGCGACCGCGGACGATGCCGATGAAGTCCTCGACCAGCGGCGTGGTCCGCTCCGTCAGCCACGCGAGGCCGACGCGGGTGTGCTCGAGGTCGACGACCGGCCGGTGCGTCACGTCGCGGCGGTGGTGCAGCCGGGCGACCGACATGGGCACCACCAGCACGCCCACGCCGGCGGCGACCAGCTCCACGGCGTCGGCCGTGCCTGTCCACGGCGGTGCGGGGCGTCCGGTCGGCGCGCGCCCGCCGGCGGCGTCGATCCAGCCGGGGACGGAGGCCGGGTCCTGCAGCAGGTCCTCGTCGACCAGGTCGGCGACGGCCACCTCCTCGAACAGCGCCACGGGGTGGTCCCGCGGCACGACGACGACGGCGACCTCGCTCCACAGCGGGATGACCTCGAGACCGTCCCGGGGCACCGGCAGGCGCACGAACGCGGCGTCGACGGCGCCGTCGTGCAGCGGGGCCACCTGGGCGGCGGCGTCGAGGACGTCCGGCGGTGCCGCCTCGAGCGGGACGACCTCGAGCGGGACGTCGGGGCGGCGCTCGGCCCACACCCGGCCCCACTTGCTCACCGTGACGCCGGGGGCGACGGCCACGCGGAAGGGGGTCGAGGGCTCGGGAGGCACCCGGTCAGGCTACGGGTCGGGCGCGCCGCCGCGGCGCCGGGGGCCGACGTCGGCCCGCCCGGCTACCGTGCGTGCATGAGCGCACCCAGGGTCCTGTTCATCGGCGGCAGCGGCACCATCAGCTCCGCCAGCACGCGGCTGGCAGTGGAGCGGGGGATCGACCTGCACGTCCTCAACCGCGGCGAGAGCACGACGCGGCCCCTGCCGGACGGCGTCACGACGCTGCGCGCCGACATCCGCCGCCCCGAGACGGTGCGCGAGGCGCTCGGGGACCTCGAGTTCGATGCCGTGGTCGACTGGGTCGCGTTCACGCCCGAGCACGTCCGCACCGACATCGAGCTCTTCACGGGTCGCACGGGGCAGTACGTCTTCATCTCGTCGGCGTCGGCGTACCAGACGCCCCCGGCGCGCCTTCCCGTGCTCGAGTCCACCCCGCTGCGCAACCCGCACTGGGAGTACTCGCGCAACAAGATCGCGTGCGAGGACCTGCTCGTGCGGGCGTACCGCGACGACGCGTTCCCCGCGACGATCGTGCGCCCGTCGCACACCTACGACAAGACGCTCGTCCCGCTGGACGGCGGCTGGACCGTGATCGAGCGGATGCGGCAGGGCAAGGAGGTCGTGGTCCACGGCGACGGCACGTCGCTGTGGACGCTGACGCACCACGCGGACTTCGCCAAGGGCTTCGTGCCGCTGCTGGCCCACCCGCGCACGGTCGGGGAGGCGTTCCACCTGACGTCGGACGACGTCCTGACCTGGGACCAGATCGCGCACACGCTCGCCGCGGCCGCCGGGACGACGGCGCGCATCGTGCACGTCCCCTCCGACGCGATCGCGGCGCAGGACCCGGAGTGGGGCGCCGGCCTGCTGGGCGACAAGGCGCACTCGATGGTGTTCGACAACACCAAGGTGCGGACCGTGGTGCCGGACTACCGGGCGACGATCCCGTTCGAGCAGGGCGCGCGCGAGATCGTCGAGTGGTACGACGCCGACCCGGCGCGCCGCACGGTCGACACGCGCGTCGACGCGCTCCTGGACCGGCTGGTCGATCAGTTCCGCGTCGCCTGACGGTCCGGCACGCCGACGCGAGAGGTGCATCGGCACCGGGTGCGCGGAATAGCAGCGCCGAGGTTGTGGTTCCGGCGGTAGCGGTTGAAGATTGAACTAACCGACGGCAGGAGCACCCCATGTCCGCGCAGCGCACCACCGGTCCGGCGCCGCAGATGCAGTTCGGCATCTTCTCGGTCAGCGACATCACGACGGACCCGACGACGGGCCGCACGCCGGGCGAGGGCGAGCGGCTCAAGGCCGTCCTCGCCATCGCGGCCAAGGCGGAGGAGGTCGGGCTCGACGTCTTCGCGCTGGGGGAGCACCACAACCCGCCGTTCTTCTCGTCCTCTCCGACGACGACGCTCGCGTACGTCGCCGCGCGGACGGAGCGGCTCCTGCTCTCGACCGCGACGACCCTGATCACCACGAACGACCCGGTGAAGATCGCCGAGGACTACGCGATGCTCCAGCACCTGGCGGACGGGCGCGTGGACCTGATGATGGGCCGCGGCAACACCGGGCCGGTCTACCCCTGGTTCGGCCAGGACATCCGCAACGGCATCCCGCTCGCGGTCGAGAACTACGCCCTCCTGCACCGCCTGTGGCGCGAGGACGTCGTGGACTGGCAGGGCCGGTTCCGCACGCCGCTGCAGTCGTTCACCTCGACCCCGCGCCCGCTCGACGGCGTCCCGCCCTTCGTCTGGCACGGCTCGATCCGCTCGCCGGAGATCGCCGAGCAGGCCGCGTACTACGGCGACGGCTTCTTCCACAACAACATCTTCTGGCCGATCTCCCACACCCAGCAGATGGTCGCGCTGTACCGCCGCCGGTTCGAGCACTACGGCCACGGCGCCGCCGACCGGGCGATCGTCGGCCTCGGCGGCCAGGTCTTCATGCGCCGGAACAGCCAGGACGCCAAGCGGGAGTTCCGGCCGTACTTCGACAATGCGCCGGTCTACGGCCACGGCCCGTCGATGGAGGACTTCACGGAGCAGACGCCGCTCACGGTGGGCAGCCCGCAGGAGGTCATCGACCGTTACGCCGCGATGCGCGACCACGTCGGGGACTACCAGCGTCAGCTGTTCCTGATCGACCACGCCGGGCTGCCGCTCGGCACCGTGCTCGACCAGCTCGAGATCCTCGGCGGCGAGGTCGTCCCGGTGCTGCGCAAGGAGCTCGCCGTCGGCCGTCCCGCGCACGTGCCGGACGCACCCACGCACGCCGCGCGGGTCGCCGCCGCGGGCGGCGGACGCGACGCGACGGTCCACGGCGCGGGCGACGACGTCACGGGCGCGTCGCCGGAGCCCGCCGGGGCCGGCGACCCGCGGGTGACGCGGTGAGCCGCCGGATCGCCGTCGTCTCGGGCGGCTTGCGCCAGCCGTCGTCGACGCGGCTGCTCGCCGACCGCATGGCGGAGGCCGTCGAGCGCGCGCTGCGCGAGGCGGGCGAGGACGCGGTGCTCGACGTCGTGGAGCTGCGGGACCACGCGCAGGACCTCACGGCCGCCCTGCTCACGGGCTTCGCGACCGAGCGCCTGACTTCCGCCCTGGAGACGATCACGACGGCCGACGGGCTCGTCGCCGTGACGCCGATCTTCTCCGGGTCGTACTCGGGCCTGTTCAAGAACGCCGTCGACGTGCTCGAGGACGGTGCGCTGGAGGGCATGCCCGTGCTCATGGGCGCGACCGCCGGGACGGCGCGGCACTCCCTCGCCCTGGAGCACGCCGTCCGGCCGCTGTTCAGCTACCTGCGCACCATCACGGTGCCCACCGCGGTCTTCGCGGCGACGGAGGACTTCGGGCAGGCGGCCGGCTCGACCACCGGCGACGTCGTCCCGCTGGGGGCCCGCATCGACCGCGGCGCGCGCGAGCTCGCCGCGCTCGTGGCCGGCCGCCCGCCGCGCGGTGCCGCCGGCCCGCGCGACCCGTTCGCCCTGACCGTGAACTTCGAGGACCTCCTCGGCGGCTGACGGGCATCGGCTGCGCTGCGGCCCGGGGCGTGACCGAGGTCATCGACTTCCCCGCGCGAGAAGCGCGGGCCGGTGCTCTACTCGGCATACCGGGCGCCGCGTCCCGACGCCCACGGCCTGTGGGGGCAGCATGAGAAGCGCAGCAGTGCGGTCCGTCCTCCTGGTGGCGACGTCGGCCGTCGCGCTGACGGCCTGCGCGCAGGGCACGGGGGCCACCGGCGAGAGCGGCGGCGAGGACGTCGCCTACGACCCCGACGCGGAGCTCACCGGCGAGATGTCCGTGATGGGGTTCGGTCTGGTCGACGAGGTCGCGGAGGTCCGGCACGACCTCGCGCTCGAGGAGCTCGGCGACGGCGTGGACGTCTCGCTGGTCGAGGGTGACCTCGACATCCAGCAGTTCCTCTCGGCCGTGGCCGCGGGTGACCCGCCCGGCCTCGTCTACGCGAACCGCGACCAGATCGGCACGTTCGCCTCGCGCGGTGCGATCGTCCCGCTCGACGCATGCGTCGAGGGCGAGGGGATCGACACGTCCGTGTTCCGCGAGACCGCGCTCGAGCAGGTCACCTTCGACGGCGCGCTCTACGCCCTGCCGGAGTTCATGCAGGTCCAGATCACGATGGCGAACGGGGACCTGCTCGAGGCGGCCGGTCTGAGCGTCGACGACGTCAACGGCTCGGACTGGGAGGCGGTCACCGCCGCCACCACCGCGCTCACGCAGGGCTCCGGGGGCGACCTCAGCGTCATCGGCTACGACTCCAAGCTCCCGGAGTTCCTCCCGCTGTGGGCCAAGGCCAACGGCGCGGACCTCCTGTCGGACGACGCCCGCAGCGCGAACCTCGACGACCCGAAGGTGGTCGAGGCCCTCGAGTTCGCGGTCGAGGTCTACGACCAGCAGGGCGGCTTCGGCGGCGTCAAGGCCTACCGCGACGCGGCGGACTTCTTCGGCGAGGGCAACCAGTTCGCGACCGGCGTGCTGGGTGCCATGCCGATGGAGAACTGGTACGTCAACGTGCTCAACGAGGTCTCGGCCGACGCCCCCATGGTCTTCGACACCTTCCGCGGGCGCGACGGCGAGGCGCTCGCCTACTCCGGTGGCTCCGCGTGGGCGATCCCGGCGGGGACCGAGGAGACCCAGGCCGCCGCGTGCCGGTTCATCCGCGTCATCACGGCGACCGACTCCTGGCTCGCGGCCGCGCAGGAGCGCGCCGACCAGCGCGCCGAGTCCGGGCAGCTCTTCACCGGCCTGCTCACGGGCAACGCCGAGGCGGACGAGCAGATCCGCTCCGAGCTCGTGCCCACGGACGCGCCCGAGCCGTGGGCGACGGCCGTCGCCGCGATCTACGAGGCCAACGACCATGCCGTGAACCTCCCGGCGAACCCGGCGGACGCCGAGTTCAAGGCCGCGTGGCAGGACGCGGTCAACCGCGTGCTCAACGGCCAGGCGGAACCCGCGGAAGCCCTCGCCCAGGCGCAGGCCGAGGCGCAGGAGGCGCTCGACGAGGCGTGGGCGGAGTGGGACGAGGACCAGGGCTGAGGCCGCGATGACCGCGACGACGTCGTCGCCGGCCGCGGCCGAGGGCCGCGGCCGGAGCGCGGGCCGCCCGGCGGAGCGGCCCGGCCAGCGCCGGACCCGGCACCGGGAGCTGCGCGGTGCCCTGCTGTTCCTCAGTCCGTGGATCGTCGGCTTCCTGGTCTTCACGCTCTGGCCCGTGCTCTACAGCGGCTACCTGTCGCTCACGGACTACGACGTCCTGACCGACCCCGAGTTCGTCGGGCTCGAGAACTACGAGCGCATGGCGCAGGACGACGACGTGCGCCTCGCCCTGTGGAACACCTTCTACTACACGGTGCTGCACGTGCCCCTGCTGGTGATCCTGTCGCTCGCGCTCGCCCTGCTGCTCAACCAGGCGGGGCGCTCGGCGGGGTTCTTCCGCACGGCCTTCTTCCTGCCCAAGATGACCCCGCCGGTCGCCGTCGGCGTGCTGCTCCTGCTGCTGTTCAACGGGCAGGGCGGCCTGGTCAACGAGGTGCTCGGCTGGTTCGGGATCGACGGCCCGAACTGGACGACCGACCCGGCGTGGGTCAAGCCCGGCATCGTCCTCATGAGCCTGTGGGCCATCGGCTCGTCGGTGATCATCCTGCTCGCGGCGCTGCGCAGCGTGCCGCAGGAGCTCTACGACTCGGCCCGGGTCGACGGCGCCGGCTTCTGGCAGCGGACCCTGCGGATCACGCTGCCGATGATCAGCGGCCCGATCTTCTTCATCGTCGTCGTCAACACCATCGCGAGCTTCCAGACGTTCACCGAGGCGTACACCGCGTTCTTCGGGTCGGGGAACACGACCTACAGCAACGACGCCGCCCTGTTCTACGTCATCTACCTGTTCCGGCAGGCGTTCGAGTTCCTCGACATGGGGTACGCGTCGGCGCTCGCGTGGCTGCTCTTCGTGATCATCCTGCTCGTCACGCTGGTCCAGCTGCGGGTGTCCAGGCGGTTCGTCTTCTACGAGGGGGAGGACCGGTGAGCGTCAACGTGGGCGCCGCGGGGTCCGCGGACGCGACGCGCGTCGAGAGCCTGGGCCTCGCCGCCGTCGTGCAGGAGACGGGCGGGCTGCCGCCGCAGCGGCGACCGCGGCTGACAGTCGGACGGGTGCTGGTGCTCGCCGCGCTCGGGGTCGCCACGCTGATCTTCGTCTACCCGTTCGTGTGGTTGCTCAGCGCGTCCTTCAAGCCGCGCGGCGAGGTGTTCGACAACAAGCTCATCCCGGACACGTTCACGGTCGAGAACTACCTGAACGTGTGGCAGGAGGCGCCGATGGCGCTCTGGCTGCTCAACACGGTGATCGTGACGGTGCTCGCGGCCGTCACGGTGACGATCTCGAGCGCGATGGTCGCCTGGGGGTTCTCGTACTTCCGGTTCCGGGGGCGGGAGGCGCTCTTCGGCCTCGTGCTGGCGACGATGATGCTGCCGGGTGCCGTGACGATGATCCCGACGTTCCTCATCTGGAACTCGCTCGGGCAGGTGGGGACGCTGACGCCGCTGTGGGCGGGCAACCTCTTCGGGTCCGCGTTCTACATCTTCCTCATGCGGCAGTTCTTCCAGGGCCTGCCGCGGGACCCGTTCGAGGCGGCGACGCTCGACGGCGCCAACAACTGGACGCTGTTCTGGAAGATCGCCCTGCCGCTGACGCGACCCGCCGTCGTGGTGACGCTGCTGTTCGAGCTCCAGGCGGCATGGACGGACCTCATGCGGCCGCTCATCTACCTGCGGGACTCGAGCACGTTCACGATCCCGCGCGGGCTCAAGTCGCTCGTGGACCAGTACGGGTTCGGCGGCGAGTGGCACTGGGAGATCATCGTCACGGCCAGCGTCATCACGACGGTGCCGATGATCATCATCTTCTTCCTCGGCCAGCGTCACTTCATCGAGGGCATCGCCACCACCGGCGCCAAGGGCTGATCCGCCGGGGCGGTCAGCCGATCAGGCCGACGGCGTACCCGATGAAGGTCAGGACGCCCAGGAGCGTGAGGCCGAGGATCACCGCGTAGACGGCCTTGTTGGCGCCGGCGCTCGGAAGGTCGGGCTGCATGCGCTTGACGCCGCCCGTGGTCGACGACTCCCCGGGCGGCGTGTCGCCCGGCATCACGCCGCCGCCGGGCTCGAGGCCCGGGGTCTGCTCCGGCTGCGGGTCGGTGCTGGGGCTGCTCATCCCGCCACGCTAATCGCGGTCCGCGGGGCTGCAACCGCGCGCGGCGCCGCACTCACTCCCCTCGGTCATGGGGGGTACCGCCCGTGAAGAGCTCTGCGGTCGCGCCGCTGAACAGGTCGGCGCCCTTGATGCGGCTCGTCTCCTCCGGGCCCAGGATCACGCGACGCCCGTCCTGCTCGACCTGCGAGGCGCCGCCGTCGGGGCCCAGCGGCAGCACGATGCGCTCCGGCGCCGCGGTGTACGTCGCGCTCGGGGCCCGGCCGGCGATCGCGTCCCGGATGTTCGCGACGACGACGGCGGCGTGGTCGCGGGCCGCCGTCGCACGCTTGGACTCGCGCACGTCGGTGATGTCGCCGACCGCCCACACCGCGTCCTGGCCGCGCACCTGCAGGTGCTCGGTGACCGGCAGCGTGCCGTCGTAGTGCCGCAAGTCGGCGAGCGCGGTGTCGAGGTAGCCGGTCATCGGGCGCGAGCCGTAGCAGCGGAACCACATCTGCGCGGTCACGGCCTCGCCCTCCGTCGTCTCGACCGTGAAGGGCGCGTAGGTGCCGACGTCGAACGGGGGCAGGTATCCCAGCGGGGCGCCGAGCACGAGGTCGATCCGGCGCTCCGCGAGCTGTGCGCGGACGGCGTCGCGCAGCTCGGGCAGGTACTGACCGAGCGGCAGGATGTCGTCCTCCTGCTCGACGATCGACACGCGCAGGTCCGGGAACGCGCTGGTCAGCTCGCCGGCGAGCTCGAGGCCGACCGGGCCGGCGCCGATCAGCATGACGCGCTCGCACTGGCGCAGGCCCTCACGCATCCGCTCCAGGCGAGCCCGCGCGACGACCGTGTCGTCCTCGAGGAACTTGGCCGGGAACGGGTAGCCGGTGCCGGTGGCCAGGACGACGTGGTCCGCCTCGAGCGAGGCGGAGCGCGACAGGTGCACCACGCCGGGCGAGACGAGCCGGGCCCAGTCGCGCACGACGCGTCCCCGCCGCAGCAGGGTGTCGTAGCCGAAGAACACGCGGTCCTGCCAGGCCGGGTCGACGGCGGCCCGGAGCGTGGCGACCGCGTGGACGAAGGCGTCCTTCGGTTCGACGAGGGTCACCTCGGCGTCGTCCTGGAGCGCGGACGCCACCGCCACCCCGCCGTACCCGCCACCGACGACGACCACCCGCTGCTGCATCACGCCTCCAGACCGCGACCGCGACGTCCGCGGTCGGCTGCACGGCCATCGTCGCCGCGCCCGGGGCGGCGGTCCAGCCGGCGCCACCATCGTCGCCACCACCCCGCCGCCCCCGCCGGGACGAACGGCCCGCCGCCACCTCCCGCGCCGGCGTCCGAGGTTCCGGCGGAGGCTTCCGCCCGGCATGTGGTCACAACCCTCCGACGTCGCGAGATCGGCGGTGGTGCGTCGGTGGGCGGGCGCGTCAGGAGGCGAGCTGGCGGGCGAGGTCGGTGGGGTCCGTGGTGGGGCGCTCGCACACGAAGCCGCGGCAGACGTAGGCCGTCGGTCGACCCGCGACCAGCGGGCGGTCGTCGAGCAGCCCGACCCGGTGCCGGGTCGCCGCGTCGTCCGTTGACGCCGACTCCCTCGGCGGGCCGAACGCCAGGACGGCGCCCGGCGCCGGGCTCGAGACCGCGGCGCGGACCAGCTCGCGCGTCGCGGGGTCCGCCGGGTCGCCGACGACGGCGACCTCGCGGGGCCCGTCGAGCAGCGCCTCGGCGGTCGCGAGCGCCCATCCGGCCGCACGCGGGTAGCGGCGTGCGACCAGCAGCGGCTCGGTCAGCGCGCCCTCGGCGGCCTCGCGGTGGCGCAACGAGCCGGTCAGGGCGGCATAGGTCACGAGCGCGCCCGCGGCGGCCGCCTGGCCGGACGGCGTCGGGCCGTCGGCGACGTCGCGCGGCCGGCGGATGCGGGCGAGGACCGCGTCGGTCTCGTCGACCGCGGTGTCGTAGAAGCCGGTGCCGCCACCGGCGGCAGCACCCGCCTCCGAGAACCGCGCGAGCACCTCGTCCAGCAGCTCGCCCGCGCGCACGACGTAGGCCTCGTCGCCCGTCGCCGAGTACAGCGCCAGCAGGCCCTCCGCGACGTCGGCGTAGTCCTCGAGCACGCCCGCCGCGGCGCCGACGACGCCGTCGCGGCTCGCCCGCGCCAGGCGCACGACGTCGCCGTCGCGCGTCACGTGGCGTTCCAGCAGCGCCGCGGCACCGACCGCGGCGTCGACCCAGTCGGCCCGCTCGAGGAGCGCACCGGCGTCGGCCAGGGCCGCGATCGCGAGCCCGTTCCAGGCGGCGATGACCTTGTCGTCGCGTGCCGGCCGCGGTCGCGCCTCGCGGGCCTCGGCGAGCCGGCGCCGCACGTCGGCCCACCGCTCGGGGTCGGGTGCTCCGTCCGCGTCCGTCGGGTCACGCAGCAGCTGGAGCACCGAGGCGCCCTCCTCGAAGGTGCCTGCCGCGGTGACGTCGAAGGTCCCCGCCGCCCAGGCGGCGTCGTCGTCGCCGAGCACCTCGACGAGCTGCTCGGGGGTCCAGACGTAGAAGGCGCCCTCGTGCGGGTGGCCGTCGGGGTCGCCCGCGGGCACGGAGTCGGCGTCGAGCGCCGAGGCGAAGCCGCCCTCGGGCGTGCGGAGCTCGCGCAGCAGCCAGTCCGCCGTCTCGGTGACCACGCGGTGGGCGAGGGGCGAGCGTGTGAGCCGCCACCAGTGGGCGTAGACGCGCAGCAGGAGCGCGTTGTCGTAGAGCATCTTCTCGAAGTGGGGGACCACCCAGCCGGCGTCGACCGAGTACCGCGCGAAGCCGCCGCCGAGCTGGTCGTACATGCCTCCGCGGGCCATCGCCTCGAGGGTGCTGCTCGCCATGGCGAGCGCTTCCGGCTCGCCCGTGCGGGCGGCGCGCCGCAGCAGCCACTCGAGCAGCATCGACGGCGGGAACTTGGGCGCCCCGCCGAACCCGCCCCGGGCGGCGTCGTACGAGCGGCGCAGCGTGGACGCGACGTCGGCCAGGAGCGCCTCGTCGAGCACGCCGGCCGCCGGCAGCTCGCCGCGGACCTGCGCGCCGAGCGCCTCCCGGATGCCGGACGCGCTCTGGTCGACCTCGCCGCGGCGCGTCGTCCACGCGGCCGCGAGGCTCGCCAGCACCTGCGGGAACGACGGCATGCCGCTCACCGGGCGCGGCGGGAAGTAGGTGCCGCAGAAGAAGGGGTCGCCGTCGGGCGTCGCGACGACGGTCATCGGCCAGCCGCCGTGGCCCGTCATGGCCTGCGTCGCCTCCATGTAGATGGCGTCGACGTCGGGCCGCTCCTCGCGGTCCACCTTGATGCAGACGAAGTGCTGGTTCATGAACGCCGCGGTGGTCGCGTCCTCGAAGGACTCGTGCGCCATCACGTGGCACCAGTGGCACGCCGCGTACCCGACCGAGATCAGGAGCGGGACGTCGCGCTCGCGGGCGGCGGCGAACGCCTCGGCCCCCCACTCGTACCAGTCGACCGGGTTGTCGCGGTGCTGCTGCAGGTACGGGCTCGTGCTGGCGGCGAGGCGGTTGGGCATCGGACTCCTTGCTGCTCCCGGGGTCGCGGCGTGACAACCGCCGACGACGCGGTCTCCTCGACGCTACGTGACCCCGCCAGACGGCGCCCGCGCGGACGGCCCGCGCGGACGCCGCCTGGCGAGCCCGTCAGCCGGACGCCGTCCCCGGCTGCGGGGGAGGAGCGCCGCCGGTCCCGGCCGTCCCGGCTGTGCCGGCGGTCCCTGCTGTGCCGCTGGTCCCGGTGCCCGAGGACGGCAGCGGGTTGACCAGCACGATGTCCGCGCTCGCCCGCTCCTCGGGCGTCCGGCGGTCCCACGACGGGCGCCGGAGCGCGTAGAACAGCAGCGGTGGCCCGCCGAGGACGACGACGACCCCGGCCACGACCAGCGGGTAGGCGCTCTCGGACAGGCCCGTGAACCCGGACGGCCGGACGAAGGCGAGCACGAAGGCCGTCACGCACGCGACCAGCCCGACCCCGGCGACGAACGTCATCGCCGGCGTCCGGTACGTCCTGACCACGTCCGGCTTGGTCTTGCGCAGCCGGATCGCCGCCGCGAACATGAGGATGTACATGATCAGGTAGAGCGCGGCGGCCATGTCCACCAGGGCGATGAACGCCGTGTTGCCGCTCGGCACCAGCACGAAGAGCAGCGCGAGCAGCGTCACGATCGCGCCCTGCACGCCCAGGATGCCGACCTGGACCCCGGCCTTGTTGCGGCGCTGCAGCGCAGGCGGCAGCAGGCCCGTCCGGGCGGCGGCGAGCAGACCGCGCGACGGCCCGGCGATCCACGTCACCACGGAGGCGAAGGCGCCGAGCGCGATGAGCAGCGAGATCGCCGGCGTCCCCCACGCGATGCCCCAGTGGTCGAAGAACTCCTTGAACGCCAGGTTGATCCCGTTGGTCAGGCCCAGCTCGCTCTTCGGCACCGCGAGGCTGATCGCGATGGTGGGCAGGATGAACACCAGCAGGATGAGGAGCGTCGCGAACGCGATCGACCGCGGGAACCCCTTGCCGGGGTTCTTCAGGTCGTTGGCGTGCACGGCGTTGACCTCCATGCCCGCGTAGGCCAGGACGTTCGAGACGATCAGCACGATCGACGCGATGCCCGTCCACGGCGGGATGACGGCCGACGCCTCGAGCGACGTGTCCGACTTCTCCCCGGTCGCCAGCCAGATCGCGCCGAACGCGATGAGGAGCACCGCGGGGAACAGCGTGCCGAGGATGCCGCTCCACGAGCCGACCTTGGCGAACAGGTTGCCGCCCGCCAGGGTGATCAGCGTGGAGCCCCAGTACAGGATGAGGATGACGGCCGCGGTGTAGAGGCCGTTGTTCGACAGCCCCTGGTCGCCGATGACGAACGACAGGCTCGCCGCGATGAACGCGATCTGCGTCGGGTACCACACGACGTTCTGGATCCACTGCAGCCAGATCGCCACGAACCCGGTGCGGTCACCGAACGCCTCGCGGACCCAGGTGAAGACGCCGCCCTTCCAGCCCGTCGCGAGCTCGGCCGCGACGAGCGCCGTCGGCACGAGGAACACGATCGCCGGGATGATGAACAGCGTCACCGAGCCGAGCCCGTACAGCGACATCGCGGGCAGCGACCGCAACGAGGCCACGACGACGACGGTGAGCATCGCCAGCTGCCCGACCGACATGGCGACGGTCGCGCTCGCGGCCGGCGCCCCGATCGCCGGGCCGGTGTGCTCCGGCGGGATGCGTGCGCCGGGCGTGCCATACGGGTGCGCCTTGACGTGCTCGGCCGACGGCGCGTGGGTGCCGTCCGCCCTGACGTGGGGCCACCGGGCGTGGGAGCCCGAAGGACTCGCCTCGGCCCCGCTCGATCCTGGTGTGGTGCTGTGCGTGGACATGGTTCTCCCCCTGCTCGAGCATGCTCCGCCCTGCCCTGGATCAGTGGTGGAAGCCGGACCGCTGGCCCTCGGTCGGCATCGGACCGGTGAGCGCGTCGAGGTACTCCACCTCGGCGGCGAGGTCGGCCAGGAAGGCCGACGCGAGGTCGTGGCTGAACCCGTTGCGCACGACGACGCGCTGCACGGTGACGTCCGGCAGGTCGTCCGGCATCGGGTAGGCCGGGACGAGCCAGCCCTTCATCCGGAGCCGCTCGGACAGGTGGTACAGGTTCCAGTTCTCCGTGTGCCCGTGGCGGAGCCGCCAGGCGAAGACCGGGATGTCCGAGCCGTCGTTCCAGAGCTCGAACGCGGGCATCTTGGCGATCTCCCCGGAGAGGTACAGCGCCACGTCGTGGGCCGTGCGCTGCACGGCGGTGTAGCCCGCGCGGCCCAGCCGGATGAACAGGTAGTACTGGAGCAGCACCTGGGCGCCGGGGCGCGAGAAGTTCAGCGCGAACGTCGGCATGTCGCCGCCGAGGTAGGACACGCGGAACACGAGGTCCTCGGGCAGGGACTCGACGTCCCGCCACACGACCCAGCCGAGTCCGGGGTAGACCAGGCCGTACTTGTGGCCGGAGGTGTTGATGGAGGCGACGCGGGCGACCCGGAAGTCCCACTCGAGGTCCGGCTGCACGAAGGGCGCGATCATGCCGCCCGAGGCGCCGTCGACGTGGATCGGGACGTCGAGGCCGGTCGACTCCTGGATCCGGTCGAGCGCCGCGGCGATCTCCGTCACCGGCTCGTACATGCCCGTGTAGGTGACGCCCATGATCGCGACGACGCCGATCGTGTTCTCGTCGACGTACTTCTCGAGCTCGAAGCCGTCGAGGACCTTGTGCTCCTCGGTGATCGGGACGTATCGCGCCTCGACCTCGAAGTAGTTGCAGAACTTCTCCCAGCAGACCTGCACGGCGCTCGACATCACGAGGTTGGGCCGGTCCGTCGCCTTGCCCGCCGCACGGCGCGCGTGCTGCCAGCGGCGCTTGAGCGCGAGCCCACCGAGCATCGCCGCCTCCGAGGAGCCGATGGTCGAGGTGCCGATCGTGTGCTCCGGGTCGGGCGCGTGCCACAGGTCGCCCAGCATGGTCCAGCACCGGGTCTCCACCGCGGCGGTCTGCGGGTACTCATCCTTGTCGATCATGTTCTTGTCGGCGGCCTCGAGGTAGAGGCGCGACGCGTACTCGTCCATCCACGTGCCGACGAACGTCGCGAGGTTCAGTCGCGCGTTCCCGTCGAGCATCGCCTCGTCGTGGACGACCTGGTACGCCGTCGACGGCATCGACTCGTCGTCCGGCATCCGGAACTTCGGTAGCTCGGTCGCCTCGCCTGGACGCGCGAAGACCGGGTTGAGCTCGACGACGTCCGGCTCGTCCTGCCGGCGCGCGACTCGACGCGTGTTCGTGACCATGGTGCCCCCCTAGTGAACGTGGCCCCGCACCTGGAGGCCACTTACCACTGTAAACGCCGTGATCTGGGACGCATCTCGTGAATCGGGCACGGGCACGAGTCCGGTGGCGCCCGGCGGGGGCCGGCCGCCGGGGGACGCGGTCAGGCGAGGGAGAGGAACAGCTTCTCGAGCTTGGCCACGTCGAGCGTCGGCGCGGCGTCCTCGTCGCCGGCCGCGGGCGCCGTGAGGCACTGCCGCATGCCCGACGCGATGATCGCGAACCCCGCGCGGTCCAGCGCGCGCGAGACTGCCGAGAGCTGCATGACCACGTCCTCGCAGTCGCGGCCCTCGTCGAGCATCCGCACGACGGCCGCGAGCTGCCCCTGCGCGCGCCGCAGGCGGTTCGTGACCTTGACCATCTCGTCCTTGTCGAGCTCCATGCGGGGTCTCCTCGTGCGTCAGGCGGTCAGCGGGGGCAGGTGCACTGCTCGGCGCGGGGCACGTCGGCCATGACGTCGTCGACGTGCATGCCGCATCCCTCCCACGTGGTCTTGCGGCAGGTCGCGCAGCGGACGGGGTAGCACATGGTGGTCTCCTTCGAGCTCGGCGGGGTGGCGCGGGCGCTCAGGCCCGGGTGAGCCGCGGGTGGACGGCGGTCAGCGTCAGCCAGCCGCCCGAGAGGTTGCGGGCGTCCAGCCCCGCGGCGAGCAGGACGCGCGTGGCGATGTGCGACCGCACGCCGCTGGCGCAGTGCACGCTGACGGGGCGGCCGCCGGCGGCGTCGCGCACCTCGTCCAGGCGCGCGCGCAGCTCGGTGTGCGGGATGTTCAGCGCGCCCTCGAGGTGGCCCCGGCCGTACTCGGCGCGGGAGCGGACGTCGAGCACGAGGGTCTCGGCCAGGACGGCGTCGAGCTCGTCCGGGTGCCACTGCGGCATGGTGCCGTCCAGGACGTTCTGCGCGACGAAGCCGAGCATGTTGACCGGGTCCTTGGCGGACCCGTACGGCGGCGCGTACGCGAGCTCGAGCTCGGCGAGGTCGTCGGCGGTCATGCCGGCACGCAGCGCGGTCGCGAGGACGTCGATGCGCTTGTCGACGCCGTCGCGCCCGACCCCCTGCACACCGAGGAGGCGCCCGTCGGGGGCGAACGTCGCCACGAGGTGGACCTGCTCGGCGCCGGGGAAGTAGCCCGCGTGGTGACCGGGGTGGATCCGGACGACCTCGTGCGCCATCCCGGCGCGCCGCAGGTCCGCCTGGCCGGGGCCGGTCATGGCGGCGGTGAGCCCGAAGACGCGCACGATCGCGGTCCCGAGCACCGGGGCCTGCGGGGTGGTGCGGCGTCCCAGCATGGAGTCCGCGGCGCGTCGGCCCTGCCGGTTGGCCGGTCCGGCGAGCGGCACCGGACCGAGCGCACCGGTCACGGCGCGGGTCACCTCGACGGCGTCGCCGACGGCCCAGATGTGGGGGTCGGAGGTGCGCTGGTCGGCGTCGACCCGGATCGCGCCCGTGGGGCCGAGGTCCAGGCCCGCGTCGCGGGCGAGGTCGCTCGCCGGTCGCACGCCGACGTTGACGACGACGACGTCGGCCGGGACGTCGGTGCCGTCCGAGAGCGTCACCGTGACCGCGCCGTCGTCGTCCCGCGCGGTGATGCGCCGCGCGGACGTGCCCACGTGCAGGTGGACGCCGTGGGCCGTGAGCTCGTCGGCGACGAGCGGCGCGAGCTCGGCGTCCAGCGGGGGCAGCACGTGCTCCGCGAGCTCGACGAGGTGGACCTGCAGGCCGCGCGCGACGAGCGCCTCGACGGCCTCCAGCCCGATGAACCCGGCGCCGACGACGACGGCCGTGGGCGGCGTCGAGCCCGCGTCGCGGGTCAGGGCCGCCACCCGGGCGTCGAGCGCGTCGAGGTCGGGGACGGTGCGCAGGGCGTGCACGGACGGGTGGTCGAGCCCGTCGATCGGCGGCCGGACGGCGACGGCACCCGGCGCCAGCAGGAGCGCGTCGTAGGAGAGGGTGTCCGGCCCGTCCGCGGTGAGCACCGTGACGGTGCGAGCGGCCGGGTCGACGGCGGTGACGCGTGTCCCGGTGCGCACGTCCAGCGCGAGGGCAGCGGCCAGGGATGCGGGCGTGTGCAGGAGGAGGGCCTCGCGCTCCGCGATCTCGCCGGACAGGTGGTAGGGCAGGCCGCAGTTGGCGAACGAGACGTAGTCGGACTGCTCGAGGACGACGATCTCGGCGTGCTCGTCCAGCCGCCGGGCGCGCGCGGCGGCGCTCATGCCGCCCGCGACACCTCCGACGACGACGATCCGCGCCGGGGCGGTGGGAGGGGTCGTGGACATGCCTCCACGATACCCCCGGGGGTATGGCGGGGTGGGTCGCGGGGCGTGTCCTGCCTCACGATCACCTGCGGCAGGGACGGGTCACGCGTCGTCACCCCGGGCGATGCGGGCCGCGCGGAGGTGGGCCGTGGGTCGGACGCCGCGCGCGTGGCGTCGGTCGCTCGGGCGACGTGCCCGCCGGGGCTCCCCGCCTAGCGTCCGGAGCGCCGGCGCGGCACACCCGCCGCACCACGGACCCGAGGAGATTCCATGCCCACGAGCACGAGGCCGTCCCGCCGCCTGTCGACGACGCTGCTGGTCCTGGGCGTCGTGCTGTCCTTCTCGTCCGCCGTCTGCTTCCTCCTGCTCGACCTGCCGGGCGCGGGCACGGCGCTCTTCACGGGCGTCGTCGTGGTGGCGGCCGTCGGGTTCGTCGCCGAGCGTGCGGACGAGCGCCGGCGCGCCGCGTGGTTCGCCGCCCGGCACGGGTCCGTCGCCGCCGTCGCCGCCGGGCTCGACGTCGACGCGGTGCGGCGGTGCCGCGACCAGCAGGGCGAGGTGAGCGCCGTCGTCGCTGTGCGCAGGCAGCAGCCGGACCTCACGCTCCTGCAGGCCGTCGAGCTCGTCCGGTCCCTGTGAGGCCGCGGGGCCGGGGTGCGTCGACCGGCCCCGCCGGGCTAGGGCTCAGCGCGAGCGAGCGAGCAGCCCGGCGAGGTCCTCGAGCGGGGCCGGCCGGCCCAGCAGGTAGCCCTGCGCCCGGTCGCAGCCCGCCAGGCGTGCGGCCTCGTACTGCGCGGGCGTCTCGATGCCCTCGGCGACCACCCGGGCACCGTCGGCCTTCGCGGCGGCGACGATCTCGCGGACGACGTCGACCGTGCCGATGCTCGCGTCGTCCATCGCGGCGGTCAGCGCGCGGTCGACCTTGACCTCCCCGACCCGCAGCTGCGCGAGGCGGCCCGGGGAGGAGGCGCCGGTGCCGACGTCGCTCACCGAGACGCGCACGCCGCGACGGTGGAGCCCGAGCGCGACGTCGCGCGCCGCGTAGATCTGGGCGAGCACGTCGCGCAGGCCCATCTCGACCGTGAGCAGCTCGATGGGCAGGCCGGCCGCCCGCGTGGCCTGCTCGACCTCGGTGAGGAAGGTGGGGTCGGTGAGCTGGGAGGCCGTGACGTTGACGGCGACCTCGATGGTGCGGCCGCGCGAGGCCAGCCAGGCGCCGTCGCGGCACGCGGTGCGCAGGGCCCACGTGTCGATCATGCCCATGAGACCGTTGCTCTCCGCCAGGGGCAGGAACTGCCCCGGCGTCATGAGGCCGTGGTCGGGGTGGGCCCAGCGGATCAGCGCCTCCATGGCGACCACGCGGCCGTCGCCCAGGTCCAGCTGCGGCTGGTAGTGCATGCGCAGCTGGCCGCCGCCGAGCTCGCGCTGCAGCTCGACCTCGAGGGCGTCGGGACGACGGTTGAACAGGCCGAGCGCGAGCTGCGCGGCGCCCTGGTCTGCGTCCAGCGCGGTGTCGGTGTTGGCGGCGCGGTCGAGCGTGGCCATGCGTGTCCCTTCGGTAGCCCGGCCGACCGGCGTGCGGTCCCGTGGCGTTGCGGCCCCGCCTCGCGACGGGTGTGCCCTTGTCGTCGTCCCGGTGAGGGACTGTCACTGAGTGTGAGCGCGGCGCGGGCGCGCGATGACGCGAGAGTTGCGGTTGCCGCCGCGGGTTCACCCGCTCGGCCCACCGGGGCGGGTCAGCCGCGGGCGATCGCCACGATCGTCGCGACGGCGGGTGCCATGACGTCGAAGACCTGCGCGTAGACCGCGTCCCCGCGCCGGTACGGGTCGACGACGTCGTCGGCGTCGGGCGCGACCGGGGTGCGCCCGCGCTGCGCCGTCGCGAGCGGGACGAGCGCGGCGAGGCGCTCGGCGGGGGTCCCGGCCGGCAGCTGCGCCGGGTCGACGGCGGCCGCGAGCCGGGCGAACTCGAGCAGCGTGAAGGCGCGCCGCACGGTCGCCGGTGCGGCCTCGACGACGGCGCTGCGGTGGGCGCGCGTCAGGGCGAGCACCAGGTCGGCGTCGCGCGCGAGGCGCTCGGTGAGCTGCCGGGCGGCGAAGCCGTCCGCGGTGCCGCCAGCGGTGGTCAGCAGCGGGACCATCGGCTCGGAGACGGGGTAGCCGACCATCGCGTGGGTCCCGGCGCTGGTCACGCTCACGCCGGAGTCGGGGCCGAGCCCGGCCGCGAGGAGGCGCTCGACCGCGGGGGAGCGGCAGATGTTGCCCGTGCACACGGTCAGGATCGAGAAGGTGGCGCGAGACGTCGGTGCGGAGGAGTCGGTCGTCACGGGCACAGTGTGGCGGGTCGGGGCGCCGCGCGTCAGTCGGCGTCGTGGCCGTGGTGGTCACGCGCGCCGCCGCGATGAGTAGGCTCGGCCGCTGCACGGGGTCAACCAGAGGAGCCAGTGGTGACGAACGCCGGGGGCGTGGAGGCCGCGCCCACCCGCCGTTCGCGCCGGGCCGCGGAGGCGCCGCGGCACGCGTCCGCCGCCCGACGTCGCCGACGCCGCCCCGTCCTGACCGCCGTGCAGTGCCTGCTGGTGCTGCTCGTCGCGTGGGCCGGGTGGCTCGCCCTCGACGCGCTGCGCGCCCGGGAGGAGCTGCTCACCGCGGCGGGCCTGGTGACGCAGCTCCAGGACCAGGTGCTCGCCGGTGACCGTGCCGCCGCCGAGACGACCCTCGCCGACCTCCAGGACCACTCGGACCGCGCCATGGCAGCAGCGCACGGCCCGCACTGGTCGGCCGCGAGCGTGCTCCCGTGGGTGGGGCCGAACGTGCGCGCGGTCCAGGTGGTCAGCGAGGTGGTCGACGGGCTCGCGGACCGTGCGCTCCCCGGGCTCATGGACGCCACCGCCATCGTGGACCCGTCGGCCCTGGCCCCGGTGGACGGGCGCGTCCCCCTGGCGCCGCTCCAGGAGGCCGCGCCGGCGGTCGTGGCCGCCGACGCCGAGGTCCAGAGCGCGGCGGAGCGTGTGGCGTCCCTGGACCCCGCGGCGCTCTGGGGGCCGCTGGCCGGCCCCGTCGCAGACCTCACCGGCCAGGTGAACGCGGTGGCGATGACCACGGCGACCGCCGCCAAGGCCGTCCAGCTCTTGCCCCCGATGCTCGGCGCGGACGGCCCGCGGTCGTACGTCCTGCTGGTGCAGAACACCGCCGAGCCGCGGGCCACCGGCGGCATCCCGGGCGCCGTGATCCTGCTGGAGGCCGAGGGTGGGGCCGTGCGGGTGGTGGAGCAGCGGTCCGGCGGTCCGTTGGTCGAGCTACCGGAGCCCGTGCTTCCGCTGACCGCCGCCGAGCAGGCGCTCTTCGGCGAGGACCTGGCCTCGGACATCCGCGACGTCACGTTCACGCCCGACTTCCCGCGCACCGGGGAGCTGACGAAGGCGATCTGGGAGCAGGAGCTCGGAGGGACAGTCGACGGCGTGCTGTCGGTGGACCCGGGGACGCTGGCGCTCGTGCTCGGCGCCACCGGCCCGGTGCCGCTTCCGCCCGGCGCGGTGTCCGACGCGGTCGGCGGCTCGCTCACGAGCGAGAACGCGGTCGAGGTGCTGCTCAACACGGTCTACCTGCTGCTACCGCCGGCGGAGCAGGACGCGTTCTTCGCCGAGACGTCGCAGGGCGTGTTCTCGGCAGTCGTCGGAGGCCAGGGGTCTCCGGCCGCCGCGGTCGACGCCTTGGCGGAGGCCGCACGACAGGGCCGGCTCATGGTGTGGTCGGCTCGCGAGGAGGAGCAGAATGCACTTTCGGGAACGGTTCTGAGCGGTGAGCTGCGCGGATCCGCAGGTAAAAATCCTGTTATCGGGGTGTTTCTCAACGATGGCAACGCCGACAAGATGGGGTACTACCTCGGCTTCGAGACGACCCTGGGCGGCGGCACGTGCTTCGCCGACGGAACGCGGGAACTGGTCGTCACGGTGACCCTGCGGAACGAGGTCCCGGGCGATCCGGCGCAGCTGCCGACGTACGTCACGGGGACCGATCCAGATTTCCCCAAGGGGCATATCCAGATGAACGTGCTGGTCTACGCCCCGCACGGCGGCCTGGTCGACGAGGTCGAGTCCACGGCGGGCGAGCCGGGAATCACGTCACAGCGGCACGACGGGCTGGCGGTCGTCGGGCGCACGGTCACCCTCGCGCCCGGCGCCACCGAGACCATCACCTATTCGGTCCTGTCGGGACCCGAGCCCGGGAATCATCCTGAAATGCGGACAACCCCGGTTCCGCGCCGGGTGACTTCTGCGCCCGCCCTTCCCATGTGCACGTGAGGCCCGCTAGAGTTCCGGCAGCCACCGAGTGATCATGCTCACGGTACCCCCACACGCTGCAGCCCCAGGGAATCTCACATGAACCGTCGCCGTATCGCCCTCACCGTTCTCGCCGCCGCGACCCTCGCCGTCGCCCCGACCGCCGCGATGGCGTATGACGCGCCGAGCTTCAACACCAGCACCACGGACGCCACGCCCACCGTCGGCGAGGCATTCACCATCACGACGAATGGCACGACGGCCGGTGAGGCCTACACGCTCACCATCACGTCGAACCCGGCGTCCATCTCCAACGACGCCATCACGATCGCGGGCACGAAGTCGCTCGCCAAGACGGCGACGGGCTCCTCGGTGACGTACAGCGTGACGCTGTCGGCCGCTGGCACGTACACCGCTCAGGTGTTCGACGCTGCGGGCAACCTGGTCGGCGACGAGGTCCTCACGGTCACGGCTGCCGGTGCTGCTGCCGGCGCCCTCCCCGCCACGGGCTTCGACGGGGTTGAGCTGGCCGCTGGTGCCGGTGCCCTCGTGCTCGCGGGCGCAGGTGCGGTTCTCGTCGCGCGCCGCCGCCAGACGGCCCAGGCTCGCTGATACGCCAAGCGTGGAACGAAGGCCGGGTCCTTGGACCCGGCCTTCGTTGTTTCTCCGGTCGAACGTCGTGCCCGTGCTCCTGAGGGCGAGGGGCGCGCTATGGACAAGGACTCGCGTGGCCTCTGCCGACCGCCGGGTCGGGATCTCCCACCTGCAGCCCGGCAGCGTGAGCACCCCTGATGCCCATTGAGCGTTTCGCCACGGCATGGAGCAAATGCGCGAGCCGCACGGGAGCGGCCATGGCAAAGAGCTCGATGTCGAAGGCAAGTCCGGCGCCAGAGTCGCGCACAGGCTTCTGACAATCGCTCGTCGTGCCGGTCGTCGAATGACGCAGGCACGCAATGCGCGGGCACCGTGAGCTCAAGTGAGGAGCTCTCCACCTTCCGCGACCAAGGCGGTGTTGGGCCCACCGGCGCTATCAGGTTGGTTCCGCCCTCTCGTTCGTCACTTCTCCATCGCAAGAACCGTCGCAGCATCATCGGGAGAAGCGACCGAGAGACGCAGGAGGATGAGTTGAGGGGCGGATTGTCAACGACGGCTGAAATGGCCCCCTGGCGACGTGAGTTGTCGAGGGTTCGTCGCACACCACTCCTGGTAGGTCACGGGTGTGGACATGGGACGACGGGGTCGTAAGCGTCCACGTTCAGAGCCGAGGACCGCACCCGCGTCGAAGCCCCCTGAACGGCCGGCCCGCCGAGTCCTCGGCTGGCACACCGGCACAAGTCTTCGGCGACGCCGTGCCATCGCCACCCGGTCAGCGTTGGGCGACCGACAGAAACCACCCTCGAACCCGTCCGACGCTAAGGGTCCGTTTCAGACGACGGCGACACGGACACGCACTACCGCCAGGTCGTCATTCCTCGCGGTCTGCACTCAGGGGCCCGCCCGGCCACCGGCTACTCCCGCTAGCGGTTGGTGACGGCCCGAAGAACGCCTCCACCGATCCCTCAGGCCGGGGATCCTTACGCGATGCCCTCCGCGACACGCGCTCGGGGTCGCGCGGCGGTGTGCTCGCTTGGACCGTCCTGGCTTCCTCGGCGGCACGCGCAGACATCCGCCGACTCCGCTTTGCCTCGCTCGTCGGCTCAAGAGGCGAGTAGTCGTAGTAGGCGTAGCTCCCAGCGCTCTTCGCGGGGACGCGGTTCAGGACCAGCCCAAGGACGCGGGCCCCCACGGTCTGAAGGGCACCCAGTGACTGCTTCAGCTCGTTCTGGTGAATTAGGTGCGCCCCGACCACCACAATCGCGCCCCCCGTGAGCCGCGCGAGGATCGCCGCGTCCGTAACCGGTAGCAGCGGCGGCGTGTCGATGATCACAACGTCGTATCGCATACTCAGCATGGCGAGGAGGTCGGCCATGGTGCGCGAGCCCAGCAGCTCGCTCGGATTTGGTGGGATCTGGCCGGACGGAAGCACGTGCAGGTGCCCGTTCCCCCAGGGCTGAACGACGTCCTCCACCGCGGCGCGACCGATGAGTACGGTCGTCAGGCCGACGCTGCCCTCGAGTTCCATGTACTTGGCGACGGATGGACGCCGTAGATCAGCGTCGACCAAGAGGACCTTGGTCCCCGCGTCCGCGAGCGTGATCGCGAGGTTGATGGCGGTGGTCGATTTTCCCTCTCCGGGGAGTGACGAAGTCACCACCATCGTCTGGAGATCATCCGTCACGTCCAGAAACTGGAGGTTCGTTCGCAATCGGCGGAAGGACTCCGAGCGTTGACTGTGCGGGTTTGCCACCGTCAGGAGCGGGGACTTCGCTGCGCTGTCATCCTGGGTGATGGTTGCCACAACAGAGGTGGTCGATACCTTTCGCAGGTCAGCCTCGGTGCGTACGCGTGTGTCAAGGAGTTCTCGCAGCAGAGCCAGGCCAAACCCAAGCGCCAGGCCCACGCCAGCGCCGAGGGCGAGGTTGATCTTCACATTCGGGCTCGCGGGCTCGAGTTGGGCGGAGGCAGACCGCACGGGACTGATCTGAACCGGCGACGGAGCGCCATCTGGCTTCTCGAGCGCCGTCACCTGAGTCGCCAAGCTCTCGGAAGTTGCGTTCGCCACGTCGGCGGCCAACTCCGGGCTCCGGCTCGTTGCGGTGATGTTGATCAGAACCGTGTCGAGGGGGTTGTCCGCCGTGACGGTCTCTGCGAGCGCGTCTGGAGTCGTGTCGAGCTCCAGCTGCTCGATCACGGGGATCAGGACCCTAGGGCTCGTGGCCAGATCCGTGTACGACTTGACCTGGCGCTGCGTGAAGTTGCTGCCTTGGACGAGGTCCGATGTCGTTCCCCCCGCGCGGACCGACACGAAGACCTGAGCCCGCGCCTCGTAGGTCGGAGTCATCGCGAGGGTGATTCCCACCGCGGTGCCGATCGTGAGCAGCGCGATGAGCAGGATCGACCGCCAGCGCTTCCGCAGCACCGCGATGTAGTCCTGAAGTTCCATCGAGTGCTCCCCGTCGTTCGGTGTCGTGCTGAAGGTCCGCGCACCATGATCTCACGGCGGGAAACCGGGATGGACAGGAATCGGACGCGTCCAGGAGCGGGCGCCACTCGAGCCCTGCATCAGGCACAGGAACCCGGGCCGATAGCCGAAGAAGCCGGCCAGGATGCCATCCGCAGCCTGCAAGCCGGGGCCCGCGAGCGCGGGCCTGTGGCGAGGCTCCGTCACGAGACCTCATGGCCCGCTCCACCCGACCTCGATCGCACGGGTATCACCACCGGCGGAAAGCCCTACCGCGACGATCCGGGCGGTTGGGGCATGACCAAAACTGTCCACGCATGGCCACCTCGCGCCCGGATGTGGATCGAGCACCCTAGGATGCCCGTGGCCGAACCCGCGAACGTAAGCAGGAGGTGTCTTGTGCCTTCCGAGCGGCTCCCGCGCGCCGACGGCGAGTCCAGCGCGCTCGCTCGCGATTCGAGGGCTGACAACGTCGTGGATCGGCCGACGAACGAGCGCTGGTTTCCGAAGTACGCGACCAGGATTCTCGTAACGGACGCGGCCGCGATATACGTGGCTGTATTCTCTGCGTACGTGACCCGTATCGACAGTGCGGGGATCACTCGGGTCAGCGGCGAGCTGTCGCCAAGTTATCTCGCGGTGTCAGTGGTGATCATGTGGGCGTGGATGTTTGCGCTGATCGCAGGGCGCACCCAAGACCGCAGGCTCGTCGGGGTCGGCCCCTTAGAGTATCAGCGCGTGGTGTCCGTATCCTGGAAGCTATTTGCAGGCGTCGCCGTAATTGCGTACCTGGGTCGGATGGAGATTGGGCGGGGATACCTAGGCATTGCATTCCCCCTCGGCGTACTGCTGATCTTAGGCGGCCGATCTGCCTGGCGAAGATGGTTGCGGAAGGAGCGGGCCCGCGGGCGATATCAGGCGCGCACACTGATCATCGGTCACCGGCGGCAAGCCGTGGAACTGGCCCGCGACGTCGAAGGAAGGTCGGGTGCTGGCTTTACCGTAGTCGGACTATGCCTGCCTGAAACTGAATCCCAGGGGCCGGACGCCTCCGGTGTGCCCGTGCTCGGATCGGTTGAAGAAGCCGCCATTATCGCGCGGACCGAGCGAGTCGATGCTGTCACCGTCGTAGGCTCCGACGCACTCTCAGCGGATCTGGTCCGTCGGCTCGGCTGGGACTTGGAAGGCAGCGGAGTTGATCTCACGTTGGCAGTATCCCTGCGCGACGTCGCTGGTCCTCGCGTCATCCTAAATCCAGTCAACGGACTGCCCCTCGTGTACGTCGACGAGCCGCGCTTCGCCGGGCCAAAATACCTCGTAAAGACGGTCTCCGATTGGCTGAGCGCGCTCCTGCTGTGCGTGTTCCTCTCGCCCGTCCTTGTGGCAGTGGCGATCCTTGTCCGGATGTCGAGCCCCGGTCCCATCTTCTACAGGCAGGAACGGGTCGGGGTAGGTGGCAAGACATTCAAGATGTTCAAGTTCCGCTCGATGGTGGTCAACGCCCACGACCGCTTGACGGAGGTCCTGGCCGCAGAGGGCGTCCGCGAGGTCGGGCTGTTCTATAAGCCGAAGAACGACCCGCGCGTGACTGCTGTTGGCAGGGTTTTGCGGCGATACTCGCTCGACGAGCTGCCCCAATTGTTCAATGTACTACGAGGCGAGATGAGTCTCGTTGGACCCAGGCCGCAGATTGCCGACGAGGTCGCACAGTATGACCGGCGCGCCCATCGGCGGCTGCTTGTGAAGCCGGGCCTCACTGGCCTCTGGCAGACTTCTGGCCGATCCCAGCTAAGTGCAGATGAGGGTATTCGGATGGACGTGTACTACGTCGAGAACTGGACGCTCTTTGGCGATTTTATGATTCTCCTACGGACGGCCAAAGCCGTCCTAGCCGGCGAAGGTGCGTACTGAGGATGGCTGGTGTCCTCGTTCACGAGTGGTTAGCGACCACTGGTGGATCCGAGAACGTATTCGATTCAATGGTCGCGACGTTTCCGGAGGCGGATCTCGTCTGCTTATGGAACGACGCGCCGGCCCGGTATGGTAAGCGTCCCGTCCGGGAGACGTGGCTTGGCCGCACGCCCCTCCGCAAAAACAAGACCGTCGCCGTGCCGTTTATGATACCGACTTGGCGCCGCCTGGGCGGCGACAACTACGAATGGGCCCTGGTGAGCTCTCATGCCTTCGCCCACCATGCCCGCTTTCCTCATTCCGGCCCCGCGATGCGCAAATTTGTTTACGTCCACAGTCCGGCACGCTACCTCTGGGCGCCTGAACTCGACCAGCGCGGTGCGAATCTGCTCGCGCGGCTTGCCTCGCCAGCCTTGAAGAACCTTGACAGGCGGCGCGCGCGCGAGGCGTATGCCATCGCTGCGAATAGTCATTTCGTGCGGAAACGAGTTGAGCGAGCGTGGCAACGGGAGGCTACCGTCATCTATCCGCCCGTCGAGGCGCAAGCGATCATCGAGGTCGCGGACTGGCGGGAACGCCTAAGCGCGGCGGAACTCGAGGCACTCGAGCTCTTGCCACGGGAGTTCATTCTCGGGGCCTCAAGACTCGTGCCCTACAAGGGCCTCGATCTCGTTATCGAGGCTGGCGCCGCGGCCGACATCCCGGTCGTGATCGCGGGCTCCGGTCCGGAGGAGCAACGATTGCGCGCCATTGCAGAAGGTAGCCGCGTTCCGGTCCACTTTGCCGGGCGCGTAAGCGACGCGATGCTCTACGCCCTTTACCAGTCGTGCGTCGCCTATGTGTTTCCAGCGATCGAAGACTTCGGGATCATGCCTGTAGAGGCGATGGCGGCCGGGACGGCGGTCGTCGGTCCGCCTGCGGGCGGATTGACGGAGACCATCGTCCCAGGGGAATCGGGCGTCATTGCGAACTCGCTATCGGCTACCGACATCGCGAACGCAGTGCTCCAGGCGAGCACGATAAGTCCAGACAGCTGCCGAAGGGTCGCTCGCCAGTACGATCGAACCAATTTCGAGTCACGGCTAAGAGAGTGGGTCGAGTCATCGTGAGTCGTGCGTCAGAGCCCATTCGGGAGTCGGGGCACGTGACTGTGCTTGCTACCGCCGACTTCCAGAGCGACGTGTGGACGAATAAGCAACACCTTGCCGTCGGCCTCTCAGAAGTCTTCGATACGACCTACCTCGAGTCGTTCGGGCTCCGGCAACCACGACTCGCCCGCTCAGACATGGCCCGAATCGCCCGGCGCCTCTGGCGCCGACCTGAAGGGACGGCAACGCAGTATCGGGGAAAGGTTCACGTCGTTCGGCCCGTGGTGTTGCCGTACCACGCACGCAGGGGCGCACGTGCGTTGAACCGCGAGCTGGTTGCGCGAATAAGCCTTCCTCGGCTTGCGGAGGGCGTGCTGTGGACCTTCTCGCCCATCACTTATGGACTGGAACAACGAGCCAAGCGCGTCGTTTATCACTCTGTAGACTTACTACACGCGCAGCCCGGGATGCCCGCACACCACCTCCTTGAGGCGGAAACGCGACTGGCCAATGAAGCCGACGTGGTGATCGCGAGCAGCCGGGGCGTGTATGACCATCTTGTGGGCCTGGGCAGGGCCGACACACTTCTATGGGAGAACGTCGCTGACACGGCACTGTTCGGGTCGGTCGCTGCGGATCGCAGTCCACGTGCGATTTTCGCAGGGAATCTGACTCCATCGAAGGTCGACGTGCAGCTGTTGCTCCGCCTCGCCGACGCAGGTGTGGACGTTGCGGTGGCCGGGCCCATCGGGATCGACGGAACTACTCTGAGCGCCGCAGAGGCCGATGTGCTCCGGCACCCTCGCGTGTCGCATCTTGGTACCCTGACGCCGGCAGAACTCGCGCGCGAATTCGCAAGGAGCGAAGTGGGCCTGGTGCCGTACTGCCTTAACGAGTACACCCGTGGGGTCTTCCCGCTCAAGGTGTTCGAGTACCTCGCGGCAGGACTCGCAGTCGTGACGACCCCGCTTCCGAGCGTGGTCTCCTCGCCACCCTACGGCGTTCGATTCGCGGACTCGGACGATTTCGTACCTGCCGTCCTGGAGGAGCTGGGGTCGTTCAGCGGCGATGAAGCGGCCCTGAGGAGGCAGCGCGCGATGGGTCACTCATGGGGCGCCCGTGTGGCGGACGCTGTCGCATTGGTGCACCGGCTCTTGGAGACGCCTGATGCGCGCCGATAGCGACGGCGTTCGGGCCCGCGAGCAGGAGGACTCAGCCCAACGAAAACCAGCTGACGTGTCCGGACCTAGGCTCGGCATCGTCACCGTGCTTCACAACTCTGATCATGTGCTCCGCGAGTTTGCCGACGCTCTCGGTCCTGTGGACGTGGGTAATGTTTCGCTAGTCCTGGTCGATTCCGGCTCGGCTGACGTGACTATCGCTCGGCACGTCGCGGCGGAACTAGGCGCGGAGTTTGTGGTGGCGCCGGGAAATGTAGGCTATGGAACCGCCTCGAATCTTGGGGCGCGGCGCCTCGAGGTCGATTGGTTCCTTTTCGTGAACCCCGATGTGCGCGTGCACCTGGGAGATCTGCAGAGACTTGTCCGGGCTGCGCAAGAGGCTGGCTTCGCGTGTGCTGCGCCGCTACTCACTCGCGATGTCGGTCGGCGGCGTGAGGACGAGAACGCGATGCCTGTACGCCCCGAGTTTCCCGTAAGCGGCGCGTGCATGGCCGTAGCTGCGGGAGCCTTCCGCGAGGTGGGCGGATTCGACGAGTGCTTCTTCATGTTTGCCGAGGAGGAGGACCTCCAATTGCGCCTGGCTTCGAAGGGCTATGTGACGGGGATAGTGGAGACGGTGCTGGCCGACACACGTGGCGGCGCCAGTTCTGCGGGAGTTTCGGCCAGATGGTCCATGGCAGAGAGAGAGGTCGCGCGAGGGCGTCTCATCTTGAAGCACCGAGGCTGGCTCATGTTCTGCGCGAGTTCGGCACGGTCAATGGTCCGTATAGCATCGTGGAGCGCACTATCGCCGAGGCGCCAGAGCCTCGCGCAGATAGTTCGTGGGCTTGCGAAGGCCGCCCGTGATCAGTCCACGGGACGCCACCGCCGGTGTGAAGCCCGACTGGTCGACCCGGAGGGGACTGAATCATCAGCAGCGCAAAGATCGTAAGCCTCTCCCGCGTCCTTCCCTACCTGGGAATCGACCATGCCGGCGGGGAGTTGTACCGCCTGCACTGTCACGCGTTGGTTTCGTGCGGGTTCGATGTCACAGCCGTCGTCCCCGATGAGCCCCGAAACATTGTCGGGCACTCGAAGATCGACCCGCCGGCGATTTCCGGCCTGCTGGTGGCGCCGGTAGAGTCACGGGTTCCCGTTCTTGCATTCGTCCAGCGACTCGTCGATCGCGCGGTGCCGGCGGGCGTCACGAAAGCGTATCGACGGGGTCTTCGCTCCTCGCCCGTTGCTCTCAATGCGATCGCGTCCGCGGATCTGGTGGAGTTGCAGTGGAGCGAGACTGGGTCGCTCTACAAGTTCGTACGTCGCTACAACGCGACGGCCCCTATTGTCATGTACCTCCATGATGTCCTGGCGCAGAAGCACAGGCGGATGCGCGACTCGGAGGGCCGCATTCATTTGAAGTGCCTAAGGACGATCCGGTTGGCTGCAGTCAGGCGAGCCGAGCGGAGGCGCCTTGCCGATGCCGACCTCGTGGTCGTGCTCAGCGCGAAGGATGAGCTAGAGGTGCTGCGACTGTGCCGGAGGGCTAATGTGGTTGTCGCCCCTCCTCCGTTGGCAAGAGCCTCCGACGTTCCCGCTCAGGAGGCTGTGGCGGGCGAAAGGAGGGTGATATTCGTAGGGGCTCTCGCCCGCCCCGAGAACGACGAAGCCGTGCGTTGGTTCATCCGCGCAATCTGGCCGCGTGTCCGTGGCCGTTTCCCTCTCGCGGAGTTCGTTATCGTAGGCCGCGGCCCGAGTGAAGAGTTGATGCGGTCGGTGGGGGAGGCCCCCGGAGTCTCGCTCGCGGGCTTTGTCGACGATCTCGCGGATGTCTATCGAGATGCGACCGTGGCCGTCGCGCCACTTCTCCGCGGCGCTGGCGTAAAGTTCAAGACGCTGGAGGCCATTCTCGCGGGACTCCCCATCGTCTCGACTTCCGTCGGCGCCGAAGGTATCGCCGCGCTTCCGCCGCTCGAAACGTTTGATTCTGCCGAGGAGTTTGCTGACGGCCTCGTCGCGGTCCTCGAATCGCCGGCGCTGGCCCGCGAACGGGCGCGTTCCTTGCAGAACTGGGCGCAAGAGGAGTACAGCGTACGGAAGTACGCTTCCAAGATTCAAACGACCTACGAAAATGTGATCCGCGGCGGTGTGTCGTGACCGTACTTGCGGCAGGTCGGGATCCCGCGCAGGCTTTCGTTCCGTCGGAAACCAGTTCGCACTTGGCGCGTGTTACGGCCGGCGCCGTAATCGTGTTGGTATGGCTGCAGGGTAGCGCCCCAGGTGTCGTAAGTGTCCTGGGTGGTTCCCGGCGCGCTTCTTCAGAGTACGGCACTTCCATTCTTCTGTTGTCTCCGCTCGGAACACTTCTCGGGGGTGCTCTGGCTGTTGGAGTGCTTGCCGCCGCCGGTCTCGCTCTTCTAGTCCAGATCGGCAGCCGTCGCCGCTGGCACTTCCTCGCGCTCGTCGTGATGCTCGCGCCGTGCATCGCTATCGCGGGCATCGCGGCGGCATGGAACGGGCGTGGGCCAAGCCTCGGTGCAGTCGCGTACGTCATGTGTGCAGCTGTATTTGTGATGGCCGGCGCGGGCGGGGTCCCGGTCCGCCTCATCGGGGGCCTCGGGATCGCGACCAGCGTGACTTCACTGGTTCTCGGTGCCCTTGGTGGTGGGGCTCTCATGCCGCCATCGGCAAACGACGCAAACAAGAGCTTCTTGTTTGAGCGCCTCCTCGCGGGGCCCTATGGGCACTCGAACACTCTCGCGATTGTGGTTGCACTTACGTTTCCCTTTGTGTGGCGATCATTTCCCAGCTCGCGTTTCCTGCGCTCCGCGTCTGCGCTCTTGATGCTAGTGACGTTGCTTTGGTGCGGGTCGCGCACAGTACTTGGGGCGCTGGCGGTCGGCCTCGTCATCTGGATGGTCGCTCGAATGGTGCGCCATACCCCGACACTTCAACGAGCGATTGGGCTCGTCATGGCGGTTCTGAGCATCGCCGTCATGCTGGCCGTGCCGATGGTCACTGGTGACGCCGGCGCATTCACCTCTCGGGGTCGTATCTGGCAGGCGGCGATCGAGTACGGTAGGAGCGCGGGATTTTTTGGTCTGGGTCCGTGGGCATTTTCCGAACGCGGGGTCCTGACGTCATCGCTCGGCTTCACCCCCGAGCACGGTCACAACGTTGCCGTCTCTGCGTTCGCGATGGGCGGCCTTGTGGGCCTCGTCGCTGTAATGGTGCTGCTTGCGGGCGCCTGGCGCGGGGCGCTACGCGGCCTTCCGGGAACGTCGGCTCCTTTGCTCTTTGTCGCGACCCTGACGTGCGCTGGGGCCCTCGAGACGGTGATCGACGTCAGGGGGATTGGGGCTGCGTCATTCGTCGCGTTGCCCATGTTGGCGCAACTACTCGCCACTCAGCGGCCTGACCCCGCAAGCTGGGATGTCCGAGTCACCGGTGCACCCACTGTTCAGGGCGTCAGTAGCGGCGGCGGCGACGCCGGTGCCGTGGTCGACCGTGCTGCAGGCATGGCGGAAACCCGGGCTCCGAGTATCGGCGGTCCGGCGATCGTGATCCCTAGGCCCAGGGATCACAGGTGAGCCTCGCTGGCCGAGCAGGGCGCGGTGCCCTCGTTACCGTTGGTGCCCAGGCGACGCGTTTCGGCACGCAAGTCGCGGCGGTGGCTGTGCTCTCGCGGCTCTTGGAGCCAGCTGTTTTCGGCCAGATGGCCGTTGTGCTCGTCGTCGTCGGGTTCGCGGGGATAGTTGGCGACCTGGGCCTCTCCCTCTCGGCGATGCAGTCGACGGAACTCCGTCCCGAGGAGGAGGCGGGGCTCTTTTGGACCGGCGTCGTCATCGGGATTGTCCTGGGTGCGTCTCTTTTCGTTTTGGGCCCGGTCGTCGTGTCGTCTTTAGGGATGCCGCAGGCAGGCGACCCGATGCGGACGATGGGTCTCCTGTTTGTGCTCAGCGGCGCGAGTGCTCAGTACAAGGCACGGCTCGCTCGTTCCATGCGGTTTACCGCTCTCGCGGCAGCGGAAGTTTCCGCTCAGGCGCTAGGCCTGGTTGCGGCTGTTCTCGGTGCAGCTTACGGCGTGGGAGTGTGGGCTCTGGTTATGCAGCACCTGGTCGGCGCCGTAGCTCTCCTGGCACTTCTTGCTCTGGTCACGCGTTGGGTTCCTGGTGGGCCAATGAACGTCAGGTTTGTGCGCAAGCATCTCGCGTTCGGTGCACCTATGACAGCGCTGCAACTGCTCAACTTTGCTGGATCGAGCTCCGGGACGGTGATGATCGGCCGGATCTGGGGGGACGTAGTGCTGGGCGTCTACAATCGCGCCTTCCAGTTGTTCATGCTGCCTATGCAGCAGATGGTGGCGCCGCTCACCCGCGTCGCGGTCCCCGTCCTCGCCAAGGCCGCAGGATCACCGAATTTCGGGAGTCAGCTCCTTCGACTCCAGGCGAGCGCCACTTACCCCTTGATATTCATTTTATCGCTAATCGGGGGAATGGCTGGATCAATTGTGTCGATCGCGCTGGGCTCAGGGTGGTCTGGCGCGGCCACTGTGGTCAGTGTCCTGGTGATCGGGGGCGTGTTTCAGGCCCTCGGCTACGTATATTACTGGGCGCTCGTGGCGGCGGGCGAGGTGCGCACGCTCTTCGTATGTGAGGCGATCGGACGTATTCTGATGATTCTAGCCTCCGTCCTGGTTGCGCCGTTCGGTATTGTCTGGGTAGCAGCGGCTCACTCGATGGGTCTTATTGTTGTGTGGCTAGCCATGAGCCTTGGTGGCGTACGCCGAATCAATGTTTCGAGCGGTGCGCTGCTGCAATCATCGTGGAGGCCGGTGCTTCTAGGTGCAATGACTTTTGCTGCGACTGGTTTGCTTGAGGACTGGGCGTCGGGCCATGCGGTCGATGCGTTTGGAACTCTCGTCCTTGGGTTATGCGCGGGTCTTGGGCTGGCTGCGGCGTTTGCCGTGTTTGCGCCGTTCCGCAGGGACTATCGCGTAGTGTTCGGCGTTCTTGAAGGAGCCTTGCGGCGCAGGCGGGCGTAGCATCGTGGTTTGTGTGACCGGCGGCTGGCTCGGCTGTTGTGCGGTTCACGTGTCGGGAGGTCTTGCGTGTCGTGTGCGGCCGTTCCAGGTGGCCTCGGGGGCATGGTTCATGAGGGCGTTCGTCGGGGCAGACGCGCGGGCCAGGAAGGTGTGCCCGGTGGGCCTGCCGCTCGTGATCACCGTCTCTCCGTGCGGGCCGCGGACGTTGGTTCCCGTCGGGTCTGCGAGGGCTTGGCGAGGGTAGTTTCAGGCGGCCGGGTCGTGCCCGCTCTTGCCTCAACTCTGGCGCCCGGGCAGCGGGACTTTCGGTGACACGTGGACTGCCGGCGCGGCGACGCCGGGGCTCATCCAGGATCTGGCTCGCGTGGCTGCTTGCCGTGAGCGTCAGTGGCTGCGGTATGGGGCAGCCGGAGGATGTTTCGCCTTCCGCATACGCGGGCCGCCTCGCCAGAGCGAGTATGGACGCTCGCCTCGAGTCTGGCGGTGGTGAGTTGGAGGTGTCGGACTGCGCGGCTGAGAGCGCGCGTGGGCGGCTTCGCGGCCTAATCGGGAGCGTGTCGCTCGAGCACGCCCCGCTCGACGACGTCATGGCCGAGTGCGGCGTCTCCGTCGCCGCCGAGAACCTGAGCCGCGCCTCCGCACCGCCGCAGGACGTCGTCGACGCCTGGATGGAGTCGCCCGGGCACCGGGCCAACATCCTCGATCCCGAGCTCACGCACCTCGGCGTCGGGTGCGTCGAGGACGGCGACGAGATGCTCTGCTCCCAGATCTTCCTCGGTCCCTGAGCCCTCGGCGGGGGAGTGATTCACCCGGCGTGCCCGAATTCGCGTCTCGCGCCTCCTCAAGTCCGGTCCCCTCCCGCCGATCACCTGTGTGGCGGCAGGACGCCGCTGGATCCACGCGGGTTGCCCGCCGGCACTGACCGGCGACGGCCCCGCGCGACCGGGGCCATGACGGTCCAGCAGGGAGGACGACCGCATGGGCCCCGCCTCGGCTCGGTGTCTCGCCGTCGGCCTCCTCGCCGCCGTCGCGGTGGTCCCCCTCCAGTCGACCGCTCTGCGTGAGTTCCTCATCGCCGTCGTCGGCGTGCTCTCCGTCGTCGCGATCGTCGTCGGCGTCCGCGTGCACCGACCGGTCCGTCGCGCGCCCTGGTACCTGCTCGCCGCCGGCGTCGGCTGCTGGGCGCTGGGCGACGTGCTCTGGGCGGTCGTCGAGCACGTGCTGGGGTCCGACGCGTTCCCCTCGGTCGCCGACTACGCCTACGTCCTCGCGTACCCGGTGCTCGCCTGGGGACTGGCGCTCCTCTCGCGACCCGCGGGCAGGACCGCCGGCCGCGACGCGCTGCTCGACGCGCTGATCGTCGCCACCACGCTCGGGCTCGTGCTGTGGGTGTTCTTCATCGCCCCGTCCTGGACGGACCCGGAGGGCACCCTGCTGGAGCGCGTCGTGGGGGTGGCGTACCCGGTCGGCGACGTGGTGCTCGTGACCCAGCTCGTGCGCCTCATGAACGCCCGCCGCCGCACGCCGGCCCTCGTCCTGCTCGGTGCCGGGTTCGGCCTCGTGCTCGTCGCCGACCTGCTGTTCCAGGCCGGCGCCTACCTCCCGGTTCTCGCGGCCGACATGGGCCTGATCGACCCGCTGTGGATCGCGCCGTACGCCTGCTGGGCCGCGGCCGCACTGCACCCGTCGATGGCGCGAGCCGGCGACGAGCCGTCCGGCACGGCGCTGCCGCTGACGGTCCGGCGCGTGGCCTTCCTGGCCGGAGTGAGCCTGGTCCTCCCCGCCCTCGTGCTGATCGAGGCCGTGCTCGGCGTCCCCCTGCACAGCGTCGAGGTCATGGTCGCGGCGCTCCCGCTCATCGGCTTCGTGCTGCTGCGGATGCTCGGCCTGGTGCACCGGATGTCGCAGCAGGCGCGCGACCTGGCGCACCTGGCCGAGACCGACTTCCTCACCGGCCTCGAGAACGGTCGTCGCCTCACGGCGCGCATCGAGGACGCGCTCGGCGGTCCCGACGCCGGGGCACCCGCACGCGGCGCCGCGCTGCTGCTGGTCGGCGTCGAACGCTTCGCGGAGATCAACGAGACGCTCGGCCTGCGCACGGGTGACGAGCTGCTGCGCGCCGTGGCGGGGCGGCTGGTGGTCGCGGCAGACGCCGACGGCGTCGTCGCCCGCCTGGGTGGCGAGGCATTCGGGGTGCTGCTCCCCGGCGTGAGGTCGGGGACGCGCGCCGTCGAGCGTGCCATCGACATCCGGGAGCTCTTCGCGGAGCCCTTCCGGCTCGGCGAGGTCACCGTCAGCGTCGACATCGCCATCGGCGTCGCCCTGGCGCCCGACGACGCCGCCGACGCCGGGGCGCTGCTGCAGCGTGCCGACGTCGCGCTGTCCGCGGCGCGCGAGCGGCGCGACCTCGTGGCGCGCTACGCCCAGCAGATGGAGACGGGCGGCGCGCTGACGCCCCAGCTCATGAGCGAGCTGACGTCGGCCATGGCGGAGAACCAGGTCGTGGTCCACTTCCAGCCGCAGGTCGAGATCAGCACCGGGCGCGTCGTCGGCGTCGAGGCCCTGGTCCGCTGGCAGCACCCCGAGCACGGCATGCTCGGGCCGCTGGCGTTCGTGCCCGCCGCCGAGCGCACCGGTCTCATCCGCGCCCTCACGCTGCACGTGCTGGACCGCACGCTCGCGCAGGCCGCGCTGTGGCGCGCGGGCGGGCGGACGATCCCCGTCTCGGTGAACCTCTCGGTCCGCAACCTGCTGGACCCGCACTTCGTGAACGACGTCCGGCGCGCGCTGGAGCGCCACCGGATCCCGGCGACGCAGCTCGAGCTCGAGGTCACCGAGACCATGGCGATGCTCGACCCGGCGCGCTCGCTCGAGGTGCTGGGCGCGCTCGACGAGCTGGGCGTCATGCTCTCGGTCGACGACTACGGCACCGGTTACTCCTCGCTCGCCTACCTCACCCGGCTCCCGGTGCGGCGGCTGAAGATCGACCGCTCCTTCGTCGCCGGCCTGCTCGACGACGACGCGAGCGCGGCGATCGTTCGCTCGACGGTCGAGCTCGCCCGCCACCTGGGCCTGGCGGTCGTCGCCGAGGGCGTCGAGGACGACGCGACGCTCCTCGCCCTGCGTGACATGGGTTGCTACGCGGCCCAGGGCTTCGGGCTGGGGCGGCCGACGTCGGCCGACCGGATCCCCGCGATGCTCGACGCGATCGAGACGCGCGTGCCCGGCCTGGTGCGCGAGCGCATCCCGGTGCAGCGCACCGCCTGACGCGCCGGTCCCGCGCCGCGGGACGACGACGTCGTCGCGCCGGACCGGGCGCGGCCACGTACGTTGACGGTCATGACTGACGCGACGCAGGGCCTGACCGTGGTGCGCGAGACCGTCCGCGCCGCGGGGCACGACGTCGCCGTCGTGCGCCTCGGCCCCGCGGGCGGGGGTGTCGGTGCGATCCCGCCCGTGGTCCTCGTGCACGGCATCGGCGTGTCGGGGCGGTACTTCGAGCCGCTCGCGCGCGAGCTGGCGCGGACCGGGCCCGTGCTCGTCCCGGACCTGCCGGGGTTCGGCGCGAGCCGGTGGACGGGCGCGACCCTCGGCATCGCCGAGCACGCGCGCGTGGTGACCGAGCTGGTCGCGCGCGAGGGCTGGTCCGGCGTGGTGCTGGTGGGGCACTCGATGGGGACCCAGGTGGTCACGGAGGCGGCGGCCGCCTCACCGGGGCTGGCGTCGGCGGTCGCGCTGTTCGGACCGGTCACCGAGCCCGGGGCGCGGTCCGCCGTGCGCCAGGGCCTGCGGCTGCTGCGCGGCACGCGGCACGAGACGCCGCGTGCCAACTGGACGGTGTTCTCCGACTACTTCCGGGCGGGACCGCGGCGGTACCTCGCCACGTTGCCGCACATGATCGACTACCCGCTCGAGGACCGGCTCGCCGAGCTCGTCGTGCCCGTGCTGCTCATGCGCGGTGGGAAGGACCCCGTCGCCCAGCCGCAGTACCTCGAGGGCCTGGCGCGGCGCGCGCTCGACGCGCGGATCGCGGAGGCGGCGGGGGCCGGGCACGTCCTGATGATGCGCCGGCCCGTCGAGGTGGCGGACGAGGTGCGAGGGCTGGCCGGTGCTGCTGCTGGGCTCGGGGCGGAGCGGGCCGGCGGCGGAGCGGTGCCCGTCGCGGGCCCGTCGTGATCGGACGCGCCGCGAGGTTCGTCGCCCGGCACGCCCGCCACGCGTGGTGGCGCACGACCGACTACGCGTACGTCGTCGTCCGGCAGGCGGAGGGGCTGCTGCGGCGCGGCGGGGCGGACGCCTACCGGGACGGGCGGGTCGCGCCCGACGTCGTCCTGGTGCCGGGGGTGTACGAGAGCTGGCCGTTCATGCGGCCCGTCGCGGACCTGCTGCACCGCAACGGGCACGGCGTGCACGTGCTGCCCGCGCTCGGCTACAACGTCGGGCCCATCCCGGCGGCCGCGCAGGTGCTGGGGAGGTACCTGCGCGAGCAGGACCTGCGCGACGTCGTCGTCGTCGCGCACAGCAAGGGCGGGCTCATCGGCAAGCGCGCGATGCTGCGCGAGGACCCGGACGGGCGCATCCGCTCGATGGTCGCCATCAACACGCCGTTCGCGGGGTCGGCGTACGCGCGGTGGCTCCCGATCGCGTCCCTGCGCGTGTTCCGGCCCGACGACGTCGGCCTGCTCGAGCTGGGGACGGAGCGCGAGGTCAACGCGCGCATCACCTCGGTCTACGCGCCGTGGGACCCGCACATCCCCGGCGGCAGCGTGCTGCCCGGTGCGGCGAACGTCGAGCTGGCGACCCCCGGGCACTTCCGCGCGCTCGCGGACCCGCGGCTCGAGCGGATCCTCCTCGACGCGGTGCGGGGCGAGGCGGGGCAGCCGCAGGCGCCCCCCGGCCCAGCCGGTGCGGGTGGCGCGGCGGGCCGCGCGTCCACCGCCTGACGCAGGCGCCGCGCTGCCGTCCCGGTGTGGTGGCGCTCGGCCGGGGGCAGGCCTAGCGTCGAGGCATGGCAGACGGCGCCGCCGAGCCCGGGTCGGGGATGCGCTCGGGTGAGCCCGCGGCCGGGGCGGGTGCCGTGGCCGGGTCGCCCGGTGCGCCGCCGGCGCGCGCCGAGCCCCACGCCGCCGGCCTGCAGGCGCGGCTCAACTGGCTCCGCGCGGGCGTGCTCGGCGCGAACGACGGGATCATCTCGACCGCCGGCCTGGTGATCGGCGTCGCCGCCGCGACCGACGACAGCAAGGCGATCCTCGTCGCCGGCATCGCCAGCCTGGCCTCCGGGGCGGTCTCGATGGCCCTGGGCGAGTACGTGTCCGTCAGCAGCCAGCGCGACACCGAGCGCGCGCTCATCGCGCTCGAGCGTCAGGAGCTGGCCGACGACCCCGAGGGCGAGCTCGCCGAGCTCGCCGGGCTCTACGAGGCCCGTGGCCTGGCGCCGGAGACCGCGCGCCAGGTCGCGCTCGAGCTCACCGCGCACGACGCCGTCGGCGCGCACGTCGAGGCCGAGCTGGGCCTGGACCCCCTCGAGCGGACGAACCCGTGGCAGGCCGCCTTCGCCTCGGCCGTCTCGTTCACCGTGGGCGCGCTGCTCCCGCTGCTCGCGGTGGTGCTCGCGCCGCCCGGCACGCGCGTGGCGGTGACGGCCGCCGCCGTCGTCGTGGCGCTCGCCCTGACGGGGACCATCAGCGCCCGGCTCGGCCGCGCGCGGCGGCTCCGCGCCGTCGTACGGCTCATCGTCGGGGGAGTGCTCGCGATGGCGATCACCTTCGCCATCGGCAACGCGCTCGGTCAGACCGTCCTCGCCTGACCACCGCCCCTGGTGGGGAGGCGACGCCTACGCGCTCTCGCGCAGGGACAGGCGCGCCTCGTACAGGATCGGCTGCGGCGGGACCTCCTCGCCGGCGAGGAGCGCGAGCAGCATCACCGCGGCCCGCGCCACCATCTGGTCGAGCGGTTGGGCGACCGTGCTGAGTGGCGGGTCGGTGGTCTCGGCGACCCCGATGTCGTCGAACCCGAACACCGCGATCTCCTCGGGCACGCGCCGCCCGCGCTGGGCGAGGTGCGTCAGCGCGGCCGAGGCCATGAGGTCGTTGGCGACGAACACCGCGTCGAGGTCCGGGTGCGCCTCGAGCAGGCGCGCCATGGCCGCCGCTCCGCCGCGCGCCGTGAAGTCGCCGAACTCGACGGCATCGTCAGCGTGGCCCGCCGTGCGCATCGCCTCGCGCCAGCCGGCCAGCCGGTCGACGCCCGCGGTCATGTCCGGCGGGCCGGCGATGGTGGCGATGCGGGTGCGGCCCGACGCGATGAGGTGCTCGGTCGCCATGCGCGCACCGGCCGTGTGGTCGACGTCGACGTAGTACGGGTGGCGCACGTCGAGCGGGCGCCCCAGGAAGACGCAGGGGAGGCCGGAGTCGACCAGCTCGCGGTTGAGCGCGTCGTCGCGGTGGTGCGAGGCGACGACGGCGCCGTCGACGTGGCCCTGCGTGAGGTACCGCGAGGCGCGCTCCGTGCTCGCGCCCCGGCGCGCGATGACGAGGACCATCTGCAGGTCCGAGTCGTCGAGCGCCAGGCTCAGCCCGTTGACGATGCCGCCGAAGAAGGGGTCCGTCAGCAGCCGGTTGTTCGGTTCGGGCACCACGAGGGCGACCGAGCCCGTGCGCCTGGTCGCGAGGTTGCGCGCCACCGGGTTCGGCACGAACGCCAGCTCCGCGATCGCCCGCTCCACGGCGGCGCGCGCCTGCGGGCTCACCAGGTTGCCGCCGTTGATCACGCGCGAGGCCGTCGCCCGGGAGACACCGGCAGCCGCCGCCACCTGGCGGATCGTCGGTGCCCCCCGGCGGGCGAGCGGGCTGGGGGTCACGGGCGCACCGTACCGCCCAGGGGCACGGTGCCGGTCGCGATCGCTGAGGCGTAGACCCGGGCGCTGGTCTTGGGCGTGCGCTCGAGCGTCTCGAAGTCGACGTGGACGATGCCGAACCGCTTGTCGTAGCCGAACGCCCACTCGAAGTTGTCGAGCAGCGACCACGCGAAGTAGCCGCGCACGTCCGCGCCCGCCTCCACCGCGCGGCCGAGCGCCGCGAGGTGCTCGACCAGGTAGTCGGTGCGCTCGACGTCGTGCACCGTGCCGTCCGGGCCGACCTCGTCCTCGAACGCCGAGCCGTTCTCCGTGACGTACAGCGGGATCCCGGCGGGCCCCGTGTAGTCCTTGTGGAGCCCGATGAGCAGGCGCTCGAGCCCGTCCGGCTGGACCTCCCAGTCCATGGCCGTGCGCGGCAGGCCGCGCGCGACCGGGTAGGCGCCGACGACGCCGACCGACGGGTTGCTGACCGTGCGCTCGGGGGGCGCCCCCGCGGGCACCACCGTCTCGGGAGCCGGCTGGTGGCCCGTGATGGCCATGCCGTTGTAGTAGTTGACGCCCAGGAAGTCGATCGGCGTCGCGATGACCTCCAGGTCGCCGTCGCGCACCGGCAGCTCGGTGCCGACCGCCGCGAAGGCGTCCACCGCGTCCTGGGGGTAGGCGCCCAGCACGACAGGCTCCACGAACAGCCGGTTCTGCATCGTCTCGACCAGCGCGGCCGCGCGGACGTCGGCCTCGTCGGACGGGTCGACCGGGTCGGTCACCGTGAAGTTCAGCGTGATGCCGAGCGACGCCGTCGGGTCCACCGCGCGGATCTCGCGGATCACGTGACCGTGCGCGAGCAGCAGGTGGTGGGCCGTGGAGACCGCGGCCTGCGGCTCCTGTCGCCCGGGCGCGTGCTGCCCGCCGGCGTAGCCGAGGAACGCGCTGCACCACGGCTCGTTCAGGGTCGTCCACTGCCGGACCCGGTCGCCGAGCGCGGAGTGGAGCACCATCGAGTACTCGGTGAAGTGGTCCACGACCTCGCGCGAGGTCCAGCCGCCCCGGTCCTCGAGCCACTGCGGCATGTCCCAGTGGTAGAGGGTCAGCCACGGCGTGACGCCCGCCTCGAGCAGCCCGTCGACCAGGCGCGAGTAGAAGTCGATCCCGCGCTGTTCGACGCGGCCCGGCTCGGGCATGATCCGCGGCCAGGCGGTCGAGAAGCGGTACGCCCCGAGGCCGAGCTCGGTCATCAGGGCGATGTCCTGCGGCCAGCGGTGGTAGTGGTCGCACGCGACCTCGCCGGTGTCGCCGTTGGCGACCGCGCCCGGGACGCGGCAGAACGTGTCCCAGATGGAGTCGGTGCGGCCGTCGGCGGTGCTGGCGCCCTCGATCTGGAAGGCGGCGGTGGCCGCTCCCCAGACGAAGCCGCGGGGGAGCTTCAGGTCGTGGTTCATCCCTTCACCGCGCCCTGCATGATGCCGGACACCAGCTGCTTGCCGGCGAGCACGAACAGGAGGATGAGGGGGAGTGTTGCTGCGACGACGCCTGCCATGATCAGAGCGTAGTCCTTGAAGTACGAGGCCTGGAGAAGCTGGAGCGCCACCGGGAGCGTCGGGTTCGAGGACCCGAGGACGATGAACGGCCAGAAGAAGGCCGTCCACGAGCCGACGAACGTGAACAGCGCCAGCATGGCCGCCGCCGGGCGCGCGGCGGGCAGCGCCACGTGCCAGAACGTCCGGATCATCGAGCAGCCGTCGACGCGCGCCGCCTCGATGAGCTCGTACGGCAGTGCCTCCTCGAGGTACTGGGTCATCCAGAAGACGCCGAACGCCGTGACCATGCTCGGCACGATGACGGCGATGAGCTTGCCGGTCCACTCGAGCTTCGACATCACGATGAACAGCGGGACGACGCCGAGCTGCACGGGCACCGCCATCGTCGCGACGATGAAGACGAGCAGCCCGCGCCGGCCGCGGAAGCGCAGCTTCGCGAACGCGAAGCCGGCCAGCGTCGCGAAGAAGACGACGGACACCGACGTGACGACGGAGACGACCACGCTGTTGGTGACCGCCTGCCAGAACTTGATGTCCGAGGAGACGACGCGGCCCAGGTTCTCGAGCAGGTTCGGCCCCGGGATCAGCGAGGGCACCGGGTTCTGCGCGATCGTCGCCGAGTCCGACGACGCCAGGAGGAACGCGTAGTAGATCGGGTACGCGGAGATCGCGAGCACCAGGCCGAGGATCACGTACGTGACCCAGCCGGGGCGGCGGTTGACGCCGGCGCCCCCGAGCCCGCGCTTGCGGGCCGCGGCACGCGCGGCACCGGCCCCCGCGGTCTGGGCGATCATGGGAACGGAGCTCATCGCCGTCCGCCCTTCTCGATGGTGCGGGCGGCGGCACGCGCGGCGGCGCGGCGCTGACGCCGGCCGGGGTCGGCCTGGCCGGTGGACGCGATGCGCCGGGTGAGCGCGAAGTTGACGAGGCCGATCACGACGATGATGAGGAAGAGGATCCACGCGACGGCGGCCGCGCGGCCGAAGCTCTTCTGCGCGCCCCAACCGAGCTCGTAGAGGAACATCGTCACGGTCATCCACTGCCGGTCCGCGCCGCCCGTGCCGAGCTGGTCGTACATGCGCGGCTCGTCGAAGATCTGCAGGCCCCCGATGGTCGAGGTCAGGATGACGAAGATCATCGTCGGTCGGAGCATCGGGACCGTGACCGAGAAGAACTGCCGGAAGCGGTTGGCGCCGTCGATGACTGACGCCTCGTAGATGTCGCGCGGGATCGCCTGCATCGCCGCGAGGAAGATCAGCGTGTTGTAGCCGATCCACCGGAAGTTGACCATCGTCGCGATCGCGACGTGGCTGGCGAGCGCGTCGGCGTGCCAGCGGATCGGCTCGATCCCGACCGTCCCCAGGAGCGTGTTGACCATGCCCGCCTGGTCGGCGAAGAGGCGCGAGAAGATGAGCGCCACCGCGACCGGTGCGACGACGTAGGGCAGCAGGACGCCCATGCGCCAGAAGGTCTTGGCGCGCAGGTTGGCGTCGAGGACCGCCGCGATGACGATGGCCGCGATGAGCTGCGGCACGGACGACAGCAGGAAGATGCTGAACGTGTTCCGCAGCGCGGTCATGAACCGGGGCTGCTGCAGGACGTCGGTGTAGTTCTGCCACCCGACGAACTCGCCCTGGCCGCCGATGAGGTGCCACTCGTGGAACGAGACGTACGCGGTGTAGACCAGCGGGAACAGCCCGACGATCGCGAAGACGACGAAGAACGGCGAGATGTACAGGTAGGGCGAGAGCCGGACGTCGAGCCTGCCGCGCAGGTTGCGCAGGCGCTGGCGGGCGTCGTCCGGTGGTGCGGTGGCGGCCGAGGTCGCGCGCTCGTCCTGCTCGGGGCGCTCGGGCTCGGTCCCGACGGGGACGGTCACTGACACGGGAAGCTCCAGGTGGCGAAGACGACGTCGTCCGTGCGAACGCCGGGCCGGGCCGGGGTGGCGTGCTCCCCGGCCCGGCCCGCGCTCATCGCGGACCGTGCGGTCCGGACTGCTCGGTCAGAGGCCGAGCTCGGCGTACGCCTGGAGCGTCTTCTCCCAGGAGGACGCGGCGTCGTCGGTCTGGTCCACGTCGACGCGGGTCAGGCCGTCGGCGACCGTGGTGTGGATCGCGAAGTAGTTCGTGCCCTTGTAGGGGGTGGCCGTGACCGCCTCGGCGCGGTTCACGAGGATCTGCCCGGTCGGGGCGTCGTTGAAGAAGTCGTTCGTGGAGGTGAGGAGGTCGTCCGACTCGTGCGCCGCGGACTGGCTCGGGAACGTGCCCTTGGAGTTGAACGCCTTGATCTGCTGCTCGGGAGCGGTCAGCCAGTTGGCGAGCGCCATGGCCTCCTCCGGGTGCTCGGACTGGGTCGGCACCGTGAGGTAGGACCCGCCCCAGTTGCCGCCGCCGCCGGGGAAGACGTCGGCGATGTCCCAGCCGGTCACGCCCGCCGCGTTGCCCTCGATGATGCCGAGCATCCAGCCGGGGCAGGCCATCGTGGCGAAGGCGCCGTTCTGGAACGCGGCGTTCCAGTCGTCGCTCCACTGCGCGAGGTGCGCGGACAGCTCGCGGTCGACGCTCGCCTCCAGGACGGTGGTGTAGAGGTCCTCGACCTCCGAGCCCTCGAGCGGGATGGGCGTGCCGTCGTCCTCCTCGTAGGCGTTCTCGAGCTGGTTGACCATCGCCTGGTAGGTCGCGCCGGCCGAGTCGAACCAGGCGGCGTCGGAGTTGGCGACGAACTGCTCGCCGACCGTGAAGTAGTTCTCCCAGTCGCCCTCGAGCAGCGCCGCGACCTCCTCGCGGTCCGTCGGCAGGCCGGCGGCCGCGAACAGGTCCGAGCGGTAGCAGATGCCCTGCGGCCCGATGTCCGTGCCGTAGCCCATGAGCATGCCGTCCTCGGTGGTGGCGGCCTCGGTCTTCCAGTCGATCCAGCGGTCCTCGACCTCCGGGTCGCTGAGGTCCACGAACTTGTCCGAGAACTGCATGAGCTCGGTCAGCCAGTCGACCTCGATGGCCTCGATGTCCGCGAGTCCGGAGCCGGCCGCGAGGCGGGTGTTGAGGTTGTCGCGCGCCTCGTTGGCGGTCGCGGCCTTGCGGTGCTCGACCGTGATGCCGGGGTTGAGGTCCATGTACTCCTCGACGAGCTCCTCGTACCCGAACTCGTTGAACGTCGCGACGGTGAGGGTGATCTCCTCGGAGTCACCACCGCCCTCGCCCTCGTCGCCGCCGGCGTCGTCGGTGCCGGTGCCGGTGCCGGTGCCGGTGCTGCAGGCGCTGGCGAGCAGGGCGAACCCCGCCACGCCGGCGCCGAGGGTGAGTGACCGCTTCCTGGTGGTGCGCACGTGTGACTCCTTCGTCGTCATGAGCGGCGGCTCTGCCGCTCCGTACGTGCCACGCTCGGGACGAGCGCGGAGGCGTCGGCTGGGATCGGTCTCATCCGCACGCGCACGGCGCTCGGTAGCGTTCTGAGACCGGTCTCATCGATTGCGCACACCGTGCGCCCGTGCGTCGACCGGTGTCAACGGTCGTGACCCGATCGTGACCGAGGGCGGCTCTCGCCGGGGCTCGGCGTCGCTCCCGCCGGGGCCGGGCGCCGCTCGGCGCGACAGGGCGCGGGTCCCACGCGATGCTCGGTGAGTGGACACGCCCTCGACAGCAGCGCCGACCGCGCCGCCGGAGCCGCGGGAACCGCGGTCCGCGCACGACGCCGGGTCCGCGCCCGCGCCCCGGGGCCGGCACGTCGCCGACGAACCGGCCGCGCACGGCGCGGGAGCGTCGGCCGTGCGCCTCCTCGACGGCCTCGGGTCCGGCCTGGCGGCAGTGGTCGAGCGGGCGGCCCGGGCGCGACGCGCCAAGCCCATGCACCCGCGCGGCGCCGTGCTGCGCGGGCGGCTGGAGCGCACCGGCGGCTCGACGGGGGTGGCGTGGTTCGACGGCGCGGGGACCGACGACGTCGTCGTGCGCCTCTCGCGCGGCGCGGGCCTGCCGGACGGCTGGCCGGATGTGCACGGCCTCGCGCTGCGCACCCCCGCGGGGGAGGACCTGCTGCTGTCGACCACGGGCCGACCCGTCGGGCTGCGGCACGTGCTGGCGGCGCAGCGCGCCGTCGGGCGCGGGACGTACAGCTCCGTGATGCCGTTCCGCACCGCGCGCGGGCCCGTCATGGTCGCGGCGCTCGCGGACCCGCCGCGCGAGCTGCCGACGCAGCCGGCGGCGCTCGCGGAGGCCCTCGATCTCGACCCGTGGCGGCTGACGCTCGTCTGGGCGCCGTTCGGCGGCGCGTGGCGCGCGTTCGGCTCGCTCGTCGTCGCCGGTCGGGCAGGCCCCGAGCTGGACCCGCCCGTGCGCTTCGAGCCCCTCGCCCCGCCGGCGGGCCTGGGGGTCTACCCGTGGCTCGCGCGGCTGCGCGAGCCGTCCTACCGCGCGGCGCGGCGCGGCTTCCCGCCCGGGGCCCCGCCCGGAGCCGACGACCCGCCGCACCCACGACCTGACGCCGCCTGATCACGCTGGACGAGGAGACGACGATGGCCCACCACCGCACGGACGAGCACGCGACCGAGAAGACGGACGCGCCGCACCCCGACCACCCCGGCAAGCCCGACTCACCGACCGACCTGACGAAGCCGTCGTGGTTCTACGTCCTGAAGAAGACGTTCCGGGAGTTCCTGCGCGACCAGTGCACCGACATGGCCGCCGCGCTGACCTACTACGCGGTGCTCGCCGTGGCGCCGGCCGCGCTGGCGCTCGTGTCGCTGCTCGGAGTCTTCGGCAACGGTCAGGAGATCGTCGACCGCGTGATGGACCTCGCGAAAGACATGGCGCCCGGGCTGGACCTCAAGTTCGTCGAGGACATCGTCAAGAACCTCGCCAGCCAGGAGGGTGCGGGTCTGGCCCTCATCACCGGTCTGCTCGTCGCCCTGTGGTCGGCGTCGGGGTACGTGAACGCCTTCAGCCGCGCGATGAACCGGATGTACGAGATCGACGAGGGCCGGCCGATCTGGAAGCTGCGGCCGTGGATGCTCCTCATCACGCTGATCACCCTCGTGCTGGTGGCCGTCATCTGCGTCGCGCTCGTCCTGTCCGGTCCCGTCGCCGAGGCGATCGGGGGCGCCGTCGGCCTGGGTGCACAGGCCGTCACCGTGTGGAACATCGCCAAGTGGCCGGTCATCGTGCTGCTCGTCGCGCTCGCGGTCGCGATCCTCTACTGGGGGACCCCGAACGTGCGCCAGCCCAAGTTCCGGTGGCTGAGCGTCGGGTCGTTCGTGTTCATCCTCGTGTGGGCGATCGCGACCGCTGCCTTCGGCTTCTACGTGGCGAACTTCAGCAGCTACAGCGCGACCTACGGTGCGCTCGCCGGCGTCATCATCTTCCTGCTGTGGGTCTGGCTCACCAACAACGCGCTGCTGTTCGGCGCGGAGCTCGACGCCGAGCTCGAGCGCGGACGTGAGCTGCAGGCAGGCATCGAGGCCGAGGAGACCATCCAGCTGCCGCCGCGCGACACCAAGGCCAGTGAGAAGAAGCAGCAGCAGCACGCCAAGGACGTCGCGGCCGGACGGGCGCTGCGCGAGTCGCGGGGCTCCGACGCGGACCCGGACTCCCAGGCCGACGCGGACACCGCCACCCGGCGCTCGCGCCGCTGACGCCGTGCCGGCCGCGCCCGCTCGCCGCGCGGCGAGCGGGCGGGCGCGGTAGGACAGTGGGGTCCCCAACCGACCCGAGCAGAGGAGCGCCCCCGCATGGAGCACTTCACGATCGCGACCGTCGCCCAGCAGAGCCCCGACTTCCGACGGGTGCTCTGGACCGGCGAGCACACCCAGCTGGTCATCATGACGATCCCGCCGGGCGGCGAGATCGGCGAGGAGGTCCACGAGGACACCGACCAGATCCTGACGTTCGTCAGCGGCATCGGTGAGGCGACCGTCTCGGGGCAGAAGCGCAAGGTCAGCCAGGGCGACCTCGTCGTCGTCCCGGCGGGCAGGAAGCACAACTTCGTCAACACCGGCGAGAACCCGCTGATCCTCTACACGGTCTACGGTCCGCCGGAGCACGCCGACGGCGCCGTCCACGCCACCAAGGAGGAGGCGGACGCGCTCGAGGAGGCCGGCAAGGACGAGCCGCCGACGTCCGAGTGACGTCGTAGCGCGCCGTCGAGCGAGCGCCGCCGAGCGAGACGCGGCCGTCGAACGGCGAAGGGCCCGAGCCTCGCGGCTCGGGCCCTTCGCCGTCTCTGGGGTCGTCTCTGGGGTCGGAGGCGGGCGGTGCGGCCCACCCGCGCGAAACGTGCGGAGCGTGGTGCTGATGGGGCTGGTGGTGCTGGAGGGAATCCCTCCAGCACCACCAGCCACACCGGTCACACGCTCCGCACACTCGACGCGCGGCGGGGTCAGGAGGAGCGTGGTGGCGGGGTCAGGAGGAGGTGGAGTCGCCCTCGACGCCCTCGTCGTCGTTGTCGGTGACGTCCTCGGGGTTGAAGCCCGCCTCGATGCAGCCCTCGCGCAGGGCGTCCTCGTCGACGGTGAACTCGCCGCGCTGGTCGGAGCCGATGCGCTCGGAGCTGGCGTTCGTCACGGGCGGGTCGACGGTGTCGCGGATGGGGCGGGACTCCGCGCTCGCGGCCGACGCGGCGACCGCGTCCATGAGCTCGTCGCGCTCGTCGCCGTCGAGCCTCTCGGCGGCCCACAGGTCGCGGCATGCCACGAAGCCCATCGGGTCGTCGTGCGCGAGGTCGAACCCGCTGGAGAGCGAGTTGACGTCGTTGTCGGGGCTGCATGCCGCGAGGGGCAGGGCGAGGGCGGGCAGGAGGGCAGCGGCGAGCACGGGTCGCAGGCGTCGTCGGTCCATGTGATCAGTAAAGAGGGGCGGCCCCGTGGACGCACGCGGACACCCCGGCCCTGCTCTGACCTGGGTGGCCGGTCAGTACGGCGTCGGCGCGGGGCTGACCGTCAGGGTGACGCGCTCGCCCGGGCGCACGTAGGGCGGCAGGTCGGCGGCCGTGGTCTCGACGACGGCTGGCGGCACGGCATCGACCTCCACGCGCACGTGCTCCCCGCGGGCCGACACGGCCGCCACGGTGCCGCTCCAGGGCTGGTCCGCCGCTCCGGCCGGCCCCAGCGCGATGGCTGACGGCCGCACGGCGACGCGCGCACCCGCGGCGGGCGGCCCGCCGGCGGTCGGGAACGGGACCGGTGCCTCGAACAGGTTGAGCCCGAGCAGGTGCGCCGCGTACGGCGTCGCGGGCCGCCGCACGACGTCGCCCGGGGTCGCGTCCTGCACGACCCGACCCGCCTCGAGCACGACGAGGCGGTCAGCGAGGACCAGCGCGTCCACGACGTCGTGCGTCACCAGCACGCATGGCCCGGCGAAGCTCGCGAGGTGCTCGGCGAGCGCGCGCTGCACGTCGGCCCGCGTGCGCGGGTCCAGCGCCGCGAGCGGCTCGTCGAGCACGAGCGCGCGCGGCGCCGCGGCGAGCGTCCGGGCCAGGGCGACGCGCTGGGCCTGGCCACCCGAGAGCTCCGCGGGCCGGCGCTCGGCCAGCTCCGCCACGCCCAGCCGCTCGAGCCAGCCGCGCGCGGCGTCGGCCGCCCTGCCACGGTCGGCACCCGCGGCGCGCGGCCCGAACGCGACGTTGTCGAGCGCCGTGAGGTGCGGGAAGAGGCGGTGGTCCTGGAAGACCGTGCCGACGGCGCGGCGCGCGGGCGGGACGAAGGTGCCGGCGGCGGCGTCGTCCAGCGCCCGCCCGGCCAGCTCGACCCGACCGGTCTGCAGGGCCTCGAGGCCGGCGACCGCGCGCGCGAGGGTGGACTTGCCCGCGCCGTTCGGCCCGACGAGCGCGACGACCTCGCCTGGGCCCACGGCGAGGTCGACGTCGAGCACGAAGGCACCGCGGCGGACGCTGCCCGCGAGACGGAGCCCGGCGGCGGCGTCGCCCGGCTGCCGCCCGCCTCTGGCCGGGCTCATGCGGATCCGTCCGCGCCCGACGCGATCCCGGCCCGGGGCGTCGGGCGCTCCGGCCCGGCCTCCCCGACCCAGCGGCCGCGCAGGCCGACGAGGACCGCGACGCAGACCGCGAGCAGCAGGAGGCTGAGCGCGACGGCGGCGTCCGGGTCGCGGTCGAGCGCCGCGTAGACCGTGAGGGGGAGCGTCTGGGTGCGCCCCGGGAAGCTGCCGGCGAAGGTCACCGTGGCGCCGAACTCCCCGAGGGCCCGCGCCCAGGTCAGCACCGCACCCGCGGCGACCGAGGGTGCGACGAGGGGCAGCGTCACGCGGCGCAGCACGGTCAGCCGGGACGCCCCGAGCGAGGCTGCGGCCTCCTCGAACCGGCGGTCGGAGGCCCGGAGGGCACCCTCCACGGTCACGACGAGGAACGGCATGGCGACGAACGTCTGCGCGACCACGACGGCGGCGGGCGTGAACGGCAGCGTGATCCCGACGGCGTCGAGCCACCCGCCCACCAGGCCTCGTCGCCCGAGCACCGTCAGCAGGGCGACGCCCCCGACCACGGGCGGGAGGACCAGGGGCAGGGTCACGACCGCCCGCACCAGGCGGCGCGCGGGCAGCCGGCCGCGCGCGAGCAACCACGCGAGCGGCACCCCGAAGAGCACGCAGACGAGCGTCGAGACCGTCGCCGTCCACAGCGACAGGCCGAGCGCCTGCCGGACGGCGGGCTCGCCGAGCACGCGTCCGAGGTCGTCCCACGGCGCGCGCGCGGCGAGGCCGACGAGGGGAAGGGCGAGGAAGCCGATTCCGAGCGCGGCGGGGACCACCGCGGCCGGCGGCAGGGCGCGTCCCGGCGGCGTGCGAGGCGGGACGGGGCGGCCCGGCTCGTCGGTCGGGCCGGCGCCGGGCGCGGGCACCATCGGGGAGGTCGCGCGGTTCACGGGGGCGGTCCGAACCCGGCGTCGCGCAGGACGGCGCGGCCGACGTCGGACGTCAGGAGGTCGACGAACGCGCGCGCGCCGGCGGGATGGGGCGCGTCGGGCAGGACGAGGACCGGGTACGACGTCGTCCACGGCGCGGCGCCGTCGCCGGTGAGTGCGGTGCCGGGCTCGCCCGCGGCCCCCCGATCGCCCGTGGCGCCGTCGAGCGGGACGCCGACGACCCGTCCCGCCCGCACGAGGGGCGCCGACGGGTGCACGTCGGACGCGTAGACCAGTCCCGCGTCCACCTCGCCCATCGCCACCTTGGTGAGGACCCCGCCCACGTCGTTCTCGTACGTCACCGGCGCGCGTGCGACGCCGGCGGCGGCCAGCACGGCGTCGGCGCCCTCACCGCACGGGACCTCGGGGCGGCACACCGCGTACCGGGCGTGGGCGAGGTCGGCGAGGGACCGCACGGCGTCGTCGTCGTCTGGCGCGTCGCCGTTGCCGGGCGCGGACGGCCCCGGGACGGCGAGGGCCATGGTGTTCGTCGCGACCACGACGGGCTCGGGCGTCCCGGTCCCGGCCTCGTCGAGCGCGCCGGTCGCGGCCGCCATCGTCTCCACGCTGGCCGTGGCCAGGACGTCGGCGGGCGCACCCGCCGCGACCTGCGCGGCGAGGGCGGTGCTCGGTCCGGTCGAGATCGTCACGGTCAGCCCGGGGTGGCGCCGCTCGAGCTCGGCGGCGAGCGTCTCGTAGGGCTCGGCGAGCGACGCTGCGGCGAGGACGACGACCTCGCCCGCGGCGTCGTCGTCCGCGCCGCCGGGTGTCGCGCGGGGAGCCGCGTCCGCCGCGTCCGTCCCTGCGGACGCGGTCCCGCCCTCCGCGAGCCAGACCCCGCCGCCGACGAGCAGGACCGTCGTCGCCGCCCACGCGATCGGGCGCCACGCCGCGCGACGCGTGCTCACGCGGCACCACTCACGACGGCGGACGGACGCCGCGCCGGGGGACGCCTGCTCATGCGGCGCCCCTCACGGCGACGGGCGCCTGGCGCCGGGGCCGACGTCGTGCGTGCTCGGGCGCTCGATCGCGACCGTCGTGGCCTTGGCGGTCGCCGTCGCGAGGACGCCCGGCTCGAGGCCGAGCTCGTCGGCCGCCTCCCGGCTGATGAGGGAGACCACCCGGAAGGGGCCCGCCTGGATCTCGACCTGGGCCATGACCGTGTCGCGCACCACGCGGGTGACCAGGCCCGTGAACCGGTTGCGCACCGAGTGCCCGGACGAGCCCTCCGGGCCGGGGGTCGAGGCCAGCTCCTGGGCGAACGCCGCAAGCTCGGCGCCGTCGACCACGCGACGTCCGGTGTCGTCGAGCCGCGCCGTCAGCCGCCCGGCGTCCACCCACCGGCGCACGGTGTCCGTGCTCACGCCCAGCAAGGTCGCAGCGTCGCGGATGCGGTAGGTCGACACCGGCCCACCGTACTCACGTGCGTTCATGTTGGGCCAGAACGGCCGCACCCGCGCCCGAAGGAGCCAACGGCCGGGTCCGCGGGCGGAGGCGTCCGGACAGGCGCCCGCGCCCACCACCACCCGTGTGCGCGGAGCGTCGTGCCCTGTGCGCGGAGCGTCGTGCGTCCGAGCGTGGCGCCGCGTGCCGTGCGTGGAGCGTTGTGCGGCCGAGCGGAGCGTCGTGCGCGGTGCGTGGAGCGTCGTGCTCGGACACGCCGGTGTGTCTCGGCACAACGCTCCACGGTCGGCGTCGGGCCCGTTGCGGCGGAGGCGTCAGCTGTCCGGCCACGGTGGTAGCCGGACGCGGCGAGCCGTCTGTGCGGAGCGTCGTGCGGCTGAGCGGAGCGTCGTGCGCGGGATGTGGAGTGTCGTGCTCCGACACGCCGGTGTGTCTCGGCACAACGCTCCACGGTGGGTATCGGGACCCGTGTGCGGCACTCACGGTGGATGGTGTCGGGGCCCATGCACATCGCTCCACGGTGGGTGTCGGGGCCCGTGGCACGGCGCCGCGCGGGGGTGGGTAGCGTGGCGCGCATGGGGGTGCCGCCGCTCGTGGAGCCGGGTCCGCCGCTCACGGCCGCGCAGGTCGAGCGGTGGTCGCGCCACCTGCTGCTGCCGGCGCTCGGGGAGCTCGGGCAACGCCGGCTGCGCGCCGCGCGCGTGTGCGTCGTCGGCGCGGGTGGCCTCGGCGCGCCCGCGCTGCTCTACCTCGCGGCGGCGGGCGTCGGGCGACTGGGCATCGTCGACCACGACGACGTCGAGCTCAGCAACCTCCAGCGGCAGGTGGTCCACGGCCGTGCCGACGTCGGCCGGGCCAAGACCGAGAGCGCCCGCGACGCGGTCCACAGGATCGACGACGACGTCGACGTCGTGCTGCACCACGTGCGGCTGGACGCCGCCACCGTCGACGAGGTGCTGGGCGGCTACGACCTCGTGCTCGACGGGACCGACAACTTCCCGACCCGCTACCTGGTCAACGACGCGTGCGTACGTCTCGGACTTCCCGAGGTCTGGGGGTCCGTCTACCGCTTCGACGCTCAGGTGTCGGTGTTCTGGGGGCGCCCGCCGCAGGGCAGCGGCGTGCCCGCCGTGCAGCTCCGCGACCTCTTCCCGGCCCCGCCGCCCCCGGGCAGCGTCCCCTCGTGCGCCGAGGGCGGCGTCCTGGGCGCCCTGGTCGGGCAGGTCGGTTCGATCATGGCGACCGAGGCCGTGAAGCTGATCACCGGCACGGGCGGCCCGCTGCTGGGGCGTGTGCTGGTGCTCGACGGCCTCGCCGCGCGCTGGTCGGAGGTGCCGCTGCTCGCCCACGCGCCGGCCGCGACCGACGGTGCAGCCCCGACAGACGGTGCAGCCCTCACCGACGACGTCCCCGACGACGTCCCCGACGACGTGCCCGCCGTCACGCCCGACGACGTCCCGACGATCACTGCGCTCGCCCTCGCCGAACGGCTCAGGGCCCGCGAGCGCGGCGAGGACGACTTCACGCTGGTCGACGTGCGCGAGCCGGGGGAGCGCGCCATCGTCGCGATCCCCGGCGCGCTCGCGATCCCGCTCGCCGACCTGCTCGACGGCACCGGACTGCCGCGCGTCCCGGGCGACCGTCCCGTGGTGCTGCACTGCCGCAGCGGCGTCCGCTCGGCGCAGGCCGCGCGCGCGGTCCGGGCCGCGGGCCGCGACGTCGCGCACCTCGACGGCGGCGTGCTCGCGTGGGTCCGCGACGTCGACCCGTCCCTGCCGTCCTACTGACGCCCGACCGCCCGCGGGGCGTCCCGGCCGCGCGGCCGGCGCGGCGGCGGCCCGGACCGCGGCGCTACGGTCGACCCCCATGACCGTCTCCCTCCACCGCCTCGATCCCACGGGTGTCGACCGCGCCGACCTCGTCGAGTTCATGACACGCAACGTCTTCCCGTTCCACGTCCGGCCGCGGCTCACCGCCGAGGACGTCGAGCGCGCGATCGCCGACGGCGCCTACCGGGACGAGGACCACGACTCCTTCTGGCTCGAGCACGACGTCCTCGGGCGGATCGGCTTCCTGCGGCTGGAGGACCTCAGCGACGACGCACCGCTGTTCGACCTCCGGCTGGACCCGCCCGCCCGCGGCCGGGGCCTGGGTGCCGAGGCGGTGCGCGCGGCGACGGACCTGGTGTTCGGGACCATGCCCGACGTCCACCGCTTCGAGGGCCAGACGCGCGAGGACAACGTCGCCATGCGCCGCACCTTCCTGCGGTGCGGCTGGCTCAAGGAGGCGCACTACCGCGAGGGGTGGCCGGTGGCGGGCGGGCAGCCGGTGGCCTCGGTCGCCTACGCCATCCTGCGGCGCGACTGGGAGACCGGCACGACGACGCCCTTCGTCTGGGAGGACCTCACGGCCTGACGCACGGTCATACTGGCGCGCATGCGAACCGTCACCGAGCACCGCGCCGCCGTGCTCGGCCTCGTCGAGCCGCTGCCCGTCGTCCGCGTCCCGATCGCCGACGCCGCAGGACTCGTGCTCGCGCAGGACGTCCGCGCGCCCGAGGCCCTGCCCCGCTGGAACAACTCCGCGATGGACGGCTACGCCGTGCAGGCGCACGACGTCGCCGCCGCGACCCTCGCGGAACCGGTGCGCCTCACCGTCCTCGCGGACCTGCCGGCCGGCAGCGCCGCCGAGCCCGTCGTGACACCCGGGACGGCGGCGCGGATCATGACCGGCGCGCCGCTCCCGCCCGGCGCGGACGCGGTCGTCCCGGTCGAGCAGACGGACGGAGCGACCGACGTCGTCGCCGTCCACGCGCCGGCGGCCCCCGGAGCGCACGTGCGACGGGCGGGCGAGGACGTCGCCGCCGGTGAGCTCGTGCTCGCGGCGGGGACGCTCCTGGGCCCGCGGCAGGTCGCGGCGGCCGCGTCGGTGGGCTGCGGCGAGGTCGCCGTCCACCGGCGGCCGGTCGTGGCGGTCCTGTCCACCGGGAGCGAGCTCGTCGCCCCGGGCGCGCGCCTGGCCCGCGGCCAGATCCCGGACTCCAACTCGTTCCTGCTCGCCGCGGCCGCGCGGGCCGCGGGCTGCGACGTCGTGCGCGTCGGCGCGGTGCCCGACGAGGCGGACGCGCTGCGCGCGGCGCTCGACGCGCAGGACGGCGCCGTCGACCTCGTCATCACCTCGGGCGGCGTCAGCATGGGCGCGTACGACGTCGTGAAGGAGGTGCTCGCCGCCGACGCCGGCATGGCGTTCGTCAGGGTCGCGATGCAGCCGGGCAAGCCCCAGGGCTACGGCCGGCTGCGGGGCGGCACCCCGATCGTGGCGCTGCCCGGAAACCCGGTGAGCGCGTCGGTCTCCTTCGAGGTCTTCGTCCGGCCCGCCGTGCGCCGGCTGCGCGGGCTGGCCGCCGACGTCGTCGAGGAGGAGGCCGTCGCGCTCGAGGGGTGGACCAGCCCGGCGGGCCGCGAGCAGTACATGCCGGTGACGTACGTGGGCACCGCCGCGCCGGGCGACGGCGGGGCGTCGCTGCCCGCGGTGCGCCCGGCCGTGCGCGGCGGCTCGGGCTCCCACCTCGTCGCCGGGCTCGCCCGCGCGGAGGCGCTCGCGGTGGTCGCGGCCGACGTCGAGCGCGTCGAGCCCGGGGATAGGGTGCGGCTCATGCGAGCCGAGCGATGAGCTTCACGCACCTGGACGACGCCGGCCACGCGCGCATGGTGGACGTCACCCACAAGCAGCCGACCGTCCGGCAGGCCACGGCGGCCGGTCACGTCCTGTGCGCGCCGCACGTGGTCGCCGCGCTGCGCTCGGGCGACGTGCCCAAGGGCGACGTGCTCGCCGTCGCGCGCATCGCCGGCATCAGCGCCGCCAAGCGCACCGCCGAGCTGCTGCCGCTGGCCCACGTCATCGGCGTGCACGGCGTCGTGGTGGACCTCGAGGTGGTCGACGGCGGCGTGGACGTCACCGCGACCGTCCGCACGGCGGACCGCACCGGCGTGGAGATGGAGGCGCTGACCGCCGTGAGCGTCGCCGCGCTCGCCGTCGTCGACATGGTCAAGGGCATGGACAAGGGCACGTCGATCACCGACGTGCGGCTCGTCGCGAAGTCCGGCGGGCGCTCGGGGGACTGGCGCCGGGAGTGACCTTCGACGCGATCGTGCTGGCCGGTGGGCAGGGGCGCCGGCTCGGTCGCGTGAGCAAGCCCGACGTCGTCGTCGCCGGACGGACGCTGCTCGACCACGCGCTCGCCGCGACGGCCGGCGCGCGGCGCGTCGTCGTGGTGGGGCCGCCCGAGCTCGCCCGGCCGGGCGTGACGGTGGTCCGCGAGGACCCGCCGTCGGGCGGGCCGGTCGCGGGCATCGACGCGGGCCTCGCGGCGCTGGACGCGCTCGCCGGCGACGAGGTGCCGGGTGTTGGCGGGTCCGCGGCTGCCGTTCCGCCGGGCACCGACGAGTCCGCCGCCGCCGACGCGCCGGTGCTCGTGCTCGCGTGCGACGTGCCGCAGGCGGCCGCCGTCGTGCCGGACGTGCTCGCCGCGCTCACCGCCGACGTCGACGGCGCCCACCTGGTCGACGCCGAGGGCCGCGCGCAGCTCGTCGCGGCGTACCGGCGCACCGCGCTGCGCCGGGCGCTGGCCGCCCTCGCCGCGCAGGGTGGCGTGCACGGCGGGCCGGTCCGCGGGCTCCACGCCCACCTCGTGATGGCGTCCGTCCCCGACCCGCACGGCCGTGGCGACGACGCGGACACGTGGGACGATGTGGCACGCCTGGACGCTCTGCTCACGGCGCGGTCCGCCGGTCCGCCGGTCGGGCCGCCGCCCACCCCCGCCCGCCCGCTCGACCGGAGGGACAGCATGGCCGCCACCCCGCCCGACGCCACCCCGCCCGACGACGCCCCGCTCGACGACGCCCCGCTCGAGCCGACGCCGACCGCGGACGCCGTCCTGACGCCGCGCGCCGACGCCGCGCCCGACGCGCCGTCCGCCGGCCCCGTGCTGCGCGGCAGCGACCTGCACCGCTGGGTCGTGGTCGTCGGCGACGCGCTCGGCGTCGACCCCGGCTCCCTCGACGTCGACGCGCTGCTGGACGTGACGCGCGACGTCGCGCACAGCGTGGCCCGGCCCGCCGTGCCGCTGACCGCCTTCCTCGCCGGCTACGCCGTGGCCACGGGCGGCGGCGGGCGCGAGGCGTTCGACCGCGTGGTGGACCACGTGGGCGCGCTCGCGGCCGAGTGGGCCGCCGCGGTGGAGGCGGCGCAGGCCCGCGAACGGCAGGGCGGCCCGGGACCAGCGGGCGCCGTCCCGCCCGCGCCGTGACCCCCGCCACCGCGCCGGCTCCGGAGCCGGGTGCCACGCCGGCACCCGGGCCGGGTACCGCGCCGACGTCGTCCTCGGCCGTGACCGTGCGCTACTTCGCCGCGGCGGCCGAGGCCGCCGGTGTCGCGACGGAGGCGCTGGCCGCCGGGACCGCCGACGAGCTCCGCGCCGCGATGGTGGCCGCCCACGGCGCCGACCTCGCACGGGTGCTCACCCGCTGCGCGCTGCTCGCCGACGGCACCCGCGTCGAGGGCGAAGACGAGGTCCCCGCCGGCGCCACGCTCGACGTCCTGCCACCCTTCGCGGGCGGCTGACCCACGCGCCGGGCCGGCGCCGAGGCGGTCAGCCGCCGATGGCGCTCATGGGGCGGTCCGGCTGCAGGAACGTCGGGTCGTCGATGTCGTGGCCCGGCTTCTTGCCCGCGAGGCAGCGGCGGATCGCGGCGGCGAGCGCGGCGTCGTCGGCGCCCTCGCGCAGCAGGGTGCGCAGGTCGGTCTCGGTGCGCGAGAAGAGGCACGAGCGCAGCTGCCCGTCGGCCGTGAGCCGCACGCGGTCGCAGGTGCCGCAGAACGGGGCGGTCACCGACGCGATGACGCCCACCGTCGCGGGGCCGCCGTCGACGTACCAGGTCTCGGCGGGGGCCGACCCGCGCCCGGGCACCTCGGTGAGCGTGAACGCCGCCCGCAGCGACGCGAGGACCTCGGCCTGGGTGACCATCGCCGTGCGGTCCCACGTGTGGCCGGCGTCGAGCGGCATCTGCTCGATGAAGCGCATCTGGTAGCCGCGGTCGACGGCGTACCGGACCAGGTCGACCACCTCGCCGTCGTTGACGCCGCGCATGGCGACGGCGTTGAGCTTGATCGGCGAGAAGCCCACCGAGTCGGCCGCCGCGATGCCCGCGAGCGTGTCGTGGAGGCGGTCGCGCCGCGTCAGGGCCTTGAAGCGCTCGCGGTCGAGGGTGTCGATGCTGATGTTGACCCGCGCCAGCCCGGCGTCGCGCAGGGGCGCGGCGAGCGCGGGCAGGCGCAGCGCGTTGGTGGTCAGGGAGACCTCGGGGCGCCCGGCCGGACCCTCGAGCGCGGCCATCCGGCGCACGACGTCGACCACGTCCGGCCGCAGCAGCGGCTCCCCACCCGTGAGGCGGATCTCGCTGATCCCCTGCTCGACGGCGACGCGCGCGATGCGGACGAGCTCGTCGGTGCCGAGCATGGTCGAGCCCTGGAGCCACGGGACGCCCTCGGCCGGCATGCAGTAGGTGCAGCGCAGCGAGCACCGGTCGGTGAGCGAGATCCGCAGGTCCCGGTGCACGCGCCCGAACCGGTCGACGAGCGGCGCGACGGCGCCCGGGCCCGCGTCGCCGGACGGAGCGTCCGGCGCAGGGCCCGGCCGCGGCCCGGTCATGCCGAGCCCACCCAGACGTGCGACCCGTCCCGCAGGACCTCGCGCTTCCACACCGGCAGCTCGGCCTTCACGCGCTCGACCAGCTCGCGGCACGCGGTGAACGCGAGGTCGCGGTGCGCGCTGGCGACGGCCGCCACGACGGCGGCCTCGCCCACCCCGAGGAGCCCGACACGGTGGGAGACGGCGACGCCGATCACCCCGTCGGTGCGCGCCGCGGTGTCGGCGAGGCGCGCGAGCACCGCCGCCGCGTCGGGGTGGGCCGAGTAGTCGAGCGCCACGACCTCGCCCGCCACGGACGGGTCGTGGTCACGGACCTGCCCGAGGAAGGTCGCGATGGCACCCGCGCGCGGGTCCGCCACCGCGGCGACGTGCGCCGCGAGGTCGAGCGGCGCGGCGGTGAGGACGGCGAGGCGCGCCGTGCCGACGGCGCTCATCCGTGGCCACCCCCGTCGAGCTGGTCCAGCAGGTGGGGGAGCAGCGGCGCGAGCACCTCGAGCCCCTCGCGCACGCCGTTCGGGGACCCGGGGAGGTTCACGACGACGGCGCCGGCGTCGGTCACCCCGGCGATCCCGCGGGAGAGCACCGCGGACGGCAGGTGCGTCGCCCCCGCGCGCCGCAGCGCCTCGGCCACCCCGGGCAGCTCACGGTCGACGACGGCGCGCGTCGCCTCCGGGGTGCGGTCGCGCGGGCCGACACCCGTCCCGCCGCTGGTCACGACCACGCGCGCGCCGCGCGCGAGCGCGCCGCGCAGGGCGTCCGCGACGGACTGCTCGCCGTCGGGCACCACGAGGACCGGCGCGACGTCGAACCCGGCCGCGCCCAGGAGCTCGCTCGCGAGCGGGCCGGAGCGGTCGCTCGCCTCGCCGCGCGCGCAGCGGTCGGACGCGACGACGACGGCGGCCGTCGCGACGGCGGCGCGCCCGGGCGGCGCCGTCGCCGTGCTCGGGGTCGTCATCACCTCACCGTACCCACCCGAACCGGGCGGTGGACGGTGGGCTCCGGACCGGGGTGGTCGGAAGGTCCCGGGGTCGGGGCCGGGGCAGCCGTGACACTGGGCGACGTGACCAGTCTGAGCGCGCACCGGACCCTGGCCTCGGAGAGCCGAGTGCGGATCCTGCACCTGCTCCAGGAGCACGACCGGCCGCTGACGGTCGACGAGATCGCCCAGGCCGTCGACCTGCACGTGAACACGACGCGCGAGCACCTGGACCGGCTGATCGCCACGGGCTTCGTCAGTCGCGAGTCCGAGGTGCGCCTGACGCGGGGGCGGCCCCGCATGCTGTACCGGCCGCTCGCCCGCGCGGCCGCCGAGGACATGGACCCGCGCGCCCGCGAGCACCTGCTGCAGGTCCTCCTGGAGGGCTACGGGCGGCCCGTCGAGCCGGGTGCCGCGGAGGAGTCCGGACGCACGTGGGGCGCCGAGCTCGCGGCCACCGCGGCCGCCGACGACACACCGTCCGACCCGCCCGGCGCCGCGCCGGCTGCTGCCCGCCAGCTCGACGCGCTCGAGCGGCACTTCGCGGAGCTGGGCTTCCAGCCCGAGGTCGACGCCGAGAACGCGCGCCTGCACCTGACCCGGTGCCCCGTGTACGACCTGGCCTGCGCGCGGGCCGAGGTCATCTGCGCGGTGCACCTGGGGCTGGCGCGCGGCGTGCTCGCGCAGGTCGAGGGCCCGCTCGAGGCGGAGCGGCTCGAGCCGTTCGTCGGCCCCCAGCACTGCGTGCTCCACCTCACCGGGGCCTGACAGCCCGGACCGCCGACCGTCCGCCGCGCCGGGTCCCTCGGGCGGCGCCGACCGGGCTCGCGGTGCTACGTTCGGGCCATCCCCCCGTGATGACGCCTGTGGTAGCGCGACGGGGGATGGTGCGATGGCAGCACAGCAGGGTCTGGCCACCCGCAACCTGGCGCTCGCGCTCGCCGGCTTCATGCTGAACTTCTGGGCCTGGGCGCTGATCAGCCCGCTCGGCGCGGCCTACCGCGAGCAGCTCGACCTGACCGCCTTCCAGCAGTCCGTGCTGGTCGCGGTGCCCGTCGTCGTCGGCTCGCTCGGCCGGATCCCCGTCGGTGCGCTGACCGACCGGCTCGGCGCGCGCCTCATGTTCCCCGTCGTCAGCCTCCTGACGGTCCTGCCCGTCCTGTTCATCGGGCTCGTCGCCGAGTCCTACGTGGCGATGCTCGTCGGCGGGTTCTTCCTCGGGCTGGGCGGGACGGCCTTCGCGATCGGTGTGCCCCTCGTCAACGCCTGGTACCCCCCGGCGCGGCGCGGGACGGCGCTGGGGATCTTCGGCATCGGCATGGGCGGGACGGCGATCTCGGCGTTCACCACGGTGCGCCTGTCCGACGCGTTCGGACGCGAGGCGCCGTTCCTCCTGGTCGCGGGCGTGCTCGTGGTCTACGCGGCCGTGGCGGCGGCGTTCGTGCGGGACGCGCCGGACCGCGCCGTCGCGACCGGGTCCTTCCTCGCGCGGACGTGGGCGACGGCCAAGATCCCGGCGACCGGCCAGCTGTCGGTGCTCTACGCGCTCGGCTTCGGGGGCTTCGTCGCCTTCTCGGTCTACCTGCCGACCTACCTCACCAACGCCTACGGCCTGGCGGCCGAGGACGCCTCCCTGCGGACCGCCGGCTTCGTCGTGCTCGCGGTCGCCATGCGTCCGGTGGGCGGCTGGCTGTCCGACCGGGTCGACCCCGTCCTCGTGCTGGTCGTGTGCTTCACCGGCTCGGCGCTGCTCGCCGCCCTGGCCGGCCTCGAGCTCGCGCTCATGCCCCTGGGGACCATCGCCTTCCTGGGGCTCGCGGCGCTCCTCGGCGCGGCCTCGGGGGCGGTGTTCGCGCTGGTCGCACGGCTCGCACCGGCCGAGAAGGTGGGCGCCGTCACCGGCCTGGTCGGCGCGGCGGGCGGGCTGGGCGGCTTCGTCCCGCCGCTGATCATGGGCGCGTTCTACGACGCCCTGGACGACTACAGCCCCGGGCTCTACCTGCTCGCCGTGGTCTGCCTCGCCACGGCCGCGTTCACCCGCGGGCCCGTCGCCCGCAACGCCCGGCAGGGCGCGACCGCACGGACGTGAGCCCTGCGTCGCGGGGCCGGCGGCCCCGGAGCGACGACCACCCGGACCTCTCGAGAGGACACGCACCGTGACCATCCACGACGCCCCGCAGGCCGCTCCGGGCTCGGGGCCGGGCCTGGACGGCCCCGCCTCCGACGTCGTCCTGCGGCTGGGCAGGTACCTGCGGCGCGGCGAGGTCTCCGACGACCTGCGGACCATCCACAAGGAGGGCGGCCGCGACGCCGACGCGTTCTACCGGGACCGGTGGAGCCACGACAAGGTCGTCCGCTCGACCCACGGCGTCAACTGCACCGGCTCGTGCTCGTGGAAGGTCTACGTCAAGGACGGGATCATCACGTGGGAGTCGCAGCAGACCGACTACCCCTCGGTGGGGCCGGACAGCCCCGAGTACGAGCCCCGCGGCTGCCCCCGCGGTGCGGCCTTCAGCTGGTACACGTACTCGCCGACGCGGATCCGCTACCCGTACGTGCGCGGCGTGCTGCTCGAGATGTTCCGCGACGCGAAGATCGCGGTCGGCGGCGACCCCGTCGAGGCGTGGGCGCACATCGTCGAGGACCCCATCCGGGCCGCCCACTACAAGTCCGTGCGCGGGCAGGGCGGCCTCGTGCGCGCCTCCTGGGACGAGGCGATCGAGATCGCGGCCGCGGCGCAGGTCCACACGATCCGCCGGTACGGCCCGGACCGCGTCGCCGGCTTCTCGCCGATCCCCGCGATGTCGATGGTCTCCCACGGCGCGGGCGCCAGGTACCACGCGCTCCTCGGCGCCCCGATGCTCTCGTTCTACGACTGGTACGCGGACCTGCCGGTGGCCTCGCCCCAGGTGTTCGGCGACCAGACCGACGTGCCGGAGTCGGGGGACTGGTGGAACGCCGGGTACCTCATCATGTGGGGCTCGAACCTGCCGGTCACCCGCACGCCGGACGCGCACTGGATGGCCGAGGCGCGCTACCGCGGCCAGAAGGTCGTCGCCGTCTCGCCCGACTACGCCGACAACGTCAAGTTCGCCGACGAGTGGCTCGCCGTGCAGCCGGGGACCGACGGCGCGCTCGCGATGGCGATGGGCCATGTGACGCTGCGCGAGTTCTTCGTCGAGCGCCGGACCCCGTACTTCGCCGACTACGTCACGCGGTACACCGACCTGCCGTTCCTCGTGCGGCTCGACGAGGACGCGGACGGCGCGTACGTGCCGGGCAAGTTCCTCACCGCCGCCGACCTGCCGGGCGCCGAGGCGGAGACCGAGAACGCCCACTTCAAGACCGTCCTGCTCGACTCCCGGACGGGCGCGCCCGCCGTCCCGAACGGCACGCTCGGGGACCACTACGGCCCGGCGGGCGAGGGGCGGTGGAACCTGGACCTCGGCGACGTCGAGCCGGCCCTGAGCCTGCTCGACATCGCGCCGTCCCGGCGCACCGCGACCGGGGACCCGACGGCCGTCGAGGTCGACCTGCCCCGCTTCGACACGCTCGACGGCGCCGCGTCCAGCGCCCGCCGCGGCGTGCCGGTGCGGCGGGTCGGCGGCCACCTGGTCACGACGGTCTTCGACCTCCTGCTCGCGCAGTACGGCGTGGGCCGGCCCGGGCTGCCCGGCGCCTGGCCCACCGGGTACGACGACGCCTCCCAGCCCTGCACGCCCGCGTGGCAGGAGCAGTTCACGGGCGTCCCGGCGGCCAAGGCGGAGCGGATCGGGCGCGAATTCGCGGCCAACGCCGAGGAGTCGCGCGGGCGCTCGATGATCCTCATGGGCGCCGGCACCAACCACTGGTTCCACTCGGACACCATCTACCGCTCGTTCCTCGCGCTCACGACGCTCACGGGCTGCCAGGGCGTCAACGGGGGCGGCTGGGCCCACTACGTGGGCCAGGAGAAGGTCCGCCCGATCACGGGCTTCACGACCTACGGCATGGCGATGGACTGGGCCAGGCCGCCGCGCACCATGGTCCAGACGGCCTACTGGTACCTGCACACCGACCAGTTCCGCTACGACGCCTTCGGCGCCGACACGCTGACCTCGGCCCGGCCGGGGCCCGGGCGTGAGGCCGCGGGGAGCCTGGCCGGCAAGACCACCGCCGACGTGATCGCGCAGTCGGCCCGCATGGGCTGGATGCCGTCGTACCCGACGTTCGACCGCAACCCGCTGGACCTGGCGGACGAGGCCGACGCGGCCGGGATCCCGGTGACCGAGCACGTGCCGGCCGAGCTGAAGGCGGGCCGCCTGCGCTTCGCCGCGGAGGACCCCGACGCGCGGGAGAACGTCCCGCGCGTGCTGACCGTGTGGCGGGCGAACCTCCTCGGCTCGTCCGGCAAGGGGGACGAGTACTTCCTGCACCACCTGCTCGGTGCGGCGTCGAACCTGCGCGCGCAGGAGGCGCCGCCCGGTGCCCGGCCCCGCGACGTCGTCTGGCGCGACGAGGCGCCGACGGGGAAGCTCGACCTGCTGCTGACGTTCGACTTCCGCATGACGAGCACGACCGTCTACTCCGACGTCGTGCTGCCGGCCGCGACCTGGTACGAGAAGCACGACCTGAGCAGCACGGACATGCACCCGTTCGTGAACTCGTTCACGCCCGCGATCGCACCGCCGTGGCAGACCCGGACGGACTTCGAGATCTTCCACACCCTGGCCCGGCGCTTCAGCGCGCTCGCGGCCACGCACCTCGGGGTGCGCCGGGACGTGGTGGCCGTGCCGCTCATGCACGACACACCGGACGAGATGGCGAACCCGCACGGGCGCGTGCAGGACTGGAAGGACGGCACGTGCGAGCCCGTCCCGGGGCGCACGATGCCCAAGCTCGTCGTCGTCGAGCGCGACTACGCCGCGGTCGCGACGAAGCTCGCGACCCTGGGCCCGCTCGCGGAGACGCTCGGGCTCTCGACCAAGGGCGTGACGTTCGACGTCGGCCCGGAGGTCGAGTACCTCGCGAGCAAGAACGGCGTGGCGGGCCGCACGCCGGGCGGCGTCGCCGACGGGCGCCCGCTGCTCACGCGCGACGTGCACGCCTGCGAGGCGATCCTCGCGCTGTCCGGCACCACCAACGGACGCCTCGCGGTGCAGGGGTTCCACACGCTGGAGAAGCGGACCGGGACGCGCATGGCCGACCTGGCCGCCGAGCACGAGGGCAAGCAGGTCACCTTCACGGACACCCAGGCGGCGCCGACGACGGTGATCACGTCCCCCGAGTGGTCGGGCACCGAGCACGGCGGGCGGCGCTACTCGCCGTTCACCGTCAACGTCGAGCGGCTCAAGCCGTGGCACACCCTCACGGGCCGCCAGCAGTTCTACCTGGACCACGACTGGATCACGGAGATCGGCGAGGGGCTGCCGGTCTTCCGGCCGCCCCTGAACATGCAGGCGCTCTTCGGCGAGCCGCCCCTGGGGGAGGTGGGCGACGCGGCGGCGACGGGCGGACCGGGCAGCGTGGGGGTCACGGTGCGGTACCTGACCCCGCACAACAAGTGGTCCATCCACTCGGAGTACCAGGACAACCTGTTCATGCTCTCCCTGTCGCGCGGCGGCCCGATGATCTGGATGAGCGACCGCGACGCGGTCAAGGTGGGCATCGCCGACAACGACTGGGTCGAGGCGGTGAACCGCAACGGCGTCGTCGTCGCGCGCGCGGTGGTCTCCCACCGCATGCCCGAGGGCACGGTCTTCATGCACCACGCCCAGGACCGCCTCATCGACGTCCCGCTCTCCCAGACGACGGGACGGCGCGGCGGCATCCACAACTCGCTCACGCGCCTGCTGGTCAAGCCGAGCCACCTCATCGGCGGCTACGCGCAGCTGTCCTACGCGTTCAACTACCTCGGCCCGACGGGCAACCAGCGCGACGAGGTCACTGTCATCCGGCGACGGAGCCAGGAGGTGGAGTACTGACATGCGCGTCATGGCTCAGATGGCGATGGTCATGAACCTCGACAAGTGCATCGGGTGCCACACGTGCTCGGTGACCTGCAAGCAGGCGTGGACGAACCGCACGGGCACGGAGTACGTCTGGTTCAACAACGTCGAGACGCGTCCGGGACGCGGCTACCCGCGCACCTACGAGGACCAGGAGAGGTGGCGGGGCGGCTGGACCCTGAACCGGCGCGGCCGCCTCCAGCTCAAGGCCGGCGGGCGCCTGAGGAACCTCAGCACCATCTTCTCGAGCCCGCGGATGCCCTCGATCGGCGACTACTACGAGCCATGGACCTACGACTACGAGAAGCTCACGACCGCGCCGGTCCAGGAGCACACGCCGGTCGCGCGGCCGGTGTCGCTGATCAGCGGCAAGAACCTCGCCGTCTCGTGGAGCGCCAACTGGGACGACGACCTCGGCGGCTCCGCGGACCTCATGACGACGGACCCCGTCCTGGCGAAGATCTCGGACAAGGTCAAGCTCGAGTTCGAGCAGACGTTCATGTTCTACCTGCCGCGCATCTGCGAGCACTGCCTCAACCCCTCGTGCGCGGCGTCGTGCCCCTCGGGCGCGATCTACAAGCGCGAGGAGGACGGCATCGTCCTGGTCGACCAGGACGCGTGCCGCGGCTGGCGCAAGTGCATCACCGGCTGCCCGTACAAGAAGGTCTACTTCAACCACCGCACGGGCAAGGCCGAGAAGTGCACGTTCTGCTTCCCGCGGGTCGAGGTCGGCCTGCCCACCGTCTGCTCGGAGACGTGCGTCGGGCGGCTGCGCTACATCGGCCTGGTCCTGTACGACGCCGACCGCGTGCTCGAGGCGGCGAGCGAGCCCGACGAGCACGCGCTGCTCGCCGCGCAGCGCAGCGTGCTGCTGGACCCGCACGACCCCCACGTGCAGCGCGAGGCCGAGAGGGCGGGCATCCCGCACGACTGGGTCGAGGCCGCCCAGCGCTCGCCGGTCTGGCGGCTCATCCACGACTACGAGGTGGCGCTGCCGCTGCACCCGGAGTACCGCACCATGCCGATGGTCTGGTACATCCCGCCGCTCTCGCCGGTGGTCGACGTCGTCGCGGAGACCGGCGAGGACGCCGAGGACCCGCACAACCTCTTCGCGGCGATCGACACGCTGCGCATCCCCGCCGAGTACCTCGCCGAGCTGTTCACGGCGGGCGACACCGTTCCGGTCGTCGGCGTGCTCAAGCGGCTCGCGGCGATGCGCTCGTACATGCGGGACCTGAGCATGGGCCGCGAGGGCGACCCGCGGATCCCGGCTGCCGTCGGCATGGACGAGCAGAGCATGTACGAGATGTACCGCCTGCTCGCCCTCGCGAAGTACGACGAGCGGTACGTGATCCCGAGCGCGCACGCGGAGCAGGCCCACGGCCTCGAGGAGCTCGCGACCGAGTGCAGCCTGGACTACGACGGCGGTCCGGGCATGGGTGGGTCCGGTCCCTTCGGCGAGGGCTCGGGGCCGGGGTTCTCCGACCCGGTCGCCGTCGAGAACTTCCACATGCTCAAGGCCCGCCAGACGTCGGACACCGTCGCCGACCCCGCGTCGCGCGGCGCCAAGGTCAACCTGCTCAACTGGGACGGCAAGAGCGCACCGCCGGGCCTGTTCCCGCCGCGCAGCGACGAGCAGGGCGGCGGGGTGCCGGACGGCGCCTCGCGCGCGGACCTGCGTGAGCCGGACGTGCCGACCGACGCGGCGCAGGTCCGGCCGCTGCCCTCGGGTGGCTCGGACTCCGGCCCCACCGGCTCGGGGACGGCGCCACGATGAACCGGGGCCAGCGCGCCGCGACCGCCCGCCGGGTCGCGAGCCGGGAGACGGCGCTCGTGCACCGCCTCGCGGCCCTGACGCTCGAGTACCCGACGGCGGAGCTCGTCGGGCTGGTCCCGACCCTCGCCGGCGCGACGACGGAGCTGGCGCCCCGCCTGCGCGCCCCGTTCGAGCCGCTCCTGGAGCACCTGGCCGCGCGCGACCTCGGCGACCTCCAGGCGCAGTACGTCGCGACGTTCGACCTCAAGCGGCGGTGCTCGCCCTACCTGACGTACTTCTCCTACGGCGACACGCGCAAGCGCGGCGTCGCCCTGGTCGAGTTCAAGCAGGCCTGCCGCCGCGCGGGCTTCGAGGTCGTCGACGACGAGCTGCCCGACCACCTGTGCGTGGTCCTCGAGCTCTCCTCGTCCCCGCACCCGGCGGCGCAGGAGGAAGGGCTGCGGCTGCTGCTCGCGCACCGGGCGGGGCTGGAGCTGCTGCGGCTCGCGCTGCTCGACGTCGGCTCGCCGTGGGCGGGCGCGCTCGTCGCCGTCTGCGCGACGCTCCCGGCGCTCGGGGGCGACGAGCACGAGGCCGTCGAGCGGCTCGCCGCGCAGGGGCCGCCCGACGAGGAGGTCGGGCTGGACGCGTACGGACCCGTTCAACTGCCCACGCCGGGAGCACGCCGATGACCTCCACCGACATCGTCCTGTGGGTCGTGATCCCGTACCTGTGCCTCGCGGTGTTCGTCCTCGGGCACGTGTGGCGCTACCGGTACGACAAGTTCGGGTGGACCACGCGCTCGTCCCAGCTCTACGAGAGCCGGCTGCTGCGCTGGGCGAGCCCGCTCTTCCACGTCGGGATCCTCGCCGTCTTCCTCGGCCACGTCATGGGGCTCGGGATCCCGAAGTCCTGGACGCAGGCCGTGGGCCTCGGCGAAGCGGCGTACCACGCCATGGCCGTGGGCATCGGCGGGGTCGCGGGGCTGTGCACCGTCGTCGGGATGGCGCTGCTGATCTACCGCCGCCGGACGGTCGGTCCCGTGTTCAGCGCCACCACGCCCATGGACAAGGTGATGTACCTGGTGCTGGCCGTGGTCATCGTCCTCGGCCTGTGGAACACGGTCGCGGGCTCGGTCCTCAACCTCGGCGGGGACTACGACTACCGCGACGGCGTCTCCGTGTGGTTCCGGGGGATCTTCCGGTTCGACCTGCACCCCGAGCTGATGGCGGACGCGCCGGTCGGGTTCCAGCTGCACGGCATGAGCGCGATGCTCCTGTTCGCGCTGTGGCCCTTCACGCGGCTCGTCCACGTCTTCAGCGCGCCGGTCGGCTACCTCTGGCGGCCCTACGTCGTGTACCGCTCACGGCCCGACCGCCGTGGCACACGCCCCGCGCCGCGCGGGTGGGACGAGGTGCCGGGCCGGGAGCCGTCCGGGCGGCGCTGAGCCCGGCGCGCCCGGGCGGGCTCCCGTCGGCGCCGGTCCGGTGGTGCGCGGTCAGTCGAGCGGACCGGACCACGGTCGCGGGGGCAGGCCGTCCGCCTGTCGCGTCATCTCGCGGGTCATCCACCGGCGCAGCTCCACGAGGCGCGGCGGCGTCGCCAGGCTGAGCAGCGCAGCCGTCTGCGCGTAGGCGTCGAGCTGGTCCATCGCGTCCTGCCAGGCCTGGAGCATCTCCGTGCTGGCCGACGAGGACGGGAGACGCAGGTCGATGGTGTCGTCGCCCCGGAGCAGGGCGGTGGTGCGCTGCGCCTCGACGGTGGCGATGTCCCCGCCGTGGCCCGCCGCCATGCGCTGCGCGAGGGCCAGCAGCCCCTGCGGCGCGGCGCCCTCCACGCCCTGGGTCAGCAGCGCGCACTCACGCAGCACACCGCTGGAGTGCTCGCGCCCACGGATCCCGAGGCGGACCGGGTAGCCGACCAGCACGACGGCGGGGCGCTCGCCGCCGTCCGCGGGGTCGCCCACGGCCTGTCCGTGCACGACCGGCACGGCCTCCGCGCGGCCGGGGCCGAGCAGCAGCTCGTCGCCGTCCGGCCACGCCGCCAGGATCGTGTCGGGGTCCAGCGCGTCGCCCACGGGGCCGCCGGTGGCCGCGTCGAGCTCGCACCACACGGCCTTCGACCCGTCGTCGAGCAGCTCGACCCCCCAGGACCGGGCGAGCAGGCCGACCATCTCCATGCCGCGGCCGGTGGCCGAGCGCACCGTGTGCACCAGGCGGCGGGGCATGCCCGTCGAGCGGTCACGGACCTCGAGCCGCACCACGTCCGGCGAGGTCTCGACGCCGACGTGGACCTCGGTGCGGGCGTGCAGGACGGCGTTGGTCACGAGCTCGGAGATGCACGCCTCGGCGCGGTCGCGCAGGTCCTCGTCGAGCTCCGCGAGCGCGCGCGAGACGAGCCGGCGCGCGAGGGGCACCGAGGCGGGGGCCGCGGGCAGGGTGACCAGGCGCGGCCCGGCGGTCCCGCCGCCCGCGACGTCGCGGGAGCGGGAGCCGGGCGCGGGGTGGCTCATCGGTGCCTCCAGGTGCCTCCAGATGCCGCCCGGGGCGGCGACATCATCAGGACACACCGTGAGAGGGGTGACGAACCGGACTATGACGCGAGTCGCCGGTGTGCGTCGTGGCCCGCAGCCACGGTGCGGCCCCCGTCCAGCGCCGCGCGGCGCGCACTCGTGGTCCCGGACCGCTACACCCGGGCGGCGTCCGGCCGATGAGTTCCGCGAGATGCAGGAGCCACGTGAGATCCCCGACCCCGTGACCGACGAGCCGGAGCCTGACCCGGCCCTGGACGGTCTCCTCGCCCTGGCGCGGGACCTCGCCGGGGCGACGGAGCCCGGGGCGGTGAGCCGGGTGCTGAGCACCGCGATGCCGCGCGTCGTCGGGAGCGACACGTCGGCCGTGATGCTGTGGGACCCCGCCGCGGGAGCGCTGCGCGCGGTCGCGAGCCACGGCGTGTCCGACCGCCAGGAGGCCCTGCTGCGCTCGACCGACGTCCGGGCCGAGGTGTTCCCCGAGATGGTCGAGCTGCTGACCCACCGCCGGGTGCTCGTCGTCGACTCCCACGCCGCGAGCGCGCCGCTCGGCGCGCTGCTCGAGTCGCTGGACCTGCGCTCCGTCGTCGTCGCGCCGCTGGTCGCGGGGGAGACGCTCCTGGGCGTGGTCACGGCGGGCTGGCGCGGCGCGCGGCCGTCGGGCGACGCGTCCCGGACGCTCGCGCGGATCCGCGGCGTCGCCGACGTCGGCTCCATCGCGCTCCACACGACCCGGCTCCTGGCCGCGGTGCAGCACCACGCCCGCTACGACGGCCTCACCGGGCTGCCGAACCGGGCCCTGTTCACGCGCGAGCTCGACGACGCCCTGCGCGACGTCGTCCCCGGCACGGGCACCGCGGTGCTCTTCTGCGACCTGGACCGGTTCCGCACCGTCAACGACGCCCTGGGCCACGCGGCGGGGGACGAGCTGCTGCGTCAGGTCGCGGCCCGCCTGCGCGCGGAGCTGCGGCCCATCGACGTCGTCGGGCGCCTCAGCGGCGACGAGTTCGCCGTGCGCCTGCACGACGCCGACGAGCACGCCGCGCTGGCCGTGGCCAGCCGCGTGGTGGACGCGCTGGACCAGCCCTTCCGCATCGACGGACGCGAGGTGCGGGTCACCGTCAGCGTCGGCGTCGCGGTCCACACCGGCCCGGACGGCCGCGGCGAGCGCCTGCTGGCGGCGGCGGACGCGGCGATGTCCAAGGCCAAGGAGCACGGCCGGGACCAGGTCGCGCTCTTCGGGGAGGTCGCGGCGGGCTCCGTCGTGCCCTCGCTCGAGTCCGAGCTGTCGCACGCGATCGACCGCGGGCAGCTGCGGCTCTACTTCCAGCCCGTGCTGCACGTCGGGGGCGACCCGCGGGGCGTCGTCGGCGGTGAGGCGCTGCTGCGCTGGGCCCACCCCCGCCTGGGCCTGCTCGGTCCCGGGGCGTTCCTGCCGCTGGCCGAGGAGAGCGGCCTGGTGAGCAGCCTGGACCTGTGGGCGATCGACGCGGCCTGCGCGGCGCTCGCCGGCTGGACCACGGCCCCGGGCGGCGAGCCGATGCGCGTCGCGGTGAACCTCGCGAGCCGCACGCTCCTGGATCCGCGGCTGCTGCCGGCGGTGCGCGCGGCCCTGACCGAGCACGGCGTCACCGCCGACCAGCTGCACCTGGAGCTGGTGGAGACCCGGTCGCTCGCCGACATGCCGGGTGTCACGGCGCAGCTCGTGGAGCTGCGGCGCCTGGGCGTGCGGATCTCCCTGGACGACTTCGGCACCGGCTACTCGACGCTGACGTGGCTCCAGTCGCTGCCCATCGACCAGATCAAGATCGACCGCAGCTTCACCAAGCAGCTGCCCTTCGACGGTGCGTCCGTCGCGGTGGTGCGCGGGGTGATGGCGCTCGCTCGCGAGCTGGGGATCGAGGTCATCGCGGAGGGGGTCGAGGAGCCGGCGCAGCTGACGATGCTCCAGGACCTGGGCTGCTCGATGGTGCAGGGCTACCTCCTGGGCCGCCCCTCGCCGGTGCTCGACCAGCGCGTCCGCACCGCCGTCGCCTGAGTCGGTCGGTCGGTCGGTCGGGCCGGTGGGGCCGGGAACACGCGCGCCGGGCGTATAGTTGCATCAACAACTGTTGCCGCGAAGCCCCGGAGGACCCCAGTGACCATCGCACCCGACCCCGCACCCGGCCCCGCGCCCGCCACCCGGGCCCGACCCGCCGACGAGCTCCTCGCCGGCGACACCGCGATGGGCCCGGTGGCGCTGCACGTCGCCGACCTCGACGCCATGACGTCCTACTACCGCGACGTGCTCACGCTCGAGGTGCTCTCGGCCGTCGGTGACACCGTGACCCTGGGCCGCGCGGGCGTCCCGCTCGTCGTCCTGCGGCACGGGCCCCGGCTCGCGGCGGCGTCGCCCGGGCACGCGGGCCTGTTCCACACCGCCCTGCTCTTCGAGTCCCCGACCGCGCTCGCGGGAGCGCTGGCCACGGTCGCGCGTCGCGGCGCCGGCACCTACACGGGCAGCGCGGACCACCTCGTGAGCCAGGCGTTCTACCTGACCGACCCCGAGGGCAACGGCGTCGAGCTGTACGTCGACCGCCCGCGCGAGGCGTGGAGCTGGCGCGACGGCCAGGTCGAGATGGCGAGCCTGCCGCTCGACGCCACCGGCTTCATCCGGCGGCACCTCACGCCCGAGGCGGAGGCACGCCCCGAGGCCTCCGGCGCCGTCGTCGGGCACGTGCACCTCCAGGTCGGCGACATCGCGACCGCGCGGGCGTTCTACGTCGACACGCTCGGGTTCGAGGCGACGTTCGAGATGCCGACCGCGCTCTTCGTCTCGGCCGGCGGCTACCACCACCACATGGCCATGAACACGTGGCGCAGCGCGGGCGCGGCCCGGCGGCCGGTCACGCTCGGGCTCGGGGAGGTCACCATCGACCTGCCCACGCCCGACGACGTCGGCCTGCTCGCCGAGCGGCTGCGCCGGCGCGGTCTCGCCGTGCGCGACGAGGGTGCCTCGCTCGCGGTCGACGACCCGTGGGCCAACCTCGTGCGGGTCCGGGTCGCGGGGGCGTCCGCCGCCTGAGCGGCCGTCCCCCGGACGGCCCAGCGGCTGAGGTCGGGGCCGCCCGACGCTTGATGGCGCACGGGTCCGGCCGATGGTGCGGTCGACATGGGATCTGATCTGACCCGCGACGCGGGCACCACCGTGGCCCTTGCGCTGCGGGGGCGTGGCGCCGTGACGGAGGCCGTCGACGGCGTGCGTCGGAACCTGCTCCCGCGCGGCCGTCGCGACCGCGAGGCCGAGCTCGAGGTCGAGATCGCGGCGCTGCGCGTCCAGCTGGACGAGCTGCGCCGCGCGGCGTCCGACCTGGTGGGCAGCGACGACGTCCCCACGGTCCTGGAGCGCGTCATCGAGCGGGCGGCGTCCGCCGGCCTGACGTCCGCCGCGCTCCTGCTCGTGGCGACGCCCGACGGCGGCTCGGCGTTCCGTGCGCACGGCCTGGGACGCACCGAGGCCGAGCAGCTGGCCGGGCGGGTCCGGCGGGGGGAGCCCCTGGGTCCCGACGCCGTCGTGGTCGACGTCGCCTCCGCCCGGCGCCGGCACGGCCGCCTGGTCGCGTTCTACCCCGAGCCCGCCGCCGCCGCGCAGGGCCGGTACCTGCTGGAGGCGTGCGCCCAGCACGCCGCCGCCGCGCTGGACCTGCTGCTCGCCGTCGAGCGGAACCGGACGGAGGCCACGCGCGCCACGGCGCTCCTGCGCCTCGCGCACGACCTCGCGGTGGCGGCGGACGCCAACGCCGTGGCGCAGGTGACGGCCGACGCGCTGCCGGGCATCGTCGGCAGCACGACCGCCGCGGTGCTCCTGCCGGAGCCCGGCGCCGAGGCGCTCGTGCCCGTCGCGATCGCGGGGCTCGGCGACGACCGGCGCGCCTGGCTCCGCGGCGTGCGGATGCGCTTCGCGGCCCTCCCCGAGCTCGCACCGCTCGCGCAGCGGCGCGAGCCGGTCGTCCTGACGTCGGACGCCGCCAGCCCGGTCCTGGCCGACCTCATGACCCGCATGGGGCTGACCGGCATGCTGGCCGCACCCCTGCTCGCGGGCGAGGCCCTCATGGGCATCGTGCTGGTGGGCTGGGAGGGCGCGGCGCGATCGGTCGAGCTCGAGGAGGCGAAGGTCCGTGTGCTCGGGGCCTCGGACCAGGCGGCGACGGCGCTGCAGAACACGCGCCTGCTCGCGACCGTCCGGCACCAGTCGCTGCACGACGCCCTCACCGGCCTGCCCAACCGCGTGCTCTTCGCGCGGTCGCTGGACCTGACGCTGCGCCAGGCCGCCGCGGGCGTGGGCACGTGCGTGCTGTTCTGCGACCTCGACGCGTTCAAGCGCGTCAACGACGAGCTGGGGCACGCCGCGGGGGACGAGCTGCTGCGCCAGGTCGCGCAGCGCCTGCGCGGCCAGGTCCGTGGCGGCGACGTCGTCGCACGGCTCAGCGGTGACGAGTTCGCCGTCGCGCTGGTCGGGACCCGGGAGGAGGCGCAGGTCGTCGCGGGCCGGATCGTCGCCGCGCTCGAGGAGCCCTTCCGCCTCGACGGCCGCGACGTCCGCGTCACCACGAGCGTCGGCATCTGCGCGCACGTGGGCCCCGACGGGCGCGGCGACCGCATGCTCGCGGCCGCCGACCAGGCGATGTACGACGCCAAGCAGCGGGGCCGCAACCAGGTCGCGGTGGCCGACGACCCGGAGCGCGGGCTGGTCGTGCCCTCCCTCGAGGCCGAGCTGGCCGCCGCGGTCGACGCCGGGCAGCTGCGGCTGTTCTTCCAGCCGCTCGTCGGCGTGCAGGCCAGCGGGTGCGACGTGCGCGGTGCCGAGGCGCTGCTGCGCTGGGCGCACCCGCGGCTCGGGCTGCTCGCGCCCGCCTCGTTCCTGCCGCTGGCCGAGGAGAGCGGGCTGATCACCGAGCTGGACCTGTGGGCCGTGGACGCGGCGTGCGCGGCCCTCGCGGACGAGGGGTCGATGATGCGCCTCGCCGTGAACCTGTCGTGCACCACGCTCATCGACGACCGGCTGGTGCCGGCGGTGCGCGCCTCCCTGGACCGGCACGGCATCGACGCGTCGCGGCTCAACCTCGAGATCGTCGAGAGCGCGTCCCTGCGCGACCTGCCGGGCGTGCTCGACGCGATGAGCCGGCTCCGCGCCCTCGGGGTGCGCATCGCGCTGGACGACTTCGGCACCGGCTACTCGACGCTGGCCTGGCTCCACACGCTGCCCGTCGACCAGATCAAGATCGACCGGAGCTTCGTCGCGCGCCTGCACACCGACCGGGCCTCGCTCGCCGTCGTGCGGGCGGTCCTCTCGCTCGCGGCCGAGCTGGGGCTCGAGGTGGTCGCCGAGGGCGTGGAGGAGGAGGCGCAGCTCGCCGTCCTGCGCGAGGCCGGCTGCGGGCTCGTCCAGGGGTACCTGCTGGGCCGGCCGGGGCCGACCTTCCGTGCCGAGCTCGACCGCGCCGAGCTCGACCGCGCCGAGGTGCCCGCGCCGGCGCGGACGCGCCGCGCGGGCCGCCACGCGAGCCCCTGAGGCGCCCGCTCGGTGCCGACCTGCTCGGTGCCGACCTACTCGGTGCCAGGCCGCAGGGCCTCCGGCTCCGCGCGCGGCCGGCTGCGCGCCAGGACCGCCGGCAGCGCGAACCACGCGAGCACCAGGAACACGAGGACCGAGCCGGCGACCGCGACCGCGGTGGTGCGCCCGGTGACGACGTCGAACACGAGCAGGACGACGCCCGCGACCACGAGCGAGAGCAGGACGAGGCCGACCCGCATGAACCGGTCGGCGCTCGTGACGAGCTCGGACTTCGCGCGGCGACGGAACAGCCAGCGGTGCAGGCTCACGGGGGCGACCACCGTCCCCGTCGTCAGCGCGGCGAGCGCCACGAGCACGAGGTAGAAGGTGCGCTGGGTGTCGGTCAGCTCGGCGAACCGCTCCTGGAACGGCACGGTCAGCAGGAATCCGGTGAGGATCTGGATGCCCGTCTGCGTGACGCGGAGCTCCTGGAGGATCTCGTTCCAGTTCCGGTCCAGCTTCTCCGTCGGGGTCTCGCGTCTCCCGTCCTCGCCGGGTCCCGGCGCAGGGGCGTGCGCGGGGCCGGGGTGCGCCTCGGGAGCGGTGGCGCCTGAACCGTCGTCGGCTCTGTGGGTCATGGTCACATGGTGGCGAAACGAGTGCGCCCCCGCTCGCCGGGGCGAGCGGGGGCGGGTCCGGCAGGTGTCTCACCCGCACAGGGCGTGGCACCCACCAGCGGCCCGTCGTACGGACCGGGTCTCCGCTCTCGCGGGCGACCTGGAGGTTTGACGAGACCATAGGACGCCCGTGACCGGTCCGCACCCCGAACGAGGAACCTCGTCCGGACCCCGGGACCGTGCCGGCCCCGAGGTGCCGCTCAGAGGTAGCGCGTCGGGTCGAACTCCGCGAGCGAGATGATCCGCAGGCGGGGCAGGCGCACGTTGAACGCGCGGACGTCCGTCTCGAGGTCGAACACCTGAAGCCCGCCCTCGGCGAGCTGCTGCAGCGCCGTGCTGGTGAACTCCTTGAACGCCATCATGCCGACGTTGCGCCCGGGGCCGAGGAGCGCGCCGAGCTGGGGCGCGAAGTCGCCGTCGTGGCTCGCGAGCAGCACGTCGCCGTCGCGGTCGGCGAGCGCGTCGAGCGTGCGCTGGATGCCGATGTCGACGACCTTCTCGTGCGCCTCGCCGGCCAGCGGGATCGGCGTGAAGCCGATGGCCACGAGGGCCTGGACGAACGACATCGGCATCGTGCCGTTGGACGCGTTGAGGAAGAACAGCCCCTTGACGTCCTCGCCGCCCCAGACGGTGCGGGCGAACTCGAGCACACGCTCCCAGCGGGGGCGCTCCTCGGGTGCGGGGCGGGCGCCGAGGATCGAGCCGCCGAGCGTCGCGTCGATGTTCTCGCCGTCGACGAGGAGGTAGGTCGTCACGGTCCCGACCCTAGTGCGCCCGTGCTCGGTCAGGGGTACAGGCCGCGCGTGCGGTGGGCCTGGGCGACGCGCTGGACCCCGATGAGCAGGGCGGCGTCGCGCAGCGGCACGCGCTCGCGCCGCGCGACCTCGGCGACGGCGTCGTAGGCGTGCAGCATCCGCTCGGCGAGGCGGTGCTCGATCTCCGCCTCCGTCCACCAGTAGGCCTGCTGCGCCTGCACCCACTCGAAGTAGGACACGACGACGCCGCCCGCGTTCGCGAGGATGTCGGGCACGACGACGACCCCGCGCTCGGTCAGGATGCGGTCGGCCCCGGCGGTCGTCGGGCCGTTGGCGCCCTCGACGACCCAGCGGGCCTTGACCTGGTCCGCGTTCGCCTCGGTGATGACCCCCTCGACCGCCGCCGGGACCAGGACGTCGACGTCGAGCGTGAGCAGGTGCGCGTTGTCCATCGGGTCGGCGCCCGCGAAGCCGACGACCGAGCCCGTCTCGCGCACGTGGTCGAGCAGCCGCGGCACGTCGATGCCGCCGGCGCGGTGCAGGCCGCCGTACTGGTCGGAGACCGCCTCGACGCGCGCGCCGCCCTGGGCGAAGATCGCCGCCGCGTGGGAGCCGACCTTGCCGAAGCCCTGGACCGCGACCCGCACGTCGCGCAGGTCCAGGCCCTGCTCGCGGATCGCCGCGGTCGCCGTGTGGACCACGCCCTGGGACGTGGCCGTGGCCCGCCCCAGCGAGCCGCCCACCTCCAGCGGCTTGCCGGTCACGACGCCGGGGATCGTGTAGCCCTGGTTGACGGAGTAGGTGTCCATCACCCAGGCCATGGTCTGCGCGTCCGTGCCGATGTCGGGGGCCATGATGTCCCGCTCCGGACCGATCATCGGCATGATCTCGCTCGTGTAGCGGCGCGTGACGCGCTCGAGCTCACCCTGGGAGTACCGCCGCGGGTCGATCGCGACGCCACCCTTGGCGCCGCCGTACGGCAGCTCCACGACGGCGCACTTCCACGTCATCCACATCGCGAGGGCGCGGACCTCGTCGACGTCGACGCTCGGGTGGAACCGCAGCCCGCCCTTGCCCGGTCCGCGCGAGACGTTGTGCTGCACCCGGAAGCCGTGGAACAGCTCGGTCGTGCCGTCGTCGCGCCGCAGGGGGATCGCCACGTTGATCTCGCGCCGCGGCGTCGCGAGCATCGCGTGCATGCCGGCGTCGTAGCCCAGCCGCTCGATGGCGCCCGCGAGCTGGGTCTGCGCCGTCGCCAGCGGGCCGGCGTGCGTGGGCCGCGCCGAGTCGGGCGCGATGTCCGGCACCCCGCTGCGCAGGGCTCCGTCGCCGGACGCGGTGGCGGGGGAGTGGGTGGTCGGGTCGACGTCGGTGTCGGCCATCGGTGGCGCCTCCAGGGTCGGTCGCGGCCTCGTCGCCGCGCTGCGCCGCCGGCGGACGTGGGCCGGGGCCGTCCCACTCTCCCACCCGCCGGCCACCCCGGAGCGCACCCCGCCCGGCACGTCCGCGCGACGGCCGGCCCCGCACCACCCCGGGTCGCCCGCTACGTCCGTTCCCAGCGGGTACGTCCGCTGCGCAGGACGTGCTGGGTGGGAACGGACGTGCTCACCGGAGGGGTGGCCGGCGTCCGCGGTCGGTCGGGGGCGGGGTGGTCAGCCGGTGAACTCGAAGTGCCAGTACTCCGGGTTGGAGCCGCCCTGGCGGGCCCAACCCGGGGCGACCCAGCCGTACGCGGGGCCGTGGGCCACGAGCCACTCGTACCGCGCCGAGCCGAAGGCGTACGCCTGCCACTCCCAGGTGTCGAACGCCAGCCCGGTGCCGTGGTTCGACGTGCCCGGACGCGCCGCGGCGGAGCCGTACGCCTCGCGCATCTGGACCTGGTCCTCGTAGGACCGGTAGGTCATGTCGACGGCGATGTTCTCGCCGAACTGCGCCCGGAAGGCCTCGTTCAGCCTGGTCAGGGCCGCAGCGGCGTCGTGGCGCAGCCACTGCTGGTTCCCCTGCGAGTCCTGGCACCAGCCGAGCGGGGACAGCTGCGAGCGCGGCACGCGGCCGTTGCTGCCGTCCCCTGACTCGCTCGGCGTCGAGGTGTAGAAGGTCGGCCCGTCGTTGCGGGGCGGCTCCGCCGACGCGGGGCTGCCGCAGTCGGGGCCGGCGCCGGTGCTGGGCGGTCCGCCGAGGCGCGGTGCCGAGGGCGCGGACGACGGCGCGCGGGCGGCGTCCGCGGCCGCCCGGCGCTCGGCCTCCGCCTGCGCCGCGGCCGCGGCCTCGGCGGCGAGGCGTGCCTCCTCGGCCGCGACCCACTCCTGCTGCGCCTGCACGACGGCGCCCGACGCCGCCACCATCGCGGCCACCGCGGCGTCGAGGTCGGCCGCGACCGGGAGGGCGAGCGAGCCGACGTCGTCGGCGCCCGCGTCCTGCTGCGCCGGCTCGGCCGCGGCGAGCAGCGCCCGCACCGCGTCCATCGCCGCCGCGAGCCCGGCCCGGACGGCGTCGTCGGCCACCTGGCCGGCCGACGCCGCCAGGACGCCGTCGGCCGCCGCCAGCTCGGTCTCGGCCTGGGCCGCGGCGACCGCCCACGCCTCGGCGGCGACGCGCGCCGCCTCGGCCGCCTCCCGTTCCGCCGCCTCGCGTGCCGCCTCCTCGGCGGCGCGCTCCTCCGCCGCGAGCGCCGCCGCCGCAGCGGCACGGTCGTCGCGCGCGTGGCCCGCGCGGACCTGCACGACGACGAGCGTGACGACCAGGGCCAGCACGCACGCCAGGGCCGCGACCGCCGCGAGCTGGGTCCGTCGGGGCAGGGCGGCGAGTCGGGCGAGCACGCCTGCAGTCTCACCGGCGGGTGCGCGCGGTGTCGAACCGGTCAGCGCGACGGTCCACCGGGGACGCACGTCGGCGTGCGTCCCCGGTGCGGTGTCGCCCGGTCAGTCCGTCGCGTCCAACGCGTCGATGCGCGCGACCTCCTCGTCGCTCAGCGCGACGCCGGCGCCGGCGAGGTTCGCCTCGATGCGCTCGGGGGTGACCGACTTCGGGATCACGACGACGCGGTGATGCAGGTGCCAGGCGAGGATCACCTGGTGCACGGTGGCGCCGCGCGCCTCGGCGATCTCGACCAGCACCGGGTTCTCGGCGTCGGTCCGCTTGAACGGGCTGTAGCCCTCGAGCGCGACGCCCCGCTGCGCGTGGCCCGAGACCGTCATCGGGTCGTGGTCGGACGGGCTCCACGGGATCTGGTTGATCGAGGGGGCCTCGCCGGTCGCGTCGATCAGCTCGTCGATCTGCGCGAGCGAGTAGTTGCTCACGCCGATCGCCCGGACCTTGCCCTCGTCCCGCAGCTCGCGGAACGCCTGCCAGGTGCTGGGCGTGGCCTGCTTGTTCGGCGGCCAGTGCACGAGCCACAGGTCCACGTGGTCCGTGCCGAGCAGGCGCAGGCTCTGCTCGAGCGTCTCGCGCTCGCGGCCGGCGGCGTCGGGCGGCAGCTTGGTGGTGACGAAGACCTGGTCGCGGTCGACCGAGGAGTCGGCGAGCGCGCGGCCCACCTGGTCCTCGTTGCCGTAGGCGGTGGCGGTGTCGACGTGGCGGTAGCCGACGTCGAGCGCGTGCCGGACGGCGCGGTAGGCGTCATCACCCTCCGACTGCCACGTCCCCAGCCCGAGCAGGGGGACGGGGATCGCGCCGAGGGGTGTGCGCAGGTCGATGGTGGGGATGTCTGGCGTGGTCATGGCGGCAAGTCTGCGGGACCTGCGACCCAGGCGCACGCCCGCCGCGGGAGGGAGGCTGAGAGCCACACGACCCCCGAGGAGGTGGTCCCGATGCAGGTCCTGGTCGCCGTGGCCTCACGGCACGGCTCCACGCGCGAGATCGCCGAGGCGATCGCCGACGAGCTGAGGAGCGGCGGGCACCGCGTCGACGTGCGCGACCCGGACGAGGTCGAGGACCCGTCGGGCTACGACGCGGTCGTGCTCGGCTCGTCCGTGTACGTCGGGCGCTGGTCCGCGTCGGCACGCGCGCTGGTCGACCGCCTCGCGGCCACGTACTCGGACCGCCCGGTGTGGCTCTTCTCCTCGGGTCCGGTCGGGCGCCAGCCCGTGCCGAGCGACGACCCGGAGGAGGTGCCCTCGCTGCTCACGCGGCTCGCCGCGCGGGGCCACCGGACCTTCGCCGGGCGCCTGGACCACGGCTGCCTGACGCTGGCCGAGCGCGCCGTCGTCTCGCTCGTGCGCGCGCAGGCCGGCGACTTCCGCGTGTGGCCGGAGGTCGCGCGCTGGGCCCGCGACATCAGCGACGCCCTGCACACCGAGGACGCGCGGCGGGTCCGCCGCGGCCCCCTGCGGCTCGCCCGGGGCTGAGCCGCCTCAGCCCTCCGCCACCAGGCGCCCGTCGGCGAGCCGCAGCGTGCGGTCCGCCAGCGCCTGGAGCGTCTGGTCGTGCGTCGAGACGATCGCCGTCATGCCCTCGGCGCGGACCACGGACTGCAGCAGGGCCATGACGGTCGCCCCGGTCTCGGCGTCGAGCTGACCCGTCGGCTCGTCCGCGATGAGCAGGCGCGGCGAGTTCGCCAGCGCCCGGGCGATGGCGACGCGCTGCTGCTGGCCGCCGGACAGCTCGGAGGGGCGCTGCGCCGCGTGGCGCGTCAGGCCCACGAGCTCGAGCAGGTGCGCGACGCGCGCCTCGCGCTCCGCCGTCGGCGCCTTCTTCAGGCGCATGGGCAGGCCGACGTTCTCGGCCGCGGAGAGCATCGGCACCAGGCCGAAGGTCTGGAACACGAACGCGAGCCGGTCCCGGCGCAGGGCGGTGCGCGCGCGCTCGTCGATCGCGCTCACCTCGGTGCCGTCGACCACGACGCGGCCCGACGTCGGCCGGTCCAGCCCGCCCACGCAGTTCAGCAGGGTCGTCTTGCCCGAGCCGGAGCGTCCGACGAGCGCCACGAGCTGGCCGCGGTCGACCTCGAAGCCGACGTCCCGCAGCGCGTGCACCTCGCTGCCCGAGGAGCGGTAGGTGCGGCTGAGGGCCTCGACGACGACCATGGGTGCCCCGTCGGCGGCGGCGGCGGTGCCTCGGGTCTGCGGCGCGGTGCTCATCGCGGGTCCTCCTCGGTCGGTGCGGGCGCGCCGCGGCGCGGTGCCGGGCGCGTCGCGTCCGGCCAGATCCCGACGTGGTCCGGCTCGAGCTCGAGGCGGACCCGGTCCCGCAGCCCCAGGGTGCTGCGGTACTCCGCCGGGAGCTGCAGGCGGCCGACCCGGTCGAGCACGGCGTACTCCTCGGCGATGACCTCGGACGCGCCGTGCTCGTCGACCTCGGTGCGCCGCACGACCTCCGACGCCGTCCGGCCGTCGCGGATCGCGACGGTGCGCTGCACCTGCGTCGAGACCCCGGAGTCGTGCGTCACGATGACCACCGTCGCCCCCAGGTCCGTGTTGGCCGAGCGCAGCGCGGCGAAGACGTCCTCGCCGGTCGCGGAGTCGAGCTCGCCGGTGGGCTCGTCCGCGAAGAGCACCTGCGGCCGGTTGGCCAGCGCGACGGCGATCGCGACGCGCTGCTGCTCGCCACCCGAGAGCTCGCCCGGGCGGCGGTCCGCCTTGGCGCCCATCCCGAGGGCCTCGAGCAGCTGGCTCGTGCGCCGGCGCCGGGCGGGCGCACGAGCCCCCGAGAACGCCATCGGCAGCGCGACGTTCTCCGCGGCCGTGAGGTAGGGCAGGAGGTTGCGGGACGTCTGCTGCCAGACGAACCCGACGACGCTGCGGCGGTACGTGAGGCGGTCGGCCGCGGACATGCGCAGCAGGTCCCAGCCCGCCACGCGCGCCCGGCCCGCCGTCGGGACGTCCAGCCCCGACAGCACGTTGAGCAGCGTCGACTTGCCCGAGCCGGACGCGCCGACGATCGCGATCATCTCGCCCGGGTCGACGAGGAGGTCGAGCCCCTGCAGGGCCTGCACCTCGATCTGCTCGACCTGGTAGATGCGCACGAGGTTGTCGCACACGATGAGCGCGTCCGCGCCGTACTCGCGGTGGGACCGGCCCGCGGGCTCGGGCGCCTCGTCACCGCGCGCCTCGTCGCCGCGTTGGTCGCGTCCGGCGCGGCTGCCGCGCCGCGTCGCGGGCGGGGTCTCGATCGGTGTCGTCATGCCGTGTCTCCCACTCTGAGGACCTCGCTGAGCCGATCGCGACGGTGGGCCAGGACCTCGGCCAGCACCGCGACGAGGAGCAGGACGGCCGCGGCTGCCGCGACGCCCATGATGACCTGTGGGTCGACGGCCGGGTCGGGGGCGCGCACGCCACCGGACAGGACGTCGAGCCCGAGCGCCGGCGCGAGCACCAGCACGATGGTGACGGCGGAGAGCGTCCCGCCGACGAGGGCCGCCACCACGACGGGGGCGAGCTCGGCGAGCGCGAGCCACCAGCCCAGGCGGGGGCGCATGCCCAGCGTGCGCAGCATCGCGAGCGCACGCCCGCGCTCGCGCGCCCCGGCGAGCACCGTCGCGACGAGGGCGACCACGCCGAGCACGGCGATCGCCGCGACCGCGTAGGCCATGAGCCGCTCGACGCCCGCGAGCAGCGCCCCGTCGCGCCGGGCCTCGAGCCACTGGGCCCGCTGCTGGACGGTCTCGGGCGGCACGTCCAGCGCGGTCGCCGCCTGCGCCGAGCCCTCGCCGACGAACCACACCGTGTCCGCCGTGGGGGCGAGCTCGGCGTGCGCCGCGACGGCCTCGAGGTCGGCGTACACGTACGGGCCCGCGAGGTAGCCCTCGGTGGCGCCGACGATCGTGCCGACCACCTCGACCGTGACGTAGGACGCGCCGACGTACAGCGCGGTGTCGTCGCCGACGACGCGCTCGGCCAGCTCCGGGCTGACGAGCACCGGCACGCGACCCGCCGTGCTGGCCGACCCGCGCAGGTCGCGCAGCGCGGCGGCCTGCGACCGCGCGACGTCCAGCGCCGCCGGGTCGTCCTGCCCGCGTGCGGCCTGCAGCGCGAGCAGGAGGTCCGGGTAGCCCTCGTCGACCGCCAGGACGGTGACCGCGGCGGAGCTGGTCCCCAGCGACAGGGAGGCGCCGGACGTGACCTCCGCCGACGCGACCGTCGGCCCGTCGCCGGTGGTACCGGCCTCGGCACGCACCCGCGTCACCTGGTCGAGCGGGACGGCGACCTCGCGCCCGTCGACGCGCACGTCCGCGCCGACCCGGTCCCACGACGCCTCGACCTGGCCGCCGCGCACCGTGCCGAGCAGGAGGCCGCCGGCGATCGCGATGCCGATGCCGAGGGTGAGGGCCAGCAGCGGCAGCGGCGCGACGGCGCGCTGCGCCCGGACCGCGCCGAGGACGCCCAGGACGCCGCGCGTGCGCCCGCCGAGCGTCGCGGCCGCGCGCACGGGCCACGGGTAGACCCGCAGCACCAGCAGCGTCACCGCGACGGCGACGAGCACGGGGCCCGCGGCCAGGAACGGGTCGGCGCCCGCCGAGTCCTCCTGGAGCAGGCCGCGCCCGCGCAGGGAGACCACCGCCGCCCCGGCGAGCACCACCACGGCGCCCTCGGCGACGACGCGGCGCACGCGACGGCGCTTGGCGAGCTGGGCGCGATCCTGGCGGTTCGCCGGCTCGCGGCGTCCGGTCCACGCGCGGCGCACGAGCCACGCCGCCTGGACCGGTCCGGCCAGCAGCGAGACGACGGCGACGACGACGAGCGGCGCGAGGTCGGTGGGCCGCCCGGGGGTGAGGAGCCATGCCGCACCCAGGCCCAGCGCGACGCCCAGGCCCGTGAGGACCAGCGCCTCGGCCAGGAGCCGCAGGCACACGGCGGCCGCCGACGCGCCCCGAGCGCGCTCGAGCCGCAGCACGCCGCCGCGCCGCACGACCAGGAGCCGCGCGAGCAGCACGAGCACGACGGCCGCGACGCCCACGACCCCCCAGGTCATGACGGACATCTGCGCGAGCGCCGCGCGGGCCTGGGGCGGGTACGCGGCCAGCACGTCGTCGAGCGCGGTGCGCACCGTGACCGAGACGCCGCCGGACCCGGAGAGCCCCGACCCGTCGGCGCGCACGTCCGCGATCGCCTCCACGACGTCCTCGGCGAGAGGGACCGTGAACGCCTCCGGGACGACCTCGAAGCGCGCGGTGCCCGTGAAGAGGGCGCCGGCGTCCAGGACCCGGCTCACGCCCGCGGGAGCCGCGAGCACCGTCGCACGGCTGAAGGCGGCGCGGTCGGAGCGGGCCTCGCGGTGCGTGGGCTCCCAGACCTCGGGCACGGCCTCCCAGGCGGGTGCCGTCGCGTCCGCGGGCGCGACGAGGCCGACGACGACGAGCTCGGACGCCGGCCGGCCGTCCACCACGACCGCGCCCTTCGGGGCGGCGACCGCGACGCGGGTGCCGACGCCGAGCCCGAGGCGCTCGGCCACCGCGGTCGAGACGACCACCTCGACCGGCGCCAGCTCGTCGCCGCCCCCGTCGCCCGGCAGGGCGCCGGCGACGAGGTCGAGGCCGACCGTCCCCGCCGCGTCCCGCGGCAGGGCGGCGACGCGGAGCTCCACCTGGCCGTCGGCGTCGGTCGCGCGGTCCAGCACGTCGTCGCGCGCGAGCAGCGGCGTGGGTGGTCCGACCAGGGTCGCCGTGGTGTCCCCGGCCACCGTCCCGAGGGCGGGCGGGAGGAGCGCCGGCAGGGCCTCGGCGAACTCCGCGAAGCCCTGCGCGGAGGTCACCGTGGGCGTCGTCGTCGCGCTCGGCCGACCGACCACCGTCTCGAAGGCGAGCGTGGCCGAGGGGCCGGCGCCCCGGACGGCGTCCTGCACCCCGCCGTCGATCGTGGACGTGACCGTGCGGGGGCCCGAGACCGCCAGCACGGCGCTGAGGGCGACGAATCCGACCAGGGCGAGCAGCAGCCACACGTCCTCGCGGGCGCGTCGCCGGGCGAGGAGCAGGCCCGAGCCGGTGACGGAGCGCGCGCGGCGCGCGAGCGTCGACCGCGGGCTCGCGGAGTGACGGTCGCTCATCGCTCGTCCCCCAGCCGCATGACACCGGCCGGGTCGGCGGACCGCTGGGTGCGCGCGACGACCAGCACCACGACGGCGAGGACCGCGACGACCTCCAGGGCGAGCAGCGCGACCTGGCCCCACGGGACCTCGACGAGCACGGTGGGCACGGGCCGGGTGCCCGTCGCGGACACCGCGACGAGGGGACCGACCAGGTGCCCGAGCAGCGTCCCGAGGGCGATGCCGAACCCGGCGCCGAGGGTCCCGAGGAGGAGCGACTCGAGCGCCACGACGCCGGTCAGCCGCCCCCGGGTGAGGCCGATCGCCCGCAGCTGCGCGAACTCGACCGACCGCGACCGCAGCGAGACCGTGGCGTGCACCGCGAAGCCGACGGCGGCGAGTGCCGCCGCGGCGCCCGTGACGAGCCAGAGCGCCGCCTGCGTCGCGACGCGCAGCGGGTGCTGGAGCATCGCGTCGGTGACCTCGACCTGCGCTGTCGCACGCCGGGCGCCGGGCTCGCCGTCGGGCAGGGCCGGCAGGCCGGCGAGGTAGGCGGGCACGTCGTCTGGCGCGACGTCGAGCCACCACTCGTCGACGGGGGTGCGGGCGCCGCCCGCCTGCGCGATCGCGCGCGCCAGCTGGGTGTGGTCCACGACCACGCTCTCCTCGCGCACGAGGGTCGGCACGCGCGGCACGACGTCCGCCACGACCACCCGGACGACGGTGGTGTCCAGGACCAGCTGCAAGCCCGTCCCCGGCTGCGCGCGCAGGTTCTCGGCGAGCCCGGAGGAGAGCACGACCGGCAGGCTCCCGACCGGGTCCCACACGGTCTGCGTGACCGTCGCGACGCCCGCCAGGAGGAGGTCCACGAGCAGGCCGTTCACGCGCACCGCGACCTGGGTGCCCGGCAGGGGCTCCGTCGGCACCGCATCGATGCTGACGCCGAGCACGGTCCAGTCGGTCTCGGCGGGCACGTCGAGGGGGGCGCGGAGGAGCCCGAGGGTCGCGAGGTCGGGCGCACCGCCGGGCGGCTGCGCCGCCGCGGCGTCCGCGTCGTCGGCCGGCGCGTCGGCCGGGGGCGCGGCCGGGTCGGGGAGGAGGGCCGAGATCTCCGCGAGCGAGAGCACCGCGCGCAGCTCGAGGGACAGCATCTCCTCGGCGGCCTCCTGGTCGACGACCAGCAGGCTCGTCTGCCACCCCACCACCTGCGCCGGCGTGCGCAGGCCGGCCGGGAGCAGGGCGTCGAGCCGGTGGTCGGTGCCGTCGAACGGCACGGAGCCCAGGGAGACGGTGCTCAGGAGCCCGCCCGCGTCCTCGACGACGGCCCGCACGAGCGCCACCACCGGCACGGGCTCCGTCGCGTCGCCGACGCGGACGACCGCCGAGAGCCCGCGCGCGTCGTCGGGCAGGGCCAGGCCGGTCGCCGAGGGCAGGTCGACCTCCAGCGCGGCGATGTCCGTCCCGGACACGCGGCCCATGCGCCCGCGGTCGAGCATCGCGCGGCTCTCCGCGGTGAGCGCGAGCAGCCGCACGGGGCGACCGTCGGGCACGCCGTCGTAGGTGACGACGTCGGCGGGCGCCAGCTCGGCGTCGCGGCGCGCGGTGGGCTGCGGCACGGCGTCCGTGACGTCCGGCGCCGACAGCGCGGTCGCCTGGGCGCTCGTGGGGTCCGCGTCCTGCACGACGACGGCCGCCGCGGTCGCGAGCTGCGCCTGGTCCAGCTGCGACTGCCGCCACGTCGCGAGGAAGGTCTGGGAGAAGGTGCCGACCGCGAGCGCGAGCGTCAGCAGCAGGACGGCCGCGGTCGCGCGGGTCGAGCGGCGGCCGACCTCCCACGCCGCGAGCGGGCCGACCGCGCCCCGGCCCCGGGCGCCGAGGCGCTCGGCCACGCGCGACGCCGCGGGCAGCAGGCGCGCCCCGACCAGGGCGCCCGCCAGCAGCACCACCGCCGGTCCCGCGACCAGCACCGGGTCGACGACGAGCGACGCGCCGTCCGAGGCGAGCGGGCTCTGGTAGCTGCGCAGCTGGGCGAAGGCGACGGCCGCCACGACGACCAGCGCCAGGTCGAGCCCGGACCGCGCCAGCACGGCGCGCCGGTCCGGGCGGGCGCGTGCCTGCTCGCCGTCGACGAAGGTGCCGCCGCGCCGCAGCAGCGGGCTGACGAGCACGACGGCGAAGACGACGGAGACGGCGCCCGCGGTGAGCCACGCCGCCGCCGGGACGCCGGGGTCCTGGGTGATGCCGGCGGCCACCATCGCCGGCTGCCGTGCGAGGCCGAGGTGCACCAGGCGGGCGAGGACGGGGCTGAGCGCCGTCGTCAGGAGCGCGAGACCCACGGCCTCGGTGAGGGCGAGGCCGAGGAGCTGACGCCCCGACGCCCCGCGGGCGCGCATCAGGCCCTGCTCGGCGGACCGCGCCTCCACCAGGAGGCGCGCGGTCTGCAGGAGCGCCGCGACGGCGAGGAGCACGAGCAGCAGCCCGACGACGAGCACGCTTGCGCGCGTGACCACCAGCGCCGTGCCGACCTCCTGCACGACGGGCGCGAGGGGGGTGGAGACCCGGACGTCGTCACCCACGGCACCCACCGCCGCCGGTCCGCGGTCCGCCGCCGCCCCGAGCCGCTCGAGCAGCGGCACGACGTCGGCCACCGCCGCCCCGGCGAAGTCGGGCGCGTAGCTGATCGTCAGGCGCTCGACGGCGGCGCCGGCCGCGTCGAGCGCGCCGGGGGCGGTCACCAGGGGTCCGTACGCGTCGGTCTGGAGCGCCCCGCCGGTCCCCGGGATCGCGAACGCCGGCTCGTGCGCGCGCCCCTCGAGCACGTCCGTGGACCAGAAGCGCGAGCCGGGAGCGGTGACCGCGAAGACGCCGACGACCTCGAGCTCGAGCGCCGGCGTGGACGAGGTGAGCGGCCGCACGGGCACCCGGCTGCCGACGGCGAGCCCGAGGTCGCGGGCCGCGGCGGCCGGGACGGCCACCGGGAGGGTCCCGCCCGCGCCGGACGGCGCGGGCCAGGCGCCGGCGTCGAGCGTCGCCGCGTCGGCGACGCCGTCGACGTGGCCGAGGTAGACGACGGCGGGGAGCGCGCCGGGTCGCTCGACGCGCTGCAGGCTGGACTGCTCGGCGCCGAGCCCGGCGACCGTCGCGGGGGAGACCAGGGCGGTGGCGGCGTCGTCGGCCGCGGCGCGCGCGTCGGCCGTGGGCACCGTCAGCGTGTCGATGGTGACGCGGACCTCGGCGCGCGCGGGGTCCGCACGGGTCAGGGCGTTCTCCACGCCCTGGTTCTCGGTGGCGACCAGCAGGACCGCGAGCGAGCTGAGGAGCGTTCCCACGAGGACCGCGACCGTGGCCACGACCGCGAGCAGGCGCCACTGCCGGGCGGAGCGCCGCAGCGCGGTGCGCAGACGCCAGGGCCGCAGGTCGCCGCTCACGCGTCGCCGTGCGGGCGCGGTACGGCAGGAGGTGCGCTGACGCCGCCGGCGCGAGCTCGCATCATCACCTCGTCGTGTGGGAGCCGCGGGTCGTCGTCGAGCCGCGGGTGGGTCGGACGCGATCATGCCGGATCGCTGGGCGCGCTCCCACCCTTCGCGGACGCCGTGACCGGATCGTTACGGGCGACCGCTGCGCCTCGGCGGTCGGGTCGGACCGCGGGACGGCCGCGCAGGTCAGGCGGAGTCGCGCGCCACGACCTCGGCCCCGAAGATGCGGGGCTCGAAGGACGTGGTCTGCCCGGCGATCTGCTCCAGGAGCAGCTCGCCGGCCACCCGGCTCATCTCGACGACGGGGTTGCTCATCGTGGTGAGCGGGGGCGCGGTGGACGCGGCGACGCCGAGGTCGTCGAAGCCGATGACGCGGATGTCCCCGGGCACGGAGACCCCGCGGCGGGCGAGCACGCCGAGGGCGCCCGCGGCCATGAGGTCGGAGGCGGCGAAGACGCCGTCGATGTCCGGGTGCGCGTCGAGCAGCCGGTCCATCGCCGCGGCGCCACCGGCGGACGTGAAGTCGCCGCGGACCATCGCCTCGTCCGAGAGCTGCGCGTCCTGCAGCGCCTGGCGCCAGCCGGCGAGGCGGTCGACGCCGGCGGCCATGTCGAGCGGCCCGGCGATCGTCGCGATGCGCCGGCAGCCACGCCCGATGAGGTGCTCGGTCGCCCGGCGTCCGCCCAGGTAGTTGTTGACGTCGACGTACTGCATGGGGCGCGGTGCGGCCCAGGGGCGGCCGACGAAGACGCACGGCAGGCGCGACTCCGCGAGCACCGTGTCGAGCGCGTCGTCGCGGTGGTGGGAGACGATCACGGCCCCGTCGACGTGGCCGTTGCGCAGGTACCGGCCCGTGCGGTGGGCCTCCTCGCCCCGGCGCGCGATGAGCAGGATGAGCTGGATGTCGGTGTCGACGAAGGCCGCGCTCAGGCCCTGGAGCGTGCCGGCGAAGTACGGGTCGGTGAGGACCTTCTCGTCCGGCTCGGGGACGACGAGCGCCACGGAGTCCGTGCGCCGGGTCACGAGCGAGCGCGCGGCGCGGTTCGGGGTGTAGCCGAGCTCGGCGACGGCCTGGTCGACGGCGGCCTGGGCCTCGGGGCTCACCTTGAGGCCCCCGTTGATCGCGCGGGAGGCGGTCGAGCGGGACACGCCGGCTCGTTCCGCGACCTCTTCGAGCGTGGGGGCGTGCGGGAGGTCCGAGGCGGGCGGCAGCCCGGGCGGACGCACGTCTGCCGTCATCGGCGAAGTCCTTCCTGAGCGCCCGGGGCTCGTGGCCGGGCGGCCGTGCGGTGCGGCGTCGCACCGGGCAGGGTCGTTGGGCGTGGCGTCACCACGCCGTCCCGCGCGTCGGGCCCAGGATGAGAGCGGTTCCACTACGTCCGGTAGTCTCGCGGCGCCTCGGGAGGCGTGTCAACAGCACGCGCCGTCGCCGCGCCGCGTTCTCACCACGTGCGACCGGCGCCGCTCACCGGGCGAGCCACGCCCGGGCCGTCCGCTCCTCGGCCGCGATCGCGGCCTGGAGGGCGCGAGCGGTCTCCTGCTCGACGGCCGAGGCGAAGAGCGGGATCGACGCCTTCAGCTCGCCCTGGATCTCCTGGACGGTCGCGTCGCCGTCGGACGTCAGGCGCATGGTCCCGGTCAGCCGGACGGGGACGCCCACGATCTCGACCACGACGGTGCCGCGCCGCTCGTCGCCGCCCGGCGCCACCCACGCCTCGACCTGGCGGACCTCGAGCGTGGCGCCGACCAGGGAGCGGAACTGCGCGGGGATCTGGTCGGTGGGCATGTGGCGGCGCGTGGTCACGGTGAACGCCTCGTCGGCGGTCCCCACGACGTCGACCTGCTGGGAGACGGCCCCCGACGCCCGGACCTTCGCCGCGACGAACTCCTCGTCGGCGAGCATGGCGACCACGCGGTCGAAGTCGGCGTCGTAGCGCGCGTGTGCGGACAGGTGCACCCTTGCCTCCGGGTCATCAGCGGTGACCTGAGGCTAGTGCCTCGTGCGGGGGCGGCGCGCGCTGCCTGGCGCCTCCGCCGCCCGCCCGGGGCCGGCCCCGGTGCGCCTACGCTTTGGGCGTGTCCACACTGAGCGACCTCGTCTCCCGGCATGCCGACCTCAGCCCGGCCGACGTGGAGTGGCTGCACCTGCTCGTCGGCGACTGGCAGCTGATCTCGGACCTGGCGTTCGGCGACCTCGTCCTGTGGCTGCCCACCACCGCGGGGGACTTCGTCGCGATCGCCCAGGCGCGTCCCTCCACCGGGGCGACGGTCCACTACGACGACATCGTCGGGAGCAGCGCCCCGGAGGGCCAGCGACCTCAGCTGGAGCGGGCCCTCGCGGAGGTGCGCATCCAGCGCTCGCGCGAGCCGCGCTGGTTCGGCACCTACGCGGTCCGCGAGGAGGCGGTCCCCGTCGTGCACGGCGACCGGCCGATCGCGGTCATCGCGCGGCAGACCAACCTCGGCGGCACGCGCACGCCGAGCCGGCTCGAGCTGAACTACGTCGAGGCCGCGGACGACCTCGTCGCGATGATCTCCCGCGGCGAGTTCCCGTCGCCGAACGCGCCGACCGGCCCGCGCCGCGGGGCGCCGCGCGTCGGGGACGGGCTCATCCGGCTCAACTCCGAGGGCGAGGTGCTCTACGCGAGCCCCAACGCGCTGAGCTGCTTCCACCGCCTCGGCGTGCTCGGCTCCCTCGTCGGCCGCTCGCTCGCGGAGGTGACGACCGAGCTGCTGGAGGAGAGCTCGGCCATGGACGAGTCACTGCCGCTCGTGGTCATGGGCCGCGCGCCGTGGCGCACCGACGTCGAGGCCCGCGGCGTGTGCCTGTCGCTGCGTGCGGTCCCGCTCACCGAGCACGGTCAGCGCATCGGCGCCGTCCTGCTGTGCCGCGACGTCTCGGAGCTGCGCCGGCGGGAGCGCGAGCTCATCACCAAGGACGCGACGATCCGCGAGATCCACCACCGCGTGAAGAACAACCTGCAGACGGTCGCCGCGCTGCTTCGGCTCCAGTCGCGGCGCATGACGTCGCAGGAGGGCCGCGACGCGCTCGGCGAGGCGATGCGGCGGGTGACGACGATCGCCCAGGTCCACGAGACCCTCTCGCAGACGCTCGACGAGACGGTCGACTTCGACACGCTCGTGGACCGGAGCCTGCGGCTCGCCGCCGACGTCGCCTCCGCGGGGGCGTCCGTGCGCACCGTGCGGACGGGGACGTTCGGGATGGTCCCGGCGGAGGACGCGACGGCGCTCGCCCTGGTGCTGACCGAGCTGGTCACCAACGCGGTCGAGCACGGCTTCGCGGGCGGCCTCACGGGCACCGTGGAGATCACCGCGGAGCGGACCGGGACGCACCTGCGGGCGACGGTCGCGGACGACGGCGTCGGCCTGCCGCCCGAGGCGGGTGGCCGCGGGCCGATGACCGGCCTGGGCACGCAGATCGTGGGCACGCTCGTCCGCAACGAGCTCCAGGGGACGATCGACTGGTCCGCCCGGCCGAGCGGCGGGACGCAGGTCGTGCTCGACGTCGACCTGCGCGAGCGCAAGCCCGCCTGAGCGCCGGGTGGACCCACGCCGGGTGCACCCGCCGAGATGACGACGACCCCGGCGCCGCCCTGAGGGCGGGACCGGGGTCGTCGTGGGTGCGGTGCGGAGGCGGCTGGTCAGCCGGCGCGGCGGGCGCGGGCCGTGCGACGCTTGAGGGCGCGACGCTCGTCCTCGGAGAGCCCGCCCCAGACGCCGGCGTCCTGCCCGGACTCGAGCGCCCACTTCAGGCACGTGTCGATGACGGGGCAGCGGCGGCACACGGCCTTGGCCTCGTCGATCTGCTGGAGCGCAGGTCCGGTGTTGCCGATGGGGAAGAAGAGCTCAGGGTCTTCGTCCAGACATGCAGCGCGATGGCGCCAATCCATGCGATCTCCTCGGGCGCGCGTCGAGCCGGCACCCGGGGGAGGGTGTGGGCTCTGGTGGGGGGCGTGCGGGAACGTCCTACGACTGCATCAAGCGTCACATGCCGCCGCCCGGCTGCACAAGGGGTAACGAGAAGGTTTCATCCGTATCACCGTGAGGTGTTGGTCACAGCGTTTCGACCCCGCCGGACCAGCGCCGATACCTCCCGTGAGGGCCGCGCCGGGACCCGCCCCGGGACGGCCGCCACGGGGCGTCCGCGGCGCGGGTCGGTGGTCCTAGGCTCGTGCCGTGCCCGGTCCCGAACCCCTGTCGCCCGAGGGCGGCGAGCCCGCCGCCGCGTCCGTCCCGGGCCCCCGCGGGACGTCGCCCGGCGGGCGGTCCCGGTCCGTCTCGCTGCTCGTGGCGCTCCTGCTGCTGGAGGCCGCGGCGCTCGGCGTCGGGGCGGTCGTGGGGCTGGTCGCGCTCGTCTCCACCGAGAACCGTGCCGTCGCCGCCTTCCTCGTGCTGTCCGCCGCGGGCGTGGCGGCCGCCCTCGCCGTGGGTGCCCGCTCGATCTGGCGCGGGTCGGTCGCCGGGGACGACGCGCGGACCGCCTCCGGGCCGGCCGAGCGCGCCGCGGGCACCGATCACGGGGACGCCGCCGACGAGGACGCCGCCGACGAGGGGGACCTCACCGCCGCGCGCGGCCGGGTGCGCGGACCCGCCGCCACCTGGCAGCTCCTCCAGATCGCGACCGCGGCGACCCTGCTCCAGGCGCAGGTCGCCCCCGCGGTCGCGGCGATCGCGTGGGCGGCCCTCGCAGTGGCGGTCGCGGCCCTGGTCCTGCTGGTCGTCGCGGCGCGGCGCCCGGCCTGACCCCCCGCGGCGTCCGCGCTCACCCGTCGGGTGCGTCGTCCGCGAGGGCGACCTGCACCGGCACGGCGCGGCCGCGCACGACGAGCGCGCCACGGCCCGGTGCCCGGGGCCGGTCCGGGTCGACGACCAGCGTGAGGTCGGTCCCCGCCACCTCCGCCGAGCCCGCCGTGAGGGGGGCGAGGACGAGGGTCGGGACCGTGCCGCGCAGCTCGGCCAGGACCCCGCGGTAGGCCGCGGCGGCCCGGTCGGTGCGGGCGGCGAGGACGACCGCCGGCGCGGCCCCCGGACCGTCGCCGTGCCCGAGGCGCGCGGCCAGTGCCTCGTCGACCGCGGGCGCCAGGGCGTCGGCGTCGTCGACCAGCACGACGGCGCGGGCCGCGGGTGGCACCCCGGTGACCCGCGCCGGGAGCTGGTCGGGGCGGACGGTCTGCACGGCGGGGCCGAGCCGCGCGCACTCCCGGGCGAGCGGCCCGTCGGCGGCGACGACGACGAGCGCGACGCCCGCTCGGACGAGCCCGGCCGCGATCGTCGCCAGGGCCGTGGAGCGTCCGCTCCCGGGCGGTCCCACGACCAGCGCCCCGCGGGAGACGTCGAGGAGCACCGGCCCGCCGTCGTCCCCGCCGAGGGCGACGGCGACGGCGTGCGGCGCGGGCGCCGTCGCGCCGGGGGCGGCGAGCTCGCGTCGGCGGACCGACCGCGGCACCGGACGCAGCCTCGGCGGCGGTCCAGCGCCGGGCGGCGTCGGCGCCGGGGGCGCCGAGCCCGGCCGGGCGAGCTGGCACACGACCGGCCGGACGCCGCCCACGTGCACGGCGCGACCCGGCGGCCGGCGGGTGGCGGGTCCGAGCCCTCGCGGCACGCCCAGGAGGGCGTCGTCGTGGTCGTCGGTGGCCAGCACGAGCCGCTCGGGGCAGCGGGGGAGCAGGCGGAGCAGCTCCGTGGGGGTGCCGGCCACGGCCACCCGCAGCCCGGCGCGCGGGCCGTCCGCCAGCAGCCGGTCGAGGAGGTCGGCCGCGGCCGCGCGTGGCACCCGCTCGAGCGCGCGCTGCACCGCGCCGACGTCGTCGACCACGACGACCACGGGGGGCGCCTCCGCGCGGCGGGGCTCCCGGTCGAGCAGCAGGGTGAGCAGGCGGGCGACGCGGCGCGGGTCGTCCGCGCCGACGACCGTCCCGAGCGCGGGGTGCGGCGCGGCCGGCTCCGCGCCGACGACGTGGACGGGCCACCCCCGCGCGAGCGCGGCCCGGACCACCACCCGCAGCGCCGTCGTCCGGCCGCTGCCGGGGCGCCCGACCACGGCGAGCGGGGCGCCCGCCCAGGTGAGCACGCCGTGGCCGGGCAGCTCCGGCAGGTCCGTGACGCCCAGGACGAGCCGGTCGTCCCGCGGGTCCGCCGCGCCGGGCGTGGGCGCGCGGGGCAGGTCGTCGTCCGCGACGCCGGTCGGCAGCGGCGCCGCCCACACCGGGAGCGGGGCGCCCAGGCCCAGCCGGAGCGCCGCGTCCGCGCACGCCGCGACCAGGCGGGGCGTCTCGTCGGGCGGCGCGCCGGCGAGGTCGGCGTGCGATCCCGCCTCGCCCGCCGGGCGCGCCTGCCCTGCGGCGGGCGCCGTCCCGGGCGGCGCGGCCGCCCACCGCACGCGGACCGGGTCGCCCGGTCGGGCGGGCGCCTGCCAGGCGCCGGCCGGGTGGGCCGCCCAGGCCGTCTGGACCGGCACGACCGCGCCGGCGCGTCGCACCAGCGCGCGTCCGGGCGTCCCGACGGCGATCGCCGCCGCGTCGGGGACCTCGACGACGTCCTGGGAGTCGGCCGCGTCCGTGACCCGCAGGCACAGGCGCAGCGCGAGGTTGGCGCGCATCTGCGCCGTGACCGCGCCGGCCGGACGCTGCGTGGCCAGGACGAGGTGCAGCCCCAGGGAGCGACCCTGCGCGGCGAGGTCCACCAGGCCGGGCACAAAGTCGGGCAGGTCGTCGGCGAGCGCGCGGAACTCGTCCACGACGACGAGCAGGCGGGGCGGCGCGGCGCCACGGGCGCGCAGGTCCTCCAGGTCCGCGACGCCCGCGCTCGCGAACGCGGCCTTGCGGCGGCGCATCTCCGAGCGCAGTCCGGACAGGGCCCGCGCAGCGGTCCCGGCATCGAGGTCGGTGACCATGCCCACGACGTGCGGCAGGCCCGCGCACGCCACGAGGCCCGCACCCGCCTTGAAGTCCACGAGCACCATGGCCAGGTGCGTCGGCGGGTACCGCAGCGCGAGGCCCAGGACCCAGGCCTGGAGCAGCTCCGACTTGCCCGAGCCCGTGGTGCCGGCGACGAGCGCGTGCGGGCCGTGCGCGAGCAGGTCCACGTCGAACGCCCCCGCCGCGTCCACCCCCAGCGGCGCGGTCAGGGACCGCAGCGGGGAGGCGGCAGCCACCCCGCGCCAGGTCGCCGCCACCCCCGCGGGTGACGGGCTCCCGCACAGGTCCGCGAGCGCCACGAGGTCGGGCACCCCGGCGGCGGCGCCCTCGTCGACCGCCCACCGGGCCGCCAGGCGGCGGGCGTGCGCGTCGGCCCAGGCCCGGGACGCGACCGGGAGGTGCACGGGACCGGACCGGGCGGGGCCCCGCAGCGACCCCCGGCCGTCCTCGTCGCTCGTGACGACCCAGCGGCACCACGCCGGGACGTCCGCGGCGTCCGCGACGAGCACGACGGCGCCGTCGTCCCGGTCGCCGCCCGCCCACCACCGGTGCACGGCCGGCGGCACGGCGCCGTCGGCCACGACGAGGTGCGGCGACGTCGCGGCCGGGGGCGCGGCGCCGGACCAGGTAGCGCGCAGCCGGCCCCCGGACGCGGCCGCCGGCCAGCGCACCCACGACCAGTCCGCGGCGCGGCCGCCCACGCCCGTGACGGTGCCCGGCCGGGCGAGCCGGTGCGCGACCAGGACCCGCGCCACGGCGTGGCGTCCCGGTCCGACGACCGCGAGGCCCTCGCGCGCCCACGGCCACCACGCGGGCGCGTCCTCGGCGGGCAACCCGGGCGCCGCGGCTGTCCCGACGGCGAGCGCGGCGGCGTCCCGTGCCACCGGCCGACGGTCCGCGCGGCTGCGGCGACCGGCGCGCGCCCCGGACCGACCGGGAGAGCCGGGACGCTCGCGCGCCTCGCGGCGGCGGCGCAGGAGCGCCGTCACCAGCGCCGCCGCGGGGCCCGCGAGCCCCAGGGCGAGCAGCACCGGGCTGCCCGTGACGGCCGCGAGCCCGACCGACACCACGAGGGGCGCCAGCCAGGTGGCCGCTCCGGCTCGCTCGCCGCCCGCGGGCCGCGCCCGGTGCGGGGGCCCGCCCGTCGGCTCCGCGGCGGTGGCGGGCGCGCGGCCGGCCACCGGCGGGTCCGGGGCCCCCGTCCCGAGCCGGACGACCACCGCGCTGCCCCCGATCCGCACGACCTGCCCGGGCCGGACCCGGCGTCCCCGGCGGCCCACCGCGACCTCGCGGTGGCGGCGCGTCGTGGTCGTCCCGTTGGCGGAGCCGACATCCCGGACGCGCCACCCGTCGCGCCGGTGCCCGCGCCTGGCACCGACGAGGGCGTGGTGGCGCGACGCGGCCGGGTCGTCCAGGTCGAGGGCGCCGACCCGCGTGCCGCCCTCCGGCCGACCGAGGCGCACGGTGCCGTCCCGCATCGGCACGCAGACGGCGCCCGCGGCCGGACCCGAGACGACCGCGACGTGCCAGGGCAGGCGCGCCGCGAGCGCGGCCAGGTCGGGTGCGCCGGCACCGACGCGCAGCACGGCGCCGGTCACGAGCGGGTGGGCGCCCGCGACGTGGTCGTCGCCGAGCACCTGCCCGTCGACCCCGAGGACGGCGTCGGTGAGCTCGGGGGCGCCCGTGAGGGCCGCGAGGGCCGCGCGGGAGCGCCCCAACGACGCCCCCCTCGGCAGGTCAACGTCGCCCCACGGCGCCAGCGTGATCTCCATGCCGCCACCGTCGCCTCCCGCGCGCACCCGGCGGGCGCGGGGACCCGCGGGCCTGGGGACGACGGCGTCGTCCCCAGGCCCGCGCGGCACCTACTCCACGGTGAGCGCGGCGACCGGGGACGTCCTGGCGGCGCTGCGCCCGGGCAGCACCGAGGCCAGGAGACCCGCGAGCACCGCGACGAGCAGCACGAGGCCGAGGTCGCGCCACGGCACGACGAAGTCGACGGGGCCGACCGTGCTGAGCAGGGTCGCCGCGCCGGCCCATCCGTACAGCGTGCCGAGGAGCACGCCGACCGCGGCGCCGACCCCCGCGATGAGCATCCCCTCCACCGCCAGGGTCAGGCGCAGCTGGGCCCGGGACAGGCCGATGGCCCGCAGGGTCGCCGACTCGCGGCGTCGCTCCAGGACCGACAGCGAGAGGGTGTTGGCCACCCCGACGACCGCGATGACGACCGCGACGCCGAGCAGCGCGACCACCACCGCGAGCAGGGTGTCCACGACCTGCTGGTAGAAGGCCCGCTCGACGGCGGCGCCGGTGGTGTCCAGAGCCGCCCCGGTCTCGCTCGCGACCGCCGTGACCCGGGAGACGACGTCGGCCGCGTCCTCGCCCGCGCCGAGCCGCAGCCAGGTCCGCGTCACGGGCGCGTCGGGGCTGATCTGCTCGAGCGCGGCGGGCGTGACGATCATCGCCGACCCGGCCAGGTCGGTGACCACGGCCGTGAGGGTGACCCGGGCGCCGCCGTCCTGCGGTGCCTCGTCGGACGGCACCGCGACGGTGACGGGTGGCGCCGCCGGGCCCTGCGTCGGCGAGGTCACCTGCTCGGTCGGGCGGGCGGCGGACAGCGTCACCTCGTCCCCGGTCTCGATCTGCGTCCACATCGTCAGGTGCGTGGGAACCACGACGTGGGAGTCGTCCAGGCCCTCGAGGGCGTCGGGCGCCAGCAGCACCCGCGCCGCCGCGGCGGGGTCGACCGCGCGCACCTCGGTGAACGAGCCGGCCATGGCGCGCTCCGACTCGGGCAGGCGGTCGAGGCCGTCGACGACGTCCACCAGGGCCCCGGTCAGCTCCGTGACGTCGGCGACGCCGTCGACCGCGCGCAGCTGGTCCGCCAGTCCCGTGGGCAACGGCTCCGCGTTGGCCAGGGTGCCCACCGCGACGTCGACGGGGTACTTCCCCTCGAGCGTGCTCGTGAGGCTGGTGCGCGACGTGGCGGCTCCGGTCGCCATCATCCCGACCAGCGTCACGCCGATGAGCAGCGCGCTGCTCGTCGCCGCGGTGCGACGGGGGTTGCGGACGCTGTTGGCCGCGGCGAGGCGTGCCGCCGGGCCACCGGAGCGGGCCAGCACGCGCCCCGCTGACCCGACCAGGCGGGGGACCCAGAACACGGCTCCAAGGACGACGCCGACGAAGGACAGCGTGCCGCCGACCAGGCCCAGGGCGAGCCCGACGACGAGGTCGGCCAGGACGGCGACCACCGGGCCCAGCACGAGCGCCCCGGCCCCGCCCACGGTGAGGAGCCCGGCGGCCCAGAGCCGCAGGCGGCTCGACCGCTCGGCGAGCGTCGGCGTCCCGGCGGGTCGCAGGGCGGCCAGGGGAGCGACGCGCGTCGCCGCGACCGCCGGCGCCAGGGCCGCGGCGACGGTGACGAGCGTGCCGATGCCGAGGGGCAGGAGCACGGTGGCCGGCGTGAGCGTGATGCGCGCGGGCAGCGGGACGTCGCCGACGCTGCCGCCCAGGAGCGCGAGCGCGACCTGCACCACGAGGATCCCGACCGCGAGGCCGACGAGCGAGGACGCGGAGCCCACCACGAGCGCCTCGACGACGACCGAGCGGCGCAGCTGGGACCGGTCGGCGCCCACGCAGCGCAGCAGGGCCAGCGTGCGGGTGCGCTGGGCGACGAGCACCTGGAAGGTGTTGGAGATGACGAGCGCGGCGACGAGCAGGGAGACGCCGGCGAAGCCGAGGACGACGGCGGTGAACTGGTCCGCCTGCCCGGTCACCTGCGCCGTGATCGCGCGGCCCATCTCCTCCATGGTCCGCACGACGACGTCGCCGCCCAGGGCCGCCGTCGCCGTGGCCTGCGCGTCGGCGGGCGACGCGCCGTCGGCCAGCGCCGCCGTGGCGTGCCAGTACCGCTGCGGTTGCCCCTGGCCCAGCGTGAACGCGTTCCACTGGCGTCCGAGGCTCTCGACCACGACGCCCGACTCGGCGGTGGCGAACGTCGCGCTGGGCAGGTCCAGGATGCCGACGACCGTGAGGTCGTCGACCCTGACCCTGGTCGTCTCGGTGCCGTCGTCCCCGATGGTCCAGAACTCGATCGAGACCTGCACGGTCGTCCCGGGGCCGGCGCCGACGACCTGCGCGCTCTCCTCGGTGAGCGCGATCTCGCCGGCGGTCCGCGGGAGCGTCCCCTCGACGAGCGCCCCGGACCGCAGCGCGGGGTCGGTGGCCACCGTGCTGATCCCCGCGTAGGTCTGGCCCCGCGGGCCGGTGAGCTCGGTGCCGACCTGCGAGTACCCGTGCACGGCACGCACGCCCGGCACCGCCTCGAGCGTGGCGAGCGTCGCGTCGTCGACCTCGCCGTCGCTCACGACGAGGTCGGCGTCGCCGTAGCCGGCGGTGACGGCGTCGTAGACCGTCGACTCCATCGCGTCGGACGCGAGGAGCGTCGCGGTGACGAACGCCGTGCTGATCCCGATCGCGACGCCCGCCGCGACGAGCCGGCCCAGGCTGCGCCGCATCTGGGCGAAGGTCAGGCGCAGCATCACCGGGCCCCGGGCTCGTCGAGCGTGCGCAGCGCGTCCAGTCCGGCGAGCACGGACTCGGGCGTGGGCTCGGTGATCTCCCCGGCGATGCGGCCGTCGGCCAGCAGCACCACGCGGTCCGCGTAGGCGGCCGCCGACGGGTCGTGGGTGACCATGATCACGGTGCGGCCGAGCTCGCGGACCGACTGCCGCAGGAAGCTGAGGACCTGGGCGCCCGAGCGGGAGTCGAGGTTGCCGGTGGGCTCGTCGGCGAAGACGACCTCGGGCTTGGCGATCAGCGCGCGCGCGATCGCGACGCGCTGCTGCTGCCCGCCGGACAGCTCGCTCGGCCGATGGGAGAGACGCTGCTCCAGGCCGAGCGTGTCGACGAGCGTGCTCATCCACTCCCGGTCGACCGGTGTGTTCGCGAGCTCCAGGGGCAGCACCACGTTCTGCTCCGCCGTGAACATCGGCAGGAGGTTGAAGGACTGGAAGACGAACCCGATGCGCGTGCGGCGCAGGACCGTGAGCTCCTTGTCGCCGAGCTCCGACAGGGCGGTGTCGCCGAGGTACGCGGTGCCGGAGGTCGCCGTGTCCAGGCCCGCGAGCAGGTGCATCAGCGTCGACTTGCCCGAGCCCGAGGGGCCCATGATCGCCGTGAACGCGCCGGCCGCGAAGTCGACGTCGACGTCGACCAGGGCGTGCACGGCGGCATCCCCGGAGCCGTAGACCTTGCCGAGGCCGCGCGCCCGCACCGCGACACGCCGCGCCTCGGCCTCCGTCTCCGTGCCGGGTCGTGCGGAGCCGGGCATCGCGGCAGGGTCCAGGGCGGTGAGATCCACAGGTTCTTCTCCGGGGGTAGGTCGAGCGTGGTCCCGACGCTACGGGCGGGGCGAGCGGGGCGGCGTCGCGCCCTGGCATGGCCTCGCCCGCCCGGCCGTCATCCCGCGGGCGGAGTCAGGCGCCCGGCCGCACCAGCCCCGACTCGTACGCCGTGACGACCGCCTGCACCCGGTCGCGCGCGGCGAGCTTGGCCAGGATGCGTCCCACGTGCGTCTTGACGGTCGCCTCGGCGACGTAGAGGTCGCGCCCGATCTCCGTGTTCGACCGTCCGCGCGCCATGAGCACGAGCACCTCGCGCTCGCGGTCCGTCAGGTCGGCGAGGCCGGGGTGCGGCGTCGGCTCGGTCGTGTCGGGCAGGGCCGTGACGAGGTGCTCGAGCAGGCGGCGCGTGCTCGACGGCGCGATGACGGCGTCGCCCGCGTGGACCGTGCGGATGGCGGCGAGCATCTCCTCCGGCGGCGCGTCCTTGAGGAGGAACCCGCTCGCGCCGGCCCGGATCGCGGAGAGCACGTACTCGTCGAGGTCGAACGTCGTCAGCACGACGACGCGCGGCGTCGGCTCCCCGGTGGCGGTCAGCCGCGCGGTCGCCGCGAGCCCGTCGAGCGTCGGCATGCGCACGTCCATGAGCACGACGTCGCACGGCACCGCGGCCAGCCGGCGCAGCGCCTCGGCGCCGTCCCCGGCCTCGACGACCACCTCGAGGTCCGGCTGGGAGTCGATGACCATGCGGAAGCCCGCGCGGACGAGCTGCTGGTCGTCGACGAGACCGACGCGGATGGGTGCGGGTCCGGTGGGGTCGCTCGGGCTCACGGCTGCTGCAGCTCCTCGGTGCGGGGTGGGACGGGGATCTCGGCGCGGACACGGAAGCCGCCGCCGGGGCGCGGGCCCAACGACAGCGTGCCGCCCAGCATGGCGGCACGTTCGCGCATGCCCAGCACGCCCTGCCCGGCGCCGTCGGCGCCCGTCGCGGCGGCGCCGCGGCCGTCGTCCGACACCTCGAGGACGAGCGAGGTCGCGGTCCACTGGAGCAGGACGGTGACGGTCGGCGTCGGCCCGGCGTGCTTGAGCACGTTCGTCAGGGACTCCTGGCAGATCCGGTAGACGGTCAGCCCGGTCCCCGGGGGGAGCGGGCGGTCCGTGCCCATGCGGACCAGCGAGACCCGCATGCCGCTCGCGCGGACCTGCTCGACGAGCTGGGCGATGTCACCGACGGCGGGCTGGGGGGTCAGGTCCGGGATCGCGGCGGGCTCTGACGCGCGCCCGCCGCCCGTGGGGCCGGCGGTGGTGCCGGTGGCTCCCGCGCCCGAGAGCTCCGGCCGCAGCACGCCCAGCAGGCGGCGCATGTCGGCGAGCGCGGCGCGGCCCGTCTCGGAGATCGTCGTCAGGGACCGGGCCGCGGCGGCGGGGTCGCCGGCCGCGGCGTACCGGCCGCCGTCGGCCTGGGCGATGATCACGGACAGGGAGTGGGCGACGATGTCGTGCATCTCGCGCGCGATGCGGGTCCGCTCGGCCGACGTCGCCAGCTGCGCCTGCTGGTCGCGCTCCACCTCGAGCCGCAGGGCGCGGTCGACGAGCGAGTCGATGCGCTCCCGCCGCGACCGGCGGACCAGCGCGAACGCGAAGACGCTGACGGCCAGGAGGCCGACGACGAACGCGACCGACACGGCGGCGTCCGGGCCCTGCTGCGCCGCGAGCACCGCCGTCCCGAGCACGACGGCCCCCACGAGCGCCCCGCCGATCGCCGTGCGGTAGGCCCACACCGGCCCGTGCACGGTGACCGAGTACAGGGCCACCAGGACGAGGACGTCGGCGGGCAGCAGGAGGGGGTGGCCCAGCACGATGTGCGTGAGGCCCAGGCCGTAGATCGTCGCGGCCGACGCGGTCGGCAGCGTGCGGCGCCAGGCCAGCGCGACGAGCATGAGGGTGGCGAAGACCAGCGCCGCGGTCGCATCGGTGCCGGGGGAGAAGCCGGCCGTGGCGGGGAACAGCACGAGCCCGACCAGCGCGGCGCCGGCGGCGTCGACGCTGAGCCGGTGGGACTCGTCCCAGGCGCCGACCCGCTCCCACCAGTGCACGCGGCAAGCGTAGGGGTGGCGGCTACAGGCGGCGTCGGACCCCGGGCCCAGGCGCGCGCCGCCACCGTCCGCCCGCGGGGGGACCGCCGCGCCGCGGGGGACGTGGGTCTGGCCACGCGGGCCGGGACGTGACTTAGCATGACCACATGACGCAGGTTCTGTTGGCGGAAGACGACCCGGCCATTGCCGAGCCCTTGGCCCGGGCCCTCGGGCGTGAGGGCTATGAGGTGGTCGTGCAAGGCACCGGTCAAGGTGCGATCGACGCCGCGCCTGGCGCGGACATGGTCATCCTCGACCTCGGCCTGCCGGACATGGACGGCCTGGACGTCGCGCGCTGGATCCGGCAGCAGGGGCTGACCACGCCCGTGCTGGTCCTGACGGCCCGCGCGGACGAGGTGGACCTCGTCGTCGGGCTGGACGCCGGGGCCGACGACTACGTGACCAAGCCCTTCCGCCTGGCCGAGCTGCTCGCCCGCGTCCGCGCTCTGCTGCGCCGCTCGCACGCCGACGGCGGCGACGAGGGCGACGTCGCCGCCCAGGACGTCCGCCTCGACCTCGGCGCCCACCGCGCGTTCCAGGGCGAGCGCGAGCTCCACCTCACGGCCAAGGAGTTCGAGCTGCTGCGCGTCCTGGTGCGCGACGCCGGCACCGTGGTGCCGCGCGAGACGCTCATGCGCGAGGTGTGGGACACCGACCCGAGCGGCTCGACCAAGACGCTGGACATGCACGTGTCGTGGCTGCGCCGCAAGCTGGGCGACGACGCCAACGCCCCGCGGTACATCTCGACGGTGCGAGGCATGGGCTTCCGCTTCGAGACCGGCGCCGGCTGACCCGACGTGCGCCGCCGCGTCCTGCTGGCGACGATCTCGGCCGTCACGGTCGCGGTCGTCCTGCTCGGCTTCCCCCTGGCGTTCTACGGCGCCCGGCTGATCCAGGAGGCGGAGGAGCGCGACCTCCACCAGCGCGCCGAGGCCCTCGCGCGCCAGGTGGAGAGCCGCCTGGCGACGGACCGTCCGCTCGACGACGAGCTCCTCGAGGTCTACGTCGGCGGCGACGGCGAGCTCCCGGCGTCGGTGTCGGTGGTCACGGCGTCCGGTGAGCGCTTCCAGGCGGGTGAGCCGGTCGAGGGTCGCGCGTACCCGGAGGTCGTCCGCACGGACTCGGGTGCGGTCGTGCTGCTCACGGCGTCGTGGTGGGACGTGTTCTGGCGGTCGGCGGGCGCCGTCGCGCTCGTCGCCGCGGCCGCGGTCGTGGCGTTCGCGGCCGGGATCGCGATGGCCCTGTGGCAGGCCCGCCGCCTGGCCGCGCCGCTCGTGTACCTCGCGGCGAGCGCGGAGCAGCTGGGGTCCGGGCAGGTGCGGCCCCGCCTGGAGCCGTCCGGCATCGAGGAGATCGACCTCGTCGCGGCGGAGCTGGCCCGCAGCGCGGACCGCCTCGCGGGCCGTCTCGCCGCGGAGCGGCAGTTCGCCGCCGACGCCTCGCACCAGCTGCGCACACCCCTGACCGCGCTGACGATGCGGCTCGAGGAGATCGCGGCGGCGACCGAGAAGGAGGAGGTCCGCGAGGAGGCCCGGATCTCGCTGGAGCAGGTGGAGCGCCTGGTCACGGTCGTGGACGACCTCCTGGCCCGCTCGCGCCGCGCCCAGGGCGGCACGACCGAGGCCGTCCACCTGCGCGACGTCGTCGACCAGCAGCGCGAGGAGTGGACGCCGTCCTTCGCCTCCGCGGGCCGGCGGCTCGAGGTCGAGGTGCCGCCGGGCACTGCCGTGCTCGCGACGCCCGGCGCGCTCGCGCAGGCGCTCGCGACGCTGATCGAGAACTCGCTCGTCCACGGCGCCGGCACCACCACCGTGCGCGCCCGCCCGTCCGGCGCCAGCGGGGCGATGGTCGTCGAGGTGAGCGACGAGGGTCCCGGCGTGAGCGACGACCTCGCGCCGCGGATCTTCGAGCGGGAGGTCACCTCGGGCAAGGGCACCGGCCTGGGCCTGGGCCTGGCGCGCGACCTCGTCGCGGCCGACGGCGGCCGGCTCGAGCTCGCGCAGCGGCGACCGGCCACCTTCGCGATCTTCCTGGCCGGGGTGCCCAAGACGCTGGACCCCGACGTCGTGCTGCCGCGCGGCTCGCTCGTCTCGACCCGCAAGGGCCGCCGCCCACGTCGCTGAGCCGGTTGTTAGGCTCCCCGCTCGTGACTCTCGTGGCGGTGGTGGGCGGCGGCCAGCTGGCCCGGATGACGGCGCCCGCGGCGACCGCGCTGGGAGTGGGGCTCCGGGTTCTCGTCGAGTCCCCGACCACGTCGGCCGCGCAGGTCGTCGCCGACGCTCCCGTCGGCTCGCCGCAGGACCCGTCCGCCGTCGCCAGGCTCCTCGGGGAGCCGTTGCCCGCGGTGCTCACCTTCGAGCACGAGCACATCCCGGCCGCGGCCTTCGAGGCCGCCGCCGCGGCGGGCGTGCCCGCGCGGCCGAGCGCCGAGGCGCTGGTCCACGCGCAGGACAAGACGGTCATGCGCCGGCGCCTCACGGAGCTCGGCGTACCGTGCCCGCGGTGGTCCCCGGTCGCGGACGCCGCGGCCCTGGCGACCTTCCTGGAGGACGTCGGCGGCGAGGCGGTGGTCAAGACCGCGCGCGGCGGGTACGACGGCAAGGGCGTGCGGGTGGTGCGCTCCGCCCACGACGTCGCGGAGTGGTTCGCCGCGGCGCGGATCGGCGGCCCCGCGCTGCTCGCCGAGGAGAAGGTGCCCTTCGTGCGTGAGCTGGCCGTGCTGCTCGCGCGCCGCCCGTCCGGCGAGGTGCGGGTGTGGCCCGTGGTCGAGACCGTCCAGCGCGACGGCGTGTGCGCCGAGGTGCTCGCGCCCGCGCCCGACCTCGACCCCGAGGTGGAGCGCGCCGCGGTGCAGGCCGCACGCGCCGTCGCCGAGGGGCTCGACGTCACGGGCGTGCTCGCGGTCGAGATGTTCGAGGTCGCCGGCGGTGACCGCGGGCGCGTGCTGGTCAACGAGCTCGCGATGCGACCGCACAACTCCGGCCACTGGACCATCGACGCCGCCGTGACGAGCCAGTTCGAGCAGCACCTGCGCGCGGTGCTCGACCTGCCGCTGGGGGAGACGGCGGCCCGTGCGCGCTGGGCCGTGATGGCGAACGTGCTCGGTAGCTCGCTCGAGCGCCTCACGGACGCGCTGCCCGCCGTGCTGGCCGCGGACCCGGCCGCGAAGGTGCACCTGTACGGCAAGGAGGTGCGGCCCGGGCGCAAGCTCGGCCACGTCACCGTGACGGGCGAGGACCTCGCCGACGTCCGCGCGCGCGCCGCGCGGGCCGCCGCGATCCTGCGCGGCGACCCCGCCTGACCGACCCACCCGGACCGAGGAGCACGACATGGCTGACCGCACTTCCCCCGCACCGCTCGTCGGCGTCGTCATGGGCTCCGACTCGGACTGGCCCGTCATGGAGGCAGCCGCGCAGGCGCTCGCGGAGTTCGGCGTGCCGCACGAGGTCGACGTCGTCTCCGCGCACCGGATGCCGCAGGAGATGGTCGACTACGGGCGCACGGCGGCCGAGCGCGGCCTGCGCGTGGTGATCGCCGGCGCCGGGGGCGCCGCGCACCTGCCGGGCATGCTCGCGGCGGTCACGCCGCTGCCGGTCATCGGGGTGCCCGTGCCGCTCGCCCACCTGGACGGCCTGGACTCGCTGCTGTCGATCGTCCAGATGCCCGCCGGCGTGCCGGTGGCGACCGTCTCCGTCGGGGGAGCGCGCAACGCGGGCCTGCTAGCGGTGCGCGTCCTGGCCGCGGGCGGCGACGACCGGGCCGCGGCCCTGCGCGAGCGCATGACGGCGTTCCAGGGCGACCTGCGTGACCAGGCCCACGCCAAGGGCGAGCGCCTGCGTGCGCGGCACCGCCCGGGCGGTGCGGTGACCGGCTTCGGGGCCTGAGCACAGGGCGCCGCACGGCGCCCTCGGGGTCCGTGCTCGGCGGGCGAGGTCAGGGGACCTCACCTAAGGTCACGGGATGGTCACGGCCCTTCGCGCACCACAGGTGCCGCACGCCGTGCCCTCTCCCCGCACCCCGGAGGGCGGCCGCGCCGGTACCGCGGCGGGCTCCCGGCTGCGCACCCTGGACGGGCTGCGGTTCGGCGCCGCCGCCGGCGTGCTGCTCTACCACTTCACCGCCCGGTGGAGCACGGCGTGGGGCGAGGAGCCGGCGGCGCGCTTCGGCGAGCTCGGCCGCGTCACGAGCTACTTCGCCCTCGGCCCTGAGCTCTTCTTCGTCATCAGCGGCTTCGTCATCCTCTGGAGCGCCTGGGGCCGGAGCGTGCCCGCCGTCGTGGGCTCGCGCGTCGGCCGCCTGTTCCCGGCGTACTGGACCGCCCTCGTCCTGACGAGCGTCCTGCTGCTGGTCCTGTGGCCGGACGGCAAGGACATCACCCTGGGCCAGGTGGCGGTCAACGCGACCCTCCTCCAGGAGGTCTTCGCCGTCGCCCACGTCGACGGCGTGTACTGGACGCTGTGGGCCGAGCTGCGGTTCTACGCGATCGTCGTCGTCCTGGTCGCGGTGGGCCTCACCCGGCGCCGCGTGCTCGCGTTCTGCGCGCTGTGGCCCCTGGCCGGGCTCGTCGCCGAGCACGCCGGGGCGTCGTGGGCGCAGACCCTGCTGGTGAGCCGGTACGCGCCCCTCTTCGCGGGCGGGATGCTGCTCTTCCTCATCCACCGCGACGGGCACGCCCGCCTGCCGTGGGCGCTCGTCGGGCTGAACGTGGTGGTCGCGCTGGTCAACGTCGTGCCCGCGCAGCTCGCCTCGCTCAGCCGGAACACCGCGTTCGTGCCGTCGCCCGTGGTCCTCGGGCTGCTCGTCGTCGGCTGCTTCGCGGCGGTCGCGGCGCTGACGCTCACGCGGCTGGCGCGCGTGGACCTGCCCGTGCTGACGACGCTCGGGGTCCTCACCTACCCGCTGTACCTCGTGCACGAGTACTGGGGCTGGTGGACCATCCACCTGCTGCACGACGCGGTGCCGACGCCGGTGGCGCTGCTCGCGGCGGTGGCCGTGTCCCTCGGGCTCGCGTGGGCCGTGCACCGCGTGGTCGAGAAGCGCGCGCAAGGGCCCCTGCGCGCCGCGGTGGAGGCGGGGCTGTCCCGCCTCGTCGCGACGTACCGCCCCCGCGGCGGCGCGGTGACCAGACCCCGCGCGGAGGACCGCGCGCTCAGGACGGCGGCTGGTCGGTGAGGTAACCGAGGACGTCCACGACCACGTGGGTGCGCCCGCCCGCGGGCTGGTCGGTGTGCACCACGACCTCGCCATCGGCGCCGATGGTCGCGACGACGAGGTTCGCGGTGTCGACCCGCGGGATGTAGTTCAGGGACGACGTCGGTGGCGGCGCGGTCGAGCCGGCGGTGCGCGGGAACACCCGGAGGTTGCCGATCGTCGTCGGCGCGACGGCGATGACGTTGAGCACCACGGCGGTGGCGTGGTCGGGGACCGTCCCGCGCACGGAGAGCGCCCGGCTCGTCCCGCCCACCAGGGCCCCGCCGCCGGACCGCGTGTCGAGCACGCGGTCCGCGTCGATCGGCACGAGCCCCGAGCCGGGGACCGTGTAGCCCACGACGTCGAGCACGACGCGCAGCCGGTTGCCCGCGCTGGTCTGGGAGACGTAGCTCAGGGCGCCGTCGTCGGAGAGCTGCACGAGCGCGGCGTTCGCGCGGTCGCCGTCGGCCGCGTAGTTGAGGTTGGACGTCGGGGGCGGTGTCGCGCCCGCGGGGAACAGCCGCAGGTTTCCGGGTGCCCGCGACCCGGCGGCGGTCACGTTGAGCAGCACGGCGGTGGCGTCCTCGGGCACGCCGGCGCGGCCGGCCACATCCAGGCGGACCGCCTGCCCGGGCACCACGCCCGAGCGGTCGTCGAGGCGCTGCGGCATCTGGACCGTGACCGCCGACCCGGGGAGCAGGTAGCCGACGAGGTCGACCACCACGCCCGCACGCGACCCGCGCACCTGGTAGCAGACCTTCCCGCTCGCGGGCACCGCGACGACGGCCGCGTTGGGCACGTCGGCACCCGGGACGAAGTTCACGGTGCTCGCGGCCGGCGCGGGCGTCGAGCCCGTCCCCGCGGTGTCCGGGTAGACGACGACGTGGCCGGGCCCGGTCGGGCGGACGGTCGTCACGTTGAGCGAGACGCTCGCGGCGCCGGCCGGCACGCCGGTGCCGGCGCCGGTCACGCTGAGGCACGTGACCGCGCCGTGCGTCGTCGACGTCGTCCGCGAGTCGTGGACGCGGACGGGCGGGACGGCGACGTACGCCCGGTCGTCGAGGCGGATGGTCGCGGTCCGGGACGTCGCGGAGCCGTGCGGGGTGGTCACGACGAGGCGGAGCTGGGCGCCGTCGTCGGCGGCGGTGAGCCCGGTGAGCGTCAGGGTCCGCGCGTCTGCCGACGGGACCGCCGACCACGTGCCACCGGTCCGGCGCTCCCAGCGGTACGTGGCGCCGGCCGCGCGGGACACCGTCGCGCTCAGGAGGACCGAGCCGCCCGTGGCGAAGACCGTGTCCTGCGGCCCGCTCGTGACGCCCGGGTCGCTGAGGACCGTCAGCACCGCGGCGGGCGAGGTGGCGGTGCCGAGCGGGCTGGTCGCGACCGCCCGGACGCGCAGGCCGTCGTGGGCGGCGTCGGGCGTGAACGTGTACGTCGTGCCCGTGGCGCCCGCGATCCTCGTCCAGGTGCTCCCGCCGGTGCTGCGCTCCCAGGCCACCGTCGGCGCGGGCGACCCCGTCGCGGTGACGCGGAACGTCGCCGCCGCGCCGAGGTCGACGGTCGTCGCGACGGGCGCCGAGACGGTGGGTGCCCCGGGGTTGAAGAGCCTGACCTCGTAGGAGTGGCTCGCGGCCGCGGCGTTCTTGATGCCGCTCACGGTCACGGAGTAGACGGTCTCGGCGGCCCCCGACGGCTTCGTGATGTTCCCGACCGTGAAGGCGAGCGTGGGGTTGCCGTAGCCGCGGGCCGGCCGCGAGACGGTCACGGGCAGCGCCGCGCCCCCGGGGCCCCGGACGCTGACCGTCGCGGCGGAGAAGTCCGCGTCGGGGGCGGACGAGGTGAGCGACCACCGACCGAGGGGCTCGAGCGGGACGGGGAAGTAGCCGGCCGTCGGCCAGGGCACCCAGGCGGGCGCGGTCGCGCCGCGGTTGCGGCCCGAGTCGACGACCCGCAGGGCGTTGGCCGAGTTCCGGCCGTACGTGACGCCGCTGCCCGTGGTGGTGGCGATGCCGACGGCGGTCGTCGACAGCTGCGGGTAGAGCAGCCACCGTCGGTGCCCGAGGTCCCGGCCGGCGTCGTGCTCCTCGGTCAGGTAGCCGTTGACGAGCGCCGCCGCGGTGGGGACCGTGCCCCACGCGATCCCGATGTTCGAGCCGGCAGCCGCCTTCCTCGCGGCCTCCGTGAGGCACTCGGAGCTCGGGTTCGGGTAGTGCGCGATCGTGTCGTTGCGCGAGAAGACGACAGCCGCCTCCTGCGTGCTCGCGGCCAGCGCCGGGTCCTCGGTCACGGCGTCCAGGCCGGCGAGCCCGCGCGCGTAGTTCCAGGCCGCGAGGACCTGGGTCCTCGTCGACGGCGAGACGGAGCCGCGCGTGCAGCTCGCCGGGACCGCGGTCGAGGACACCGCCGCGGTCGTGGCGGCCGCAGGCGCCCACCGCGCGAGGTAGCCGGCGTCCACGGCCGCACGGCTCGCCGTGTCGACGGCGTTCGCGGACGCGGCCCGGGCGGGGGCCACCGGCCCCGCCGGCGTGACGACGCCGATGGCGACCGCGAGGACGGCCGCAGCGACGCACGCGCAGAGTCTGCGGATCATGTCGGTCCTATCGGCAGCCCTCCGAGCGGGATGAGCCGCGTTCACCCGGACGGCCGTCGCCCGTGTGAGGTCCGGCGTGTCGGAGGCGGGTCCCGACCCGGCTCAGCCCGGCAGGCCGCCGACGGGTCCGGGGGGCAGGGAGCCGTCGCGGATCCCCGCCCAGAAGCCCGGCGTGGCGTCCGGGTCGAGGAGGACGGTCGAGCCGACGCCGCCCGGGCGGTGGTCCGGGTCGGCGATCGGCGGCGTCCCGGTGATGCCCTCGGGGCCGGTGGCACGGCGGAACGCGAGCGCGAGGCGGCCGAGGTCCACGACGCCCGTCCCCTCGCTGACCGCGAGCGCGTCGGTGCCCGCGCGGACCAGCGACACCTGGCGGCCCGGGTTGCGCAGCACCGCAGGGTCCGCCAGTGCCGAGCTGAGCGCGGCGATGAGCTGCTGCTGGCGCTTGGCGCGGCCGACGTCGCCCTCGGGGTCGTCGTAGCGCATGCGCGCGAAGGCGAGCGCCGTCGGGCCGTCGGCGACGTGGCAGCCCGCCGTCCAGACGAGGCCGCTCAGCGGCTCGTTCACGTCGCGGTCGAGACACAGCTCGACGCCACCCACCGCGTCGACGACGCCCGTGATGCCGCCGAAGCCGATCTCGACGTAGTGGTCGACGGTCAGGCCCGTGAGCTGCTCCACGGTCGCCGTGAGCAGGGGCGCGCCACCCCAGGAGAAGGCGGCGTTGAGCTTGTTCGCGCCGTGGCCGGGGATCTCGGCGTACGTGTCGCGCGGGAGGCTGATGAGGGCGGCCGGCCCCGACTCGGGAGCGTGCAGCAGCATGATCGTGTCGGTCCGGGCGCCGATCGTGCCGTCCTCGGGCACGGCGCCGTCACCCCGCGCGTCCGAGCCCGCGAGCAGGTACGTGGTACCGGGCGTGTCCGCGGCCTCGCTCAGCGCCGGGACGTGCTCGAGGCGCCCGTCCGCCCAGAGCACCAGACCGATCGGCCAGGCCAGCAGGAGCGCGACGACGACGGTCGCCGCCACACCGAACCGGCGCCCTCGCCGTCGCGGCCGCGCGGGGGCGACGGGCGGCCGGTCGACCGCCGGTGCCGCGCCACCCGCCCGCTCGGGACGCGTGGCGGCCGCGGCCCCTGGCGGCGCGCCGGCGGCTCGCCACCGGCGCGGCCGGACGGGCGGATGGTCGGCGGGGGCGCCGACGCCGCGCCGGCTCCCGTGCCACGGGACGCTCGCGCGCCGCCGGCCGCTCCCGCGCCGGCGGCCGGCGCGACCGGTGCAGCGCCGCCGCCGGAGCCGACGCGGCGCGCGCCGTCGGCCGTCGGGCGCGGCGCCGTGCGGCCGGGATCGAACCGCGGCGGCGGGGTCGCGCCGGCCGGGGTGGCGCGGCCGGGGTTCGCGCGGCCGGGGTTCGCGCGGGGCGGGGTGGCGCGCGGTGGCGTCCTGGGCTGTGCCGAGCGCGCCGACGGCGACTGGGGTAGCGCCGGGGGTGGTGTCCGCGGCGCGCCGCGGTCCGCCGGGCGAGGCTGCGGCTGCGCGGCGCCCTGCGGACGCGCGCGTGACGTCGTGCGGCGGACCGGGGGTGGTGGTGGACCGTCCGGCGGTCGGCGCTTCTCCTCGTCAGTCACCGGCTCAGCCGCAGACGGTCTGGACGTCGTCCGGGGTGAACGGGTCCACACCCGGCTTCGGTGCTTCGGTGACGACCTGCTCCGGCGGCGTCTCCTGCTCCGGTACGGCCGGGTCGGTGCCCGGCGCGACCGGCTCCGTGGGCGGCGTGGGCGCCGCCGGGGGGACGATCGGCACGTCCGCGGCCATGTTGGCCCAGATGGTGTCGGCCTCGGAGGTCCACACCACCTGGTTCGGGTCCTGCGACCACGCGCCGAACGGGATCGTCATGAACGTGATGTTCCCACTCGGCACGTCCCGCAGGCTGAAGGCGAGCCCGGCGAGGTTCGAGACGTTCCCGGTGTCCGGGTCGGCGGTGAGCGACTGCGTGGCCGCGTTGAGGAACAGGTAGAGCTTCGTGGAGTCGGTGAGGAGGTTCTTGGACAGCACCTCCGTGGCCGTGGCGGCGAGCAGCTGCTGCTGCCGGCCCAGGCGGTTCGTGTCCGAGCCGTCGCCCACGCCCTGGCCGGTGCGCGCCCGGGCGTAGGCCAGCGCCGTCGTCCCGTCGAGCGTGTGCTGACCGGCGGTGATCTGCAGGCCTGCCTTGGGCGAGGTCATGTCGTTCGGGATGCACATCGGGATGCCGCCGAGGGCGTCCACCATGTTGACGAACCCCGCGAAGTCCACGACGACCCAGCCGTCGATGAACACGTTGGTGAGCGACTCGACCGTCTTGATGGTGCACGCGGCGGCGTCGGCGACGTTGCCGGACTGCGAGCCGATCGAGAAGGCCTCGTTGAAGCGCGTGGACCGCGAGCCGCCCACCGTGCCGTCCGAGCGGGGGCAGTCGGGGATCTCCACGTGCGAGTCGCGCGGGATCGAGACCAGCTCGACGCGCGTCCGGTCGGCCGAGATGTGCATGACGATGGTCGTGTCGGAGCGCATGCCGTCGACGGCGCCGCCGATCTCCGCGTTGGCGCCGTCGCGCACGTCCGAGCCCATCAGGAGGATGTTCAGCGGGCGGCCGGAGTTCGGGTCCGTCGGGTCGACCGGCTCCGCCTGCACCGGGCGGTCCTCGCCGAGCTGCGCCGTCACGTCATGGGTCTCGATGTTGTTCTCGAGCCGGACGTACGCCGTCGCGGCACTGGTCGCGCCGAACGACAGGACGGCGACGGTGGTCAGTGCGGCGACGTGACGGAGCCGGTGGCTGCGCACCGTGCGGGCGTGGCGCGCGACGCGCGGGCGCGCCGGGGCGGAGTGGCGGGGTGTCACGGAGGTTGATCTTACGAGCGGGCGGCGCCGTCCCGACGGCGGCATCGGGTCGGGTCCGTGGAGGAGTCGTGGAGAAGGGGGTGCGCGTCGCCCGTGAGCGGGGGGCGCCGAGGCTCTCGATAGGGTCACCGCGTGACAGTTCTGGTGACAGGGGGCGCGGGGTACATCGGCGCGCACGTCGTCCGCCTCCTGGTGGCGAGCGGCCTGCCCGTGGTCGTGGTCGACGACCTGTCGACCGGCGACGCCGACCGCCTCCCGGGCGTCGCGCTCGAGGTGATGGACCTCGCGGCGTCGTCCGCGGTCGAGCGGCTCTCCCGCCTGATGGCGGAGCGGGGCGTGACCGACGTCGTCCACCTCGCGGCGCGCAAGCGGGTCGAGGAGTCGGTGCGGCGGCCGGCGTGGTACTACCAGCAGAACGTCACCGGTCTGGCGCAGGTCGTCTCCGCCATGGAGGACGCCGGGGTCGGGCGTCTGGTCTTCTCCTCGTCCGCGGCGGTCTACGGCGAGACCGGCCTGGTCGACGTCGACGAGGACGCGACGACCCGTCCGGTGAACCCGTACGGCGAGACCAAGCTGGCGGGGGAGTGGCTCGTGCGGGCGGCCGCCGACGCGGGGGTGCTGCGCGCGATCAGCCTCCGGTACTTCAACGTGGCGGGTGCCGGCTGGCCGGACCTCGGTGACCACGAGGACGCCAACCTCGTCGGGATCGTCCTCGCGCGCCTGGAGCGGGGCGAGGCGCCCGTGATCTTCGGCGACGACTTCGCGACCGAGGACGGGACGGGCGTGCGGGACTTCGTCCACGTCCTCGACCTCGCGAGGGCGCACCTCGCGGCCCTCGACCACCTCGCGGGGTCGCCCGACCGCCACGAGGTCCTCAACGTCGGCACGGGGCGTGGCACGTCCGTGCGGGAGGTCGTCTCGGGGCTGTGCGCGCTGACGGGGTCGGACGTCGAGCCCGTGCGCGCGGGTCGTCGACCCGGCGACCCTGCCCGCGTCGTGGCGGCGACCGGACGCATCGAGCGCGTGCTGGGCTGGCGGCCCGAGGCGACGCTGCACGACATGCTCGCGAGCGCGGTGGCGGCCCGCCGCCGGTGACGCATGAGCGTCACCGGCGTGCGCACGGTGACAGGTGGGTCAGCGCCCCAGCTCGACGTACTTCGCCTCGGTGACGTCCTTCTGCGGCCGCCACCACGCCTCGTTGGCCCGGTACCACTCGACGGTGGCGGCCAGGCCGTCCCGGAAGGAGCCGTAGCGCGGCTCCCAGCCGAGCTCGGTCCGCAGCCGGCTGGAGTCGATCGCGTAGCGCATGTCGTGACCGGGCCGGTCGGCCACCAGGTCGTACGCGTCCCGCGGCTGCCCCATCAGCTCGAGGATGAGCTCGACGACCGACTTGTTGTTCTCCTCGCCGTCCGCGCCGATGAGGTACGTCTCGCCGATGCGGCCACGCTCGACGATGGCCCAGACCGCCGAGTTGTGGTCGTCGACGTGGATCCAGTCCCGCACGTTCTCGCCCGTGCCGTAGAGCTTGGGGCGCACGCCGTCGATGACGTTGGTGATCTGGCGCGGGATGAACTTCTCGACGTGCTGGTGGGGCCCGTAGTTGTTCGAGCAGTTCGAGATGGTGGCCTGGACGCCGAACGACCGCACCCACGCGCGGACCAGGAGGTCGCTGGCGGCCTTGGTGGACGAGTACGGGCTCGACGGGTTGTAGGGCGTCTCGGGCGTGAACTTCGCCGGGTCGTCGAGCTCCAGGTCGCCGTAGACCTCGTCGGTCGAGATGTGGTGGTACCGGACGCCGTGCCGGCGCACCGCCTCGAGCAGCGTGTAGGTCCCGACGACGTTGGTCTGGACGAACGGCCAGGGGTTGCTCAGGGAGTTGTCGTTGTGGGACTCGGCGGCGAAGTGGACGACGAGGTCGGCGTCGGCGACGAGCCGGTCCACGAGCTCCGCGTCGGCGACGTCGCCCTGGACGAGCTGCACCCTGTCCGCGACCGGCGCGAGCGACGCGGTGCTCCCCGCGTAGGTGAGGGCGTCCAGGACCGTCACCCGCACCTCGGGGCGCGTGGCCACCGTGTGGTGGACGAAGTTCGAGCCGATGAAGCCGGCTCCGCCGGTGACGAGCAGACGCACGGGTGACCTCCTGGGTGGGACAACGGGACCGTCGGCCAGCCTAACGGCCGCCCCGCCGCCGACGGAGGCAGTGGCGCCCGGCACGTGCGTGGACGAACTCCGGACGGAACGGGCAGGGCGCGTGCCGGTCCTTGACCTGCCTGCAACACCGGCTGAGACTGCGCCTGACTAGCCTTCGAGACAGGACTCCCATGACTCTCCTCCGCCCAGCCGCCGTCGCCCTCGTGACCGCAGCCGTGACGGTCCTCGCCTCGACGGTGTCCCCGGCGCCCGCGGGTGCCGTCACGACCACCACCGCGACGACCACCGCCGCGACGACCACCACCACCGCGACGACCACGGCGACCCCGGCCGCGCGCGGCGTGCCCACGACCGAGGACCCCGCCGCCGCCGGCGAGGACGGCACCTTCACCGAGGTCGAGGTCGTGGTGCCCCCCGTGGACGAGGACGGCGAGGTGGCCCTGACGCCCGAGGTCGCCGCGGGTCAGGCCGACCCGTCCGTCGTGGTGGCGGACGAGGTCGTGGCCGACCGCGTCGAGGGCGAGGTGCTCGAGACGGAGACGTTCCAGACGCTCGGCGTCACGTGGCCGGCGGAGGAGGAGGTCGCCGACCTCGGTCTCGAGGTGCGGACCCGCGCCGCCGGCAGCTGGAGCGAGTGGGTGCCCCTCGAGCCGGCCGACGACGGCCCCGACCCCGGCTCGCCCGACGCCGCGAACGCGCTCCGCAACGGCACCGACCCGCTCTGGGTCGGCGACGCGGACGCCGTGCAGCTGTCGTTCCGGGCGACGCCCGAGGGCGGTCCGCAGGACATGGCGCTCGCGCTGATCGGCTCGCCCGAGGCGGCGTCCGACGACGAGGGTGCCATGACCGTCGAGACCGCGGCCTGGACGCCGGTCGAGGCCGCCGCGGACGTCCCCGCCGCGGGCCCGGTGCTCACCGCCACCCAGCCGCGCGTGATCAGCCGTGCCGAGTGGGGCGCGCGCGCCCAGGTCTGCAGCCCGGACACCGCGTCACAGCTCGTCGGCGTCGTCGTCCACCACACGGCGGGCTCGAACGCGTACTCCTCGGTCGACCAGGCCAAGCAGCAGATCCGCAACGACCAGCGCTACCACATCGAGTCCCGCGGCTGGTGCGACATCGGCTACAACTTCATCGTCGACAAGTGGGGAAACATCTACGAGGGACGGGCGAACAGCCTGACCCAGCCGGTCATCGGCGTGCACGCCGGCGGGTTCAACACCGGCACCGTGGGCATCTCGATGCTCGGCGACTACAGCCAGGTCAACCCGGGCGCGGCGGTCCAGGAGAGCATCGCGCAGCTCGCCGCGTGGCGCCTGCGCCAGTACCACCGCGACCCCAACGGCACGATGAGCTTCCGCACGCTCGGCGGGGAGAACTCGAAGTACCCCGCCGGGGCGACGGTCACCCTCCCGGTCGTCTTCGCGCACCGGGACGTCGGCAACACGGCGTGCCCCGGCAACGCGGGCTACGCGACGCTGCCGAACATCCGGACCCGTGCGGCGCAGCTCGCCGCCCCGTCGCTGGTCAACCCGTCGGTGCCCGCGTCGGTCCGGCAGGGTTCGGCCGTCACCCTCGCCGCACGCACCCTCGGCGACATCAACTGGCGGCTGGAGGCCAGGGACGCCCGGACCGGCGTGCTGGTCCACGCCTCCATCGGCTACGGGCAGCAGGCGTTCGGCGGCGTCGTCGCCACGTGGGACGGCAACAACAGCGCCGGGCGTCCGGTCGGGCCCGGGCCCTACCGCCTCACGCTCAGCGGCACGGGCGCCGGTGGTGCGGCGATCCACCCCTACTCGGCGACCGTGACCGTCACGGGCAGCCAGAACCCCGCCACCGTCGCGCCGGTGCCCCTGACGGGCGACCTGCGCTTCGTCCCCGTGACCCCGACCCGCGTCCTGGACACCCGACCGCTCGCCGAGTCGCTCGGCCCGGACTCGCGACGCGACGTCGTCGTGGCCGGCGTGGGCGGGGTCCCCGCCGACGCGAAGGCGGTCGCCGTGAACATCACGGCGGTGAACTCGTCGACCATCACCCACCTGCGCGCCTGGCCGGCGGGGCAGAGCCGCCCCGGTGCCTCGGTCCTCAACGCCGACGCCGCCCGCTCGGCGTCCGCGTCGGGTGTGACGCTCGGCGTCGGGGGGGAGGGCAAGATCAGCCTCTACAACAGCGCCGGGTCCACCCACGTGCTCGTCGACGTGACCGGCTACTACACGACGAGCGGTGGCAGCGGCTACGCCCAGCTCGGGACGGCGGCGCGGGTGCTGGACACGCGCACCACCGGTGGGCGGATGAGCGACGGGCAGCGCCGCAGCGTCACCGTCGCGGGGCAGGGCGGCATCCCGGCCGACGCGACGGCCGTGGTGATGAACGTGACGTCGGTGGTGTCGGGCGGCAACGGCTACGTCAGCGTCGTCCCGGCCGGTGCGGCCGCGGGCCAGACGTCCAGCGTCAACCACCTGCCCGGCACCGACGTCGCGAACCGGACGACCGTGCCGCTGAACGGCGGCAAGGTCGACGTGCTGCTGGCGGGTGCCCCGGCGAACGTGGTCCTGGACGTCGTCGGCTGGTTCGGTCCGGGCGCGACGGGTCGGTTCACGCCGATCGCGCCGGTGCGGGCGTTCGACACCCGCGCGGGCGGCGGTCCCATCGGTGCGGGGCAGTCCCGGACGTTCCCGATGTCGTCGGTCGCGGGCTTGCCCGCGACGGCGCGGGCCGCCGCGATCACCCTGACGACCACCCAGCAGACGTCCCCGGTGACCTACCTCACGGTCTGGCCGGCCGGCGCCGGGCGACCGCCGACGTCGGACCTCAACACCGGCCGCGGCCGCGACCAGGCGAACAACGCCGTCGTCGGACTCTCCCCGGCCGGGGTGCAGGTCTACAACAACCTGGGCCAGACGCACGTCCTCGCCGACGTCTACGGGTTCTACCGCTGACGCGGTGAGCCCGCGCGACCGGCCGCCACGGTGCGGCCGGTATGCTGACGCGGCGTTTCCCGGCAGTGCCCAGGAGGAGAGCGAGCTGCGATGTCCCAGTACGACACCACCCTGGATCCCTCGGTGTCGAACAACAGCCACGTGCAGCTCCTGGACCTCGTGGGCGGCGGCAAGGACGTGCTCGACGTCGGCTGCTCGACCGGTTACCTCGCGGAGGCGCTGACGCAGCGCGGCTGCACGGTCAGCGGCATCGAGTACGACGCCGAGGCCGCCGAGCTCGCCCGGCCCCACCTGGACCGGCTCGTGGTCGGCGACCTGAACACGCTCGACCTCGCCGAGGCCTTCGGCGAGCGCCGGTTCGAGGTCATCGTCCTCGGGGACGTGCTGGAGCACCTCGCCGACCCGGCACCCGTGCTGGGGCGGCTCGTCGGGCTCCTCGCGCCCGGCGGGTCGGTGGTGATCTCGATCCCCAACGTCTCGCACGGCTCGATCCGGCTGGCGCTCCTGCAGGGCTCCTGGGAGTACCAGGAGCTCGGCCTGATGGACCGGACGCACATCCGCTTCTTCACGCGGTGCACGCTCCTGGCGATGCTGCGCGGCGCCGGGCTGTCGGCCGTCGACGTGCGCACGACGGTGAAGGACCCGCTGGCCTCCGAGGTCGTGGTGGACGTCGAGCGGCTCCCCGCGGGCGTCGTGGAGTGGGTGCGCGAGCAGCCGGACGCGCTGACCTACCAGTTCCTCGTCCGTGCGGTCGTGGACGACGCGGCCGGCGCCGTCGAGGCGTCACGGCTCGAGCGCGAGGAGCTGCGCGTGCGGCTCGCGGAGGCGCAGGGACGCGTGGCCCACCTCGAGCGCGCGCTCGAGCGCGCGCGCGGCGACGTCGACGCGGTCCTCGCGACGCGGACGGTCCGCGCCCTCGCGGTGCCGCGCGCGGTGTACGGGCGCCTGCGCCGCGTGCTGGGTGGTCGGGCTCGGTGATCACCCTCCTCCGAGAGCTCGGCGGCTCCCGCGAGCTGCTGGTCAACCTCACGCGGCGCGAGATCAAGGGCAAGTACAAGCGCACGGCGCTCGGGCAGCTCTGGTCGCTCGCGAACCCGATCGCCCTGATGCTCATCTACACCGCGGTCTTCTCGGTGATCATCAACATCCCCGCCGATGTCGGCGACCCCAGCGGGCTCAACGTCTTCGCGGTGTGGCTGATGTGCGGCCTGCTGCCGTGGAGCTTCTTCACGAACACCGTGACGTCGGGGATGGGCTCGCTCGTCGGCAACGAGAACCTCATCAAGAAGGTCGCCTTCCCGCGGGTGACGCTCGTCGCCTCGAGCTCCCTCGCGGCGATGTTCACCTGGGCGATCGAGATGCTGGTGCTCGCCGTCGTGCTCGTGTTCCTCGGCGCCGACGTGTGGCTGTGGATCCCCGGGGTCGTGCTCATGATGGTGCTGCTCGCGCTCTTCGCGACGGGCGTCGCCATGATGCTGGCGATGGCGAACGTGTACTTCCGCGACACCCAGCACTTCGTCACGATCGTGTTCCAGGCGTGGTTCTACCTGACGCCGATCCTCTACCCGGTGTCGTACGTCGCGGGGATCTCCGAGCGGACGGGGCCGCTGCTCGGGTCGGTCACGATCCTGGACCTGTACCGCCTCAACCCGATGGAGCGCTTCGTCGAGGTGTTCCGCAACCTGCTCTACGACAACCGGCTCCCCGAGCTCGACTCGCTCGCGTGGTGCGTCGGCTGGACCGTCGTCGCGCTCGCCGTGGGCGGACGGGTGTTCTCACGCAACCAGGCGAAGCTGGCGGAGGTGCTGTGACGGCGGGTGGTGCGGCGGCGGTGACCGTCGACGGTGTCTCCAAGCGGTTCCGGGTCTACCACGAGCGCAACCAGAGCCTGAAGGCCGCGATCATGCGCGGCCGGCGGTCGGTGTACGAGGACTTCTGGGCGCTGCGCGACGTCGGGTTCGAGATCCCGGCCGCGAGCACGTTCGGCCTGGTCGGTGACAACGGCTCGGGCAAGTCGACGCTGCTCAAGTGCATCGCCGGCATCCTCGCGCCGGACGCGGGGACGATCACGTCGCGGGGCCGGATGGCGGCGCTGCTCGAGGTCGGCTCGGGCTTCCACCCGGAGCTGTCGGGGCGCGACAACGTCTACCTCAACGGCTCGATCCTCGGCATGACGCGCAAGGAGATCGACGGCAAGTTCGACGAGATCGTGGACTTCTCCGGGGTCGAGCAGTTCATCGACCAGCCGGTGAAGAACTACTCGTCCGGCATGTACGTCCGCCTCGGGTTCTCGGTCGCGATCAACGTCGACCCCGAGATCCTCCTCGTGGACGAGGTGCTCGCCGTCGGTGACGCCGCCTTCCAGGACAAGTGCACGCAGAAGTTCACGCAGTTCAGCCGCGAGGGGCGCACGGTCGTCGTGGTGAGCCACTCGATGCCCTCGCTGCGCAACATGTGCGACACGGTCGCGTGGCTCGAGCACGGGAACCTCGTCGAGACGGGCGACGCGAAGCCCATCCTCGAGCGCTACCTGGACTCGACCCGGCACGACGCGCGCGTCGACGCGCAGGGTCGCGTCCGCTGGGGCAGCGGCGAGGCGGTCATCGACGCCGTGGAGCTGCTCCAGGACGGCGCGCCCGCCGAGACGGTGCGCACGGGGGACCCGGTGGTGATCCGGATCCGCTACACCGCCAAGGAGCGGATCGCCGACCCGGTCTTCGGCCTCGCGCTCGAGTCCCACGACGGCGTGTACCTCTGGGCCAACAACACCCGCGACACGAACCACCCGATCGCGGCGATCGAGGGCGAGGGCGTCGTCGAGTGCCGGATCCCGGCGGTCGCGCTGCAGCCCGGCAGCTTCCAGCTCATGGCGTCCATCGTCGACTCCTCCACCACGCACACCTACGACTACCTGCGTGAGGCCGCGACGCTCAACGTCGACTACGGCACGCCGGTCGAGTCCGGCGGCTACCTGGCGCTCGACGGGCGCTGGTCGTGACCGCCCGCCGGGTCCTGGTCGTGACCCTCGACACGATCACCGACCGGATGGCCGGTCCGGCCATCCGCGCGTGGGAGATCTCGCGCGCGCTCGCCACGGAGCACGACGTGCGCCTGGTGACCTTCGGCCGGTGCACGCGGTCGGGGGAGGGCTTCGACGTCCGCCAGATCGGCGTCGGCGACTTCCGCGCGGAGGTCGAGGCGAGCGACGTCGTCGTGATCCAGGGCTTCGTCTTCAACGCCTTCCCGTGGCTGCAGACCTGCGAGCAGGTGCTCGTGGTCGACCTCTACGACCCCTTCCAGCTCGAGACGCTCGAGGTCGACAGGTACAAGCCCGAGGCCGCGCGGAACCAGGCGCTCGCCTTCGCGCTCGGCGAGCTGTCGGACCAGGTGCGCCGCGGTGACCTGTTCCTGTGCGCGTCCCGCCGGCAGCGCGACCTGTGGATCGGCCAGCTGGCCGCCGCCGGACGCATCAACCCCGACACCTACGACGCGGACCCGTCGCTGCGCTCGCTCATCACGATCGTGCCGTTCGGCACCGCGCCGGAGCCGCCGGTGCAGGCCCGGCGCGCGATCAAGGGCACCGTCCGGGGCATCGGCGTCGACGACAAGGTCGTCCTGTGGGGCGGCGGCGTCTACAACTGGTTCGACCCGCTGAGCCTGGTGCGGGCCGTGGACCGCCTCAAGGAGACGGTGCCCGAGGTCCGGCTGTTCTTCCTCGGCATGAAGCACCCCAACCCGGACGTCCCGGAGATGGCCGTGGCGACGCGGTGCCGGGAGCTCTCCGACGAGCTCGGCCTCACCGGTCGGCACGTGTTCTTCAACGAGGACTGGGTCCCCTACGAGTCGCGCGCGGACCACCTGCTCGACGCCGACGTCGGCGTGAGCTGCCACTTCCCGCACGTGGAGACCGAGTTCTCGTTCCGGACGCGCATCCTGGACTACCTGTGGGCCGGCCTGCCGATCGTCGCGACGCAGGGCGACTCGTTCGCCGAGCTGATCGAGGCCCGCGGCCTCGGGCGCACGGTCCCGGCGGAGGACGTGGACGCGCTCGTCGAGGCCCTGGAGGCGATGCTGACCGACGAGCGCGCGCGCGGGGCCGCGCGCGCGGCCGTCCGCGAGGTCGCGGCGGGCTTCACGTGGCCGGTCGTGCTGGAGCCCCTGGTGCAGTTCTGCCGGGAGCCGCGTCGGGCCGCCGACGCGCACCGCCTCACGGCCGCGGCGCACGCCGCCCCGGTGCCGCGTCCGCCGCGCCTGCAGCAGGTCCGCCAGGACGCACGCGCCGCCGTCCGCCACCTGCGCGACGGGGGCGTGCGGCAGGTGGTCGCCAAGATCCGCTGGCGGCTCGCGCGCCGCAGCTGAGGCGGCGCGGCGGGCCCGAGGCCGGCCGCGCCCGGCCGCTGCGCCTCAGCGCACCGCGCGGTGGTTGATGTGCGGGTCGTGCTTGGCGAGCTCGAGCGTGTGGTCCATGAGGTACTGCCGCTCGAAGGGCCGGACGTCGGCCACCCGTGACGAGCTCTCGTAGTGGTACAGCCGTGCGAACGGCGTGCACACCACGTCGCGGCCGGCGGCGACGACCTTGTGGCAGTAGTCGACGTCGTTGAACGCCATGGGCAGCTCCTCGGAGAACCCGCCGAGCTCGACGTAGAGGTCCCGCGGCGTCAGCAGGCACGCGCCGGTGACGGCGAGGTAGTCGAGGTCGACCAGCTTGGAGCCGAAGTGGCTCGCGTCGTCCGTCGCGAGGCGGTGCGCGTGCACGGGCAGCCAGGTGTCGTCGTGCACGATGCCGACGTGCTGGATGGTGTCGTCCTCGAACAGGAGCTTGGCGCCGACGACGCCGACGTCCGGGTCCTGCGCGACGGCGACCATCCGGTCCAGCCAGCGGGGCTCGATCACCTCGGTGTCGTCGTTGAGCAGCACCACGAGCTCACCGCGCGAGCGGCGCACCCCCTCGTTGACGGAGTGCGAGAACGAGAACTCGCCGGTCACCGGAGCCACGACGAGCCGGTCGCCCACCAGCTCCGCGGCGAGCTCGAGCACGTCGTGGGGGGTGCCCTCCGACGGGACCAGGACGACCTCCCACGCCGGGTAGGTGGTGCGCTCGAGCAACGAGCGCAGGCACGTCTCGAGCACGAGCGTCGACGTGCCCCGCACGTCCCTGCGCCCGCCGCCGGTCGGGATGACGATCGAGACGAGGGGCGGCGGGTCCGGCACGTCGCGCCACACCCGGACGTAGCCGTCCGGGTGAGCCACCTCGACCGTCGCGCCGATGCCGAGGCGCGCGTAGCGGTCCGCGACGGCGCGCCGACCTGCCTCCGCGACCTCCGGCCCGCGCGGCGGCGCGGCCGGGCGGGTCAGGCCGATGACGGGCACGTGCTCGATGGCCTGCGTCCGCTCGGCGACGCGGAGGTGCAGGTCCCACTCGAGGGCGAGCTCGGCCTCAGGCCGGAACCCGCCGACCTCGGCCACGAGGCTGCGCCGCACCAGGCACAGGCGTCCGAGGTAGTCCCAGCCCTCGAGATACCGGGGGACCCAGTGCGGCTTGGTCTGGATGCCCTCGTGGCCGGGTGCGGGCCACTGCTCGTCGGTGTAGAGGACGTCCGTCGCCGGGCGCGCCGCGACGTACTCGGCCATCGCGGCGAGCACGCCCGGCTCGATCTCGTCGCCGGGGGCCAGCACGGCGACGTACTGCCCGGTCGCCGCGGCGAGCCCGGCCCGCAGGACTGCCGCCGGCCCGTCGCCGTCCGGGCGCGTCCAGGTGACCGCCTTGCGCAGCATGCGGTCGATCTCCCGCCGGCTCGCCGTCGCGCCCTCGCGCGCCGCGTCCCCGCGATCGGGGGACGGCGCGACGAGCTGCCACGGCCCGCGGCCGTTGCGCTGCACCGAGGCGGCGGTCCGCCGCAGTGCCGACCCGGCGTCCGGCCCGTCCTGGCCCGGCAGCAGGAGCAACGAGATGAGCGTCATGTCTGTCGCAGGCCGGTGCGCACCACGCGACCGATGACGCGCCTGACGCGGCGCACGGCCTGTCGCGGCAGGTCGCCCGTCTGGCGGCGGTCGAGCTCGGAGGACATCTCGGCGATGCGGGCGTCGCGCTCGGTGAGCGCGACCGACTGCTCGTGCAGGAGGCGGGAGCGGAGGTCGACCGCAGCGCGCAGCACGCTCAGCTCGGCATTGAGGGCGTCGAGGCGTCGGCGCATGGTTGCCGGCTCTTCGTCGGCGGCGACCTGCGCCATGCGAGCGTGGGCCTCGCGGTCCTTCTGGGAGAGTCCGGCGTGCCACTCTGCACGCGTCGACGGGGGATCGGACGGCATGAAGGCGAGGGTAGAGCATCCACGGGCCGCCGGTGAGCGAGGCCCTTGCGGTCCAGCCTCTACAGTGGCCTGGTGCGCGTCGTCCAGGTCTCCGCTCACTACCCCCCGAATCTCGTCAGCGGAGGCACGCTCGTCCCGCAGCGCATCGCGCGCAGCCTGGTCGCCCGCGGCCACGAGGTCCACGTGTACGCGGGGCACCTCGACGCCGACCGCGAACCGCTGGACACCTGGGTCGAGACCGACGAGGCCGGCGTCCAGGTCCGCTGGGTCGTCACCACGCCCTGGACCGCGTGGGCGGACCCGAAGAACACGGTCAACGCCGCGGTGACGAGCGACTTCGCCGAGTGGCTCGAGGACGTGCGGCCCGACGTGGTGCACCTGCACTCGCTCCAGACCCTGGGCGGTGGGCTGGTGCGCGCGGCGAAGCGATCGGGGGCGGCCGTCGTCGTGACGATGCACGACTTCTGGTGGACCTGCGCGCGGCAGTTCCTCGTCGCCCCGGACATGCAGCCGTGCAGCCTCGTGGTCGACTGCGGCGCGTGCCCGTGCGCGGGGGGCCACCGCTGGCTCGAGCGCCGCAACGCCGTGCTCCAGCCCATGCTCGCGGATGCCGACGTCATCCTGGCGCCGTCGCGCAGCGCGGCGCGCGTGCTGGTCGCCAACGGCGTCGACGAGCGTCGGCTGCGGGTCGACGAGAACGGGCTGCCCGACGCGGAGATCGAGGTCGCGCGTGCGCCCGGGGCCCCGGCCGGGGAGGAGGGGCGCGCGGACGGACCCGTGCGCTTCATGTTCGCCGGCGGCCCGGACCCGATGAAAGGGCTCGACGTGCTGCTGGCGGCCGCGCGGCGGCTGCCGGCGGACGGCACGTGGACGCTCGACCTCTACGGCGTCGGGCCGGACCGTGCGCTGCCCCCGTCGGTGCGCGCCCGGCCCGCGTACTCGCGCGCGGAGATGGCCGACGTCATGGCGGCGCACGACGTGCTGGTCCTGCCGTCGGTGATGCGCGAGTCGCACTCGATCCTCACGCGCGAGGCGCTCGGTGCGGGCCTCGCCGTCGTGTGCACCGACACCCTCGGGCCCGAGGAGGCCGTCGAGGACGGCGTCAACGGCCTGGTCGTGCCGGCGGCCGACGCCGAATCCCTCGCCGCGGCGCTGCGCCGGCTCGCGGCCGACCCCGCGACCGTGGCACGCCTGCGGGCGGCGGGCGCGACGGCGCCCGTGCGCCGGTTCGAGGACCAGGTGGACGGCCTCGAGGAGCTCTACGGCGAGCTGACGAGGGACCCCGGCCCGCTGCCGGCCGAGGCGCTGCTGACGTCCCCGGACGTGCTCGAGGCCGAGGAGTCGCTGCTCGGCCGCGTGCTCGTCGTCGTCGGCATCCGGGGGGCAGCACTGCGCTACCGCGGCCACCTGCCCGCCGAGGCGCTGCGGCTGCACGGCGTGCACGCCGACGTGCGTCACTACCGCGACCCCTCGATCGTCGACCTCGCGGCCGAGGCCGACGCCGTCGTGCTCTACCGCGTCCCCGCCACGTCGCAGGTCGTGGACCTGGTGGCGGGCGTGCGTGCCCGCCCCCGTCCCGTGCCGGTGCTCTTCGACATCGACGACCTGATCTTCGACCCCGACCTGCGGGGCCAGGTGCACGGCCTGGACGTGCTCTCGCAGGACGAGCAGGAGCTGTGGTGGCGCGGGGTCGCGCGCTACCGCACCACCATGGAGCTGTGCGACGCCTACGTCGGCAGCACCGAGGAGCTCTGCGCGCACGCGACGCGCACGACCGGCCTGACCGCGTTCCGCTTCGCGAACGGGGTCGGCGCGGACCTCGCACGCCTCAGCGAGCGGGAGATCGCGCGCGACCGGACGCCGGGCCCCCTGCGCATCGGCTACTTCAGCGGGACCAACACGCACGACGCCGACTGGGCGGTCATCGAGCCCGCCGTCGTCGAGGTGCTCGCCGCGCACCCGGGCGTCGAGCTCTGGCTCGGAGGCTTCCTCACGACCGGTCCGGCCCTGGAGCCGTTCGCCGCGCGCGTCCGCCGGCTGCCGATGCTCCCGTGGACCGAGCTGCCGGGGCGGCTGCGCCAGGTCGACGTCAACCTGGCGCCGCTCGTGCTCGGCAGCCGGTTCAACGAGGCCAAGTCCGCGATCAAGTGGCTCGAGGCCGCCCTGACGGAGACGCCGACGGTCGCGTCACCCACCCAGCCGTTCGCGGAGGCCATCGAGGACGGGCGCACCGGGATCCTCGCCTCGACGCACGAGGAGTGGGTCGACGGCCTGACCCGCCTCCTCGACGACGCCCTGCTGCGGCGGCGGATCGGGGCCGCGGCGCGCCGCGAGGCGCTGCTGCGCTGGGGCCCGCACACCCAGGGCGCGCGCTACCTCGAGGTGCTGCGGGAGGCGGCCCGGATCCGTCGCGCGGCCGGCCCGCGGGAGGCCGGCGCGTGGGAGCCCGTCCTCGACGACGAGCCGCTCGACGCGGTCGAGGGCTGGCTCGAGCCGCACCCGGGCCTGCCGCGCGCGGGCGAGGGCGGGCTGCGCGCCTCCCTGCTCGGCACCCCCGTGGGTCAGCGGCTCGTGGCGGCGCGCCGCGTGCTGCGCGCCGGTGGCCCGACCGCGCTCGTCCGTAAGGTGGTGCAGGTGGCCCGGCGGGGCGCCTGAACCGAGGCGTCCGGACCGCCCGAGTCCTCATCTGCGCCCAGCGCCTGACGAAATGACCTCCGTGCACCCTCTGCGTCGAGTCCTCGCCTCCGTGACCGCGACAGCCCTGCTGGCCGCCGGGCTCGTCGGCCTCGCCGGCGCCCCCACGGCCACGGCCGCCGAGGAGGTCTACCCCGCACCCGCCTCCGGCCAGTGGACGGTCGACGGCCGCGCCTGGGGCCACGGCCGCGGCATGTCGCAGTGGGGCGCCCAGGGTGCTGGGCTCCAGGGGCGATCGGCTGACGAGATCCTGGCCTTCTACTACCCCGGCACGACGCCGGGGACGATCGCCGGCCAGTACGTCACGGTGGCCCTCACCGCGTACACCCCGACCACGTCGGTCACGGTGTGGAGCCCGGAGAACCGCCCGATCCGGATGGGGGAGATCAACAAGGAGCAGGTCCTCCCGCCCGGCCGCTGGACCGTCACCGTCTCGGGGCAGAGCGTCACGGCGCAGCGGCGCTCGGTCCCGGGTGGCGCGGTGACCGAGACGCGCACCTACACCGGCACGCTGCGGTTCGAGTCGCAGCAGGAGTACGGCATGGTCGTCGCGGCCTCCCCGACGGCGACGAGCGGCACGTGGTACCGCGGTGACCTGCGGGTGGTGCCGACGAGCGGCGTCGGCTTCAACCTCACGAACTCGCTGCCCATGGACGACTACCTCAAGAGCGTCGTCCCGCGCGAGTCGCCCTCGAGCTGGGCACCGGCGGCGCTGCAGGCGCAGTCCGTCGCGGCGCGCTCGTACGCCTGGTACAAGGTCATGAACGGCAGCGCGCTGTGCGACACGACCGCGTGCCAGGTGTACTCGGGACGCGGTGCGGCCAACGCCGCGGGGTCGCTGACCACGTCCTACGAGGCCGCGTCGACGAACGCGGCCATCGCCGCCACGGCCGGGCGCATCCAGACCTACGGCGGCAAGGTCGCGTTCACGGAGTTCTCCTCGTCCAACGGCGGATGGACGACGGCGAGCACGCTGCCGTACCAGGTCTCCAAGGCCGATCCCTGGTCGGGCACCGCGCCCGGGGACGACAAGACCCGGTGGTCCGGCACGCTGAGCGTCTCGCGCGTCGCGCAGTCCTGCCCGTCCGGCGGCACCCTGCGCAACCTCGTCGTCGTGAGCCGCACCGGCTCGGGGGAGCTGGGCGGCCGGGTGACGAGGGCGCGGGTCGAGTGCAGCACGGGCAACGCCACGATCAACAGCCCGTCGTTCGGCCTCCTGTCCAGCTGGTGGCGGCCGCGGTCCACGACGCCCACGCTGGAGGGCGTCGGCGTCTCCGCGACGACGATCGACCACGGATCCCAGATGAGCATCGGGGCGACCGCGAGCACCGCCCTCACGTGGACGCTCTCGGTCGTGGACCGCAGCAGCCGCCGCACCGTCCTGACGACCACGGGCACCGCCGCCGCGGGACAGCGCTTCAACGCGACCTGGTTCGGCACCTACGCCCCGCGCCCCGCGGGTGAGCCGGCCTACGTCGGACCGGGGACCTACGACCTCACCCTCACCGGGACGGACGCGGCCGGCGCCACCACGGCGCCGTTCCGCACGACGGTGACCGTGCGCCGTCCGGCGGACCCGCCCCCGGTCGCCGCGGTGCCGCTCGTCGCGAACGCGGGCTACGTGCCCGTGACGCCGACGCGGCTCGTGGACACGAGGACGACGGTGCAGTCGCTCGGTGCCGGCCAGCGCGCCGACGTCACCGTGCTCGGCCGGGCAGGCGTCCCGACGTCGGGTGTGACGGCCGTCGTGCTCAACGTCACCGCCGTCGGGGCCGTCACGGACACGCACCTGCGCATCTGGCCCGCGGGACTCCCGATGCCCGGGGCCTCCGTGCTCAACACGGACGCCCGCCGGACGCAGGCCAGCATGGTCACGGTCGGCGTGGGCGGCGACGGCAAGATCAGCATCTTCAACGCCGCCGGGACCACGCACTACCTGGTCGACGTGCTCGGCTACTACACGACCGACCTGGGCGGCTCCGCGCGGTTCACCCCCGTCGACCCGGTGCGAGCCTTCGACTCGCGGTCGGGCGCACCGCTGACCGACGGCGCCACCCGCGTGGTGGACGTGGCGACGGTGCTCGGCGTGCCCGCGTCCTCGCTGGGCGCCGTGACCGTCAACGTGACCTCGACCCGCGCGTCGGGCAACGGCTACGTCGTCGCGTACGGCTCGGGCGCGCTGCCCGCGACCTCGACGGTCAACCTCGCCCCCGGCGCCGACGTCGCCAACCGCGCGGTCGTGCCGGTCGTCGACGGCAAGATCTCGCTGACGCTCAAGGGGGCGGGGGCGCACGCCGTCGTCGACGTCGTGGGGTGGTACGCGCAGCCCGGCGTGGTGACCGGCACGCTGTTCACCCCCATCCAGCCCTCGCGGCTGCTGGACACGCGCTCGGGCGCGCCCTTCGGCCCCCGCGAGGTGCGGTCCGTCCTCGTGACCGGGGGCCAGGTCCCCGCGAACGCCAAGGCCGTGGCCGGCACCCTCACCGCGGTGAACCAGAGCGCGCCGGTCACGCACGCGCGGCTGTGGCCCGCAGGACTCCCGCTGACGCCGACGTCGGACGTCAACAGCGGCAGCGGCAGGACCCAGGCCAACGCCGTCGTCGTCCCGGTCGGTGCGGGGGGGCGCGTGAGCCTCTACAACGACCAGGGCACCTCGCACCTGATCCTCGACGCGGTCGGCTACTTCCACTGACGCGGCCGGGCTCCGGGCGCCCAGGACGCCCGCCCGGATAGCGGGCCGGGGGGTCGCCGTCGCCTAGGCTTGCCCTGCCCTGCCCTGCCCTGCCCGCGGACGCGGTCGCGCGACCGCCCCCGCCCCAGGTGAGAGGACCTTGATGGCGCACGAGCGCTCTGACGTTGCCACCGACCTCGGCGCCCCGGACCGCACGACACCGCGCGTGCCGGCGCCGGGTGACCCCGCGGAGCAGGCGGTGGCGACCTCGGGGCGCCGTCGGCGGACGGCGGCGGTGGCGATCCTCGTGGCGTTCGTCGCGCTGGTCGTCGCGCTCCTGGCGCTGCCCGGCGGCAAGGTCGTCGGCGACACCACGACGAACATCACGACCACGACGGTCCTGCCCGAGCTCGAGCCGGGCGAGCCGCTGGTCCAGCCCTTCGTCGCGACGGAGGACCGGCTCGCGGCGGTCTACGTCACCTTCGGCACCTACTTCGGCTCGGCGCAGTGCGACCTGGAGATCTCGCTGCACGAGCGCGAGCCGGGCGCCGAGCCCGGGACGGGGCCGCAGGTCGCGGAGCGGGACTGGGCGTGCTCCGACCTCGCCGACAGCGGCCGGTTGCAGGTGCTGGAGTTCGCACCGCTCGAGGACTCGCAGGGGGAGACGTTCGACCTCGTCGTCGAGCGGGTGGACGACGGCGCAGGTCAGGGCGCGGTCGTGTGGGCCGGCGCGCCGGACGGCGAGGCGCTGCCCGTGATCGTGGACGGGGTGGAGGACGAGACGCTGAGCGCGGCCGTGCGGCCCGAGTACGACCCGCAGCCGCACCAGTGGGACCACATCGGCAGGACCCTCGAGCGGCTCGCGGCGTACGGGCCGGCGTGGGGGAGCGCCGGCGTCTTCGCCGGGCTCGTCGTGCTCCTCGGCGCCCTGGTCTCCCTCGGCCCCCTGGCCCTGCGCTCGACGCGGACGCTGGTCGTCCTGGTGGCCCTGCTCGCGGTGGTGCGGGGCCTGATCTGGTCGGCGGCGGTGCCGGCGCTCGAGGGCATGGACGAGCCGGCGCACTTCGCCTACGTCCAGCACCTCGCCGAGGAGGGCGAGTTCCCGGGCCACGTCGAGAACCGGGAGATCTTCAGCGAGCGCCTGCACGGCACGATCGAGGCGCTCAACGTCGAGTCGACCACGCCGGGCGACCGGCCCGACTACTCGCCGGGCGGCGAGGAGCGCACGCTCGAGGAGGTCGAGGACCTCTCGCCGACGGGCGGTGGCGGCGGCCCCGGGAGCATGTACGCGCCCTTCTACTACCTGCCCGGCGTGCCGCTGTACGAGGCGGGCGGCGACGACATCCTCAGCCAGATCGCGCTCGTCCGGCTCTGGAGCGTGCTGCTCGGTGCCGCGGCGGCGGTGCTGCTGGTGCTCATCGGTCGGCGGCTCTTCCCCGCCAGCGGCGCCGCGCAGGGCGCCTTCGCGGTGGCCGGCGTCATGCAGCCGATGGTGGCCCACCAGTTCGCGATCGTGAACAACGACGGGTGGGTCGTGACAGCCGGCTTCGCCGCGCTGCTCGTGGGGCTGGAGCTGGCCGCCCGCGGGCGAGCACCGCGGCTCGCGCTGCTCGCCGGGGTCGTCATCGGCGCTGCCCTGCTCGGCAAGCCGTTCGCGATCGCGTGCGCCGTCCCGCTCGGGGTCGGCTGGCTCGTCGGCAAGGTCCGCTTCCGCGAGCGCTCGCTGCGGGTCCTCGCCGGGGAGGCGGGCCTCGTCGTGCTCGGCTTCCTGCTGACCTACGGGCTCTGGACGCTCAACGCCGCGCGCCTGGAGCTCAACACCTCCGAGGTACCCGAGCAGCGCGCGACCGGGCAGACCGTTCGGGACTTCCTCCTCACGAACTTCGGGGGCGGGCAGCAGGCGCTGCGCACGGTGTGGGCCAACCAGCTGTGGGGCAACTTCGGCTGGGTCCGGATCCCGCTCCCGACGGCGGTGCAGTCGGTGATCTTCTGGGGGCTGGTGCTCCTCGCACTCGGCCTCGCGGCGTGGGCCGTGGTCGCGCTGGTGACACTGCTGCGAGGGTGGCGGGCGCGGGCGGCGGGCGCCCGACCGGGCGCGGGCGACGGGCCCCGGACCGCTGCGGTCCCGGGCGGCCCGCTGCCCGTCGACGTGCGGCTCCTGATGGTCACGGTGACGATCGTCGGGATCGTGGCGACCCTGTACGCGGCGGCGTGGGTCTACTACGCGTCCACCGGGCAGCACGACCTCCTGCAGGGGCGCTACGCGCTGCTGGCCGTCCCCGCGTTCCTCGCCGCCCCGGCGCTGCTCGCGGAGCGCTTCGGGCGCGGTCGCCTCCCGGCCCCGGCGGTCATGATCGCGATCGCGGCGGGGATGGTGGGGCTCAACCTGCTGGGCCTGCTCCTGGTGCTCGAGGCGTTCTACGGCTGAGGCGGGGCCGCCGGCCCGGGCTCCCCGGACGAGGCACGGACGGCGGCGAGGCCCTCCTCGACGTCGCGGCGGAGCAGTGCGATCTCCTCGGCGAGGGTCCGCGTCTCCTCCTCGAGCTGGGAGATCTCGACGCTGAACTGCACGCAGACGATGAGCAGGATGAGGCCGCTCACGAGGAACAGCAGGTTCACGGGAGTCTGCACGCCGAGGAAGCGCGCCAGGTGCCCCAGCACGTCGGGGAAGGCGCCGAGCACCACGACGGCGAACGCGAGCGTGATCCACGCGGCCGCGTACTTCTCGCGGATCCGGCGCGAGCGCATGAGGAAGACGATCGCGCCGACGGTGACCAGCGAGGCCACGAGGGCAGTGGTGTAGCCGTTCACGGGTTCTCCTCCGCGGCGACGCGGGCGTGGGTGAGGCGGCTCGTGGGCCGGGTCAGCGCGATCAGCAGGGCGAGCAGCGCCCGGAGCAGGAAGACCGCGGCCTTGATCGGGCCGTGCGACGGCGTGCCGCCCTGGCGGGCCCGCATCGCGACCGGCACCTGGCGGACCACCAGGCCGGCGCGCGCCGCGATGACGAGGGACTCGACGGTGTCGCCGAGGTACTCCGCGGGGTACTCGGCGGCGAAGAGCGGGAGCGCGCGGGGGCCGGCGAGCTTGAAGCCGGACGTCGTGTCCGTCAGCCGGGTCCGGGTGACCCGCGACAGGACGACCGACAGCACGTGCATCGCGGCACGGCGCGGGCCCCGCGCGGTGTACGTGCCCGCCCCGGCGAAGCGCGCACCGATGACGACGTCGGCGTGCTCGGCGCGCGCGGTGCGCAGCAGGTCCGGGATGGCGGCAGGGTCGTGCTGGCCGTCCGCGTCGAGCTGCACGACGGCGTCGTAGCCCCTGCGGTAGGCGTACTTGAACCCGGCCCGCATGGCGCCCCCGACGCCGAGGTTGATGGGCAGGTCGAGGACCGCGGCGCCGTGCGCCCGCGCCGCCTCGACCGTGCGGTCGCGCGACCCGTCGCTGACGACGAGCACGTCGAGGCCGGCCAGCCCCGGCTCGGCGGCACGGACGGCGTCGATCTCCGCGAGCACGCCCGGGAGCGAGTCCTCTTCGTTCCAGGCCGGGATGACGACGAGCAGGCGGTGGAGCGGGTCGGGCGGCACGGGCTGCAGACTACCGTGGGGCCGTACCGGGGGACCGGCGCCTCGACGCCGCGAGGGCGGTGGCTCCGGCCGCCGCGCCGATCACCACGAGCAGGCCCAGGACGGCCCAGCGCCCGTCGACGGCGGTGCTCACCCACCACGACGCCGCACCGGCCACGACGAGGACGGCACCGGAGACCAGCCACGTCGAACGGGCGGGCGCCGCCGACGGGCCCCCGGACATCAGGGCGCCGGCACCGCGGCGCAGGACCACCATGGCCGCGACGGCGGCGAGCACGCCGGCCGCCGCCAGGCCCAGGAGGCCGAAGGTCATGGCGAGAGCCCAGCCGGCCGCGATCTTGACCACGGCGTACACGGCGTAGGAGCGCGACTCGAGGCCGGGCCTCCCGGCGGCCCGCACGAGGATCGCGCGGACGGATGTGACCAGCGTCAGCAGGAAGCCCGCCGCGAGGAGCGCGGTCACCTCGGTGACGTCGACGAGCTCGGGCCCGAGCCAGGCGGCCGCGGCGAACGGGAGCACCGCGAGCACCACGGCGCCGAAGGGCAGCGCGAGGGCGAACCACGCGCGCTCGGCGTCGGCCGCCGCGCGCGGAAGCCCGGCGGGGTCGGCACCCGCCTGGACGCTGAGCCGGGTGAAGAGGGGCGTGAGCAGGACGGACGGCGCGAGGCAGACGGCCGCGGTGAGCGGCGCCGCGGCCGACATGCTGGCCAGGGCCGCGGTCGGCAGCAGGATCCCGGCCAGGACCACGTCGAGCTCGCGCTGGGCGACGAAGCCCAGGGCGCTCGCCTGGTTGCGCCACGCGTAGGCCCACAGGTCGCTCGTCTCGGCGCGGTCCGTGGGTCGGCGGACGTCGTGACGCAGGTGGTGCCGGCACAGCCACAGGCCCAGGAGGACGGCGACGACGGCGTCCGCGTAGGAGGCGAGCAGCAGCCCGGGCAGGCCGTGGTCGCCCAGCAGCGCCACGGCGATGCCGAGCGCCAGCACGGCACGCGCCCCGATGCTCAGCCCGGCGACGGCGAGGAACCGGCTGTGCGCTGCGAGGTAGCTGCTCAGGGCCAGGGCGAGCAGCTGCAGCACGGCCAGGGTCCCGGCGTGGCGGAACAGCAGCCGCGCCTGGTCCCGCACGTCGGGCGGGAAGTCGACGACGGCGAGCACGCCGTCCGCGATCAGGGGCCCGGCGAGCGTGACCAGGACGAGGAGGGCGCCGAGCATGAGCAGGACCGATGCCGTGATCCGGCCGCCGAGGGCGCTGTCGCCGCGGCCGAGGGCCACGCCGTGGTACCGCTGCATGATGCCGACGACGCCCAGGTCGGCCGTGAGGAGCAGGTTGATCGTGGTCATCATCAGCGCCCACGCCGCGAAGGAGCCCTCACCGAGGGACGCCAGCACGAGCGGGGTCGCGGCCAGCTGGACCCCCAGCGGCGCCATCCGGGAGACCCCGGCGAGCAGGGCGTCGCGCCGGTAGCTGCCGGCTCCCGCGGGCGAGGGCGCCGCAGCACCCTCCGGCACGGGATCCGGGCCGGGGCCGGACGCGCTCACGCCGCGCCCCCGGGCCGCTGCGCCGGGTCCGTGCGGCCCGCCCAGCCGTCCGCGAGGCCGTGCGCCATGGCACGCAGCCGCGCGGCGCGCGGTGGCTCGAACAGCAGGACGGTCAGGGCGACGTACCCGAGGAGCGCGAGGGACGTGGCGACCCACACGGGCTCGCGCCGCCAGTTCTCCCGCGCGAGCACCACGGCGTTGCGCGCGGCCCAGTACAGCCGCCACGTCGGGTGCTGCGTCGAGCGCAGGCGCAGCGGTCCCCAGCCGCGCCAGCGCGTCTCGCCCAGGCTGTGCGGCAGCGGGACGGTCCGGTCCTGCACCACGCGGAAGCCCGCGCGCCGCACGCGCAGGCAGAAGTCCTGGTCGATCGCGTCCACGAAGAAGTCCTCGCGGAACGGTCCGACCGCGTCGAGCACCGTGCGGCGCACGAGCATGCCGGACGTGATCGCGACGACCAGGTCCGCCAGCTCGGGGCGTCGGGCCGCACGGGGGTCCAGGTACCGGCCCGCGCCGGCGTCCCAGGGCACCGGCGTGGCGACCCCGATGGCGGGCTCGCGCTCGAGGTGCCGCGCCAGGGCGGCCACCGCGCCCGCGGGCAGGGCGGAGTCCTGGTCGAGCAGCAGCAGCGCCCAGGCGTCTCGGCTCAGGCCGGACCCGAGGTTGAGCGCGCCGGCGAGCCCGAGGTTGCGGCCGCTGCGCTCGACCTGGACGCCGGCGATGTCGCCGATCCGGTCCTGCGCCCCGGGCTCGCCCGTGGGCGTGTTGTCGACGACGAGCACGCGGTCGCACTGGTCCGCGGCGCTGCGCACGACCTCCGCGAGGCGCTCGTCGGGCCGGAAGGCGGTCACCACGGCGACCACCACCCGCTGCGGGTCGACGGCGCCGGTGCTCACACCCACCTCCGCACGAGCCGCCACCACAGCGCCAGCGCGGCCTCGGCCGGGGCCGCGGCGGGCGGCAGCGGCATCTGGGAGGAGTCGAACGTGACGGTCATCAGGTGGACGAGGTCGCGGTCGGGCACGGTCCGGGACGACTGGACCAGGCGGCGGCGTCGGGCGACGGTGCGGGGGTGGGTCACCAGCCAGCGCCAGCCCCGCAGCTTCTGCCGCCCCCAGCCCTGGGCGACCGCGACCGCCAGCAGCGCCACCTCGAACGCGAGCAGCGGCAGGGCGAGCAGCGCCAGAGTGCGCGCGCCGTAGGCGGTGAGCACGAAGAGCAGGCGGTTGCGCTCGAGGAGGTACATCTTGAGCGGCGACCTGCCGAAGTCGTAGTGGTGCGCGGCGCGAGCCTGGGGCACGTACCGGACCGTGCGCCCGTGCTGCCACGTGCGCCAGCTCAGCTCGAGGTCCTCCATGTAGGCGAAGAACTCGGGCGGGAACCCGCCGAGCTCCTCCCACAGCGACCGGTCGACCGCGAGGCACGCGCCGCTCGCGGACGCCACCGGCCGGGGGACCGCGTGCTGCTCGACCGGGTCACCGAGCCCGCCCGCCCAGCACAGGCCGAGGACGTGCAGCGGGTTGCCGGCCGAGTTCACCACGTCGGGCCGGTCCGCGAGGACGACGCACGCCCCCGCGATGCCCACCCCGGGCTCGGCGAGCGCCTCCAGCAGCGCGGCGATCGCGTCGGGCGCGACGACGGCGTCGCTGTTGACGAGCACGAGCGGGCCGGCCGGCGCGTGCCGGGCGGCGTGGTTCATGCCGCCCGTGAACCCGAGGTTGCGCTCGGGGGTCAGCACGCGCAGGCGCGGGTCGGTCGGCAGGGTGCGCACGGCGTCGGACGTGCAGCCGTTGTCGACGAGGAGGACCTCGAGCTCGACGCCCTGCGACGCGAGCACCGCGGCGACGGCGTCGTGCAGGTACTCCTCGGCGCCGTACGCCAGCATCAGGACCGTGGCCCGGGTCATGCGGCCCCGCTCCTCGCGCGGGCGGTGTCTGCGAGGCGACCGCCGCGACCGCGCACGCCGTGCCACAGGCCGCGCGCCAGCAGCCGTGCGCGTCGCGCGCGCGGCGGCACCGCCAGCACGTAGAAGACCGCGTACTTGGTGATCCAGGCGGCATACCCCCAGCGCCACCACGCCGACAGGAGCCCGGAACGGATCAGGAGCACGGTGTTGCGCGCCATGTAGTAGTTCCGCGCGGGCGAGTGGATGTGCACGTCGCGCTCGCGACCCGGGATCCGCTGGGTGCGGTCGCCGAGGGAGTGGGCGAGCGCGGCGCCGACGACGCCGTAGAGCCCGTACCCGGCCGCGCGGGCGCGCAGGCCCCACTCGAGGTCGATGTGGTCGATGAACCAGCCCTCGTTCATCGGTCCGACGTGGTCCAGGACCTCGATCGGCACGAGGCAGCCGGACGCGATGAGGAAGGTCGCCTCGACGAGGGCGCCGTCCGCGTCCGGGACCGTCGCCCGGCGCGGGCCCCAGCGGTGGTCGGAGAAGAGGAGCGCGGCACCCGTGTTGCGCTCGTCCATCGTCACCGGGCCGACGGCGGCGACGGGCTTCCCGCGGCCGGCGGCGGCGCGCTCGCGGGCGTCGGCCAGTCCACCGAGCAGCCGCGCGACCATGTCCGGGGCCGGCAGCGAGTCCTGGTCGGAGAGGAGCACGGCGCGGGCGCCGTGCTCGCGCGCCCACGCGACGCCGGCGTTCTGGGCCGCGGCGATGCCGTTGTTGCTCCCCGTCGCGAGGAGCGTCGCACCGCACGCGTCGGCGGCCGCGCGCAGCGCGGACACGGTCGCGGCGGGGCTGCCGTCGTCGACCACGACGAGGCGGTCCACCTGCGGGGCCAGCGCGGCGAGCAGCGCGGACGTCAGCCCGACCTCCGGCCGGAACGTGACGACGACGGCGACGACGCCCGTCGAGCCGTCCGCCCCGCCGCCCGTCTCAACCACGCAGGGTCGCGAGGTAGGCGTCCACGTCCTCCTGGGTCGGGAGCAGGCCCTGCTCGCGGGCCTGCGCCAGCGACGGCGCGACGGCGTCCTTGTCGGAGAGCTGCGGCTCGATCGGGCTGCCGTCGCGGGCCGTCGTCGGCCAGTCGATGCCGACCTCGGGGTCGAGCGGGTGGATGCCGTGCTCGCGGCCCGGCGAGTAGCCGGCCGAGCAGAGGTACAGGACGGTCGAGTCGTCCTCGAGCGACATGAACGCGTGACCGAGGCCCTCGGGGAGGTAGATCGCCCGGCGGTCGACGTCGTCCAGCAGCACGGCGTCCCACGTGCCGAAGGTGGGGGAGCCCACCCGGATGTCGACCACGACGTCCAGCACGGCGCCCTTGGCGCACGTGACGTACTTCGCCTGGCCGGGGGGCACGTCGGCGAAGTGGATCCCGCGCACGACGCCCGCGGCCGAGACCGAGAGGTTGGCCTGCTGGAGGTCGAACGCGTGCCCGGCGGCGTCCGCGAACGGCGCGGCCTTGAACCACTCGAGGAAGACGCCCCGGGGGTCACCGAACTGACGGGGCGTGATCTCCCAGGCGCCGGGGACGGACAGTTCGCGGTACTCCACGGAGCTTCTCCTCGTTCTGCTGGGGACGACGGTCCAGGGTAGCGGCCAGGGGCGGTGCGACCATCCGGGTGAACTTGACCGGGCGCCGCCCGCGGGGCCGGGCGCCAGGTCCCGAACGTCCCGTTCTGGTACCCCTCGTACCCCCTACCGTCGCTCCGATGCCGGTGGTCACCGGTGAGCGCGCAGGCTCGAGGAGTCCCATGTCGCACCACACCCGTACCACCCGGTCACGAGGCGCCGGTCTCAGGCTGCGCGTCCGCAGCGTCGCGGTCCTCGCGATCGCGGCCCTCACCGCCGCCGGCTTCGCACCCATGGCGGCGGCCGCCGACGAGCCGACACCGACCGGCTCCATCTCGGGCCGCATCACGGTGCCGGCCGGTGTGACGGCCGAGGTGTTCGAGGGCATGTCCGTCAACGCCTGGGACCCGCACGGGTTCGGCGCCTCCTTCGGTGCGAGGGTCGGTCTCGACGGCAGGTACACGATCGCGGAGGTACCTCCGGGGAGCTACCAGGTCCAGGTCGACGCCCCGGATGCGAGCGACCTGATCGACGAGTACTACGGCGCCACGACCAGCGACATGGGCGCCGTCCCGGTCACGGTGACGACCGGGTCCGTGTCCGGGATCGACGTCGCCCTGGACCAGGGCGGCTCGGCGTCGGGGACGGTCACGGTGCCGGCCGGCACCGACCCCGCTGTGGTGCGTGTGAGCGTGACCAGCGTGGTGCCCGGGATCTGGCGTTCCGTCAACGTCCGCCCGGACGGCACCTGGAGTGCCCACGGCCTGGTGCCGGGGGACTACCACCTGCTGTTCGAGGCCTACGGCACGTCTCTCATGAACGAGTACTACCCGGACGCGGCGACGTCGCTGGACGCGACACCCGTGACGGTCGCCGCCGGCGAGACGACCCGTGCCCTGGACGTCCGCCTCGACGTGGGCGGCTCCATCTCCGGCACGGTTCAGGTTCCCGCCGGCGCCGACGTGAGCCGAGTGATGGCCACCGCGAGTGGTGCGGCGGGCCAGGGGCGCTCTACGCAGGTCGCCGCCGACGGCACGTTCCGGATCGACGGGCTGCGCACCGGCTCCTACGCCGTGCAGTTCGACGCCTACGGGACGGAGCTCATGCCGGAGTACTACGACGACGCGGCGACGCGCGAGACCGCCGAACTCGTGGCGGTCGTCGAGGGTCAGGCGAGCACGGGCGTCGACGCGGTGCTCGCGACCGGTGGGGTCATCACCGGTTCCGTCACGGTTCCCTCCGGCGTCGACCCGGTGTCCGTGTACGTCGGCGTCATGCCGATCGGTGGCGGTCAGCCTCGCGGGGCGCAGGTGGGCGCGGACGGTACCTACCGCGTGGCGGGCCTCCGGACGGGCGACCACCAGGTCACCTTCTCCGCGTACGACTCCGACCTCGTCACCGTCGTCCTGGGCGGTGCGGGTGTCGGCGGTGACCCCGTGAGCGTCGTCGAGGGCGAGGTGCTGTCAGGTGTGGACGCGACCCTCGTGCGAGGAGGCGCGATCACCGGCCGCGTCACGGTCCCCCAGGGGCACTCGGTGCGCGACGTGTCCGTCTGGGCGTCCGCGGACACGGGCGGTGGTGGCCCCAGTGCAGCGGTGAATGCCGACGGCACGTACCGCCTCGGCGGTCTGGCCGCGGGGAGCTACCGCGTGTCGTTCAGCGCGAACACGGGCAACCTCGTCGGCGAGTACTACAAGGACGCGTACGACGACATGACGGCGACGAAGGTCGAGGTCGTGCTGGGCGGCACGGCGACCGGGGTGGATGCCTCGCTCGAGGCCGGCGCGTCGATCGAGGGTGTCGTGCGCGGCACCGACGGTCCGCTCGCCGGGGTGAGCGTCTCGGCGCAGCCCGTCGGGGGCGGCATGGGCGGGGGTACGACCACCGACGCCCAGGGCCGGTACACGATCCGGGGTCTTCGTGCCGCCGACTACACGGTCTCGTTCTACCCCTCGGGGGACTCCCCGTACGTCTTCGAGTACTACGACGACGCGGCGTCGACGGGCGCCGCCAAGGCGGTCCGGGTGACGGCGGGAGCAGCCGTCCGTGGTGTCGACGCGACCCTCGCCCTCGGCGGCGTGGTGACCGGCCTCGTCACCGGGCCGGAGGGCGCGCCCTTGCGCGGGGCCATGGTCTCGCTCCAGTCGCTCGAGGACGACGGCATCTGGGGTGGCTCGGCGACCACCGCGGCCGACGGGCGCTACACGGTGCCGCGCGTCCCGGCGGGCCAGTACCGCGTCAGGGTCGACCCCGGCGCGGACTCGGACGCCGTGCCCGGCTGGTGGGGCGGCGTCGGCACGCCGTCCACGCTCACCGTGTCGGCCGGCCAGACGAGGGCCGGCATCGACGTCCGGCTGCCGCTCGGCGGGACCGTCTCCGGGACCGTGAGGGCGTTCGACGGGTCGCCCGTGGCCGGCGCCGAGGTCTATCTCGACAGCGACGACGGTGGCGGCGAGGGCGCCTTCGCGGTCACGGCGGCGGACGGCACCTACGTCGCACGGGGTGTCCCGGCGGGGAGCTTCACGGCGTGGGTCTGGCCCGGGCGCGACGACCTCGCCCCGCGGTACTGGAGGGACAAGGCGTCGGCCGCCGATGCCGACCGGATCGAGATCGCGCTCGGCACCTCCCGCGCCGGCATCGACTTCACGCTGCCGCCCGCCGGTGCCGTCAGCGGCACCGTCGTCGTGCCCGCCGGGTATGAGACCTACTGCGTCAGCGTCATGCCCGTGAAGGGCAGCGACGGCGGCGCGGACTGCTACGACGCGGGGGAGCCCTATACAGTCGGCGGGCTCGCCAGCGGGACGTACGTGATCGGTGCCACGGCGTACGACGCCGAGACCTCGCGGTCGACGATCACCCTGTACCGGCCGGCGACCGCCCGCCGCTCGTCGGCGACACCGGTGGCGGTCACGGCGCCGGCCACCGTGTCCGGCATGGAGCTCGACCTCAGGTCGGCCACCGTTCGAGGTGATGTGGAGCCAGCCCTGACGATCACCTCGTCACCCGCGACGCCGGTGCCCGGCAGGCCCACGACGGTCACGCTCACCGCCGCCGGCACCGCGGGGGTGCCGACGGGTGTCGTCGAGCTCACGGACCGGAACGGGTTCGTCACCGACGCCGTGCTGTCGGGCGGGAAGGCGACGTTCACCTACACGTTCGCCAGTGCCGACGCCTGGCTGGACGTCTCGTACAGCGGCGACGCGACCTACCGGATGGGTGGCGGCTACCTGGAGGCAGGTGGGGCGGTGCCCGCGGCGGCCACCACCACCACCCTGACGTCGTCGGCGCCGTCGACGACGGTGGGCACGCCGGTGACGGTGACGGCCACGGTGCGCTCGGCGGCGGGGACGCCTGCCGGTGACGTCGTCTTCGAGGGCCCGGGTGGCGAGCTCGGCCGGGTGCCGCTCGCGGCCGGCAAGGCGTCGCTGCCCCTCACCGAGCTGCCCGTGGGGCAGCACCTCATCACGGCGCGCTACGTCGGCACCGCGGAGCACGCGGCGTCGAGCGGGCAGGTCACGCAGACGGTCACCGCGCCGGTGCCACCGTCGATCAGCCGGGTCGAGCCGCCGAGCGGCAGCCTCCTGGGCGGCACGGCCGTGACGATCGTCGGTGCCGGGTTCACCGGCGCGACGAGCGTCATGTTCGGCGACACGGCCGCCACGAACGTCGTCGTGACGTCTGCGACGACGATCACCGCGACGAGCCCGGCGGGAGCGGTCGGGACCGTCCCGGTCTCCGTGGCCACCCCGGTGGGCACGACGACCGGCACGACCGCGGGCTCGTTCACGTACGTGGACTACGTCGCGCAGACACCCGCGCGGGCGCTGTCCAACGGTGCCGTGACGCCCAACCTGGTCCGCTGCCTGAAGGTGGGCGGCACCAACGGCGTGCCGGCGGAGGCCACGGGAGCGATCATGAACGTGACGGCGGTGCGGCCCAACGGGCCCGGGTACGTCGTGGTCTACCCCGACACCGCGGGCAACGGGAAGACGCCCGCCCCGAGCGGCTCGACGGTCAACTTCGAGCCCGGTGCCGACGTGGCGAACTCCGCGTTCGTCGCCCTGCCGGCCAACGGCCAGGTCTGCTACCAGACGCGGGGCGCGGCGAACGTCGGCGTGATCCTCGACGTCACGGGGTACACGCTGCCCAGCTCGGGCATCGTGACGCAGGCGTCGCAGCGGCTCGTCGACACGCGCGCCGGTGGCTACCGCGTGGGTGACATCGCCGGTCCCGTCGCCCCGCGCCAGGTCCAGACCGTCAAGGTCCGGGGCGAGGCCGGCGTGCCGGCCGACGCCACGGCGGTGGTCCTCAACGTCACGGTCACCGGCCCGACGACCGGGGGCAACCTGCGGGTCTTCCCGGCCGGCCAGCGGGTCCCGAACACGTCCGTGGTGAACTTCGCCGCCGGGCAGGACAAGGCCAACGGCACGATCGTCAGCCTCCCGAGCTCGGGGGAGATCTCGTTCTACTCCGACTCGCCGGTCGGAGTCGGCGCGAGCCCCGTGCAGGTCATCATCGACGTCGTCGGCTACGTGAAGGCGGAGACGTCCTTCACGGGTGTCGCGCCGGAGCGGATCCTGGACACGCGGCCGGGGGCGGCCCACGTCGGGCCGATCGCCGGCGCGCTGACCGCCCGGAAGGTCTACTCCGTGCCGGTGGCGGGCGTGGGGCCCGTGCCGCGGGACGCGACGGCCGTCGTCCTGAACGTCACGGCCATCCGGCCGAGCGCGAACGGGAACCTGCGCGTGTACCCGGACAGCAACGGCAACGGCACGACGCCGCCGCCCAACGCGTCGGCGATCAACTACGTGCCGGGGCGGGACATCCCCAACCAGGTGGTCGTGGCGCTCCCCGCCGACGGGAAGGTCAACTTCTACTCCGACATGGGCGCCGGCACGGTGAACCTCGCCGTCGACGTCGTCGGGTACGTCACGGGGGACGCCCAGGAGTGAGACCGGCCCGCCCCTCCCGGCCTGCCCGGGAGGGGCGGGCCGCCGCCCCGACTACTCTGACCGTCGAGGACGGCTGGACGGTCGAGGCGAGGGAGACGCAGTGCGCTGGTTGGTGGCGGGTGCCCGGGGGATGCTCGGGCAGGACCTGGTGAAGCAGCTCGAGGCGCGTGGGGAGGACGTCCTCGCCTTCGACCGCGCGGAGCTCGACATCACCGACCCGGTCGCGACCCACGAGGGCGTCGCGGGGGTCGACGTCGTCGTGAACTGCGCCGCCTGGACCGCCGTGGACGACGCCGAGAGCGCGGAGGCCGGAGCATTCGCGGTCAACGCCGTCGGGCCCGCCTCGCTCGCGCGGGCGGCCGCCGCCCACGGCGCGCGCCTGGTCCAGATCTCGACCGACTACGTCTTCGACGGCGTCGCGACCGAGCCCTACGCCGAGGACGCCCCCATCGCGCCGCGCTCCGCCTACGGCCGGACGAAGGCCGCGGGCGAGTGGGCGGTGCGGGCGGAGGCGCCCGACCACCTCATCGTCCGCACGGCGTGGCTCTACGGCGCCGGGGGGAGCTGCTTCCCGAAGACGATCGCGCGCGTCGCGCGCGAGCGCGGGGGGCTCGACGTCATCACCGACCAGGTCGGCCAGCCGACGTGGACCGCCGACCTCGCGGACCTCGTCCTGCGGCTCGTCGACGCCGGGGCGCCGGCGGGCACGTACCACGGCACGTCGTCGGGGCAGACGTCCTGGCACGGCTTCGCCCAGGCCGTCGTCGGCGCCGCGGGCCTCGACCCGGCGATCGTCGCGCCGACCACGAGCGAGGGCTACGTGCGCCCCGCACCCCGCCCGGCGTACTCGGTCCTCGGCCACGACGCCCTGCGCGCGATCGGCGTCGAGCCGATCGGCGAGTGGTCGCAGCGGTGGACCGCCGCGGCGTCGGAGGTCCTCGCGTGAGCGCGTCGCGGACCGTGCGGATCGGTGAGCACGTGGTCGGTGAGGAGCACCGGCCGTTCGTGGTGGCGGAGATGTCGGGGAACCACAACGGTGACCTGGGTCGCGCGTTGGCGATCGTGGACGCGATCGCGCAGAGCGGCGCGCAGGCGGTGAAGCTGCAGACGTACACGGCGGACACGATCACGATCGACGCGGACGGTCCGGCGTTCCGGGTCTCGAGCGGCCACGAGCTGTGGGGCGGGAAGAACCTGTACCAGCTCTACACCGAGGCGCACACGCCGTGGGAGTGGCACGCGCCGATCTTCGAGCGGGCGCGTGAGCACGGCCTGGTGGCGTTCTCGAGCCCGTTCGACGACACGGCCGTGGACCTGCTGGAGGAGCTGGGTGCGCCGGTCTACAAGATCGCCTCGCTCGAGATCGCGGACCTGGCCCTGCTGCGGCGGGTGGCGCGGACGGGGAAGCCGGTGATCATCTCCACGGGTGCTGCGACGGTGACCGACGTCGACACGGCGGTGCGCACCATTCGTGCGGAGGGCAACGACCAGGTGGTGGTGCTGGCGTGCACGTCGTCGTACCCGGCGTCGCCGAGCGAGTCGAACCTGCGCTCGATCCCGGTGATCCGGGACACGTTCGACGTGGTGGTGGGGCTCTCGGACCACACGGCGGGCATCGGCGCGGCGGTCGCGGCGGTGGCGCTGGGTGCGGTGCTGGTCGAGAAGCACGTGACGCTCGCGCGGGCCGACGGCGGTGTCGACTCGGACTTCTCGCTGGAGCCGCACGAGCTCGCGGCGCTGGTCACCGAGACGGAGCGGGGCTGGCAGGCGCTGGGTCGGGTGCAGCTCGAGCCGACCGCGGGGGAGGCGGAGAGCCGGCGGCTGCGCCGTTCGCTGTACGTGGTGCGCGACGTGCGCGCCGGTGAGGTGGTGACGCCGGAGAACGTGCGGTCGATCCGGCCCGCGGGCGGGCTGGAGCCCGTGCACCTGGACACGGTCCTGGGCCGCAGGTTCACGCGGGACGCGGCGCGCGGCACGGCCCTGACCTGGGACCTCGTCTGAGCGCTGGGCGCCTCGTCTGAGCGGCGCCGGCCCCCGCCGGGCCGGCGGCCTCAGGTCGGCGGGGCGGCGGCCGGCGGCCGCTGCACGTAGGCGTCGACGTCGTCGTCGGCCAGCTCGGGCGCGGGGGCGTAGCCGGCGGAGCGGAAGAGCCGGGCCGAGGCGTGGTTGTCCGGGCGCACGTGGGCGAGCACGGCGGGGCGGGGCCCGACGAGCTCACGCCACGCGCGCTCGCCCGCCGCCAGCACGTGCCGGCCCAGTCCACGACCGCGAGCGGCCGGCGCGAGCGCGATCGAGACCTCCCACAGCTCCGCCCCGGTGCCGGCGGTCCCGTGCTCGGTGCGGTCGAAGCGGACGGTGCCGACCGGCCGGCCGGCGGCCTCGGCGACCAGGAGGACCCGGCCCGGGTCGGCCAGCACGCGCGCGAGCCAGGCCAGGTGGTCCGCTCGCTCGACCGGCGCGGTGCTGCGCGACGCCCGGCGCGTCAGCGGGTCGTTCCGCCAGGCGAGGAGCAGGTCGCCGTCGCCGGGTGTCGCCGGGCGTGCCTCGACGCGGGGGACGGCCGCTCGTGCACGGTCCCACGCCGCGACGATCCTGGCGGCGCCCCCGCCGTCGACGCTCGCGCGCGCGACGTCGGCGACACGTCGGCGCACCCCGGGCTCGCCCAGCGCGGTGCGCAGGGCCTCGCGCGCGGCGGGGGCCGCGCTGCGCACGTCGTCCGCGGAGCCGAGCCCGAGCGCGATGCCGGCCTCGACGGCGCGCCGGTAGCCCTCGTGCTGGTTGGCCGTGATCGCGACCGCGGCGGTGGCGACGCCGACGCACGCGAGCTCGACCACCGTGGTGCCCGCGGCGCTGACCACCAGGTCGTAGGCCGCGGCGAGGGCCGGCAGGTCGTCCTGGGGACCTCGAAGGTCCACCTCGACGCCCGGGCCCGCGTCCGTCGCGGGCCGGAGCCGCGTCGCCGCGGCCCGCACGTCCGCGTGGCGCTCGGGGGGCGCGACGACGGTCAGGCGGCCCAGGGGTGCGCCGTCGGCGACGACCGCGGCGAGCAGCGCGACGACGGCGGCCGCGACCCCGGCGGCGTCGGTCCCGCCCATGACCACCAGCACCGCGGGGCCCTCCGGTCGAAGGTCCCGCGTGAGGTCCTCGCGTTCCGCCCGGGCGCGGCGGACCGAGTGGCGCAGGGGTGCGTAGCGCACCCCGAGCAGCGCCTCGCCGGGTCCCGCGTCCCCGGTCGTCGCAGTCTCGGCGCCGAGGGTCGGGTCGACCACGACGTCGGCGGCGCGTCGGCCGTAGGTCCCGTCCTGGATGGAGGACAGCACGAGGCCGGCCCGGTGGAGCGGCTCGAGGAGCGCGCTCGACACCCCGTAGTGGTCGACGTGCACGACGTCGGCGTCGAGCTCGAGCGCGAGGGCGGCCAGGTCCGCCCCCTCGGCGCCGGCCGCGGCGGGCTCGGGCACGGGCGGCGGCGGGACCAGGGGCACGCCCGCGTCCGCCACGAGGCGCCGGCCGAGCGGCACGTCGACGGTCCCGACGAGGGTCGTGCTCCAGCCGTGCTCGCGCGCGGCCTCGGCCAGCGCGAGGCAGCGCACGAGGTGCCCGACGCCGCCCGAGGCGCTCGCGTCGCAGCGCAGGAGGACGTGGCTCATCCCTCGTGGAGCCGCTTCTGCACGACCCCGGCGTTGAGCGCCGTGAGCTCGGGTGCGGCGCGCAGCGCGGCGACGAGGTCGCGCCAGGCGGGCGGGCGGTCGCCGAGCGCGGTGACCAGGGCACGCAGCAGCTCGGCGTCCTGCGGTGTGTCGAGCGTGACGCGCAGGTCGTGCGCGTCCGGGCTCACGACCAGGCCCAGGGCGCGGCACCGGCCGGGCTCGTCGTAGAGCCAGGACGTCACGTGCACGCGGTGGTGCTCGCGCGCGTTGGCGTCGGCCAGCGCGAGACCGCGGGCGGAGACCAGCTCCACGTCGAGGCCGCGCGGCAGGGTCCGCACGAGGGTGGTCGCGACGTAGTCGAGGTCCGGGGTGGCGCGCCACGCCGCGACCACCTGGGTGATGAGGGCGGGGTCCAGCAGCGGGCAGTCGGCCGTGAGGCGCACGACCGCGTCGGCGTGCGTCGCGGCACGGGCCTGCACGAAGCGGTCGAGCACGTCGAGCTCGCTGCCGCGCACGACGTCGACCCCCAGCCGGGCGGCCGCCGCCGCGACGGCGTCGTCGCCCGCCGCGGTGGACGTGGCCACCACGACCTGGTCCACACCCGTGGCCGTCCGTGCGGCCCGGACCACCCAGTCCAGGACCGGCCGACCGGCCAGCGGCAGCAGGACCTTGCCGGGCAGCCGGGTCGAGCCGGTGCGGGCCTGGACGACGGCCACGACGCGGGGCGCGGGCACGGAGGCGACGGTGGTCGGGGTCTGCACCGTGCCATGATGCTCTACCGGGACCGCTGGGTCCCACGCGTCCAGGTGGATGCGTCGCTGACCCACGTGGAGACCTGCGGATGTCCTTGCTCAACGGTTCGTCGATCTTCGTGACGGGTGGGACGGGGTCGTTCGGCAAGGCGTTCTTGCGTGAGGTGCTGGATCATCACGACCCGCGGCGGGTGGTGGTGTTCAGCCGTGACGAGCTCAAGCAGTACGAGGTGCGGGCGCAGTTCGGTGACGACCCTCGGCTGCGGTGGTTCATCGGGGACATCCGTGACCGGCACCGGTTGGAGCGGGCGATGCACGGGGTGGACTACGTGGTCCACGCGGCGGCGCTGAAGCAGGTCGACACGGCGGAGTACAACCCGTTCGAGTTCGTGCAGACCAACGTCAACGGGTCGCAGAACGTGATCGACGCGGCGATCGACTCGGGTGTGAAGAAGGTCGTGGCGCTGTCGACGGACAAGGCGTCCAGCCCGATCAACCTGTACGGGGCGACGAAGCTGTGCGCGGACCGGATGTTCGTCTCGGGCAACCACTACGCGGCGGCGCACGAGACGCGGTTCTCGGTGGTGCGGTACGGGAACGTGATGGGTTCGCGGGGGTCGGTGATCCCGGTGTTCCGGCGGTTGGCGGCCGAGGGGGCCTCGATCCCGATCACCGACATGCGGATGACGCGGTTCTGGATCACGTTGCCGGACGCGGTGAAGTTCGTGCTGGACTCGTTCGAGCTGATGACCGGCGGTGAGCTGTACGTGCCGCGGATCCCGTCGATGAAGGTCACGGACCTGGCGCAGGCGGTCGCGCCGGGTTCGCCGATGCACGAGATCGGGATCCGGCCGGGGGAGAAGCTCCACGAGGAGATGATCGCCCCGGACGACTCGCGTCGTACGGTGCGCCTGGGGGACCGGTACGTGGTGATGCCCTACGTCAGCGGCTGGGGCTACCAGGCGCCCGCGGACGGGGAGCCGGTCCCGGACGGGTGGACCTACCGGTCGGACACCAACGACCTGTGGCTGGAGCCGGACGAGCTGCGCGACATGGTCGCGCGGTTCGCCTGAGGCGCGCGGTGCTGCCCTACGGGCGCCAGTCGATCGACGACGCGGACGTGGCCGCGGTCGTCGAGGCGCTGCGCAGCGACTGGTTGACCACCGGCCCTGCGGTGGACGCGTTCGAGGCGGCGGTCTCGCGGGTCACCGGTGGTCGCTCGGCGGTGAGCGTGACCTCGGGGACCGCGGCGCTGCACGTGGCCTATGCCGCGGCGGGGGTGGGCCCGGGCGACGAGGTCGTCACGAGCCCGCTGACGTTCGTGGCCACCGCCGCCGCGGCCGCGCTGCACGGTGCGACGGTGGTCTTCGCCGACGTCGAGCCGGACACGGGCAACCTGGACGTGGCGGCGGCCACGGCCGCGCTGAGCGACCGGACCCGGGTGGTCACGGCGGTGGACTACGCGGGCCTGCCGGCCTCACCGACCGAGTTCGCCGCCCTGGCGCGCGAGCGCGGGCTGCTGTTCGTCGAGGACGCGGCCCACTCGATCGGATCGACGTGGGACGGGGCGCCGGTCGGGTCGTTCGCGGACCTGACCACCCTGTCCTTCTTCCCCACCAAGAACCTCACCACGGCCGAGGGCGGCGCCGTGGTGACCGGTGACGTGAGCCTGGAGCGGCGGGCGCGCCGGTTCAAGAACCACGGCCTGGTCCGCGACCCCGCCGAGCAGCGCTGGCCCGACGAGGGCCCCTGGCACCAGGAGGTCCACGAGCTGGGCCTGAACTACCGCCTGCCCGACGTGCTGGCCGCGCTGGGCACCTCCCAGCTGCGGCGCCTGGAGGCGTTCAAGGCCCGCCGCGCGCAGATCCACGCCCGCTACGACGCCGGCCTGGCGGACCTGGACGGCGTGCTGACCCCGGCCCACCGCGACCGGGCCGACCCCGCGTGGCACCTGTACCCGCTGCGCGTGCTCGACGGACGGCGCCGCGAGGTCTTCGAGTCCCTGCGCGCCGCGGGCATCGGCGTGCAGGTCAACTACGTCCCGGCCTACTGGCACCCCGCCTTCGCCGACCTGGGCTACCAGCGCGGGCAGTGCCCCCACGCCGAGGAGTACTACCGCCAGGAGATCTCCCTGCCCCTGTTCCCCGACCTGAGCGACGACGACGTCGACCGGGTCGTGGAGCAGGTGCACCGCGCAGTCACGGGCCGCTAGGCCGTGGCGTGACGGATCCGGTCGCGGCAGGAGGCCCGGACCGGGCCGCGGGCCGCACCGACTCGGCGACGGTGCTGGGTCGCGGCGCGCTCTACACGCTCGCGACCGCCGGTCCCGCCCTGGCGGCCGTGGCCGTGATCCCCGTGGTGACGCGCGTGCTCGCGGCGGACCAGTACGACCTGGTCGCCGTGGCGACGGTGGTCGTCCAGGTCGGCTTCATCCTGGTCGCGCTCGGGATGGGTGCCGCGATCACGCGTCAGTACGTGCTCGACGCGGCCGGCGCGCCCGGCGCGCGGGGCCTCGTCCTGCAGGCCGCCGCGCTGGCCACGGCGCTCACGCTCGTCGCGGCGTCGACGCTGGGCTGGTGGGCACCGGCCCTGCTCGGGCGGCCGGCGTCCCCGGCGCTCCTGCTCGCCGTCGTCGCGTGCCTCGGCGGCGCCTGGATGGTGGTCGCCCAGGCGTACCTGCGGGGCGCCGACCGGGCCGGCGCCTTCGTCGGGCTCGCCGTCACGGCGAGCCTCGCCGGTCCGGCGGCCGGGCTCGCGGGGCTCGTCCTGCTCGAGCGCACGGCCACCGTCTACCTCAGCGGGGTCGCCGCCGGCTACGTCCTCGCGGGGCTGGCCGGCCTGGTCCTCGCGCTGGGCTCCGGCCCCGTCCGTGCGGAGAGGGCCGGCCTGCGTGCCGCGATGCGGATCGGCCTGCCGACGGTGCCGCACCAGGTGAGCCTCTACGTGGCGCTCGCGGGACTGGTCGTCGTCGCCGACCGGCTCCTCGACCAGGGCGGCCGCGCGAACGTGGCGCTGACGATCGGCGCCGGCGCGACGGTCGTGACCGCCGGCCTCAACAACGCCTGGGCGCCGCTCGTCTACCGCGCCGCACCCGAGCGCCGCGGCGAGGTGCTCACGGGCACGACGCGCACGATCGCCACCGTCACCGCCGTGCTGGCCGGTGGCGTGGGACTCCTCGCGCCGTGGCTGCTGCGGCTCGCCGCACCCGCCTCCTACGCCCCCGACGAGCTGGTCCCCGCAGTCGCGCTGGCGTCGGCCGCCGCCCTGCCGTCCGTCGTGTACCTCGCGAGCGGGCACCTCGTCTTCGCGCGCGGTCGGACCGGGGCGCTCGCCCTGACCACGCCGACCGCCGTGCTCGTGGGTATCGCGGTCGCCGCGTGGCTCGCCCCGGCCTGGGGCGTGACGGCCGTGGCGGTCGGCTACCTCGTGACCTACCTGGGGCTCGCGGTGCTCACGACCCTGCTCCAGCGGCGGGTCGCGGACCACCCGTGGTGGCCACCGTTCCTGCCCGTCGTGACCCTCGTCTGGCTCGGCGTCACGGCGGCCGGGGTCGTCCTGCCGGTCGACGGCGCGTGGGCCCTGGCCCGCGTGGCCCTCGCGCTCGTGCTCGGCGTCGGCGGCGCGCTGGCCGTGCGACGCGGTCTGCGGTCGAACCCTGCCCGGTAGCCGGCCCGTCGGGCCGACGGGCGCGGCTCAGTCGATGCGGTAGACCGCGGCCCCGTCGGTCTCGTGGACCAGCGTCGCGTACCGCGCGAGTGCCGGGTCCTCGACCGAGATCGTCCGGTCCACGAGCAGCCAGCGGACGCCGTAGCGGTCCGCGAGCAGGTCGACGGCGTCCTGCGAGGGGTCCGTGAACACGGCCTCGTTGTGGGCGTACCGCTCCTGGTCCCAGAACGGGCTCGTGCGCGTCTGGCCCGGGCGGAAGCCCTCAGGGTAGGCCCAGCCTTCGAGCAGCACCCTGCGTTCGGTGAGCGCGGCCACCCAGAAGTGCCGGGCGTCGCACGCCTCGGGCGGGCCGTAGCAGTGCGCGTTGGTCGCGACGACGTCGTCCGCGGCGGCGGTGTCGCGGACGAGGAGTGCGGCGAGGGCGCCGTCACGGGGGACGGGCCAGCCCTCGGGGCTGCCGGGCGTCCCGCCGACCACGGCGCGCGCGGCCGCCACGACCTCCTCCGAGCGCTGTGCCAGCGACCCGCCGACGAGGAGCCCGACCAGCACGACGAGCGCGACGGTCACCGGCGGCAGTCCGCCCGGGCGGCGCCGGACCAGGCGCGCACCAGCGGCGGCGCAGGCCAGGACGAGGCACATGGCGAGCAGCATGAGCCACGGCGTGCCCAGGGCACGGAGCGGGATCAGCGGCACGATCCGCTCAGGTGCCTCGGGCCCGTCGAGCGACTGCACGAGCCGGAGCACGACGGCACCGGCGAGCAGGGCGCCGGTCACCAGGGCCATCCCGGCGCGCGGCGCACGCCTGACCGCGGCCGCCAGGCCCCATGCCGACAGCACACCCAGCACCGGCCACGCGGCGTAGAGGAAGTACAGCTGGCTCAGGCCGTTCGCGGACGTGAGCAGCGATCCGCAGACGCCGGCCACGGCGACGCCGACCACGAGCCACAGCGCCGGGTCGCGCATCGTGCGCCGGGTGGCCAGGAGCACGACACCCGCACCCGCCAGGAGCCACGAGACGAGGCCGAGCCCGAGCATGAGGACGCGGTGGCTGGTCAACGCCGGGTCCGCGACCTGCTGGGTGAGGGCGAAGGAGTGGACGAGGTTGAGGGGCGCGATGGTCAGGCTGCCCGCCGCGCCGCCGAGCAGGACCACCGCGACGAAGGCGAAGCACGCGGTGGCACCCGCGGTCAGCCCGGCGGACATCCGCCACCTGCGGTCGCGCAGCAGCAGGCTCACGGCGAGGGCGAGCAGGAGCCCGCAGACGAGGACCGGCAGGAAGGTGCTCTTGGAGCCGCCCGCGGCCAGCGCGAGCACGGCGAACGTCGCGAGGAGCCCGGCGCGCCCACGCCAGCCGCGGCGCTCGTCCCGGACCAGCATCACCGTGACCGTGACGGCCGCCAGGAAGAGCGGGATGCCGAAGGTCTGGGTGGGGCTCCGGTAGGTGGCGAAGTGCAGGAAACCCGGGTTCTGGAAGGGGTAGTCGATCCACCCGTACACCGGCACGGCGGCCGAGAGGGTCACGACCGCCGCCGCGAGGGGCGCCGCGGCAGGGATCCCCGAGAGTCGCCGCGCGAGGACGCCCGCGAGCACGATGCCCAGCGCCACGAGCGGCAGCGGGTCGAGCCGGTACACGAGCCACGTGAGGTCGATGCCCGTGACCGCGGCGGCCCCCGCCAGGTGCTCGTAGACGAAGAGGTGGTAGCGGAGCGGCTCGTCGTACAGGTAGGGGTACACGAGCGGGAAGTGGTCCATCACGCCCGAGGCGATCGCGTGGTGGAACGGGAGATCGACGTAGGCGGTCACGGGGACGCCGCGGCTCCACGGCCCCGATCCGTCGACGTAGGCGATCATGTTGTTCGCCATCGCTGTCGCGCCCAGCCACACGGCGGCGGCCACCACCGCGCCCGCCTGGACCCAGGCGCCCAGCGCGGAGCCCGGGGAGGCGGTCGGCCGCGACCAGACCCGGCGCAGACGCGGGTGCAGGGCCGTGAGCGCGACCGCGACGGGCGCCCAGACCCAGGACCAGCCCGACAGCCCGAACGGCGCCAGGGCGAGGGCGAGCAACACCTGGACCGCGAGGCCGACGGCCGACCCGAGCGCCACGTCCTCGGTGAAGGAGACCTGGTCGCCTCGCACCGCACGCCACACGAGCGTCCCGGGAAGCGCGACCATCAGGCCCAGGTAGAGGAGGAACGCCACGGCGACCGGGACCGGCGTCCCGTAGCGACTCAGCACCGCGAGGCAGGCCAGGACCGCGACCACCGTGGGCAGGTACGCCAGCGCGCGGCGTGCCGGACCCGTCGGCCGAGCCCGCCCGGACGTGACGGGGCCGGTGACTCGCCCCTCGACCGCTGCGCCCGCCGGCGCGCTCACCGCCGGTCCATGCCGGAGTCGGCGCGCACGAGGTACGTGGGCTTGCCCGTGCTGCGGGTGTGCAGGCGGCCGAGGTACTCCCCGATCACCCCGAGGGACAGCATCTGGGCGCCCGAGAAGACGGCCACCATGGCGGCGATCGTCGTGAAGCCGGCCACTGTCGTCTCGCCGGCCGCCCACTTCCAGAGCACGACGCCGCCGAGCACGACCCCCACCGCAGCGCAGAGTCCGCCGAGCCAGGCGACCGCGCGCAGCGGGATGTTGCTGTACCCGGTGATCATGTTGATGGAGTGACGCGCGAGCGATCGCAGGCTGTAGGACGACGTCCCGACCGTGCGCTGGTCCATGTGCACGGTGACGCGCACGACCGAGGTCGTCGCCCACGACAGCAGGACGTCCAGCGAGATGTACGGGTCGTCCACGCGCGCGAACCCGTCGCGCAGCTCGGTCCGGAAGGCGCGGAAGGCGCTGACGTCCTCGGCGTTGGGGACGCCGGCCAGCGCCAGCCCTCGCTTGACGGTCCGCGACGCCGCCGAGCGCACCGCGCCGTGCTCCTCGACACGCGCGACGCCGTAGACGAGGTCGGCGTCGCCGGCCGCGATCGGGGCGAGCAGCAACGGGATCTCGCCGGGCCGGTGCTGCAGGTCGTCGTCCATCGTGACGACCACGTCGCCCTGCGCCCGGGCGATCCCCGCGAGCAGGGCGTTGTGCTGCCCGTAGTTCCGCCGCAGCTCCACAGCGCGGACCTCGGGGTGGTCGGCCGCGAGAGAGCGGGCGACCGCCGCGGTCTCGTCGGGGCTGCCGTCGACGACCAGGATGATCTCGAGCCCGGCCACGCCGCTCCCGAGCTCACCCGCGCCGTGTGCGCCGAGGATCGCCGAGACGAGGGGGCCGAGGGTGGCCGCGGAGCGGTAGCAGGGGATGACGATCGTCAGGCGCACGCGAACAGGATGCCCTACTTCAGCCACGTTCCCGGAAGCTGACGAACTTGTGCCCGAGGAAGCTCAGCACCGCGACCCCGATCACGGCCAGCACCTGTGCCGCGAGCGGGTGCATCCCGGCGAGCTCGACGAGTGCCGGCGTCGCGACGAGCCCCGCGAGGAACCCGCCCGACCAGACGCTGACGAAGGCCGGCAGGTCTGCCTGCCAGCGGCCGGTCGAGCGGAAGATCAGGCGTCGGTAGACCGGGAACGCGACCGAGATCGTCACCACCTGCCCGACGAGGATGGCGACCATGTACGGGATCCCGGTCGCGAGCAGCCCGGCGAGCAGCACGAGGTAGCCGAGCGTGGTGGACCCCGCCACCACGAGGTAGCGCATCTCCTCGCGCTCCAGGGCCCGGCGGACGAGGCCGAGCATGCCCGGCGCCGACGAAGCCGGCGCCCGGTCCGCGGTCGGTGCGCGGTCAGCGGTCGGCGGCACTGGTGCGGGCGGGGTCGGGCGCACGTCGGGAGCCTCCACCGGACCAGGGTAGGCGACGGTCGACGCACCGCCGCCCTACCCTGGACCCCGTGACCGCGCCGTGGATCCCCTTCTCCAAGCCCTTCCGCGCCCCCCGCGAGACGCAGTACGTCGAGGAGGTGCTCCGTACCGGCCACACCCACGGGGACGGTCCCTTCACGGAGGTCGCGAGCGCCGCGTTGCAGCGGATCGCGCGCAGCGGCTCGGCCCTGCTGACCGGGTCCGGTACGCACGCCCTGGAGCTGGCGAGCTGGCTGCTCGAGCTCGGCCCCGGCGACGAGGTGGTGGTACCGAGCTTCACGTTCTCCACCACTGCGGCGTCCGTCGTCATGACGGGTGCCACGCCCGTCTTCGTCGACATCGACCCGCGCACGGGGAGCCTCGATGTCGACGCCGCGGAACGCGCGCTCACGCCGCGGACGAAGGCCGTCTACGTCGTGCACTACGGCGGGGTGGCGCCCGACATGGACCGGCTGACCGCCGTGACCGAGCGCGCCGGCGTCGCGCTCGTCGAGGACAACGCCCACGGCCTCGGCGCACGGTGGGGCGGCCGCTCGTGCGGCACGTTCGGCGTGCTGGCCGCGCAGAGCTTCCACGCGACCAAGAACATCCAGTGCGGTGAGGGCGGCGCGCTGCTGATCAACGACGAGACCCTGCGGGGCCGGGCGGAGATCCTGCGCGAGAAGGGCACCGACCGGTCCAAGTTCCTCCGCGGCGAGGTCGACAAGTACAGCTGGATCGACCGCGGCTCGAGCTACCTCCCGAGCGAGATCACCGTCGCGGTGCTCGCGGCGCAGCTCGAGGCCTTCGACGAGATCCAGGCCGCGCGGCACCGCATCTGGGACGCCTACGCGAGCACCCTCGTGACCTGGGCGCAGGAGACCGGCAGCGAGCTCATGTCACCGCCCCCCGCGGCCGACCACCCGGCGCACGTCTTCTACCTCCTCACGCCGACGCCGTCCATGCGCGACGACCTGCTCGCGCACCTGCGCTCACTCGGCGTCGGGGCGACGTTCCACTACATCCCGCTGCACTCGAGCGAGGCGGGCCGGCGGTTCGGTCGGACCCACGAGGGGTGCCCCGAGACGGACTCCTTCGCCGCCCGGCTCGTGCGCCTGCCGTTGTGGCCGGGTATGAGCGACTCGGAGGTCGAGCGTGTGGTCACCGCGGTCCGCACGTTCGTCCCGGTGCGGGTCTGATGGCCTGGGTCGACCTCGACCAGGTCGGCGTCACCGTCCGGTCCAGCGCGGTGGAGAGCGAGCGCTTCGGGCTCGCGGTCGACCGCGTGACCATCGGCACCGGCCCGATCGACCCCGCCCTCGCCGCGCGTCTCGACGACCGCCCGGCCGACGTCCTCGTCGTGCGGTACGACGCCGCGCGGCTCGACGTCGGCGCGGTCCTCGCGCAGGGACGCCGCGTCGTCCTGCCCGCCGGGGCCCTCACCTACTGGGACACGGCCGTCGAGGGCACGGCAACGGAGGCCGTCGTGCCCCCCGACGGTCTCGACGTGCGGGCGGGGGACAGCCCGGAGCTCGGCGACGTCGCGTCGGTGCTGCGCGATGTCGTGCGCGCGTCGTTCACGGGCTACGGGAACCACTACGCCGCGAACCCGTTGTTCGACCGCGCCGCGGCACTCGCCGGGTACGAGGACTGGGCCGTCCGCTCCGCCGTGGCCGCCCCCGAGGACGTGCTCGTCCTGCGCCAGGACGGACGGCCCATCGGCGCCGCCACGCTCGAGGACTCCGGCGCGGCGGTGGAGGTGCTGCTCGCGGGTCTCGTGCCCGAGGCTCAGGGGCGACGCCTGTACGACTGGCTCCTGCGCGCGTGCGTCGATGTCACGCGGGACCGCGGTGCCCGGCGCCTGGTCATCTCGACGCAGGTGCACAACGTGCGCGTGCAGCGGGCCTGGGCCCGAGCCGGGCTGCGTCCCTTCGCCGCCGTCGAGACGGTGCACCTCGTCGAGCCGGGGCTGCTCCGCTCGGCCGACGCCGTCAGCTGACGGGCCGCGGCGCCACGCGGCCCGGGTCGACCGTGCGCCCCAGGGGGCGCGGCAGGTAGGAGACCGCGCCCCGCAGCCAGGCGGCGGCCGACAGGGGCGCCGGCTCCGCGGCGTCGCGCTCCGGCGGGGGCGTCGTCGCCGACGAGCGCCGCCGGAGGTTGGTCACCGCGCGGTCCACCGGCGCACCCACCCAGTGGTCCCACCACGGGCCGACCCGGAACGTGCGGTCCCAGCCGAGGATCTCGCGCAGCTCTGCCGGCTCACGGATCGATGCGGCGCCGAGCTCCGCTGCCGCGACACGCCGCCGGTCCTCGAGCGAGGCCGACGGGTCGTGGAACTCGGGCCACGTCGAGGCGACCGCCTCCACGGCGGTGCGCTGCTCGCCGTCGAGGCGCATCGCGTCCCCGTGGACCAGGGTGTCGATCCCCAGGCCGGCTGCGTACACCAGCGGCGTCGAGAGGCGGTTGGAGACGACCCGTTCGGCGGAGGTCAGCAGGGTGTGCAGCCGGCTGAGGAATGCCGGGTCCGTGCGTTGGCCCAGCGTGACGCACCGGTGCCCGGCGGACCGGTACGCCGCAACCACGTGCGGGTCGTCGGCCTCCAGGTGGTACAGGCAGACGGTCGAGGGCCCCACGGTCCGTGCCCACTCCTGCGCGATCGCGGCGTGGTCGCCGTGCAGACGCTGCGTCGGGATGCCGTGGACGGGCATGATCACCGTGCCGGAGCGTCGCCCGGCGTCCCCCGCCGCCGCGTCTGCGCCGGTCGAGGCGACCAGGTAGAGCCACGGGGCGCCGATGGCGACCGTCCGGCGCGTCTCCCGGTCGGGGGACCAGGCGCGGGACGCGTGGCTCCAGACGAACAGCGACCTGTCCTGCGGACCGCCCGGAGCGCCGATGGTCGGGAAGTCGCGGAAGTGGGTCGTCACCGGCGAGGCCGGCGTCCACCCGTGCTGGACGAGCCCTCGCACGTGCCGGGGTCGGTCGAGCCCGACGTAGCGGGCGAAGGCGCTGCTGTGGCCGTAGTAGTGGTTCTGCGACTCCACGTCGGGCACTCTACGCGGGGCCGGTACCCTGGAGTGACGCGTGCGCGACCGACCGGTCGGACCCGCGTCTCGCGTCCTGCCGTCCAGCCTGCCCTGCCGTCGAACGGCCCCACGGAACCGGAGCATCCCCTCGTGGCGGACAACGCCGATGCCTGCCTGGTGGTCCCGTTGTACAACGAGGCCACCGTCATCCGCGACGTCGTGGCCGCCGCCCGGGTGAGGTTCCCCCGGGTCGTCGTGGTCGACGACGGCAGCTCCGACGGGTCCGCGGACCGGGCGCGCGAGGCCGGCGCGATCGTGGTCCAGCACCCGATCAACCTCGGCCAGGGGGCGGCGCTGCAGACGGGGATCGAGGTGGCGCTCCGGCTGCCCGGCGTCGAGTACCTGGTGACCTTCGACGCGGACGGCCAGCACCGGGTGGAGGACGCCGAGGCCATGGTGGCGCGCCTGCGGGCGGACGAGGCCGACATCGTCTTCGGCTCGCGGTTCCTCGACGCCCGCACCCAGCCCGGCGCGCTCAAGAAGGCGGTCCTGCGGCTCGCGATCGCGTACTCGAACGTCTCGACCGGGGTGCGCCTGACCGACACGCACAACGGCCTGCGTGCCCTCAACCGACGGGCGGCGTCGTCGCTGCGGATCCGGCAGAACCGCATGGCGCACGCCTCGGAGATCATCGACCAGCTGGGCCGGTCAGGGCTGCGGTGGGTCGAGCACCCGGTGCACATCGTCTACACGGAGTACTCGCGGTCCAAGGGCCAGTCGGTGCTCAACGCGGTCAACATCCTCACCGAGCTCATCTACAGGTAGGCCCAGTGCTGATCAAAGTCCTCCTCCTGCTGGGCGTCGGCGTCTTCGTCGCACTCGGGTTCCGCGCGCCCAGCGGGGCGCGCCACCTCGCGCTGCGGCGCATCGCGCTGGTGGGCTTCGCCGTCCTGGCGGTCCTCTCGGTCCTCTTCCCCGACGCGTGGAACGCGGTCGCGCAGATCGTCGGCGTCGGCCGCGGGACCGATCTGCTCCTGTACGGGACGATCATCGTGTTCCTGCTGACGCTGGTCACGACCTACCGCCGCTTCCGCGAGCTCGAGGCCCAGATCACGCTCCTCAGCCGCCGCCTCGCCATCGACGAGGCGATGGGGGCGCTGAGCACCGCACCCGCGCGGAGCACCGGCGAGGCGTCAGGGAGCACCGATGACGGCCGCACCGATGACTGAGGCGGCCCTCGCCGAGTCCGGGGAGCGGGCGCCCGGTACGCCGACGTGGCGCGACCGGGTCTCCGTGCGCGTGCGGCGCCGCGACCCGCGGCTGGTCTTCTGGGCGGCGTGGGCGGCGCTCCTCGCACTCACCGGCCTGTGGGCGGTCGGGAACCCGATGGGCGCCGCACCCGACGAGCCGAGCCACATCGTCAAGGCCGCGGCGCTCGTCCGCGAGGGCACGCTGGGCGTCGAGACGCGTCCCGGCGTGCGCGAGGCGCAGGTGCAGCGGCTCTACGCGATGACGCACGAGATGCCGGGGTGCTACGCGTTCCGGTCGTCGGAGCCCGCCACCTGCTGGCAGGGGGAGCTGGTCGACCTCGACCGGATGGAGACCGCCGTCACGACGGCCGGGAACTACAACCCGCTCTACTACCTCGTCGTCGGGCTGCCGACCCTTCTGCCGCCGTCGCTCGACACGCTCTACCTCATGCGGCTCGCGGGAGCGGCCTTCGCCTCGTTGCTGCTCGCGCTGGGGCTCCGGTCCGTGGCGGAGATGCCCGTCAACCGCTGGGTCGTCGGCGGTACCGCGGTGGCGATCACGCCCATGGTCGTGTTCATGAACAGCTCCGTGAACCCGAACGCCGTGGAGGCCTCGGCCGGTCTCGGGCTGTGGCTGACCCTCCTCGCCGCCTTGCGGCACCCGGACCCCGCGCTCGTGCGGCGGCGGTGGTGGCGGGCCGGGTTCCTCGTGGTGGTCCTCGTGAACGCGAAGGCCTTGTCGCCCTTGTTCCTCGCCCTCATCGTGCTGACGGTCGTCGCGCTCGCGCCCTGGCGCAACGTCACCGGGGCGCTCGGCGACCGCCGGGCATGGCCCGGGCTCGGGCTCGGCGTCGTCGGCTCGGCATTCGCGGTGTGGTGGACGCTGACCTCGGGCGGCGTCGCGGGAGCCGACACCGTCAGCTTCCCGGAGCTGACCCCGCCCACGGCGCTCAACACCGTGCTCCGCCTGACGACGGCGTACTACCACGGCCTGATCGGCCGGTTCGGCTGGCTGGACACCCGGCCGCCCGACCTCGTCTACTCCTGGGTCACCGCGGTCCTCGGGCTCCTGCTGATCCTCGCGCTGGCGGCCGCGCGCCGTCGGGACCGCTGGGTGCTCGTCGCCCTGGTCGTGGTGGTCGTGGCCACGCCGGTCGTGCTCCAGATCCCGCAGGCGCCGTTCGTCGGCCTGCCGTGGCAGGGGCGCTACCTCCAGGCGGTCGCCGTCGGCGTGCCGATCGTCGCCGGCCTGCTGTGCGACCGGTGGCTCGCGGACCTGCGTCCGCGGCTCGCGCGCGACGTCGTCCGCCTCGTGGTGGGGGCGACCGTCGTCGTGCAGGTGGTCAGCTTCGCGGCCAACCTGCGCCGCTACGTCGCCGGCACGGAGGCGCCCTGGTTCGACCCGGTCGACAACCCGTGGTTGCCGCCGGTGCCCGCCTCCCTGCTGCTCGTCGGGTCGTTGCTCGCTGCCGCCGCCGTCGGCGCCGTGTTGGTGTGGCTCGCGGGCGGGGCGCCCCGGGCCGCCGATGCGGACGGCCCGGGACCCGAGCTCAGTCCCGTCCGTGCTGCAGCAGACCCAGCAGGTAGTTCCCGTAACCGGACTTGACCAGCGCCTCGCCACGCACGCGCAGCTCGTCGTCGGACAGGAAGCCCCGGCGCCAGGCGACCTCCTCGGGCGAGCCGATCTTCAGGCCCTGCCGGTGCTCGATCGTGCGGACGTAGTCCGACGCCTCGAGCAGCGAGTCGAACGTGCCGGTGTCGAGCCACGCGGTCCCGCGCGGGAGCACCTCGACCTGGAGCCGACCCTGCTCGAGGTAGCGCCGGTTCACGTCCGTGATCTCGTACTCCCCGCGGGCGGAGGGCTCCAGGTCCCGCGCGATGGCGACGACGTCGTTGTCGTAGAAGTACAGCCCGGGGACCGCGTAGTTCGAGCGCGGCTGCGCCGGCTTCTCCTCGAGCGACAGCGCCCGGCCGGCCGCGTCGAACTCGACCACCCCGTAGCTGGTCGGGTCGGCGACCCGGTACGCGAACACGGCGCCGCCGTCGATGCTGTCGAAGCGCGACAGGGTGGCCCCCAGGCCGGGACCGTAGAAGATGTTGTCGCCGAGGACGAGGGCGGCGCTGTCGTCGCCGACGAAGTCCGCTCCGAGCACGAAGGCCTGGGCGAGGCCGTTGGGCACGGCCTGGACGGTGTACGAGATCGAGATGCCGAACTGCGAGCCGTCGCCCAGCAGCCGCTGGAACTGCTCTGCGTCATGCGGCGTCGTGATGACCAGGACGTCCCGGATGCCGGCCAGGATCAGCGTCGACAGCGGGTAGTAGATCATCGGCTTGTCGTAGACGGGGACCAGCTGCTTGCTGACCCCGAGGGTGATCGGATGGAGCCGGGTACCGGACCCGCCGGCAAGGATGATTCCGCGCATGGGGCCCTAGTGTGCCGCATGCGGGTCCGCGCCGACGCGGTCGGGGCCGCGCCGCTCAGCCCTGCGGGTGCGTGACCCGCAGGCCGAGCCGCGGCAGGAGCGCCAGGAGCGCCGCGAGCCGCTCCTGCGGCACGAACGCGTGGTTCCAGGCGAGGCCGTCGTGCACCACGGCCTGGCCCACGACGGCCTCCGTCGCGCCGAGGCGGACGTCCACGAGGTCGTGCCGGTCACGGAAGGCCTCGAGGTCGGCGAGGTGGGCCCCGGGCAGGACCTCGAGGAACATGACCGGTCGGTCTCGCCCGACCACCGCGTGGGCGCCCGCGAGCACGCGGTGCTCGGCGCCCTCGACGTCGACCTTGACGATCGTCACTGTGGGCGAGCCCTGGCGGCGCCAGTAGGCGTCGAGCGCGACCGTCGGCACGACGATCGGCTCGCTGCCGGGCTTGAAGCCCGCGTCGATCGAGCTGCTCGTCTCCACCAACCCGGACAGGGGCGGGACGAAGAGCTCGATGCTGCCCTCGGAGTCCGTCACGGCCGCCTCGACGACGGTGACCCGGCGCGAGGTCGGGTTCAGCGCGAGGTTCTCCCGCAGGAGGCGCGCGACCGGCGGGAACGCCTCGAAGGCGTGCACCGTCGCGCCGTGCACCGTCGACGCGATCAGCGAGTACACCCCCGTGTTGGCGCCGACGTCGAGCACGGCACCGGGTGCGGCGCGCAGGGCCGCCAGGAAGACGTCGGGCAGCGGGCGCTCGTAGCCCCGCCACCCCGCCTGGTGGAAGGCCTCGACGCACTGGTCGGCGCCCTGCCGGCGCAACGCCTTGACGCGCCGCGCGCGCAGGTCGTGCACCCCGGCCGGCAGGCGCAGCGCGACGATGTCCCCGCCCGAGCGCCGGCTGTCGAGCCGGTCGGCCAGCGTGTGGGCGCCGAGGGCCTCGACGGCGCGCACGCCCCGCTCCGACCCGGCGAAGGTCCGCGCGGCGAGCGCGCGTGCACGGCCGAGCGGCGACGGCGAGGCGTCCGGAGGCACCACCCCAGCGTGCCAGGGACGGAGCGAATCGGCAGGGGGTGGTCCGCACCGAGAGCCCCTTCGCTAGAGTGCGGACCGCACCGACGGGGTGCGGCTCCGAAGTGCGCGCTGTCCGCACTGTCCGCAGACAGGCCGTCAGGCGTCGAGGGGGTGGGGTGGTGCAGCGACTTCGGGGGCGGGTCCGCCACTACGCGTGGGGGTCCCACGCCGCGATCCCGCGCCTGCTGGGCCACCCGCCGCAGGACCTCCCGATCGCCGAGCTGTGGTTCGGGGCGCACGCCTCGACCCCGTCGTTGCTCGACGCGCCGACGGGCCAGGAGCCGCTCGACGCGGCGATCGCGGCGGACCCGGAGCGCATGCTCGGTCCAGGCGTCGTCGCCCGGTTCGGCACGAGGCTGCCCTACCTGCTCAAGATCATCGCTCCCGACGGGCCGCTCTCGCTCCAGGTCCACCCGAACCTCGAGCGGGCCGCGCGCGGCTTCGAGGCGGAGGAGGCGGCCGGCCTCGCCGTCGACGACCCGGCGCGCAACTACCGCGACCGCAACCACAAGCCCGAGCTGCTCTACGCGCTGACGCGGTTCGAGGCGCTGTGCGGGTTCCGCGCACCGCGCCGGGCGGCCGAGCTGGTGGCGGGCATCGACGCGCCGCTCGCCAAGACGCTGCACGAGGTGCTCACGGCCTCTCCCACCTACGAGGGCATGCGCGCCGCGTTCCGCGGACTCCTGGACCCCGCGGTCCGCCCGAGCCCCGACGACGTGCAGGTCGTGGCCGACGCATGCCGGCTGCGGCTGCTGGACGGCTCTCCGTCGCCGCGCGCGGACCGTACGGTCGTGCAGCTCGCCGAGGCGTACCCGGGGGACCCGGGTGCGGTGACGTCGCTCCTGCTCAACCCCGTGACCCTCGAGCCCGGTGACGCGCTCTTCGTGCCCGCGGGCGGCGTGCACGCGTACCTCAAGGGGCTCGGCGTCGAGATCATGGCCAACTCGGACAACGTGCTGCGTGCGGGGCTGACCGCCAAGCACATCGACATCCCCGAGCTGCTCGCGAACGTCGACTACGTCGCCGCGCCGCCGATCCGCGTCGCCCCCGAGGTGTTCTACGAGACGACCAAGGTCTTCTACGCGCCGGTCGACGACTTCGAGCTCTCGGTGACGACCGTGACCAGCGGCCGCGACCACCGGCTGCCGGGCCGCGGACCGCGCGTCCTGGTGTGCCTCGAGGGCGAGGTCACCCTGGACTCGCAGGCCGACGGCTCCCTGACGCTGCGTGCGGGCGAGGCCGCGTTCGTCCCCGCGCACGACGGCCCCCTGTCGGCGCGCGGTCGAGGTCGTCTCGTCCAGGCGGACGTGCCCTGAGGCTCAGCCCTCGCTCGTGACCCGCTCCGCGCTCACCAGCCGCTCGCGCCGCTCGCCGTCGACGGCGAGCTCGGCGCCCACCGCCGGGTCGCAGAGCACCACCGAGCCGTCGAGCGCCAGGACTCCGAGCACGTCCCGCACCGCGTCGGTGACGCGTCCGCCCACGGGCGGAGCGAGCAGCGCCCGGGGCGCGGGCGCCGCGCTGCGGGCCGCCGCGGGGCAGGCGGTCGCCCAGCCCACGAGGGCGCCGTGCGGCACCAGCGGGTCCGCGGCCCCGAGCGCCGGCTCGTCGCGGTCGACCGCCGGTGCCCAGGAGATCACGTCCCCGTACGTCATGACCGCCGTCGCGGCGTCCAGCGCCCGGGTGGGCAGGTCGCCGTCGAAGCGGCGCGCGAGCGCGGGGAGCGCGACGGCGACGAGCTCGGCCGCGTCGGGGTGGCGGTCCGGCGCGTCGGTCACGACCACGTCCGGCCGGCGCGGGGACGAGGAGGGTGCGCCCGGGTCGAGGAGGACGGTGGCGCCCGCCCGCCACGTCGCCAGGGCCCACACGACCGTCCGCCAGTGCACGGGCAGGTCGAGGAGCACCACCGTCCCGGGGCCGGCGTCGAGCTCCTCGACCAGGAGGTTCGTGGTCTTGGCGACCCAGTTGTCGAGCACGTGCCCGGACAGCTCGACGCGCTCGCCGTCCGGCCCGTACCAGGTCAGCCGCGGCCGGCCGGGGTCGCGCAGCAGGCGCGCCAGGACGTCGGCGACGGTGGCGGGCGCGTGGGGGTGCGCGTCGGGGGAGGCCATGGGCGTCAGCCTAGGTCGGGCCGCCGCCCCCGGCGGATCGGCGCGGGCCGCCCGAATGTCCGGATTGCGGTGGGCCGGGCGCGTGACCTACCACCCCGCGGCTTGACTCTGCGGCACGACACGCGTGTAATTCCACCAATGCACTTCTCGCAGGGCGAACGCCTGAGGGGCACCGACGCGGGCACGGAGGCTCTGGACATGTGGAACCTGCTCAATGACGACGCACCGTTCCCGACCGACCTCGGGCTCGAGCCGCCGGTCGAGGTCGCGACCGACGGGGCCGCGATCCTCCCGCTCTTCGGCGCCGCCGACGACGAGACGGTCCTGAGCTGGCAGGAGCGGGCCCTCTGCGCGCAGACGGATCCCGAGGCGTTCTTCCCCGAGAAGGGCGGTTCCACCCGCGAGGCGAAGAAGGTCTGCACGAGCTGCGAGGTGCGCGCCGAGTGCCTCGAGTACGCCCTCGCGCACGACGAGCGCTTCGGCATCTGGGGCGGGCTGTCCGAGCGCGAGCGACGCAAGCTCAAGAAGCGCGTCGTCTGAGCCCCCTGACCTCCTGCGCCGCTCGCGTGGCGCAGGATAGGACCCGATGACCCAGGCTCACCCCCAGCCCTCCGCGCCCCCGGCCCGGTCCCGCACCGTCGAGGTGACGGCGGTCCTCGTGACCCGCGGGACCACCGAGTACCTCGAGGAGACCCTCGCGGCACTCGGGGCGCAGACGCGCGCGCCGCAGCGCGTGCTCGTGGTGGACGCCGCACCCGCGGACCAGCCGGACGACGACGTCGCGGCGGTCGCGGGGCGCCTGCGCGCGCCCGAGGGCGGCGCGGGCCCCGTCGTACGCGTCGTCAGCGCCCGGGGCGCGCGCACCTTCGGTCACGCCGTGCGCGCGGCCCTCGCGGCCGACGCCGACCGCCCGACCGGCGCCGGCCCGGCGTGGGTCTGGCTCCTGCACGACGACAGCGCCCCGGCGCCGACCGCCCTGGCCGAGCTCGTGCGCGCGGTCGAGGTTGCGCCGTCCGTGGCGGTCGCGGGGTGCAAGCAGCGCACCTGGGCCCCGCCCGTCCGGGTGCTCGAGGTGGGGCTGACCACCTCGCGCTTCGGGCGCCGCATGACCGGGCTGGACGAGCCCGAGGTCGACCAGGGGCAGCACGACGGCCGTGACGACGTGCTGGCGGTCGGGCTCGCCGGCGCCCTCGTCCGGCGCGACGTCTGGGACGAGCTGGGCGGGCCCGACCCCGCGCTCGGTCCCTACGGCGACGGCCTGGACCTGTGCCGGCGCGCGCGCCTGGCCGGGCACCGCGTCGTCGTCGTGCCCGCGGCCGTGGTGCGCCACGCGCAGGCCTCGCTCGCCCGACCGGTCGCCGGCGCCGTCCTCAACCGGCCCGGCTGGGACGCACGCCGCTCCGCGCAGGCGCGCCGCGAGGCGTACCTGCACGCCCAGCTCACGGGCGTTCCGCTGGGGCTCGTGCCCGTCGTGGCCCTGCTCGCGGTGGCGAGCGGGGTCGTCCGGGCCCTGGGGCGTCTGCTCACCAAGGAGCCGCACCTCGTGGTCGCGGAGCTCGTCGCGCCCTGGGCGGTCCTCCTGCGGCCGGACCGGGTCGTCGCCGCGCGTCGCCGGGCGTCCCGGACTCGGCGGCTGGCGCGCCGCTCGCTGCGACCCCTGCAGGTGACGTGGCGCGACGTCGCCCGCGAGGAGCGGGACCGCCGGCTCGCCGCCGCGGAGCGCCGCCGGCTCCGCTCGACGCCGAGCGAGCTCGAGATGCGCGAGCTGGCGGCGCTGCGCACCCGTCGCCGCGCGACGCTGGCCGCGGTCGGCGTCCTCGCGGTGGCCGTGTCCGCCGTGGTCGTGGGTCCGCTGGTGACCCGGGTGTCGGCGGGGGAGCGGCTCGCGGGCGGCACGCTGGCCTACGGCGACGCCGGCCGCGGCGAGCTGTGGCGGGCCGCCACGGCGGCCTGGGTCGACCAGGGCTTCGGCGCCCCGGCGCCGGCCGACCCCTTCCTGCTCGTCCTCGCGCCCCTGACCGTGCTGACGGGCACGGTCGGCCTGGCCGCCGCGGCCCTGCTCCTCGGCTCGCTCGTGCTCTCCGCGGTGGGGGCCTGGTTCGCCGCCGGCGCGGCGACCCGCTCCGTCGCGCTGCGGGCGTGGGCGGCGCTGGTGTGGACGGCCGCGCCCGCGCTGCTCGTCGGGCTGACCCACGCCCGCCTCGGCGCCGTCGTGGCGCACGCGGCGCTGCCCTGGGTGGCGCTGGGTGTCGCGCGCGCCGTGGGCCTGGCCCGTGTCGACGTCGTCGACTCCGGCCTGGTGGGCGCCCAGCGCCTCGGGGGCACTCGAGGCGACGAGCCCGCCGCGTCGGCCCGCCACGCCGAGCCGTCGCTCGCCGCCGCGGCCGGCGCCGGCCTGGCGTTCGCCGTCGCCACGGCGGGCGCCCCGGTGCTGCTGCCCGTCGGCCTCCTCGCCCTGGTGGTCGTCGCGCTCGCCGTCCGCCGGCGCCGGCGCCTGGTCTGGGTCGCGCTGCCGGCGCTCGTGCTGCAGGCCCCGACCGTCGTGGCCGCGCTCACGCGGTGGTCCGACGGCGGCTGGCGCGCGCTCGTGGCGGAGCCGGGGGTCCCGGTGGCCGGTCCGGCGGCGGCCGCGCCGTGGCAGCAGCTGCTCGGGTGGCCGGTGGCACCGGGCTCGCTGCTCGGCGGGCTCGGCCTGCCCGAGGACCTGGAGTGGCTTCCCCTCGCGGCGACGGGCGTGGTCGCCGCCGTCGCGCTGGTGGGTCTCGTCGCCGCCGCCGGGCGCGGGCGCGCCGCGCGGGTCGGCTGGCTCCTCGCGGGGTGCGGCGTGCTCGCCGGCCTGGCCCTGGGCGCCGTCCACACGGGCGTCGCCGCGACCGAGGGGTCCACGAGCGCGCTCGTGACGGCGTGGGCCGGACCCGCGACGAGCCTGGTCCTGCTGGGACTGCTCGTGGCGGCGGTCGCCGGCGCGAGCGGCGTGCGCGCCGCCGTCGGGCGCCACGCCTTCGGCTGGCGGCAGGTCGCCGCGGGCGTGCTCGCCCTGGTCGCGGTCGTCGGACCCGCCGCCGTGCTCGGCGGGTGGGCGTGGGACGCGCGCGGCGGCCGGACGCTCGCCGCCACGACGTCGGACGTGCCGGTGGTGCCCGCGGCCGGGCGCCAGCTCCAGGCGTCGCCGGACGCGGTCCGGGTGCTCAGCCTCGCGCCCGGCCCCGAGGGGGAGGGCACCACCGTCCGGGCCGTCGTGCTGCGGCACGACGGCGTCCAGCTCACCGACCTCTCCCGGACCGTCACCTCGCGCGCCGTGACGGGCCCGGTCGACGCCCCGTCGTCGGCGGTCCTCGACACCGCCGACGCCGAGCTCGCGGACGCCGCAGCCCGGCTCGCGGCGGGGGCGACCGACGACGTCGCGGTCCGGCTCGCCCACCTGGGCGTCGGGGCCGTGCTCGTGCCGCCGGCGCAGGACGCGGCCACGTCGGAGCGCGCTGTCGTGGTCGGCCGCATCGACGCGACGCGGGGCCTCGAGCGCGTCACCGAGACCGAGTCCGGGATCATCTGGCGCGTCGCGGCGGGCCAGGTGGGCACCACGTCCGCGTGGGCGCGCGTGACCGTGCCGGACGCCGCCGACGGCGAGCCCGACGCGCAGGCCGTGCCGGCGCGGGCCGGGCGGGTCGACGCGCGGGTCGCGGACGGCGCCTCCGCGCGCGCGCTCGTGCTCGCCGAGCGCGCCGACCCGGGGTGGCGCGCGTGGCTCGACGGGCGCCCGCTGCGCGCCGTCGACGGTGCCTGGCAGCAGACCTTCGAGCTCGGCGCCGACGGCGGCCGGCTCGTGGTCGCCTACGACCCGGCCGGGCGCACCCCGTGGCTCGCCCTGCAGGCGCTCACCCTGCTGGTGACGGTGCTCCTGGCGATCCCGGTCCGACGCCGACGAGGAGCATCCCGATGAGCGACGACGCGACGGCCCCGGCGGCCCCGGCCACGGCCGGCCTCACGGCCGCGACCCGGGTGCGACGCGCCGCGCTGCGGGCGCTCACCGGCGTCGGCGTCCTGGCGGTGGTGGCGGCTCTCGTGCTCGCCCCCGTGCTCGAGCCGCGGCTCGCGGCGACCGAGACGCTCGTGGGGGCCCCGGCGACCGTCGAGGTGCCGGCGCCGCCGACGGCGCTCGTCTGCCCCGGACCGCTGCGCCTGGCGACCGAGCCGGAGCCGGGCCAGGACGCGCTCTACGACCCGCAGTTCGACCCGTCCCCGGGGGAGTCGGTGACGCGGCTCGCCGCCGTGAGCGTCGCCCCGACCGGGGGCGTGCCGGCCACCACGGCGTCCGGCGAGGTGGGGCCGGTCGCCGGGGGCGAGGCCGTCGCGGACCTCGCGCCCGCGGCCGGCGCGGCGGTGGCGACGACGACGCCCGCGGAGGCGCTCGTCGTGCGGACCGGCGCCGCGGGCGACGGGCCCGCGTGGTCGGCCGGCGCCGTCGGCGCGCTGACCGCGGCGGGCGACCTGCGCGGCGTCGCGGCGACGTCGTGCCAGCAGCCGGCCGCCGACGTGTGGCTCGTGGGAGGCGGGACGTCGCTGGGCACCAGTGCGCGCCTCGTCCTGCAGAACCCGGGCTCGACGCCGGCGACGGTCGACGTCGAGCTGTGGGGGCCCGCGGGTCCCGTCGACCTCGCCGGGGCGCCCGAGTACCTCGTCCCGCCCGGCGCCGAGCGCGTGGTCCTCCTCGAGGGCGTCGCCGCCGAGCAGCGACGCATCGTGGTGCACCTGCGCGCCGCCGGCGGTCTGGTCACCGCCTACCTGCAGGACAGCGAGCTGCGCGGGCTCCTGCCCGCGGGCGTGGACTACGTCGCCGCCGGCCGCGCGCCGTCCCAGCGCCAGGTGGTCCCCGGGCTGTCCGTCACGGCCTCGGAGATCGACGGCACCGACACCGCGGCCGTGCGCCTGCTCGCCCCGGGCGAGGAGGGCGGGACGGCCACCCTCACGCTGCTCGGGCCCGACGGCGACGTGTCGCTGCCCGGCGCCGAGGAGGTCGAGCTGGCCGCGGGGGAGGTGCTCGACGTGCCGCTCGCCGGTCTGCCGGCGGGCACGTACACCGTGGTCGTCGAGAGCGAGGTCCCCGTGGTGGCGTCGGCGCTCCTGACCCGGGGAGCCGGCGTCGGCCGGCCCGGCGCGGGCACGCTGGCGCTGTCGCCGGTCGACCGGGCCTGGGCCCCGTCGGTGCGCGGGGGCACGACGGGACCGCTGGCGCTGCCGGCCCTGCCGGGCACCAGCCCGACCCTCTCGCTGGGCGTCGCGCCCCTCCCGGACGTCAGGGGTGCCGCCGAGGTCGAGGTCGAGGTGCTCGACGCCTCGGGCGCCGTCGTCGCGTCCCGGGACGTGAGCCTGCGCGCCGGCACGACGACGGAGCTGGCGCTCGCCGACCTGGTGGACGAGGCGGACGGCGCGGACACCGCGGTGCCCGCGGCCGTCGTCGTGCGCACGCAGGACCCCCGGGTCGCGTGGGCCGTGGTGCTCGTGCACGACGACGAGAGCGGCCAGATGGTCTCCGTGCTCGCCCCGGTGGCGCCCACGCGGGACCGCCCCGCGGTGGACGTGCTGGTCGGCTGAGGCCTCAGCGCGCGGCGCGCAGCTCGAGCGCCTGCCGCACGGCGAGCCCGGCCCGGATCGCCACCCGCACGGGCCACTGGTACCAGCGGTGGTAGCGCCGCGTCAGGTAGCGCGCCGCGGAGGCGTGATGGGCCCGGATCATCCGCGCCGGTCGCTCGCGCCAGGACGTGCCGCCGATGTGCGTCACGGTGACGTCGGGGACGTAGACGTTCTCCCAGCCGGCCAGCCCGAGCCGCTCGCCCAGGTCCAGGTCCTCGAAGAACATGAAGTAGCCCTCGTCGAAGCCGCCGACCGCGCGGAACGCCTCCGTGCGCAGCAGGAGGCACGAGCCCGACAGCCAGCCCGCGGTGCGCTCCACGGAGGCGGTGTCCTCCTGGCGCCGCTGGTAGGCGCGCGTCCACGGGTTGCCGGGCCACACGCGCCCGAGGACGGCGTGACCGGCGCCCTGGGTGAGCGAGGGCAGGGCGCGCGCCGAGGGGTACCGCGTGCCGTCGGTGTTGAGGATGCCGGGCCCGAGCGCGCCGGCCCGCGGGTGACGGGCCCCCGCCGCCAGCAGGGCGTCGAGGCTCCCGGGGTGCCACACGACGTCGGGGTTGGCGACGACGAGCCACTCCTGCGTCGCGTCCTGGGCGCCGAGGTTCGCGGCCCGGCCGTACCCGAGGTTGCCGCCCGCCGGCAGGACGCGGCCCCCGTGCTCGCGCGCGACGCGCTCGCCCACCGTGTGGTCGCTGCCGTTGTCGACGAGCACGAGCTCGACCGGACCGGTGGTCGCCTCGTGCAGCGACCGGGCGAAGGCGTCGAGCTCGTCACCGGGGTGGAAGGTCACGCACACGACGCGGACGGACGGGGGCGTGGGGGCTGCCATGGTGGCGTCCAGCCTAGACGCAGCCGCCGGGCGCTCTGCGCTCAGCTGCGGTACTCCGGGTCGACGTCCTCCGGTGCGCGCGCGAGCAGGTGCGCCACCTGCTCGACCAGGACGTCGCGGACCAGGTCCATGAGGTCCGCCTCGTCCACGGCGCGCGTCTCGAGCGGGCGCCGGTAGACGACGATGCGCGAGGGCAGGCCGGCGTCGGCGGGGAAGCACCGGCCGAGCGGCACGCCGCCGTGCTCCCAGGGAGCCGGGCCCGACGGGGGCACGTCCTCGACCGCGAACTCGGTGCCCTCGAGCTGGGCCGACCAGCGCCGCTCGATCCGCTCGACGGCGGCCAGCACGTGCTCGTCGAAGCGCTCGGCGCGCGTGCGGTAGCCCGGCAGGTTCATCGGCATCAGCGGGCCGCGCAGGCCGCGTCCCCGGCGGTCCCGTCGCCGCGCCGCCACCACCGGCCCCGCAGGACCGCGACGCAGGGTGCTCACGGGCCCACTGTACGTCGGGGCACCGGCGCGCCCGAGTGTCGCCGACGCGGCGTGGTGGCCGCCCGTGCGCGGGACGCCCCGGGTAGTCTCCTCGCGTGAGATCAGGCCGCCAGTGCTCCCGCAGTGCCTGCGGCCGTGCCGCCGTCGCGACGCTCACGTACGTCTACTCGGACTCCACGGCGGTCCTCGGACCGCTCGCCCAGCTCGCCGAGCCGCACTCCTACGACCTGTGCGGCGAGCACGCCGGGCGCCTGACGGCGCCGCGGGGCTGGGAGGTCGTCCGGCTCACGCCCGAGTTCGTCCCGAGCGGTCCGACGCCCGACGACCTCGTGGCGCTCGCGGACGCGGTGCGCGAGGCGGGGCGACGGCGTCCCGAGGCGGCCCCCGAGGCGCCGCAGGTGCCCCCCGGTACCGAGGTCAGCCGTCGCGGCCACCTGCGCGTCCTGCGCGGGGAGGGCTGACGTGGCACGGGCCTCGGTGCCCCCGCCGGGCGGCCTGCCCGGCCCGGGCGTCCCGCCGCCGGAGCGCTGCTCGTCGTGCAGCGGCCCGGACCTGACCCGCCTGCCGCTGGTCCTGACGGACGGCACCGACGTCACGTTCGTCTCCTGCAACCGCTGCGAGCGGCGCGAGTGGATCACCCTCGACGACGCGGGAGCGTGGCAGAGCCTGCCGATCGACACCATCATCCAGCGCTCGGCCCGCAAGCCGCGCTGACGCGGTCCTCGGGCGCCGCGCGCCACTAGGCTGCCGCCGTGACCACAGCACCACGGCCCGACCTCAGCGCGCTCATCAAGGCCTACGACGTCCGCGGCGTCGTGCCGGAGCAGTTCAGCCCCGACGTCGCGCGGGCCATCGGCGCCGCGTTCGCCGACGTCGTCGTGCTGCGGGGAGCGGACGCCACGGGCGACGCCCGGCCGCGCGCCGTCATCGGCCGCGACATGCGACCCTCGGGCCCGGAGCTCGTCGGCGCGTTCGCGGAGGGCCTGACCCGGCGCGGGGTCGACGTCGTGCTCATCGGGCTGTGCTCGACCGACGGGCTCTACCACGCCTCGGGCGCGCTGGACGTGCCGGGCGCGATGTTCACCGCGAGCCACAACCCCGCGCAGTACAACGGCATCAAGATGTGCTGGGCAGGTGCGCGGCCGGTGGGCGAGGACTCGGGGCTCGGCGAGATCCGCGAGCTCGCCGCGCGGTACCTGGTCGAGCCGCCGGCCGACGCCGCCGTGCCCGGTGAGGTCACCGAGCGCGAGATGCTGGGGGAGTACGCGGCGTTCCTGCGCTCGCTCGTCGACCTCGCCGGCCTGCGCCGGCTCAAGGTCGTCGTCGACGCCGGGAACGGGATGGGCGGGCTCACGGTGCCCGCCGTGCTCGGGGACGCCGCGGGCCTGCCCGCGCTGCCGTTCGACGTCGTGCCGCTGTACTTCGAGCTCGACGGCACGTTCCCGAACCACGAGGCGAACCCGCTCGAGCCCGAGAACCTGCGCGACCTGCAGGCGGCCGTCGTCGAGCACGGCGCCGACATCGGCCTGGCCTTCGACGGCGACGCCGACCGCTGCTTCGTCATCGACGAGCGGGGCGAGCCCGTGACGCCGTCGGCGATCACGGCGCTGGTCGGGCTGCGCGAGGTCGCGCGCGAGCGCGCCGCCGGCCGCACGCCGACGGTCATCTACAACCTCATCTCCTCCAAGGTCGTCCCCGACCTGCTCGAGGCGGCGGGTGCCCGCACGGTGCGCACGCGCGTGGGCCACTCCTTCATCAAGGCGGAGATGGCCCGCAACGACGCCGTCTTCGGCGGCGAGCACAGCGCGCACTACTACTTCCGCGACTTCTTCTTCGCCGACACCGGCATGCTCGCGGCCATGCACGTGCTGTCCGCGCTCGGCCAGGCGACGGCGCCCGACGGCCGCCCGCTGACGCTCAGCGAGCTGTCCGAGGCGTACGAGCCCTACGTGGCCTCGGGCGAGATCAACTCGCGCGTCGCCGACGTCGCCGCGGCGCGCGCCCGGGTGGTCGAGGCGTACGTGACGCAGCAGGGCGCCGGGCCCGTCGAGGTGGACGAGCTCGACGGGCTGACGGTCTCGCACTGGGACGAGCACCCGCGCTGGTGGTTCAACCTGCGCGCCTCGAACACCGAGCCGCTCCTGCGGCTCAACGTCGAGGCGGCCGACGAGGACATCATGGTCAAGGTGCGCGACGACGTGCTGTCGATCGTGCGCGCCGACGCGACGGAGGAGACGCGATGAGCGACCGGCAGCCGATGGAGCCCTGGGTGCGGGACCTGCTGCGCTGTCCCGTGTGCGGGTCGACGCTCGCCGACGGCACGGCCGTCGACGGCTCGCCGCAGCTGGTGTGCGAGGGCCAGGCGTGCGCCCTGGCCTACCCCGTGCGGGACGGCATCCCCGTCCTGCTCGTCGACGAGGCGGTGCCGGCGAGCGGCACCGCCTGACGTCGACGTCGCGGTCTCAGACCTCGCCGGCCGCGTCCTTGATGCCCGGGAAGACGTCCGGGTTCTCCTCGAGCCACCGCTCGACGGCGGCCTCGTTGTCCTTGCCGCCCAGCTCGTTGAACATGATGTTCTCGAGCGAGAAGAGCTGCTCGTCCGTCAGCGTGAACTCGGCGAGCCACGCGGCCAGCTGCGGGAAGTCCTCCGCGAAGCCCGTGCGCCCGACGCTCTCGATCCGCTCGGCCTCGCCCAGGGCGCCCTCGGGGTCCTCGAGGTCGCGGATGGGGAACGCGTCGTAGGCCCAGTGCGGCCGCCACAGCGTGACGGCGATGTCGCGGCCGGCGTCCGTGGCACCCGTGAGCTCGGCGAGCATCGCGGGCGTCGACGACTCGACGAAGTCCATGCCCTCGAGGCCGTAGGTCGGGATGACCTCGTCCTTGGTGATGCGCGTCAGGCCGGCGCCGGGCTCGATGCCGACCAGGCGGCCACCGAAGACGTCGGCGTTCTGGCCGAGCTCGGCGAGCGAGGTGAGGGGGGCGTCCTCGTTGACCGCGATCGTCAGCACGGCGTCGTCGTACCACGCGCCGAGCAGCTCGAGGTCGTCGCCGTACTCCTCGAGGTAGTCGCCGTGGGTCAGCGGGAGCCAGGTGTCGACGTTGACGTCGAACTGGCCGCCCGCGATCCCCGTGTAGACGGGGCCGGCGTCGGCCATCTCGAGCTCGACGTCGTACCCCTCGGACTCGAGGAGCTCGGCCCACAGGTGCGAGACGGCGATGCCCTCGTCCCAGCCGTTGTGGACCGCGATCGTGACGTCCTTCTGGTCGCCGGTGGCGGTCTGCCCGCCGTCGGTGTCGCCGCCGGTGCAGGCGGTCAGGGCCAGGGTGGCGGCGACGAGCGAGGCCGCGGCGGCGGTGGTGCGTCGGAGGTGGGTCATGGTTCCTTCCGTGGCGGCGTGCCGCCGGGTCGTCGGCCCGGGTGGGCCGTGGGTCAGGCCGAGGTGGCGCGCAGGGCGCGCGCCACGGGGGACCGGTCGGCCAGGCCGGAGGTCAGGCGGTCGAGGTAGATCGCGAGGATGACGACGGCGAGCCCGGCCTCGAAGCCCAGCGCCACGTCGACGCGCGACAGCGCGGAGACGACGTCCCGCCCGAGGCCGTCGGCGCCGACCATGCCCGCGATGACCACCATGGACAGCGAGAGCATGATCACCTGGTTGACGCCCGCCATGATCGTCGGCAGGGCGAGGGGCAGCTGGATCTGGCGCAGGATGCGACCGGGCGTCGAGCCGAAGGCGTGCCCGGCCTCGACCACCTCGCGGTCGACCTGCCGGATGCCGAGCTCGGTGAAGCGGACCCCGGGCGCCAGCGCGAAGACGATCGTCGCCACGATGCCCGGGACCGCGCCCGTGAGGAAGATGATCACCACGGGGATGAGGTAGACGAACGCCGGCATCGTCTGCATGAAGTCCAGCACGGGCCGCAGCACGGCCGAGACGCGGTCGTCGCGGGCGGCCCAGATGCCCAGCGGGACGCCGATCGCCAGCGCGATCACGCTCGCGACGAGCACGAGGGCCAGGGTCGCCATCGCGTTGTCCCACTGGTCCACTCCCGCGATGACGAGGAGTCCGACCAGGGTGCCCAGCGCGAGCCGCCACCCCTTCGCGAGCAAGGCGACGGCGGCGAGCACGAGGGCGACCACGGCCATGGGCGGTGCGGTCAGGACCAGCTCGAGCGACTCGAAGCAGGCCAGCAGGACCGTGCGGATGACGTCGAAGAGGCCCCCGAAGGTGTCGATGACGGCGTCGACGCCGGACTCGACCCAGTCGCCGAGGGGCAGGCGGAACATCGGCTCGGCGCTCATGCCGGCACCTCCGTGGGGTCGGCGGACTCGGTCTCGGCCTGCTGGGGCGCCATCGCCTCGAGCAGCGTCACGCGGGGGATCACGCCCACCAGGCGGCCCCGGTCGTCCACCACGGGGACCGGCAGCGGTGTCTCCGCCGACGGCGCGAAGACGTCGGCCAGCGGGGCGTCGACGGTCACGGGCGTCACCTCGTCGAGGGTGAGGTCCAGCAGCGACTCGTCACCGGCGCGCTGCGCGGCCACGACGTCCGCGTCGCGCAGGACGCCGCGCAGGGTGCGGTCCCGGTCCACGAGGTAGGCCGCCGACGTCTGCGCGTCGCGCATCTGGCGCAGGGCGCCGCGCGGTCCGGCGCCGGTCGTGACGACGGCCGCCGGCCGGACCATGACGGAGCCCGCGGTCAGGACCCGCGTCCGGTCGACGTCCGCGACGAACTGGGCGACGTAGTCGTCCGCCGGGTCGGAGAGGATCTGCTCGGACGTGCCGATCTGGACGATGCGCCCGTCGCGCATCACCGCGATGCGGTCGCCGAGGTGCATCGCCTCGTTGAGGTCGTGGGTGATGAAGACGATCGTCTTGCCGAGGGTCTGCTGGAGCTCGAGGAGCTGCTCCTGCATCTCGCGGCGGATCAGCGGGTCGAGCGCGGAGAACGCCTCGTCCATGAGCAGCACGTCGGTGTCGGCGGCGAGCGCGCGCGCCAGGCCGACGCGCTGGCGCATGCCGCCCGACAGCTGCGAGGGCAGGTGGTCCTCCCAGCCCGCCAGGCCGACGAGCTCGAGCGCCTCGCCGGCGCGGCGCCGGCGCTCGGTGCGGTCCACGTCCTGCAGCGCGAGGGGGTAGGCGGCGTTGTCGAGGATGGTGCGGTGGGGCAGCAGCGCGAAGTGCTGGAACACCATGGACACCCGGCGCTGGCGCAGCGCGCGCAGGTCGCGGGCGGAGATCGTCGACAGGTCCGCGTCACCGAGCAGGACCCGCCCCGAGGTCGGCCGCCACAGACCGTTGAGCATCCGGATGAGCGTCGACTTCCCGGACCCGGACAGGCCCATGACGACGAACGTCTCGCCCGCGGCCACCTCGAAGGTCGCGTCGATGACAGCCGCGGTGCCGAGGCCCTTGACCTCGTCGCGGTGGGCACCCGCCTCGAGCCGCCGGACGGCCTCCGCCGGCCGGCGGCCGAACACCTTGTACACGTTCTCGGCGCGTAGTGCGCTCACTCATCCCTCGTCTCCGTCGGCGCGCGCGACCGTCGGCCCTGCCCCCGGGGCGCGGCCACGCGCGGCTGGTCGACGCCTGCGGCGTCGGGTGCGGGCCCGGTGGCGGGAGGCCGCGAGAGCGACCTCACCGGCCGTCGCGTCCGGAGGCGGCGTCCGCCTCCCGGTGGCATGTGCCTGGCGGGGCGCGGCGCGCGGTGGACGCGGCGCTGGGGCACCGGCACCGACCGGCCGGCGGTCCGGCCGATCGGTCCCACCATCACCCGGGCGACGCATCATCGCCAAACCCGCCGTCCGCCGAGAGGCCCGTGGCGAGCCGTTAGGGCGCGCCGCGCGTCGCGCTGACCTGCGCCTTTACGTGCTCCTGGGTGTTATCAAACTGTGACGTGAACTCCGTCGTGGCCGGCCCGCGGCGGCCCGCTCGCCGGGGGAGCCCGTGCCGCGACTGGACAGCCTCCGTAGGATGGGAGCGCTTGGCGTCGGTGATGCCGTCGGCCCGGAGGGGCCGCGCCGGGCACGAGGTCCCGCCGCCGCGGCACGAACCGCGGGGGTCGCGCTCCGCGCGACCGCGGGCCTCGCCCCTGACCGAGACCCAGCGCGCCACGCGCGACCCACCCGAGGTGACCATGACCACGACGCCCGTCCCCACGTCCGCCGGCTTCGACGAGAAGCCCGGCGTCTACAAGGTCCGCGACCTCGGCCTCGCCGAGGCCGGACGCCACCAGATCCGCCTGGCCGAGCACGAGATGCCCGGCCTCATGGCGCTCCGCGCGGAGTTCGGCGCGACGCAGCCGCTCGCGGGCGCCCGCGTCGCCGGCTCCCTGCACATGACCGTGCAGACGGCCGTCCTCATCGAGACGCTCGTCGCCCTGGGGGCCGAGGTCCGCTGGGCGTCCTGCAACATCTTCTCGACGCAGGACGAGGCGGCGGCCGCGGTCGCCGTCGGCCCGCACGGCACGCCCCAGGACCCGCAGGGCGTCCCGGTCTTCGCCTGGAAGGGCGAGACCCTGGCCGAGTACTGGGAGTGCACCCAGCAGATCCTCGTGTGGCCCGGCGACGAGGGCCCGAACATGATCCTGGACGACGGCGGCGACGCGAGCCTGCTCGTGCACCAGGGCGTCCAGTACGAGGCCACCGGCGCGGTCCCGGCCGACGCCGCACCCGGCGAGCCCGGCTACTCGGAGGAGGCCAACCTCGTCCTGGCCCTGCTGCGCCGCTCGCTCGCCGAGGACCCGCAGCGCTGGACCCGCACGGCCGCGGGCATCCTCGGGGTCAGCGAGGAGACGACGACGGGCGTGCACCGCCTGTACCAGCTGCACGAGGCGGGCGCGCTGCTCTTCCCGGCGATCAACGTCAACGACTCGGTCACCAAGTCCAAGTTCGACAACAAGTACGGCATCCGCCACTCCCTGCCTGACGGCATCAACCGCGCCACCGACATCCTCATGGGTGGCAAGGTCGCGTTCGTGGCGGGCTACGGCGACGTCGGCAAGGGTGCGGCCGAGGCGTTCCGCGGCCAGGGCTCGCGCGTCGTGGTCAGCGAGGTCGACCCGATCTGCGCCCTCCAGGCGGCCATGGACGGCTACCAGGTCGTGCGGATCGAGGACGTCCTGGACGAGGCGGACTTCTTCATCACGACCACGGGCAACCGCGACGTCATCACCGCGGAGCACATGGCCGCGATGAAGGACAAGGCCGTCGTGGGCAACATCGGCCACTTCGACAACGAGATCGACATCGCCGGGCTCGCGGCGATCCCCGGCGTCACGCGCACGGAGATCAAGCCGCAGGTCCACGAGTGGACGTTCCCGGCCGACGGCGACCGCCCGGAGCACTCGATCATCGTGCTCTCCGAGGGCCGCCTGCTGAACCTCGGCAACGCGACCGGTCACCCGTCCTTCGTCATGAGCAACTCGTTCACCAACCAGGTCATGGCGCAGATCGAGCTGTTCACCAAGCGCGACGAGTACCCGGTCGGCGTGTACCGCCTCCCCAAGGTGCTCGACGAGAAGGTGGCGCGCCTGCACCTCGACGCGCTCGGCGTCCGGCTCACCGAGCTGACGAAGGCGCAGGCCGAGTACATCGGCATCGACGTCGCCGGCCCGTACAAGCCGGAGCACTACCGCTACTGAGCCGGCACGACACCGCAGGGGTCCGCGCGCATCGCGCGGGCCCCTGCGGCGCGTCCGGCACCACCGCCCGCGGGGCTTGTCGGCGCCCGTGGCGCGCTGCACCCTGGAGCCCTCGTCCCGACGGAGGGCACCATGGGCAAGCTCATCTACGCGGCCAACGTCTCGCTCGACGGCTTCCTGGAGGACGAGCAGGGGGCGTTCGACTGGTCCGTCCCCGACGAGGACGTGCACGCGTTCTGGAACGAGCACGAGCGGGGCATCGGCACCTCGCTCTACGGGCGACGCATGTACGAGACGATGCGCGTCTGGGAGAGCGACGACTGGCTGGCGGACGCCCCCGCCGTCGTCCGCGAGTACGCCGACATCTGGCGCACCGGCGACAAGGTCGTCTACTCGTCGTCGCTGGCGGACGTCTCGACGGCGCGCACGACGATCGAGCGGACCTTCGACCCCGAGGCGGTGCGGCGGCTCAAGGAGGAGGCGGCCACGGACCTGAGCATCGGCGGCGCGGGGATCGCGGCGGAGGCCTTCCGGCACGGTCTGGTCGACGAGTGCGTGCTGCTGCTCTGCCCGGTCGCGGTGGGCGGCGGCAAGCCGGCGCTGCCCCGCGGCCGGCGACTCGCCCTCGAGCTCCTGGACCACGGGCGGTTCGCCAACGGCGTGGTCTACGTGCGCCACGCGGTTCGGGCCTCCGCCTGACGCCGCGGGCCGGTCGCGGCCCGAGGGGCCGCCGGCTCAGACCGCGGGGTCGGGGACCGCGTGGGGGAGGCGGTGGAGCAGCACGGCCTCCGCGGCGGCGGTGCGGGCCGCAGCCGAGGCGTGCGCGAACTCCCGGTCCCGGCGCTCGGCGAGCACGGCGGCGATGAAGCGCTCGGGGTGGGTGCCGAGCGGCGGGCCGGGCGCGACGTAGCGCTCCATCTCGCCGGCGAGCTGGTTGCCGAGCCGGACCCGCGAGGCGATGTGGAGGCGGTCCGCCCGGCCCAGGAACTGCCGGGCGGAGAGCGCGAGCCCGTCCGGCAACCGCCGGATGTCGGCGTTGCGGGCCCAGCCGGCGAGCTCGTGCGGCATGACGAGCGGGGGCAGGGGCCGCTGGCCGCCGCGCACCCGGACGGCGTACGTGCCCGCGAGCATGTCGCCCAGCCGCTTGCCCTGCGGGTGGACGAGGGAGGCGATGAGCGCGACGCCGCCCGCGCTGAACCAGATCTCGAGCACGCCGGTCAGGGCCCGGATGACCGCGTGGCGCACCCGGATGGGGCCGCCGTCGTCGCGGACGATCCGGATGCCCATGGCGAGCTTGCCGAGCGAGCGCCCGCGCGTGAGCGTCTCCACGGTGGCGGGGATGACGACGAGCACCATGACGACGAGCGTGATGAGCAGCGCCGCGAAGGCCGCCTCGTCGAGGCCCCGCCCCGCGGCGCCGCCGGCGACGAGCAGGAGGAACCCGAGGAACCCGAGGGTGGCGACGTCGATGAGGGCGCCGAGCATGCGGGTCGCGAACGAGGCCGGGCGCGCGTCGAGGACCACGCCCTCACCGATGACGATCTCGTCCTGCACGCGCACCCCTCCGCCGTCCGTCGCTGGCCGCAGGTTACCCGTGCCCGACGGCGGTGTGTGGCAGGCTACCGGCCGTGGACCTGGACGCGTTCTCCGCCGTGCACGCGCCGACCTGGGCGAGGCTCGACGAGCTGTCGCGCCGGTCGGGTCTGTCGGGTGCCGAGGCGGACGAGCTGGTCCGGCTCTACCAGGAGGTCGCGACGCACCTGTCGACCGTGCGGTCCGTGGCGCCGGACCCCTCGGTGGTCTCCCGGCTCTCGGAGATCCTCGGCCGCGCGCGGGCGGCGATCGCCGGCTCGCACGACCCGTCCTGGTCGGACGTCGTGCGGTTCCTCGTCATCGTGCTGCCCGCGGCCTTCTACCGCATCCGCTGGTGGACCGTCGGGGTGATGGTCGCCTTCTGCGCGATCGCGGTCGTGGCGGGCGTCAACGTGTACAACGACCCCGAGGCGCTCGCCGCGATGGGCACCCCGAGCCAGCTCAAGCAGTACGCGGAGGAGGAGTTCGCCAACTACTACTCCAACTACCCGGGCCAGAGCTTCGCGGCCCAGGTGTGGACGAACAACGCGTGGATCGCGGCGCAGTGCGTCGCCTTCGGCATCACGGGCATCCTGCCGCTGTACGTCCTGTTCCAGAACGCGGTCGGCGTCGGGGCCGCGGGCGGCGTGATGGCCGTGCACGACGGGCTCGGCGTCTTCTTCAGCCTGATCCTCCCGCACGGCCTCATGGAGCTGACCGCGATCTTCGTCGCGGGGGCCGCGGGGCTGAAGATCTTCTGGACGGTGATCGACCCGGGCGGGCGCCCGCGGGGGCGCGCGCTGTCCGAGGAGGGGCGCTCGCTGTTCACGGTGGCCATCGGCCTCGTCGGCGTGCTGGGCATCTCCGGGCTCGTCGAGGGCTTCGTGACGCCGTCCCAGCTCCCGTGGTGGCTCAAGATCGTCATCGGGGCCCTGGTGCTGGCGGCGTACTGGGTCTACACGATCGTCCTCGGGCGGCGCGCCGTCGCCGACGGCGAGACGGGCGACCTGCGGGCCGACCACAACGTGGACCAGCTGCCGCTCGCGGCGTAGACCCACGGGCCGCGAGGCGGCCTGAAGGGCGAGGTGCCGGCTACTGCTCGCCGGGGCGATGGCGAGGGTGTCACGTCCGTGGACGAGCGTGAGGCCGACGGCGACGACGCGGTGTTCGGCGTTCGCGGCTGCCGGTGGCCTGGCCTGGCTCGGGCTGGCCTGCTCCGTGACGTGACAGGCCCGACGCGGCGCCGCGCACCCCTTGTCCGTCCTGTCCGGATCCGGTAGCATTCGAACAGACGTTCGAGTGATCCTGGAGGCGGTCATGGCGGTGTTGGCGGCGGTGGAGCCCTTCGGGGTCGCCGCGCCGGCGCGCGTGGTCGCGGATGTGCGCGGGTTGGTGGAGCGGGTCAAGGGTGCGGGTGGTGCGGCGGGTGACTGGTCGGCGCTGGAGCGGCGTGAGGTGCTGGCGGCGCTGGACGCGGCGGTCGGTGCGTTGACGGTGGTGCGGGGCGAGGTGCTGCTGGCCGAGCGGGACAGTGGGACGTGGCGGGCGTCGGGTGATCCGAGCTTCGAGGCGTGGCGCGGTCGCACGTCGCGGTCGGGGGCGCGGGCGGTGCTGACCCAGGTCCGCCAGGCCGACGCCGCCACCCGGCTGCCCGCCCTGGGCGAGGCCGCCCGCGAGGGCGCGGTCACCGTGGACCACATGGACGCGCTCGGCCGCGTGGTCGCCGGGGCGTCGGGGGCGGTCAAGGACGCGTTGGCCACGCCCGAGCGGCAGGCCCAGCTGCTGGAGACCGCGCGGCGGGTCGACGCCGGGACGTTCGCGCGGGCCGCGGCGCAGCTCGCCGCCGAGCTCGATCCCCTCGCGCACGAGCGCGGGCACCAGGCCCAGCGCGCCGCACGGTTCCTGACCCTGGCCGACACCCCCGAGGGCACCCGCATCAAAGGGCTGGTGGACCGGATGGCCGGGCACCGGCTGCGGTTGGCGCTGGAGGCCGTCTCCCCGCGGCCGGGCAAGGACGACGACCGCTCCCACGAGCAACGCCGCGCCGACGCCCTGGACACCATCGCCGAGAAGATCCTGGCCCTGCCCGAGACCGGCAGCGGCGCCGCGGTGCGACCCCACGTGTCCTTCCTCATGGACGCCGGCACCTGGGCCGGGCTGCGCGCCCTGCGCGCTGCAGGGGACGACGGCCCGCGCGGCGACGGTGCGACGGAGGACGAGCCGGCAGCACACGGCGCGGCGAGCGACCGGCACCAGGCGGCCCCGTCGTTCCCGCCGGTCACACTCGAGGACGGGACCCCGGTGCCCATCAGCGAGGTCGCCCGCGCCCTGTGCGACTGCGACCTGACCCGCGTGGTCATGGACGCCGACACGATGCCCCTGGACATCGGACGCACCCAACGCACCTACACCGGCGCGCAACGCCGCGCGGTGATCGCCCGGGACCGCGGGTGCTCGTGGCCCGACTGCGGCGCCGAAGCCCGCTGGGGCGAGGTCCACCACATCCGCTGGTGGGAACGCGACAACGGACCCACCTCCCTGACCAACGGCGTGCTCCTGTGCGTCTTCCACCACCACGAGGTCCACCGACGCGACCTGACCATCACCCGACAACCCGGACCACCCGGACCAGGACGCCGACCCCGGTACACCTTCCGTGACCAGCGCGGACGACCCGTCGCCGCGCCTCGCGAGCCCGCGGAGGCCACGGCGGTCGGAGTGGCACCGCCTCAGAGGCGGCCGGCGGCCTTGAGGGCGAGGTAGGTGTCCGCGAGGCGGGGGGCGAGGTCGTCGGGGAGGGCGTCGACGACCTCGACGCCGCGCTGACGCAGGCGCACGGTGACGGCCGCGCGCTCCAGGTCGGTGCGCTCGGCGGCGGCGGCGTCGTACACGTCCGACGACGTCTCGCGTGAGGTGCGCAGCGCGGCGACCTCCGGGTCGGCCACCGAGGCGAGCACCACGGTGTGGTCCTTGGCCAGCGGCGCGAGCACCGGGAGCAGGCCGTTCTCGACCGCCGCCGGCTCGAGGGCCGTGAGGAGCACGACGAGCGCGCGCTGGGACAGGCGCTGCTGGACGGCCGCCACGACCCCCGGCCAGTCGGTCTCGACCAGTGTCGGGTCGATGGGCGCGAGGGCGTCCGCGAGGGCGGGCAGCAGGCGCGGGCCGCTGGCCCCGGCGACCTGCGCCCGGACGCGGCGGTCGAAGGCGACGAGGTCGACGCGGTCCCCGGCGCGTGACGCCAGTGCCGACAGCAGGAGGGCCGCCTCGATCGAGGCGTCGATCCGGGGCAGGTCGCCGATGCGCGCCGCGGACGTCCGCGCGGTGTCGATCACGATCATCACGCGCCGGTCGCGCTCGGGACGCCACGTGCGCACGACGACCTCCGACCGGCGCGCCGTCGCGCGCCAGTCGATCGAGCGCACGTCGTCGCCGATGACGTACTCGCGCAGGGAGTCGAACTCCGTGCCGGCGCCCCGGACCTGGACGGCCGTCCGCCCGTCGAGCTCGCGCAGGCGCGCGAGCCGGCTGGGCAGGTGGCGCCGGGAGGCGAACTCCGGCAGGACGCGCAGCCGCCCCGGCACCGCCAGGGAGAGCTGACGCCCCGCGAGGCCGAGCGGGCCCCACGTGCGGATGGTGACCCGGTCGGCGAGCCGGTCCCCGCGGCGCGTGGGCGCGAGGGACGTGACGACCCGCACCGCCTCGCCGTCCGGCAGGTCCACCCGGTGGCGGTTGGTGCCGGTGCCGGCCGAGGGCTGCCACGCGTCGCGGACCACGCCGCGCAGGCGACGGCCCGAGCGGTTCGTCAGGGTGAGCGTCGAACGCGTCGTCTCCGTCAGCCGCACCGAGCCGGGCACGCGACGGGTCACGGCGACGCGCCGTGGGGACGCCGCGAGCGCGACGTCCACCGCGCACAGGACCACCACGAGCAGCGCCCACAGCAGCGCGGTCCCGGTCGCGGGCACGAGCAGCACGGGCACGACGCCCACGGCGGTGAGGACCACCGCCCGCCAGGTGAGAGCCATCCGTCAGCCGGCCGCCGCGCTCAGCGGGGGACCGGCACGGCGGCGAGCACCGTGTCGAGCACGCTCTCCGCGGTGACGCCCTCGAGCTCGGCCTCGGCCCGCAGCTGCACGCGGTGGCGCAGCGTCGGGTGCGCGAGCGCCTTGACGTCGTCGGGCGTGACGTAGCCCCGGCCCGACAGCCAGGCCCACGCCCGCGACGTCCCGAGCAGCGCCGTCGCACCACGGGGCGAGACGCCCAGGGAGAGGGAGGGCGACTGCCGCGTGGCACGGCACACGTCGACGGCGTACCCGAGCACCTCGGGGCTGACCTGGACGCGCGCCACCTCGGCGCGGGCCCGCGCGAGCTGCTCGGGGTCCGTGACCCGCTGCACGCCCGCCGCCGCCAGGTTGCGCGGGTCGAACCCGGTCGCGTGCCGGCGCAGGACCTCGATCTCCTGGTCCCGCTCGGGCAGCGGCAGCGTGAGCTTGAGCAGGAATCGGTCCAGCTGGGCCTCGGGCAGGGGGTAGGTCCCCTCGTACTCGACCGGGTTCTGGGTCGCGATGACGAGGAAGGGGTCCGGCAGCGGGCGCGGCACGCCGTCGACGGAGACCTGCCGCTCCTCCATGGCCTCCAGCAGGGACGCCTGGGTCTTGGGAGGCGTGCGGTTGATCTCGTCGGCGAGCAGCAGGTTCGTGAAGACCGGCCCCTCCCGGAACGAGAACTCCGCCGTGCGGGCGTCGTAGACCAGCGAGCCCGTGACGTCGCCGGGCATGAGGTCGGGCGTGAACTGCACGCGCTTGGTGTCGAGCGCCAGCGCCGCGCTCAGCGTGCGCACCAGCAGCGTCTTGGCCACGCCGGGCACGCCCTCGAGCAGCACGTGGCCGCGGCACAGCAGCGCGATGACCAGGCCGGTGACGGCGGCGTCCTGGCCGACGACGGCCTTGCCGACCTCGGTGCGCAGGGTCGCCAGGCTCCCGCGCAGGTCCGCGGACGGCGTGAGCTGCGCGCCCGCGGCGAACCGGGAGTCGGCCGCTGGCGGCGCCGGGGGAGTCGGGGGTGCGGGCGGTGCGGTGGTGCCGCCGTGCGGCTGCCAGGTGGGTTCGGTCACGTGCGATGAACCTCGCTCTCGAGCTCGTCCAGCTGACGGGCCAGCAGGAGCAGCCCGGCGTCGTCGTGGGGTGGTGGACCGTACAGCAGGCCGGCGACCTGCTCCGTGGAGCGCCCGGTGGCGCGGGCGAGTGCGTCGATGACCTCGGGGGCACCGGCCGAGCGGGGCAGGCCGAGGCGGAGGGCCGCGCGGCGCGCCATGCCGGCGCGCAGGGAGGCGGCGGCGTGCCCGCGGGACCGGCCGCGGCGGTAGAGCCGCCCGCGGCCGAGCGTCGTCTCCGCCGCCCGGACGGTGACGGGCAGGGGCTCCGTGACCACCGGTCCCAGGCGTCGTCCGCGCCACAGCGCCAGCACGACGACGAGGAAGCCGGCGAGGAGCCCGACGGGGCCGGTCCAGTCGGGCAGGAGGCTCCCGGCGGGAGCCTCGGCCTCGCCACCCGTGTCGTTGAGGCTCGGCACGTACCAGACCAGGTCCTCGTGGTGGCCCAGGGCGCGGAGCATCAGCGCGGCGTGGCCCTCGTCGAGGATGCTGCGGTTCGTCATCAGCTCGGGGTCGTCCACGAGCACGACGCGCCGCCCGTCGACCTCGACGCTCGCGTAGGCGCCGGACTTCTTGGTGTCGGGTCCCGGGAAGCAGACCGTCGCGTCGCCGCTCTCGGCCGTGAACCCGTACCCGGTGGCGTCGATGGAGCCGGCCGCCGCGGCGTCCGGGTCGGAGCACTCGGCGGAGCGGGTCCCCGGGCTCGCCTCGTAGGAGTCGTCGACCGCGCCGTCGGTCAGGGGTCCGACGTGCCAGCCCTCCGGGCCGACGACGACCAGGTCGGCGTCGGTCGCGGTGAGGTCCTCGACCTGGTCGTTCGACAGCAGGTACGTGCCCGCGACGAGCAGCGTGGTGCCCTCCCGCGCGGCGGCCGCGGCCTGCCCCGACGTGCGGACGTACTGGATCCGCACCCCCTGGTCCTCGAGCACCTGGGCCAGCGCGCGGGCGCCCTGCTCGCTGGCGTTGTCCGGCGCGAGCGGCGTGATCGAGGTCTCCGGCCGCAGCAGGGCGGTCACCAGTCCCGCCACCACCAGCAGGCCGATGCAGATCAGCGGGCCACGGGCGGCGCGCCAGCGTGAGCGGGCCCGCGAGCCCGTCGTCGTGCCGTCACCCATGACCTCGGGTCCGGTGGTGAGGACCGCGGCGCTCGTGCCGGTGAGGTCGGCAGCCGGCACGGCCCCGGCCGGGGGAGCGGGCGTGGCGGGTGCCGGGGTCGTCGAGGTCATCGCGGCACCGCCATGGCGTCGGGTGCCGGCTCGGCGGGCGTCACCGGGCGGGTCGCGGCCACGCGCCGGTCGAGATCGCGCAGCCACGCGTCGTCCTCGCCGGTCGCGGCGACGTCGCCGTAGCAGACGTCGTCGAACAGGCGTGAGGCGCGCACGAGGTCGTCGCCGCAGGTCGGCAGGCGGTGCGCCGCCGCCACGGCGCCCTCGTGGGCGGTGCGGCCCGGGCGCGGCTCGAGGACGGTGCGGTCCTCCAGGGAGCGCAGGACGGCGCGGAAGCGGTCGAGGACCGCCTCGCTCCAGCGGCCCTGCGCCGCCGCGGCGTCCGCGGCCGCGCGCAGCTCCACCGCGGACCGCTGGTCGTCGCCGAAGGCGTCGACGGACTCGCGGCGGCCGCGTCGCGCCCGCCGGACCGGTCCCGCGACCAGCAGCGCGATCAGGCCGCCCACGACCACCACACCCACGACGAGGAGTGCCGCGGCGCGGCTGTCCATCCCGCTCAGCGCGACCTCCATGCCGTCCAGCTGCTCGAGCAGCCACTCCCAGGCGCGCTGGAGGAGGCTGGGGCGCTGGTGGTAGATCGGGTCGGCGAGCTCCCGGCGCAGCCAGTCGCGCGCGGTCTCGGCGTCCGGGTCCACGGGGATGCCCGCGCGCACGGCACCCGCGAGTGCTCCGGTGGCCGACACCTCAGCGGGCTCCGGGTGCGGCGTCGGCGGCCGCCTCGGCGGCCCGCGCGAGCTCGACGTCCAGACCCTCGCGCCGGATCCGCACGTCCACGTAGAGCAGGGCGTTGACGCCGGCCGTGAACACGATCGAGGGGATGAGGACGACGCCGTACATGATGTTGGTCGCGGCCACGAACACGGCCTGCGGCGCCATCACCAGGGTGAGCCCGATCACGAGGCCGAGCGGCGCGGAGATGAGCTGCGCCAGCAGGCTCACGATGAGCTGGGCGAGCAGGTAGATCCCGAACAGGCGCCAGAAGCTGCCGCGCGTCAGGCGCCAGCCGCGCCGCACGGCCGCCCAGGCCGGGCCGCCCTCCAGCACCAGCACGGCCGGCACGAGGAGCAGGCGGACCGTGAGCCACACGGCCGCGACGCCCAGCCCGAGGCCGCCGACCAGGCCGAACGCGACGGCGGCCCCCGCCAGCCCGTTCGTTCCGAGGGCGACGATCCCCGCCACGTACAAGCCCCCGACCAGCAGCGCCGCGACCCCGTAGAGCACGCTGAGTCCGAGCAGGGTGAGCACGCGGCGCCAGTGCGCCGACCAGACCTCCGCGAGGGTGACCTTCTGCCCGATGACGGACCGGCTGACGGAGACCGTGAGGATGCCGGTGAGGACGATCTGCGCGAGCGTCATCCACGGCAGGATCCCGACCATCGACAGGGACAGCGCGGTGGACTCCTGCGCCAGGCCCGTGCCGTAGGGGTCGAGGTCGCCCGACGTGCTCGAGCCGATGAGTCCCGCGATGTAGGGGACGAGGATGAACTGGGTGAGCGATCCCAGGACCGCGACCACCGCCGCGACCATGGCGGTGAAGCCGAACATCACCCGGGGGTTCGCGCGCACCGCGCGGAACGCGCCGTCGAAGATCTCGCCGAGGCCCAGGGGGCGCAGCGGCACGATGCCGGGCTGCACGGGTGCCGGGCGGTAGCCGACGGGTGCACCGGGCGCCCCGTACTGCGCCTGGCCGTACTGGCCCTGGCCGTACCCGGGGGCGTCCTGGGGCTGGCCGTACTGCGGCTGGCCGTAGCCCGGTTGGCCGTACTGGGGTTGGCCGTACTGGGGCTGCCCGTACCCCGGTTGGCCGTACTGGGGCTGGCCGTACTGGGGCTGCCCGTAGCCCGGTTGGCCGTACTGCGGCTGCCCGTAACCCGGCTGCTGCGGCTGCGCGGGGGCGGTCGGCTGCTGCGCGGGCGCGCCGTACCCCGGGGGCTGGGCCGACGGCGGGCCCCAGCCGTGACCGGCGTCGTGCGGTTCGCTCACGTGTCTTCCCCTGTGTCCGTGCCGGCGACGTCGTCCGCGGCTGCGCGCGCCCATCGTGCCACGGACGCCACCGCCCGCGGGGGGACGCGCGGGGGCCGGTGCACGGGTCCGGGCCGCGGGGTGACACCATGTGCCCATGAAGGGTCGGATCCTGGTGGTGGACGACGACGTCGCGCTGGCCGAGATGATCGGCATCGTGCTGCGCTCGGAGGGCTTCGAGCCCCTGTTCTGCTCGCACGGCGACGAGGCGGTCGCGGCGTTCCACGCCGGGCAGCCGGACCTCGTGCTGCTCGACCTCATGCTCCCCGGCAAGGACGGCACCGAGATCTGCCGGCTGATCCGGGCGGAGTCCGGCGTCCCCATCGTCATGCTCACGGCCAAGAGCGACACGGTCGACGTCGTCCTGGGCCTCGAGTCGGGTGCCGACGACTACATCTCCAAGCCGTTCAAGCCCAAGGAGCTCGTCGCGCGCGTCCGTGCACGCCTGCGCCGTAGCGACGAGCCGACGCCGGAGCACCTGAGCATCGGCGACCTCGAGATCGACGTCACCGGTCACCGCGTCACGCGCGACGGCGTCGTCATCTCGTTGACGCCGCTCGAGTTCGACCTCCTGGTCGCCCTCGCCCGCAAGCCGTGGCAGGTCTTCACGCGGGAGGTGCTCCTCGAGCGCGTCTGGGGCTACCGGCACGCCGCCGACACCCGCCTGGTCAACGTCCACGTCCAGCGCCTGCGGTCGAAGATCGAGCACGACCCGGAGCACCCCGAGATCGTCGTGACCGTCCGCGGCGTCGGCTACAAGGCGGGCTCCGGCCCGGCGTGAGACGGCCATGACGGACGCCGTGACCGGCCCCGCGGCCCGGGCTCCGCGATTCGCGGTCGCCCGACGGCGCCTGCGCCTCGCGCGCCGCGTGGTCGCGCGCATGGTGCGGCGGATCGTCCACCGCTGGCGGTCCTCGCTCCAGGTCCGCGTCGTCACCACCACGCTCCTGGCGGGCGTGGCGGCGGTGGGGCTCCTCGGCGGGTACCTCTCGGACGAGATCCGGGACGGCCTCTACGAGCAGCGCCTCGAGGAGGTGCTCGAGGCGAGCGCGATCGCGACGCAGCGCGCCCAGGAGACGTTCGACAGCGCGGTGCCGTCCACGCCCACCGAGCTCAACGGCCTGTTCGGCCAGACCGTCGGGGCCCTGCGGCAGGGGAGCACGAGCGACCAGGCGTTCCTGCGCCGCTCCCCGGGGGCGTCGGTGCCCGTGTTCGTCAACGACCACTCCACGACGGCGGACCCCGCGCTCATCGGGCTCGTGTCCCTCGAGCTCCGCTCGGCCGTGCAGGGCTCCAGCGAGCAGCACTGGGTGCCGGTCGCGATCCCGGGCGAGGGCGGCACCGACCCGGGGATCGTCGTGGGGTCGGCCGTCACGGCGCCGGTGGTCGGGCAGGTCGAGCTGTACTTCCTCTACAGCCTCGCGAGCGAGCAGCAGACCCTCGCCTTCGTGCAGCGCGTCCTGGCGATCGGCGGGCTCGGCCTCGTGGCGCTGCTCGGTGGCATGACGTGGATGGTCACGCGCCAGACGGTCCAGCCGGTGCGCAGTGCCGCGCAGGTCGCCGAGCGGCTGGCCGACGGGCACCTCACCGAGCGCATGCCGGTCCGGGGCGTCGACGAGATGGCGACCCTCGCGCGCTCCTTCAACGAGATGGCGGAGAGCCTGCAGGACCAGATCCGCCGGATGGAGGAGCTGTCGCACCTGCAGCGGCGCTTCGTCTCCGACGTCTCCCACGAGCTGCGCACCCCGCTGACCACGGTGCGGATGGCCGCCGAGGTGATCCACGCCGCGCGCGACGAGCTCGACCCCGCGGCGGCGCGCTCGGCCGAGCTCCTCACCGCGCAGCTCGACCGCTTCGAGGACCTGCTCGCGGACCTGCTGGAGATCAGCCGATTCGACGCCGGTGCGGCGATGCTCGACGCGGAGAGCCGCGACGTCCGTGACGTCGTGATGGCGGCCGTCGAGCAGACCGTCCCGCTCGCCGAGCGGCGCGGCGTGTGGCTCGCGGTCGAGATGCCCGGCGAGCCGGTCGTCGCGGACATCGACCCGCGACGGATCGAGCGCGTGCTGCGCAACCTGCTCGTCAACGCCGTCGAGCACGCCGAGGGCAGGCCGGTCGAGGTCTTCGTGGCCGCCGACGCCCGGGCGGTCGCCGTCGTCGTGCGCGACCACGGCGTGGGGATGACCGCGCAGGAGGCGGAGCACGTCTTCGACCGCTTCTGGCGTGCGGACCCGGCCCGCGCGCGCACCACGGGCGGCACGGGCCTCGGGCTCGCGATCTCCATCGAGGACGCCCACCTGCACGGCGGCCGCCTGGAGGCGTGGGGTCGACCGGGTCGCGGGGCCAGCTTCCGGCTCACCGTCCCGCGCCGGGCGGGCATCGTCCTGGACGGGTCCCCGGCGCCGCTGGTGCCCCCGGACGACGACCCGCACGTCGGCGTCTCGTACGCCTCGCACGAGGGCCGCCCGGACCTCGACCCGGCGGCCGTGCCCGACCTGGACCGGCTGGAGGCCTGATGACGCGTCGACCGAGGGCCGCTCGCTCGGCCCTGGCCGTGACGGCCGTCGCCACCCTGATCGCGCTCGCGGGCTGCGCCGCCATCCCCTCGTCCGGGCCGGTGCGCACGGGTGACGCCGTGGCTCCCGAGGAGCCGGGGCTCGCCCTGCAGCTCCCGAGCGACCCGTTGGTCGACGCCGACCCGGCCGAGCTCGTGCGCGGGTTCCTGCTCGCGGGCGCGGCCGGCCTCCAGGACGAGTTCGCGGTCGCGCGCAAGTTCCTCACGGTCGGCGGCTCGGGGGAGTGGGACCCGCGCGCGCGGGTCCTGATCTACCCGCGCCAGGGGAGCGAGCCCCAGGTCGATCCCCAGGAGGACGGCTCCGTGGTGGTCAGCGTGCCGCTCGAGGCGATCGTCGACGACGCGGGCCGGTACACGGAGGCCGCGCCGGACGCGCTCGACCAGGAGCTCACGTTCGAGCTCCAGCGCGACGCCGCGGGGCAGTGGCGGATCTCCGAGCTGGCCGACGGCGTGCTCATGGACGCCGCCGCGTTCGAGGCGGTGTACCGGCCGACGCCCGTCTACTTCGCGAGCACCGACCGCACGCAGCTGGTGCCCGACCTGCGCTGGTTCGCCACCTCCAAGACCCCGACGCTCGCCGTCAGCGCCCTGCTCGGCGGCCCGTCGGCCTGGCTGCGTGACGCCGTCGTCTCGGGGGCGCCCGAGGGCGCCAGGCTGAGCACCGAGACGGTGACGCTGGCGGAGGACCGCGTCGCGCGCGTGGACCTGGCCGAGGCGCCCGCGCTGCCCGACCAGGCCGACCGCAACCTCCTGCACCTGCAGCTGACCGAGACGCTGCGCCGGGTGCCGGTCACCGACGTGGAGGTCTCCGTCGGGGGCCTGGCCTGGGACGAGACCGACGTGCCCATCCTGGAGCGCGACGTCGCGCCCGGCTCCGGCCCCTACGCGATCGTGGGCGAGGAGCTGGTCGTGGTGAGCGACGACGTGCCGGTGCCGCTCGACGACGTCGCGCCGCTCGCCGGCCTGGACGCGCGGCACCCCGCTCTCGCCGTCGACGGGTCGGTCCGGGTGGTCCTGTCGGGTCCGGGCAGGCTGCTCCTCCTGCCGGCCGACGGCGCCGCACCCGCGACGCTGGCCACCGGCACCGCGCTGGTCGCGCCCTCGGTCGACCGGTACGGCTGGGTGTGGACGGGCGAGCAGGCGTCCACCGGTCGGCTCCTCGTCGTGGACCAGGCCGGGCAGCAGGTGGACATCGAGGCGCCGTGGCTCGACGGGCGCACCGTGCGCTCCCTGCGCGTCTCGCGCGACGGCGCGCGCGTCGCGATCGTCTCGGCGGGCTCCGCCGCGGGCGACGTCGCGATCCTGGTCGCGGGGATCTCCCGCGACGACGACGGGCGACCCACGCTGGTGAGCGCCGAGCCGCTCGCGGTGGGCGCGGCGCTCGTCGACGCCCTGGAGCTGGCGTGGGTCGACGAGGTGACGCTCGCCGTCCTGGGCCGCGGCCAGGACCTCGGCTTCCCCAGCACCTACCTGGTGCCGCTCGGCGGGCCGACGCAGTCGCTCACGGTCCTGGAGGCGACCGGGATCGCCGCCGGCCGGGGGCCGCAGTCGATCCACGTCGTCGACGGCGACGGCACGCTCCTGACCCGTCGCGGCAACCAGTGGCGCACGGTGGCGGACGGCGTGCGGGACCCGGTCTTCCCCGGGTAGCTGGGGACGGCGGTCACGGGGCCCGTCCGCGCGCGACGATGCGGGCGTGGACACGCTCGCGCGCCTGGGTCCGGTCGCCCGCGACCTCGTGCGGTGGGTGCTGCCGGTGGAGTGCCCGGGGTGCGGGACCTGGGACGTGCCCCTGTGCCGCACGTGCGCGGCGACGGTGGCCGGCCCGCCGGTGCGCTGCGAGGACGCGGTGCCCCGGCTCGACCGGGCGGACGGCAGCCCGCCGACGCCGGTCTGGTGCCTCGCGTCGTACGCCGGGCCGGTGCGCGGCCTGGTGGTGGCGTGGAAGGACCGCGGGCGCGCGGACCTGTCGCCGGTGCTCCGCGGCGCGCTCGCGGACGCGGGGACCCGTCTGGCCCCCGAGCTCCGCGCCGCGACGCGCGGCGCACCGCTCCTCGTCGTGCCGGCGCCGACCACGGCGGCGGCGCGACGCCGGCGCGGGGCCGACCTCGTCGACGGCCTGGCCCACGGGGCGGCGCGAGGGCTGCGCTCGGGCGGTGCGGCGGCCGCCGTCGGCGGCGTGCTGACCCGCGCCCGGCGGCGCGACCAGGTAGGCCTGGGCGCGCGGGCGCGCCGCGCCAACACGGCCGGGGCGGTGCGCGTGCGCCCCGGCGCGCTCGAGCGTCACGCCGGCGGGCCGGCCTGGGTCCTGCTCGTCGACGACGTCGTGACGACCGGGGCGACGCTGCGCGCGTGCGCGGACGCGCTGACGACGGCGGGTGCGCTCGTCGTGGGAGCGCTGGTCCTCGCCGCCACGCCGCCGCCCCGCGGGGCCGGTGCCGCGGTGGCCTCGACGCCCGCGGCGACCTCCTGACGGGGCATCTCGGGACGATCCGTACCAGGACGCCGCGGGCCCGCGCACCGGGACCTCCGTCGGTTCACGTCCTGGTCACAGGAGGACTAACGTCAGTACATGGAGCCGTTCCCGCCCGGCGCGCAGGCCCACCCACCGGGGTGGTGCGCTCGCCGAGGGCGGACGTGGCCCCCTGCCACGCCCGCCGGAGCACGAGGGAGGTGGTGCGCGCCGTCCGCCCGATGAGGGCGTCCCCCGCAGTCCGCCGGGCGGTGCACGCACCGCCCCGTTTCCAGGAGGTTCACCATGGAGATCGTCGTCGTCGGTCGCCACACCGAGGTGCCCGAGCGTTTCCGCCGCCACGTCGAGGACAAGCTGGCCAAGATCACCCAGCTGGCCCCGCGTGCGATGCGCGTGGACGTCGAGGTCACCCACGAGAAGAACCCGCGCCAGGCCGAGGTGGCCGAGCGGGTGGAGCTCACGGTGCTCGGCAAGGGGCCCGTCATCCGTGCCGAGGCGTGCGCGGACGACCCCTATGCGGCGCTGGACGCGGCGACCACCAAGCTCATGGAGCGGCTGCGCAGGGCACGTGACCGGCGCAAGGACCACCACAAGTCCGTCCCGGCGGTGCCGGTCGACGTGCGCCCGATCGAGGAGGAGCCGCCCGTCGAGGAGCCGGAGCAGCCGGCTCCCGCGCCCGGCGAGGTCGTCGAGACGACGTGGGGCGACTCGCCCGTCGTCATCCGGGAGAAGCTGCACCAGGCCGAGCCGATGACCCTCGACGACGCCCTCTACGAGATGGAGATGGTGGGTCACGACTTCTACCTGTTCATCGACGCCGAGACGGCCCTGCCGTCCGTCGCCTACCGGCGCCGGGGGTGGAGCTACGGCGTCATCCGGCTCGACGCCCCCGTGAACGCCCCGGCGGTCCAGGCCGTCTAGCGCGTCGACGCCGGCGTGTCGGTGCGGGGCGCGAGGATGGCCACCATGCCCACCTCGCGCCCCGTCGCACGTCCGGAACGGCTCACGCTCGCCCAGGCGCGTCGGGTCGCCCTGCGCGCGCAGGGTCTCGACCGACGTCGGCCCGAGCCCGGCTCTCCCGTGACGATGCGGGCCTTCCAGGGCGTCGTCGACCGGCTCGGCCTGCTGCAGATCGACTCGGTCAACGTGGTCGCGCGCGCGCACCTGATGCCCGCGTTCTCCCGGCTGGGCGCGTACGACGTCGGCCTCCTGGACCGGGCCTCGTCCCGGCCGCCGCGCCGCCTCGTCGAGTGCTGGGCGCACGAGGCCTCGTTCGTGCCCCCGACGACCTACCGCCTGCACGGCTGGCGCCAACGGGGCTACCTGAACCAGGCCTGGGGGACCATCCAGGAGGTGCCGCTGCGCCACTCCGGCGTGGTCGAGGAGATCCGCGCCCTCGTCCGCGAGCGGGGGCCGGTCACGGCGCGCGAGGTCCACGAGCTCCACGCCTCGGGCGTCGCGGTGGCGCGCACGGAGTGGGGCTGGAACTGGACCGTGGCCAAGCGGGTGCTGGAGTTCCTCTTCTTCACCGGGGAGATCACCTCCGCGCGCCGCAACGCCGCCTTCGAGCGGTGCTACGACTTCACGGAGCGCGTCCTGCCGCCGGCGGTGCTCGCGAGCCCCGAGCCGGACGAGGCCGACGCCGTGCGCGAGCTGCTCGCGATCGGGGCCAGGGCGCACGGCATCGGCACGGCCCGCTGCTTCGCCGACTACTTCCGCATCCGGCGGCCGGAGGCGGTGCGCGCCGGGGTCGCCGAGCTCGTGGAGGAGGGCGTCCTCGTGCCCGTGCGGGTCGACGGCTGGGACCGGCCGACCTACCTGCACCGGGACGCGGAGCTGCCCCGCCGGGCGACCGGGCGTGCGCTGCTGAGCCCCTTCGACCCCCTGGTCTTCGAGCGACGACGGCTCGAGGAGCTGTTCGGCATGCGGTACCGGATCGAGATCTACGTCCCCGCGGCCCAGCGGGTGCACGGCTACTACGTGCTGCCCTTCCTGCTCGACGACCGCTTCGCGGCCCGCGTCGACCTCAAGGCCGACCGCGCCCGCGGCACTCTGCTGGTGCAGGCCGCGCACCTCGAGCCGGGCGCGCCGCCGCAGACCGCCACGGAGCTCGCGACGGAGCTGCGGGCGCTCGCGGCCTGGCTGGGGCTGGACGCCGTGCGGGTCCCCGAGGGCGCGCCGGGGGACCTCGCGGGGGCGCTGCGGGCGCTCGCGTGAGCCGGCCGCGACCGGTCCCGGGACGGCCCGCCACGCTCACCGGGTGGCGTCGTGCCCGGCGAGGCGCCGCCCTCGCCTACGATGGACGTCGGTCTGTCTCGACCATCGGCTCGTCGCCGCCCGGCACGGGTCTCTGAGAAGTCTGGAGCAACGCGTGCCGTCGATCCTCGACAAGGTCCTGCGGATGGGCGAAGGCCGGATCGTCAAGCGGCTGAGCGGCCTCGCCGACCAGGTCAACGCCCTCGAGGACAGCTTCAGCGCCCTCAGCGACGCCGAGCTGCGCGAGGAGACCGACCGCTTCAAGGCGCGCCTGGCCGACGGCGAGACGCTCGACGACCTGCTGCCCGAGGCGTTCGCCGCGGTGCGCGAGGCCGCGAAGCGGACGCTCGGCCACCGGCCCTACGACGTCCAGCTCATGGGTGGGGCGGCGCTGCACCTCGGCAACATCGCCGAGATGAAGACCGGTGAGGGCAAGACCCTCGTCGCGACGCTGCCGGCGTACCTCAACGCGCTGACCGGCAAGGGCGTCCACGTCGTCACGGTCAACGACTACCTCGCGAGCTACCAGAGCGACCTCATGGGCCGCGTGTTCCGGTTCCTGGGCCTGACGACGGGCTGCATCATCGCGGGCCAGAAGCCGGCCGAGCGGCGCGAGCAGTACGCGGCGGACATCACGTACGGCACGAACAACGAGTTCGGCTTCGACTACCTGCGCGACAACATGGCGTGGAAGCCGGAGGAGCTCGTCCAGCGCGGCCACCACTTCGCGATCGTCGACGAGGTCGACTCGATCCTCGTGGACGAGGCGCGCACGCCGCTCATCATCTCCGGGCCCGCCTCGGGCGACTCGAACAAGTGGTACGGCGAGTTCGCCAAGGTCGCGCGGCGCCTGACGGCGGACGTCGACTACGAGGTCGACGAGAAGAAGCGCACCGTGGGCGTCCTCGAGCCGGGCATCGCCAAGGTCGAGGACTACCTGGGGATCGAGAACCTCTACGAGTCGCTCAACACGCCGCTCATCGGGTTCCTCAACAACGCCCTCAAGGCCAAGGAGCTCTTCAAGAAGGACAAGGACTACGTCGTCATGAACGGCGAGGTCCTCATCGTCGACGAGCACACCGGACGCATGCTGCCCGGCCGTCGCTACAACGAGGGCATGCACCAGGCCATCGAGGCCAAGGAGGGCGTGGCGATCAAGGCCGAGAACCAGACGCTCGCCACGATCACGCTCCAGAACTACTTCCGCCTGTACGACAAGCTCTCCGGCATGACCGGCACCGCCCAGACCGAGGCGGCGGAGTTCCAGAGCACGTACAAGCTCGGGGTGGTGCCCATCCCGACGAACCGGCCGATGCAGCGCGTCGACCAGCCCGACCTCGTCTACAAGAACGAGGAGGGCAAGTTCAAGGCCGTCGTCGACGACATCGTCGAGCGCCACGCCGCGGGCCAGCCCGTGCTCGTCGGTACGACGAGCGTCGAGAAGAGCGAGCTCCTCTCGCGGCTCCTGCGCAAGCAGGGCGTCCCCCACGAGGTCCTCAACGCCAAGCAGCACGCGCGCGAGGCCGCGATCGTCGCCCAGGCGGGCCGCAAGGGCGCCGTCACCGTCGCGACGAACATGGCCGGCCGCGGCACCGACATCATGCTCGGCGGCAACGCCGAGTTCATGGCCGTCGCGGCGCTCGCCGAGAAGGGCCTGAATCCCGCGGACCAGCCGGAGGAGTACGAGGCCGCGTGGCCCGCGGCCCTCGAGGCCGCCACCTCCGCCGTCGCGGCGGAGCACGAGGAGGTCGTCGAGCTCGGCGGGCTGTACGTGCTGGGTACCGAGCGTCACGAGTCGCGGCGCATCGACAACCAGCTGCGCGGGCGATCCGGCCGCCAGGGCGACCCGGGCGAGTCCCGGTTCTACCTCTCGATGACCGACGACCTCATGCGGCTGTTCAACGCCGGCCTGGCCGAGTCGATGATGAACCGCGCCGGCTTCCCCGACGACATGCCGCTCGAGTCGAAGATGGTCTCCCGCGGCATCCAGAGCGCCCAGGCGCAGGTCGAGGCGCGCAACTTCGAGATCCGCAAGAACGTCCTGAAGTACGACGACGTCCTCTCGCGCCAGCGCACGGTCATCTACGACGAGCGTCGCCGCGTCCTGCAGGGCGAGGACATGCAGGACCAGATCCAGCACTTCGTGACGGACGTCGTGACCGCGTACGTCGACGGGGCGACGGCCGAGGGCACGCCCGAGTCGTGGGACCTCGAGGCGCTGTGGACCGCGCTCAGGGTCGTGTTCCCCGTCTCGATCACGTCCGAGGAGGTCGTCGAGGAGGCCGGTGGTGCCACGCGGCTCACGCGCGACCTGCTGCTCGAGGAGCTGCTGTCCGACGCGCGGCACGCGTACGAGCAGCGCGAGGAGCAGCTCGGCTCGGCGAACATGCGCCAGCTCGAGCGGCGCGTCGTGCTCTCGGTGCTCGACCGCAAGTGGCGCGAGCACCTCTACGAGATGGACTACCTCAAGGACGGCATCGGCCTGCGGGCGATGGCGCAGCGCGACCCGCTGGTCGAGTACCAGCGCGAGGGCTTCCAGCTCTTCAACGCGATGACCGAGGGCATCAAGGAGGAGTCGGTCACCTACCTGTACAACCTCGAGGTCAAGGTCGCCGACCCGGCCGCGAGCGTGGGCGCCCAGCCCGGCGGCCCGCAGCTCGTGGGTGCGGCCGCCGCGGCGCCGGCCACCGGCGACGCCCCGCTCGAGGTGCAGGACAGCGCGGCGGCCGACGGCGTGCCGCAGGACGATGTGCCGCAGGACGACGTCCCCGGCGACGACGCCCCGGTCCCCGCCGCGCGTCGCCGGACCAGGGCGGCCGCCGGCGCGACCTCGTCGCCGGCTCAGACGCTGATCGCCAAGGGCCTCGACGGCCCGGAGCGCCGGGTCCCGCTGCAGTACTCCGCGCCCAGCGTGGACGGCGACGCCACCGCGGTGGTGACGGCCGAGGCGGGGCCGAGCGAGAAGGACGGCCAGACGTACCCCGGCACGCCGCGCAACGGGCAGTGCCCGTGCGGGTCCGGCAAGAAGTACAAGGCCTGCCACGGGAAGAACGAGGTCGCCTGACCCGCGTCGCCTGAGCTGAGCCGCTCGACCCGTGTGCCGGGTCGGGCGGCTCAGCCGATCTGGAGCACCGTCGCGCGCCACGCGCCGCGGCGCAGCTCCATGCGGACCGCCGCGGCGCGGACCCGGGTGCCGTCGTGCACGACCACGCTCGCCTCGGCGACCGTCCGGCTCACGCGCGAGACCACGGTGCTGCGCACGGTGGGGCGCCGGGCGGGCGGTGCGACGGCGGCGGGGCAGCGCCGGCTGAGCTGCTCGAAGACCGCGGGGCTGACCCAGCGCGCGAGCTGGAGCACGGGCCGGCCGCCGGCGAGCGACTCGACGGCCGCCAGGACGACCGCGCCGCACAACCGCGCGGGGTCGGACGGCGAGGCCTCGACCGGCGCCGGGGCAGCGACGGGCCACAGCGACTCCGTGACGGGCGACGTCACGCACCGCAGCAGCGGCGCGACGGCCTCGGCGGCTCGTGCGGCGGCCTGCGGGGCGGGCTCGGGGGAGGGCGGCAGCAGCAGCCGCAGGCCTCCGCCGCCGCGGTGCGGCGGCCGGGCGGGGCGGGCGGGGCGTGTCAGGGCTGTGGCGCTCATGGCTGCTCCTCGTGGGTGGTGGTCGGCCCGGCCGGCGCCCGCAGGTGCTGGCCCGGGTGGATCAGGTCGGGGTCGGTGCCGACGACGTCCGTGTTCGCGGCGTGCCAGGCCGGCCAGGCGGCGGCGACGTCGGCGGCGGACGACCCCGCGGGCAGGTGGTCCCGTGCGATCGCCCAGAGCGTGTCCCCGGGCGCCACGACGTGGACGGGCGCCGCGACCGCGCTCGGCTCCGGCGCCGCCGGCACAAGGGCGGCGGCGGTCAGGGGCGCCGCCGCGGCAGGCACGGGCGCCGCGCCGGTCGGGGCGGACGCGATCGGCGACGAGCCCGGTGCCGGCGCCGGCTCGGCGACCGAGGTCGTGACGGTCCAGCCGAGGTCGGTCCCGGGATCGGACGGCCCGCCCGTCGCCGCCGCGGCCGGCGTGGCGACCAGGACGCCGCCCACGCCGACCGCGAGCACCCGCCGGAGGATCGCGGGCGTCAGCCGGGAGCCGAGGCGCTCGACCGTGGCCGCGCGGCGGCCGAGCGCCTGCGAGGCGAGCGAGACGACGAGCAGGCCGCACCCGAGCGCGAGCACCGCCGCGGCGAGCGCCCCGCCGGCCAGGACGACGACCAGGACGCCGGCCTCCACCCCGCCCGGCGTGGCGAGGTTCGTCTGCGCGGCACGGTCGACGGCCAGCGTCGCGAGCAGGGCGGCGCCGCCCGCCGCGGCCGCGCAGGCCGCGCCCGAGCGCACCAGCCCCGCGCCGAACCGCCACCGTGAGGTCATCTCGCCACCGTTCATCGCGTTTGATGTCGTTTGATGCATCTGAAGCATGTTGGGTGCGCAATGGTCTGTCCAGGGGTCGGGTGCCGTTGTGGACAACTAGCCCCGCCGCGTCGGCCGGAACCCTCACGCCCTACGGTGGGCCGGTGAGATGGGACGCCCTGTTCGCGGACATGGAGCTGCAGCTCGCGGCGGCCGAGGTGGCCGACCTCCAGGCGGAGGTCGCGGAGCTGACGCGGGCCGAGCGCGGGGCGGTCACGCTGGCCGACCGCCTGCGCGGCGGTCTCGGCGAGGTGGTGACCCTGTGGCTCGCCTCCGACCGCGTGCGGGGCCGGCTGACCGACGTCGGGCCGGTGTGGGCGCTGGTCACGGACGCCGGGCACGAGCACCTGGTGCCGCTGTCGGCGGTGACCTCGGCGTCCGGCGTCGGGCGCGCGAGCGCGGTTCCCGAGTCGGCGGCCGTCCGGCGCCTCGGACTCGGTCACGCGCTGCGCGCCGTCTCGCGCGACCGCAGCGTGGTGCGGGTCGTCACGACCGGCGGAGCGCTCACCGGGCGGATCGACGAGGTGGGGGCGGACCACCTCGGCGTCGCCCTCGTCCACCCCGACGGGCCGCGCCCCACGGGCGAGGTCCGCCTCGTGCCGTTCGGCTCGATCCAGGTGGTCAGCAGCCTCTGACGGGCGCCGGGGCGCCCCAGCGGACGTGGCTCAGCCGGCGGCCCCACCGGCGTCGGGCGGCACCAGGGAGGGCTCCTCGGGCTCGGCCAGCGAGAGCACGACGCCGACGACGCCCGGCCGGGCGCGCAGCGCCGCCTCGACCTCGGCGAGCCGGTGCGCGGCGGTGGTCTCGTCCGGGTCGCCCGCGAGGTCCACGGCGCCGCTGAGGAAGACGCGCCGGGCGCCGACGACCTCCAGCCGGAGCTGCGTGACGCGCGCGACCTGGGGCATCGCCAGGAGCATGCGCAGCGCGGCGGCCTGGAGCGCCGGGTCCACCGTCTCGCCCACGAGCGAGCGCAGGTTCCGCCAGATGAGGACGACGGCCACGGCGCCGAGCAGGAGGCCGACGAGGATCGAGCCGACGGCGTCGGGCACGGGGGAGCCCGTGACCTGGTTGGCCACGATGCCGACGGCGGCCAGCACCAGGCCGACGAGCGCGGCCGCGTCCTCGAAGAACACGGCGCGCACGGTCGGGTCCGAGGTCGCGAGGACCTGCTCCAGCAGGCCGCGCCGGCGGCGCTCGGCCTCCGCGCGGCTCTGGCGCCACGCCTGGAGGAACGACACGCCCTCGAGCACGAAGGCGACCCCCAGGACGACGTAGGCCACGGCGAAGTCCGTCGCCGGCTCGGGGTCCGTCAGCTCGTGGATGCCGTGGGTGACCGAGACGCCGGCCCCGACGGCGAAGAGACCGATGGCCGCGAACAGCGACCAGACGTAGACCTCGCGGCCGTACCCGAACGGGTGCGAGGCGTCCGCCGGGCGAGCGCCGCGGCGCTGCGCGATGACGAGGAACACCTCGTTGCCCGTGTCCGCCCACGAGTGGGCAGCCTCGGCGAGCATCGCCGCGGCCCCGGTGACGACGGCGGCCACCGTCTTGGCGATCGCGACGAGCAGGTTCGACAGCAGCGCGAGGACCACCGTGCGGGTCGACTCGCCGCCGCCCTCGGCGTCCGGACGCGCCGGGGCCGTGTCGGGGGCCGGCGTCCGGTCCGTGGCCATGGTCCGGCGTAGCACGCCGACCCGCCGGGCGCGACACGAGCGGGGCGGGGTGCCGCGCTCGGCGCGGCCCGGGTCTCAGGCCGACGGACCGCCGTCGTGCGCGGCCGCGCCCTCGGTGCGCGCGCGGGACTGCGCGTACATGCGCTCGATGTACGCCTCGAGCTCGCTCGCCTCGACGCGCCAGACGCCCCTGCCGCCGATCTGGATCGCGGGCAGCTCGCCGGACTTGACGAGCGAGTACGCCTGCGGCGCGGAGATGTTCAGGATCTCCCTCACGTCGGCGAGCGTGAGGAACCGGGGTGCCATGGCGGCAGTGTGCCACGCGCCTCGCGCCGGGACCGTTCGTCCACAGGAGTGACGCCGGGGCCCGTTCGCCGGGCAGAATCCCCACGAACGCGGGCGGAACGGCATGATTCGCACCACGCCGGCCGCGCGGCGGCGGCCCCCGACGACGAGGCAGGCAGATGGAACCCACGGACCAGGCGGTACTGACCGCGGAGCGTCCCGTCCTCGCGCGTCCCGTGGCGACGCGCCTGCGGCGACCGGGGTGGCGCGACCCGCGGCTGCTGCTCGGGCTCGTGCTCGTCGCCCTGTCCGTCGCGCTCGGCGCCTGGGCGGTGGGGGCCGCGGGCCGCACCGTACCCGTCTACGTGGCGCAGCAGGCGCTCGTGCCGGGCCAGGTGCTCGACGCCTCCGTGCTCGTGGTCCGTGACGTCCGCCTCGACGCGGCGGCCGGCGCCTACCTCGGCGCGGGGGAGCCGCTGCCGGACGACCTGGTGGTGCAGCGGCCCGTGGCGCAGGGGGAGCTCGTGCCGCGTGGTGCGCTGGCGCAGGAGGACGACCTCGGGCTGCGTCCGGTGGCGGTCGGCGTGCCCGCGGGGCTCCCGTCCGGCCTGGCGCCGGGGGCGGCCGTGGACCTGTGGTTCGTCCCCGCGGCCGCGGACGGCCTCGACGCCTCGGGCGCCGGCGAGGCGACCGAGCCCTACGAGGTCGCGGCCGGACTCACCGTCGCGGAGGTCGCCGAGCCCGAGGGCGCGTTCTCCGTCGGTGCGACGACGACCGTGCACGTCCTGGTCCCGGTGGACCGGCTCTCCGAGGTCCTCGCGGTGACCGCGGCGGAGGGCAGCCTGCACGTCGTCGTCGTGCCCGGCCTGGGGACGTCGTGACGACCGGCGTCCTGTGCGCCGTCCGCGGCCCGGCGGAGACGGTCGTGGTCCGCGACCTGACCGCGGCGCGCGGGCGGTTCGAGGTGACGCGCCGCTGCGCCGACCTCGCCGAGCTGCTCGGCGCCGCGGCCGCCGGGCTTGGCACTGTCGCCGTCGTCTCGGCCGACCTGCCCGGGCTCGACCGCGAGGCGGTCGACCATCTCCGCGGGTCCGGCGCGCGTGTGGTCGTGCTCGCCGGGGACCGCGACGCGGGGCTCGCGCACCTGGGTGCCGACGCCGTCGTGGCGGCCGGTGGCGACGTCGCGCAGGCGATCTCGGCCGCGCTCGCCGCGCCCGACCGCACGTCCGCGCGCGACGCGCGCCTGGGTGCGCGCCTCGAGGCCCGCGCGGAGCCCGTCCAGCCCGCCCCGCGGGCGCCGGCCGGGGGAACGGCCCCGCCCGGGCGCCTGGTCGCCGTGTGGGGCCCCACCGGTGCGCCCGGACGCACCACGCTCGCCGTCACGCTCGCCGCCGAGCTCGCCGCCGAGCTCGCCGGCGCCCCGGACGCGGCCGCGCAGGACGGCCGGGACGTCCTGCTGGTCGACGCGGACACCTACGGCGGCACGGTCGCCCAGGCGCTGGGCCTGCTCGACGAGTCGCCCGGGCTCGCGGCGGCGTCGCGCGCGGCGACGACCGGGCGGCTGGACGTGGCGGCCCTCGCGGCGCTGACTCCCGCCGTCGGCGCCGGGCTGCGCGTGCTGACGGGCCTCAGCCGGGCCGAGCGCTGGCCCGAGGTGCCCGGCCCGAGCCTGGATCTGGTGTGGCGCGCGGCGCGCGACCTCGCCCGGTGGACGGTCGTCGACACGGGGTTCTCCCTCGAACAGGACGAGGCGCTGAGCTACGACACGCGCGCGCCCCGGCGCAACGCCGCCACGCTCTCGGCGCTGGCGGAGGCCGACGTCGTGGTGGTGGTGGGCGGCGGCGACCCGATCGGGCTCCAGCGTCTCGTCCGCGCCCTGGGGGATCTCGCCGAGGCGGGCGTGGCGCCGGGGCGCCGCGTCGTCGTGGTCAACCGGCTCCGCGCGTCGGCGAGCGGCCCGCGGCCCGGCGACGCCGTCCGCGGCGCCCTGCACCGCTACGCCGGCGTGGAGGACGCGCTGCTGGTCCCCGAGGACCGTGCCGCCTGCGACGGGGCGCTGCTCGCGGGCCGCACGCTCGTCGAGCACGCGCCGTCGTCGCCCGTGCGGCGGGCGGTCCGGCACGTCGCCGAGCACGTCGGGCGCGTGCTGGCGCCGGTGGCGAGCGGCTGAGGGCACACTGGTCCCGTGCGCATCTACCTGCCGTCGAGCCTGGCCGAGCTGGCCTCCCGGGGACCGCTCGCGCCGCGCGTGGTCCACGCCGTGACACCCGCCCTGCGGGCCGCCCTGGCGGACGAGGACGACGAGGGCCTCGAGTACGCGGCCCAGCTGCTGGCGGCCGACGACAGCCTCGACGCGCTCGACACGAGCACGCGCGCGGGCCGCCGCCGCGTGGTCGTCGCCGCCGACGTCCCGGACGCGGTGGTCGACGCCCTGGACGGCGACGAGGCGCACGCGCCCAGCGCGGTCCGGCTGACGAGCGCGGTGGGCTGGGACGACGTCGCCTGCGCGCACGTCGACGAGGCCGCCGCCGAGGACGACGTCGTGGCGGCTGCCGCGGGCGACGACGACGCGACCGAGCGCCTGGCCGAGCGCGACCTGCTCTGGTACGACGTCAGCGAGCTCGGGCGCCTCGCGGCGGGCGTCAAGGGCTGAGCGCTCCTCGCACCGGCGCACCGGCGCACCGGCGTGCCAGTGCGATGAGGGTGCCCGGCGACCGCGGGTCCCCGGCGTCGCGGGAGCCTCAGCCGTCGGTGCGGTCGAGCCGGGCGAGCACCTGATCGTGGAGCGCGCCGTTCGTCACGACGGCGGAGCCGCCGAACGGGCCGGGCGTCCCCGCGAGGTCCGTGAACCGGCCGCCGGCCTCCGTGACGATCGGCACCAGCGCCGCCATGTCGTGCAGCGCGAGCTCGGGCTCGGTCGCGACGTCCACGGCGCCCTCGGCGACCAGGACGTACGACCAGAAGTCGCCGTAGGCGCGCGTGCGCCACACCGCCCGGGTCAGGTCGAGGAACGCGTCGAGCCGTCCCTCGTCCTCCCAGCCGCTCAGGCTCGAGTACGACAGCGACGCGTCCTCGAGCCGCGTGACCTGCGAGACGTGCAGCCGGCTGGCGGCGGCCAGCGACTTGCCGGTCCAGGCGCCGGAGCCGAGCGCCGCCCACCAGCGCTTGCCGAGCGCGGGCGCGCTGACGACGCCGAGCACCACCTCGCCCTGGTCCACGAGCGCGATGAGGGTCGCCCAGACCGGCACGCCGCGCACGAAGTTCTTGGTGCCGTCGATGGGGTCGATGACCCACCGCCGCGGGCCGTGGCCGGTGTCCGCCATCTCCTCGCCGACGACGGCGTCGCGCGGTCGGGTGCGGGCGAGCTGCGAGCGCACGATCTCCTCGGCACGCCGGTCGGCGTCGGTCACGGGGGTCGTGTCGGGCTTCGTGTCGACCTGCAGGTCCTGCGCCTTGAACCGCGACATCGTCAGGGCGTCGACCTGGTCGGCGATCACGTGGGCGAGGCGGAGGTCGTCGTCGTAGCCCGAGCGCGTCATGGCTGCACCGTACCGGGCGTCCCGCCCGCCGGGGCTCAGGCCGGGTCGGCGCCCGTGCGCGCCGCCAGGAGCCGCCGCATGGAGTCGACCCGGACGGCGCGCTGCTCGTGCTCGGCGCCCTCGGCCTGCGCGGCCCACTCGTCCAGCGCGCAGTCCGGCGCGTCCGCCGCGTGCGTGCAGCCCCGCGGGCAGCGCTCGGCGGCCACGGCGGACAGGTCCGCGAAGGCGCCCAGGAGGCTGTCCGGCTGGACGTGCGCGAGGCCGAAGGACCGCACGCCCGGGGTGTCGATCACCCAGCCGGAGCGGTCCGGCAGGCGCAGCGCGACGGCGGACGACGACGTGTGGCGCCCGCGCCCCGTGACGTCGTTGACCCTGCCGGTGGCCCGGCGCGCGTCGGGCACCAGCGCGTTGACGAGCGTCGACTTCCCGACGCCCGAGTGGCCCACGAGCACCGAGGTGCGCCCGGCCAGCCTGGCCCGCACCTCGTCCAGCCCGGTCCACTCCCCGGGCGCGCCCTCGTGCCCGGCGGCGACGGTCCCGTCGCCGTGGGAGCGCGCCGTGACGACGACGTCGACGCCGATGGGCCGGTAGAGCGCGGCGAGCGGCTCGGGGTCGGCCAGGTCGGCCTTGGTGAGGCACAGCAGCGCGTCCATCCCCGCGTCGTAGGCGGCGACGACGCACCGGTCGATCATGCGCGTGCGCGGCTCGGGGTCGGCCAGCGCCGTGACGATGACGAGCTGGGAGGCGTTCGCGACGATGACCCGCTCGACCGGGTCCGTGTCGTCGGCGGTGCGCCGCAGCACGGTCGACCGCTCGCCGATGCGCACGATGCGGGCGAGCGAGCCCGGCGCGCCGCTCGTGTCCCCGACGACGTCCACCCGGTCGCCGCACACGACGCGCTCGCGGCCGAGCTCGCGCGCCTTCATCGCGAGCACGACCCGCTCGTCCGGCGCGCCCGGCGCGACGAGCAGGTGGTACCGGCCCCGGTCCACGCCCGTGACCAGGCCCTCCACGGCGTCGTCGTGGTCCGGCCGCTGCTTGGTCCGCGGGCGCGAGCCCCGCGGGTTGGGCCGCGTGCGGACGTCGCTCTCGTCGTAGCGGCGGGTCACGCGCGCCTCACGCCGTCGTGCCGGTGGGCGGGGTGCCGAGCATCGCCGTCCACATGCCGACGAAGTCGGGCAGCGTCTTGCGCGTGGTGGCGACGTCGACCACCCGGATGCCGGGTACCCGCAGCCCGATGAGGGCGGCGGCCGTCGCCATGCGGTGGTCCCGGTACGTCTGCACGGTCGCGCCGTGGAGGGGACGCGGCGTGATGACCAGCCCGTCCGCCGTCTGCTCGGCCTGACCGCCGAGGCGGCCGATCTCGGTGGCGAGCGCGGCGAGACGGTCGGTCTCGTGGTTGCGGACGTGCGCGATCCCGCGCAGGCGCGTGGGGGAGACGGCGAGGGTGGCCAGCGCCGCGATCGTCGGTGCGATCTCACCCGCCGCGTGCAGGTCGACGTCGATGCCGCGGACCTCGCCCGTGCCGGTCACGGTGAGCACGTCGCCGTCCAGCGACGCGGCGCCGCCCATTGCCGTGAGGAGCTCGGGGAGCATCGCGCCCGGCTGCGTCGTGTCCGTGGGCCAGCCCGGCACCCGGACGGTGCCGCCGACGGCGAGGGCGGCGCACAGGAACGGCGCGGCGTTGGAGAGGTCCGGCTCCACGCGGACGTCGCGGGCGGCGACGGGCCCGGCCTGCACCTGCCAGATGTCGGGCCGGGAGTCGTCGACGACCACGCCGGCCGCGCGCAGCACCTCGACCGTCATCCGGATGTGCGGCAGGCTCGGCAGCGTCCGGCCGGTGTGCCGGACGGTCAGGCCGCGGGGGAGCAGCGCGCCCACCAGCAGCAGCCCGGAGACGAACTGGGACGAGCTGCTGGCGTCGACGTCGACCATGCCGCCGGTCACCGCCGGCCCACCGGTCACGGTGAAGGGCAGCGTGCCGCGAGCACCGTCGTCCACCCGCGCGCCGAGCGCCCGCAGGGCCGCCAGCACCGGCGCCATGGGGCGCACCCGCGCCTCGGCGTCGCCGTCGAACCGCACGGTCCGGCCGGTCAGGGCGGCCACCGGCGGCAGGAAGCGCATGACCGTCCCGGCGAGGCCGCAGTCGACCTCGACCGGCTCGCCTCCGGGGGCCGGCGCGGGCGCGCCGAGCTCGAGGGGCTCCACGGCCCAGTCGGTGCCGTCGCGCTGGACCCGGGCGCCCAGCTGCTCGAGCGCGGCCGCCATCAGCAGCGTGTCCCGCGAGGCGAGGGCCCCGCGCAGGACGCCGGGCCCGTCGGCGAGCGCGGCGAGCACGAGGTAGCGGTTCATGAGCGACTTCGAGCCCGGCACGTCGACGAGCGCGTCCAGCGGGCCGGTCGCCGTGGGCGCCGCCCACAGCTCGTCGACGGCGTGGTCGGTGCTGGGCGGCGCGGGCGCGGGCGTCATGCTGCCGAGGCTACCGGCGCGCGCGGCGCCGGTGCTGGCGCCGTCCGGCGTCAGGCGGCGCGGCGGGCCTCGCGCACGGCGCTGCGGGCCGCCCGGGCCTGCTCGACGCGCCAGGCGAGCCCGGGGCGCCCCTGCGTGTCGGCGGCGGCCAGGAGGGCGCCGCCGATCATCGTGAGGTTGCGCAGGAAGCGCTCGCGGATCACGGCCCGGTCAGCGCCGCCCGGTCGCACGGACGACCCGACGCCGCCCGTCGCGCCGATCGGCCGCCCGAACCGCTTGCGGCCCGCCGACGTCGCCTCGGCGGCCTCGGACGCGGTCGCGACCACGCGTGCGGGCCGGCCGAAGGGCTGGTTCACGACGGCGAGCGGCACGGTCAGGCCGGCGAGGACCAGCCCGGAGGTGCGCGGGGCCCGGCCGACGGCCAGGAGGAACGCCGCGACCGCCATCAGCACGCCGTGCGCGCGCACGAGCTGGCGCAGGCGGTGCTCGTCGACAGGGTCGGGCAGGCGCCCGCCGCCCAGGCTCTGCCAGGCGGCCGTGGTGCGTGCGACGTGCGGGTCCGGTCGGCGTGCCGCGTCCAGCCCTTCCGAGACGAACCATGCGGCGAACAGGGGCCTGGCGATCCGACGGACCATCATCGACGTCTCCTAGCGCTCGGCGTAGCCCTCGCACGCTAACGTGCCGGGAATGCCTCCCGCGACCGCGGCGTTGCGCACGGCATGAGCACCGTCCTCCTGGCCCCGCCGCGCGGGGTGGGCGTGCGCCTGTCGGCGCCGAGCCGAGGACCCGTGCTGGCACTAGGCTCGGTGACGATGAGCGAGGACACCCAGCGCGCGCCGGAGGAGGATGCCGACACCCGCGCCGCGCGGTTCGAGGCCGAAGCCCTGGTCCATGTCGACCAGCTCTACTCGGCCGCCCTGCGGATGACGCGCAACCCGACCGACGCCGAGGACCTGGTCCAGGAGACGATCCTCAAGGCGTTCGCGGCGTTCCACCAGTACCGGCCCGGGACCAACCTCAAGGCGTGGCTGTACCGGATCCTGACGAACACGTTCATCAACACGTACCGCAAGAAGCAGCGCGAGCCGCAGAAGTCCGCCACCGAGGACATCGAGGACTGGCAGATCGCGCGGGCGGCCTCCCACACGTCCGCCGGCCTGCGGTCGGCGGAGGCCGAGGCGCTGGACGCGCTCGCGGACGCGGACGTCAAGGACGCGCTCCGGGCGATCGGCGAGGACTTCCGGATGGCCGTGTACCTCGCCGACGTCGAGGGGTTCTCCTACAAGGAGATCGCGGAGATCATGGGCACGCCGATCGGCACCGTGATGTCCCGCCTGCACCGGGGGCGCCGCCAGCTGCGCGAGCTCCTCACCGACTACGCCCGCGAGCGCGGGCTCGTCCCTGCCGCCGAGGGAGGCTCCCAGTGACGGACGAGACCACTCAGGAGGGGCAGGCGGTCGGGCCGGGCGGCCTGGACTGCGCCGAGGCCCTGCGCAAGCTCTTCGTGTTCCTGGACGCCGAGATCGGCGAGGCCGAGGGCGACCAGATCCGCGCGCACCTGGCGGACTGCGAGCCTTGCCTGGCCCAGTACGACATCGAGGACCACGTCAAGCGCCTGGTCAAGCGGTCCTGCTCCGACTGCGCGCCGCCGGAGCTGCACCTGCGCATCCGGGAGCAGCTGAGCGTGCTGCGGACCCGCACGCTGGGCGGGTAGCGCGCCGGCTGAACCGGGCGGTGGGGGCCGGGGCCGCCCACCGCCGACGGCTCAGGCGTTGGGGCGGTTGCCGTGGTTGGCTGCGCTGCCCTTGCGGGAACGGCGCTTGCGTCCGCGCTTGCTCATCGCGTGCTCCTTGCTGTCATTCGCAGGACCCGAACGGGCTCCCGGCGGCCTCCATGGTCCCACACCCACGCGAGGCTCAAGTTCGCGCGCCCGCGATCCGATCCACCTCAGGTGAGTGAAGCGCCGGAGTCCGTCATCCCCCTCCTGCACGCCCTGGTCGCGAGCGACGGCTCGGACCTGCACTGCAAGGTCGGGTCCGCCCCGCGCGTGCGCGTGGACGGGCGCCTGCGGCGTCTCCAGGTACGCGACCTGCGCCCGGCGGACACCGCGCACATGGTCTCCGAGGTGATCCCGCCGGAGATGGTCGACGCCTTCGCGACGTCGCACGAGGCGGACTTCGCCTTCTCCTTGCCCGGCGTGGGCCGGTTCCGCGTCAACGCCTACCAGGCCCGCGGCACGCTCGGCCTCGTCTTCCGGCGGGTGGCGTTCGGTGCCCAGTCGCTCGCCGAGCTCGCGCTGCCCTCCGTGCTGGGCGAGCTCGCGCTGGAGCCGCGCGGCCTGGTGCTCGTCACGGGGCCGACCGGCTCGGGCAAGACGACGACGCTCGCCTCGATGGTGGACCTCGTGAACACCGTCAAGGAGTGCAACATCGTCACGATCGAGGACCCGATCGAGATCCTGCACCCCGACAAGAAGGCGATCGTCTCCCAGCGCGAGGTCCGGTTCGACACGGCCGACTTCACCGTCGCGCTGCGCGCCGCGATGCGTCAGGACCCGGACGTCATCCTGGTGGGGGAGATGCGTGACGTCGAGACGGTGCGCGCGGCCCTGTCGGCGGCCGAGACCGGCCACCTCGTCATGTCGACCCTCCACACGATCGACGCGCAGGAGACCGTCAACCGCGTCGTCGACTTCTTCCCGCCGCACGAGCAGAAGCAGGTGCGCCACGCGCTCGCCCAGGCGCTGCGGGGGATCGTCTCCCAGCGCCTCGTGCGCAAGGCCGACGGCACGGGGCGCGTCGCTGTGGTCGAGGTCCTGGTCAACACGGGACGCACGGCGGACGCGATCGCCGACCCGTACGACGCCCCGCCCCTCCACGACCTGATCAAGGAGGGGGAGTACTACCAGATGCAGACGTTCGACCAGCACCTCTTCCGCCTCGTGCGGGACGGGGTGGTGACCTACGAGGACGCGTGCCTGGTCTCGACCAACCCGCAGGACCTGACGATCGAGCTCCGCGGCGCCGGGGTCGTGCGCTGAGGGCGGTGCCTCAGACGGCGTCCTCGGGCAGGCCGAGCCACCGGAGCCACCCGGTGTGCAGGACCAGCCACGCCATGAGGCCGTAGCCCGCCTGGCCCGGCATCGTGCCGTCCGACGCGGCGAGGTCGGCGAGCCACTGCTCGTGGCGGGCCAGGGGCGTGTACGTGTCGACGTAGGGCACCCGCCGCCGGGCCGCGACGTCGGCGAAGGCCGCCGACAGCTCCGCCTGGCGGTCGGCGTCCAGCCGCGCGCTCGGCGGCGGCCCCACGACGAACGTGGCCAGGCGCTGGGAGTCCGCCACGTCGAGGATGTTCGCCAGGTTCAGCCGGCTGCGCGCCAGCGAGAGGCCGGCCGTCAGGTCGGCGTGGCCGAGGCCGATCACGAGGTGGTGCTGACCCTGCTCGGGCGGGGCGCCGAAGCGGGGCGCCGTCTCCGCCTGCCACCGGCCCGACAGCGCGGTGGTCGTCTCGTACGGGACCGCGAGCGTCAGGACGTGCGGGCGGGGCTCCAGGGGGGTGCGCGCGGCGACGCGTCCCACCCAGCCGAGGGCCTTGGGGTCGCCGGTGCCGGCGACGAGCTCGTCGCCGATCACGCAGATGCGCCGGGCGGGGTTCACCTCTGTCCTCCTGTCAGGTCGGTGCCTGCCAGTCTGGCCGAGGAGCCGCGTCAGTCGGCGCGCGACGCGCGGCAGAGGGTCGACCGCTCAGCCGGGGCGCGGCGCCCAGCGGTCCGACGCCGCCAGGAGGTCGGCCGCGCGCGACCGCGGGGGCGGGCGGTGGCCGTACCCGTCGCGGCGGACGGCGCGCACGACGGCGACGAGGAGCGCCGTGAGCAGGAGGGTCGAGGCGAGGAGCAGCAGCGCGGTCATGGCAGAAAGTCTGCGAGCTAAGAAATCGCGCCACGAGTGGCAGAAGAGCCGTAGTTCGTCGACTTCCGGACACAACCCGTGGGAGGCTGCGGCCATGCTCCGCTCCGTCGCAGCCGTCGTCCTGCCGGGGGTCGCCCCGTTCGAGCTCGGGGTCGTGTGCGAGATCTTCGGCATCGACCGCCGCGACACGGGTGGCCCGGCCTTCGACCTGACGCTGTGCACCCCGGTGCCCGGCGTGGTCCCCACGAAGGTCGGGATGGACCTCGTGATCCGCGACGGCCTCGACGCCGCGGCCGCCGCCGACCTCGTCGTGGTGCCCGCGTACGGCTCCGACCGCGAGGTGCACGAGGACGTGCTCGACGTGCTGCGTGCCGCGGAGCGCCGGGGCGCGTGGCTGCTGAGCGTCTGCAGCGGCGCGTTCGCGCTCGCCCGCGCCGGCCTGCTCGACGGGCGGCGCTGCACCACGCACTGGATGTACGCGGCGCAGCTGGCGCGCGAGCACCCCGCGGCGGTGGTGGACCCGGCCGTGCTGTACGTCGAGGACCGCAGGGTGGTCACCAGCGCCGGGACCGCGGCCGGGATCGACGCCGGCCTGCACCTCGTGCGGCAGGAGCGCGGCGCGGCGGCCGCCGCCGCGATCGCGCGCCGCATGGTGGTCCCGCCGCACCGCGACGGCGGCCAGGCGCAGTACGTCGACCACGCCGTCCCGACGCCCGAGGGCGACCTCGCCCCGCTGCTCGCCTGGGTGGAGCAGCACCTCGACGAGGAGATCACGGTGCCCGGCCTCGCACGCCGGGCGCAGATGTCCGAGCGCACGTTCGCGCGCCGGTTCCGCGCCGCGACGGGCACGACGCCGGCGTCGTGGACCGCCCGGCAGCGCCTCCTGCGGGCCCAGGAGCTGCTCGAGCGCACCGACCTCGCGATCGAGGAGGTCGGCCGTCGCGCCGGCTTCGGGGGGGCGGCGGGTATGCGGCACCACTTCGCCCGCGAGCTCGGCACGACGCCGGCCGCCTACCGGCGGACCTTCGGCACGCGGACCGCCGCGGAGCGCGACCGAGCGTCCTGACGCGGGCGCAGCGACGACGACGGCGGGCGCCCCGTCGGGCACCCGCCGTCGTCCTGCTCAGCGTGCGAAGGCCTCCTGGACCAGGGCCGCCTGCTCGCTCGCGTGCTTCTTGCTCGAACCGGCGGCCGGGGAGGCCGACGCGGGCCGCGAGACGCGCCGTGCCGGGCGCCCGAGGACCTCCTCGAGCTGGGGCGCCAGGAAGGTCCAGGCACCCTGGTTGGCCGGCTCCTCCTGGACCCAGACGACCTCGGCGTCGCCGAACGGCCGCACGGCCTCGGCGAGCGCCGCCCCCTCGAGCGGGTAGAGCTGCTCGAGGCGCACGATCGCGGTGCGGTCGTCCTCGGCCTTGACCCGCTGCGCGAGCAGGTCGTAGTAGACCTTGCCCGAGCACAGCAGGACGCGGTCCACGCGGCCCGGGTCGCCGAGGTGCTCCTCGCCGACGACGGGACGGAACGTGCCCGACGTGAAGTCCTCCACGGCCGAGGCGGCGGCCTTGAGCCGCAGCATCGACTTGGGCGTCGCCACGACGAGCGGGCGCCGCGGGCGGTCGTACGCCTGGCGGCGCAGCAGGTGGAAGTAGGACGCCGGCGTGCTCGGCGCCGCGACGGTCATGTTGTCCTCGGCGCACAGCTGCAGGAACCGCTCGATGCGGGCGGACGAGTGGTCGGGGCCCTGGCCCTCGAACCCGTGGGGGAGCAGCAGCACCACGGAGGACCGCTGACCCCACTTCTGCTCCGCGGACGAGATGAACTCGTCGATGATCGTCTGCGCGCCGTTGACGAAGTCCCCGAACTGGGCCTCCCAGAGCACCAGGGCGTCCGGGCGCTCGACGGAGTAGCCGTACTCGAAGCCGAGCGCGGCGAACTCCGAGAGCGAGGAGTCGTAGACCCAGAACTTCGCCTGGTCGCTCGAGAGGTAGACGAGCGGCGTCCACTCGGCGCCGGTCCGGCGGTCGTGCAGCACCGCGTGGCGCTGCACGAAGGTGCCGCGACGCGAGTCCTGCCCGGCGAGCCGGACGGGCGTGCCCTCGAGCAGCAGGGAGCCGAAGGCGAGCAGCTCGCCGAAGCCCCAGTCGATGCCGCCCTCGCGGGACATCTGCTCCCGCTTGTTGAGCAGCTGCTCGAGCTTGGGGTGCACCGTGAACCCGGCGGGCGGGCGGACGTGGGCCCGCCCGATGCGGTGCAGCACCTCGACGTCGACAGCGGTGCGCCAGCCGACCATGCGCCCGGCGTCCTCGAGCTGCGACTCGGGCTTCTCCAGGCCCGACACCGGCTCGGTCGAGGCGGCCGGGGTGTAGGCGCCGTCCCGCGTCTCGGTGAAGACGCGCTCGAGCTGGCTCTGGTAGTCCTGCAGCACCTGCGACGCCTCGTCCACCGTGATGTCGCCGCGGCTGACGAGCGACTCGGTGTAGAGCTTGCGGGCGGACCGCTTGCCCTCGATGAGGTTGTACATGAGCGGCTGCGTCATCGAGGGGTCGTCACCCTCGTTGTGGCCGCGCCGGCGGTAGCAGATCATGTCGATGATCACGTCGCGGTCGAACTGCTCGCGGTACTCGAACGCGAGCTCGGCCACCCGCACGCACGCCTCGGGGTCGTCCCCGTTGACGTGGAAGATCGGGACCTGCAGGCCCTTGGCCACGTCGGTGGCGTACTGGGACGAGCGGGACGAGGAGGGCCCGGTCGTGAACCCGACCTGGTTGTTGACGATGACGTGGATGGTGCCGCCGGTGCGGTACCCGCGCAGCTGCGCCAGGTTCAGCGTCTCGACGACCACGCCCTGGCCCGCGAACGCCGCGTCGCCGTGGATGAGGATCGGCAGCACGGAGAAGCCGTCGCCGCCCAGGTCGATGCGGTCCTGCTTGGCCCGCACGATGCCCTCGAGGACCGGGTCGACGGCCTCGAGGTGCGACGGGTTGGCCGCGAGGTACACCTTGGTCGTGGCGCCGGACTCGGCGGTGAAGGTGCCCTCGGTGCCGAGGTGGTACTTCACGTCGCCCGAGCCCTGGACGCTCTTGGGGTCCTGGTTGCCCTCGAACTCCGCGAAGATCTGCCCGTAGCTCTTGCCGGCGAGGTTGGCGAGCACGTTCAGCCGGCCGCGGTGCGACATGCCGACGCAGACCTCGTCCAGCCCGTTCTCGGCGGCGCGCGACAGCACGGCGTCGAGCAGCGGGATGAGCGACTCGCCGCCCTCGAGGGAGAAGCGCTTCTGCCCGACGAACTTCGTCTGCAGGAACGTCTCGAACGCCTCGGCGGCGTTGAGCCGGCGCAGGATCCGCAGCTGGTCCTCCCGCGGCGTGCGGGCGTAGCCGGACTCGAGCCGCTCCTGGAGCCAGCGCCGCTGCCGCGGGTCCTGCAGGTGCATGTACTCGACGCCGATGGTCCGGCAGTACGAGTCGCGCAGCAGGCCGAGGATGTCGCGCAGGGTCGCCTTGGGCTTGCCGGTGAAGCCGGCCGTCGGGAACACCCGGTCCAGGTCCCACAGCGTCAGGCCGTGGCTCTGGATGTCCAGGTCGGGGTGCTTGCGCTGGCGGTAGGCCAGCGGGTCCGTCTCGGCCAGGAGGTGCCCACGTGAGCGGTGGGCGTGGATGAGCTCGGCGATGCGCGCGGGCTTGGCGAGCTCGGTGTCCTGGTCGACGGTGTTGTCGCGCACCCAGCGGACGGGCTCGTACGGCACCCGCATCGCGGTGAAGACGCGGTCGTAGAACCCGCCCTCGCCGAGGAGCTTCGCGCCGACGATCCGCAGGAAGTCGCCGGACTGCGCGCCCTGGATGATGCGGTGGTCGTACGTCGACGTCAGCGTGAGCACCTTGGACACGCCGAGGCGCGCCAGCTGCTCGTCGGAGGCGCCCTGGAACTCGGCCGGGTAGTCCATGGCCCCGACGCCGATGATCGTGCCCTGCCCGGTCATGAGGCGCGGCACGGAGTGCACCGTCCCGAGCGTGCCCGGGTTCGTCAGCGAGATCGTCGTGCCCGCGAAGTCCTCGACCGTGAGCTTGTTCTGACGCGCACGGCGGACGACGTCCTCGTACGCGGCGACGAACTGCCCGAAGTCCATGCGGTCCGCGCCCTTGATGGCCGGCACGAGCAGCTGGCGGGTGCCGTCCGGCTTGGCGAGGTCGATCGCGAGCCCGAAGTTCACGGCGCCCGGGCGCTTGATCCCCGGCTTGCCGTCGATCTCGGCGTAGGCGGCGTTCATCGCCGGCATGTCGCCGAGCGCCTCGACGACGGCCCACCCGATGAGGTGGGTGAAGGAGACCTTGCCGCCGCGGCTGCGCGCGAGGTGGTTGTTGATGACGATGCGGTTGTCGACCATGAGCTTGGCCGGCACCGCGCGCACCGAGGTCGCCGTCGGGACCTCGAGGCTGGCCTCCATGTTCACCACGACGCGCGCGGCCGGGCCGCGCAGCTTCTCCACGGTGGCCTCGGGCGGCGCCTCGGGCGCGTTCGGCTTCGCCGCCGCGACGGCGGCGTACGGGGCCGTCGCAGGGGTGGCCGACGCCTCGGGGGGCGTCGTCGGCTCGGCGTCGGGCTCCCGGGGGGTGCGCGAGGTCGCCTGGGCCGGCGAGCGCTTGGCCTGCGGCGCCGGCGCCGGACGCTCGTCGGCCGTCGTCGGCGCGGGCGTCGGGCTCTCCGCGTCGTCGGACCCGGCACGCCGCGCGGGCGCGGCGCCGTTGCGCCCGGAGGACGCCTCGGGCGCCTCGCGCCGCGTGGCCGCACCGTCGGCGCCGTCCGACGCCGCGGGCCGCTGCCCGTCGGGCGCCGGTTGGTCACCCCGTGGGCGGTAGTCCTCGAAGAAGTCCCACCACGCCGGGTCGACGGCGTCCTTGTCGGTCAGGTACTGCTCGTAGAGCTCGTCCACCAGCCACTGGTTGGCACCGAACGCTGCGCGCACGGCATCGTGCTCCGCCTTCTGGGACACGCCAGGATCGCCCACTTCCGCCACGGGACCTCAGACCGTTGACACCGGTCATCTCGGCATCCACCCTAGGCGATTTCCGCGAGCCCGGCCGTCAGCCGCGCGCGGGGCGGCCCCATCGGGGACGTGACGTCCGCCCCACTCGTCAGGTGATGTCCCTGCGGAAGGCGGTGAACCGGCCCAGGACGGCGAAGGCGAGGCCGTAGGCGACCAGCGCCAGGAGCCCCTGCCACCAGGGGACCAGGTCGCTGATGCCGCTGGCCGCGTAGAAGCTCGATCCGGTCACCGCCTCGCCCGCCGCTCCGGGCAGCCAGCGCACCACGCCCTCCGTCGGCTCGAAGGCCCCCAGGAACAGGCGGAGCATCGGCTCGACGAACTGCGTGAAGGCGAGCAGCACGACGATGGCGGCGACCTGGTTGGTCAGTGCCGCGCCGAAGCCGACGCCGACCATCGCCCAGACCGCGAGCACCAGGACCGAGCGGCCGAGCGTGAGCAGCACGTCGGGATCGCCGAGGAGTGTCGGCTCGCCCCGCAGCGCGAGCACCGCGGCGCCCGTCGCCACCGTCGCCCCGGTGCCCACGAGGCCGAACACCGCACCGACCGGCAGGCTCGCGAGGAGCTTCGCGCCGAGGACGAGCGAGCGGCGGGGCTCGGTCAGCAGGGTCGGCGTGATGGTCATGTGCCGGAACTCGTTGGTCACGGCGAGCGCGCCGACGATCACGGGGAAGACGTACCCGACCGACGGGGCGAGCGTGTAGACGGTCTGCACGAGGTCCGCGGCCGGTAGCTCCGGGGTCGGCTCACCGGTCATGCCGGCGCCGGCCGCGCCGTCGCCGAGCGTGAGGACGAAGGCCATGAACCCGCCGAGGAACGCCATGTAGAACGCCATGCAGAGCAGCAGGACCCACCACATCCGGGTGGTGACGAGCTTGCGGTACTCGGTCTTGAGCGCGGCGATCACGCGGCACCCCTCTCGGTCGTCGGACCGGTGGTCAGCTGGAGGAAGAGGTCCTCGAGGCCGACGTCGCGCGCACTGAGCTCGTGGAGCTCGACGCCCGCCGCGAAGGCGGCGGCGCCCACGGTGGCCGGGTCGACGTCGTCGAGCAGCAGCGTGCCCGGTGCGGGCCCGGGCTCGGCCGCGACGCCGAGGCGGTCGGCGAGCCGGCGCAGGCCGTCGACGTCGGGCGAGGCGACGCGCACGGTGCGCCGCGCGAGGCGGGCGAGCTCGGCCAGCGGCGAGGCGTGCACCAGGCGGCCGCGGGCGATGATGACGACGTCGTCGACCGTCTGCTGGACCTCGGAGAGCACGTGGCTCGAGACGAGGACGGTGCGGCCCTCGCCGGCGAGGTGGCGCAGGAAGGAGCGCAGCCACGCGATGCCCTCGGGGTCGAGGCCGTTGGCCGGCTCGTCGAGCACGAGGACCTGCGGGTCGCCCAGCAGGGTCGTGGCCAGGCCGAGGCGCTGGCGCATGCCGAGGGAGAACCCGCCCGCGCGGCGCCGGGCGACCGCACCGAGGCCGACGATGTCCAGGACCTCGTCGCACCGGGAGTCCGGCACGCCGACCTGCGGCGCGAGCACCCGCAGGTGGTCGCGCGCGGTCCGGCCGGGGTGGAAGCTCGCGGCCTCCAGGGCCGCGCCGACGACCCGCGCCGGGCGGGGGAGGGTGGCGTACGTGCCGCCCGAGATCGTCGCGCTGCCGGCCGACGGGCGGACGAGCCCGAGGAGCATCCGCAGCGTCGTCGTCTTGCCCGCGCCGTTGGGCCCGAGGAAGCCGGTCACCCGCCCGGGGTGCACGTCGAAGGTCAGGTCGTCCACGGCGAGGACCGACCCGAACCGCTTGGTGAGGTTCCGGACCGAGACGACGCCCTGCTCGCCCGGGGGCGCGGTCGCTGCGTGTGTCATGTCCATCACCCTATTGTTCCAACGGGACTAGAACAACTATCGGGGCGTGGGCTGCCGCTTCGCCGGCAGCGTCACGCGCATCACGCAGCCCTTCGCCGAGTCGGCGACGTGCACCGTGCCGCCGTGGAGCTGGACCGCCCAGCGCACGATCGCCAGGCCCAGGCCCGTGCCGCCGGTGCTCTCGCTCCCGGTCTGCGCGGGGGCGTTGCCGCGGCTGAACCGTACGAAGACCTGCTCGCGGTCGCCCCGCGGGATGCCCGGGCCCTCGTCCGCGACGTCGATCACCACCGACCCGCCGGAGCGCCCCGCCGCCACCGTGATGCGGCCGCCGACGGGGGAGTGCCGGACCGCGTTGTGCAGGAGGTTGGCCACGACCTGGTGCAGCCGCTCGGCGTCGGCGGGGACCGTCAGGCCCGCCGGGTGGACCACCGTCTCGAGCCGCAGCTGCTTCTCGGCGGCGAGCGGCTCCGCGGCGGCCACGGCGTCGCGCAGGAAGTCCTCCAGCGGCACGTCGTCGACGTCCAGGCCCACGGCGCCCGCCTCGATGCGGGACAGGTCGAGCAGGTAGGCGACGAGCCGCCCGAGCCGCTCGGTCTGGGTCAGCGCGGCCTGGAGCGCCTCGGGGTCGGGCTCGCTGACGCCGTCGACCATGTTCTCGAGCTGCGCGCGCAGCGCCGTCACCGGCGTCCGCAGCTCGTGGGAGACGTTGGCCACCATCTCGCGGCGCAGCACGTCGACGTGCTCGAGGTCGCGCGCCATGGTGTTGAACGCCTCGGCGAGCTGGCCGACCTCGTCGCGGCTGGTGGCGCGCACGCGCTGGGAGTAGTCGCCGCCGGCCATCGCGCGGGCGGCGGCCGTCATCTCCCGCAGCGGCGACGTCATGCCGCGCGCGAGGACCTGCACGGCCAGCAGGGCGACCACGACGGCCAGCGGGAGGGTCCGCGTCGGGCCGAGGTGGTTGTAGAGCCCGAGCCAGGTGATGAAGGCGGCCACCACGACGCTCGCCGCGACGAGGACGCCCAGCTTGATCTTGATCGTCGAGAGCCGGTCCAGCGGCCGGACGTCCGGCAGCCGGCCGCGTCCGGGGTGCCCGACGTGGCGTGGTGTCGGCACGTCAGCCGCTCGTGGGTCGGCCGGTCGGCTCGAACGCGTAGCCCACGCCGTGCACGGTGCGGATGAGGTCCGGTCCGAGCTTGCGACGCAGGGCCTTGACGTGCGAGTCGACGGTGCGGGTCCCCGACGCGTCGACCCAGTCCCACACCTCCGCGAGGAGGCGCTCGCGGGTCAGGACCGTGCGGGGGGTCCGGGCGAGCGTCACCAGCAGGTCGAACTCCGTGGGTGTCAGGTGCACGACCTCGCCGTCGCGCGAGACCCGGCGCTGCGCCCGGTCGATGACGACGTCGCCCACCACGATGGCCGGTTCCGCGGGCGCCTGCTCGGCGAGCTGGGTCGCCCGGTCGACGCGGCGCAGCAGCGCCTTGGTGCGCGCCACGAGCTCGCGCATCGAGAACGGCTTGGTCATGTAGTCGTCGGCGCCGACGCCGAGGCCCACCAGCATGTCCGTCTCGTCGTCGCGCGCGGTGAGCATGATCACCGGCACGGGGCGCTCGCGCTGGATCCGGCGGCACACCTCGAGCCCGTCGAGCCCCGGGAGCATGACGTCCAGCACGACGACGTCCGGGTTCAGGCGCGCCGCCGCGGCGACACCGCTCGGGCCGTCGCCCGCGATCTCGACGCGCCAGCCCTCGGCGGTCATCCGGTGCGCGATGGCGGTGGCGATGGCCGGCTCGTCCTCGACGACGAGGACGGTCACGGGGTCGGCGTCGGGCCTGCTGGCTGCCATGGGGCCTAGCGTGGCACACGCCGTTATGCTGACCGCACGATGACGAGCTCAAGTCCGAGCCGGCCCTGGGTCGCCCCCGGTGCCGGCTCCTCCCGACTCCGCCCGCCCCTCGCGACGCACCCCGCCCGGCGCCCACGGTGACCGAGTGGTTGCTCGTCCTGCTCGGCGTCGCCCTCACGGCCGGCACCGCGGTCTTCGTCGCCGCCGAGTTCGCGCTCGTGACGCTCGACCCGGCGCTCGTGGACCAGGAGGTCCAGCGGACCCCCGACCGGCGCTCGCGGTCGGTCCGCCGCGCGCTCGCCGAGCTGTCGACCCAGCTGTCGGGCGCCCAGGTCGGCATCACGGTCACGACCATCCTGCTCGGGTACACGACGCAGCCGGCGATCACCGACCTGCTCGCGGGCGCCCTGGGGCGCAACCCGCGGACCGAGGGGATCGCGACGGCGCTCGCGGCCGTCGGGGCGATCCTCCTCGTCAACGGGTTCTCCATGCTCTTCGGCGAGCTCGTCCCCAAGAACCTCGCGCTGAGCCGGCCGCTGGCGACCGCACGCGCCGTCGCGCCGCTGCAGCGCGGCTTCACCACGGCCCTGCGGCCGGTGATCGTGGTGCTCAACGACAGCGCCAACGGCCTGCTGCGCCGCATGGGCGTGGAGCCGCGCGAGGAGCTCTCGGGCGGGCGGTCGGCCCAGGAGCTCGCCTCGCTCGTCCGGCGGTCGGCGGAGGTCGGCACGCTCGACGAGGGCACCGCCACGCTCCTGACGAACTCGATCGAGCTCGACACGCTCACGGCCGTCGACGTGATGACAGACCGCACGCGCATGGAGGTCGTCCGGCGCGACCACACGGCGGCCGACGTGGTGGCCCGCGCCCGGGCGACCGGGCACTCGCGCTTCCCCGTGATCGACACCTCGCACGACGACGTCGTCGGGCTGGTGCACCTGCGCCGCGCGATCGCCGTCCCGTACGACCGGCGCGCCGACGTGCCCGCCGCCGCCCTCATGGACGACGCGCCGCGCGTGCCGGAGACCGTGCGCCTGGGTCCGCTGCTGGTCGAGCTCCGTGAGCACGGCATGCAGATGGCCGTCGTCGTCGACGAGTACGGCGGGACGGCGGGTGTCGTGACGCTCGAGGACGTCGTCGAGGAGCTCGTCGGCGAGGTGGCGGACGAGCACGACCCGCGCCGCGCGGGCGTGCACCGCACGGCCGACGACTCGTGGAGCGTCCCGGGCCTGCTGCGGCCGGACGAGCTCGAGGAGGCGACCGGCGTCGTCGTGCCGGACGAGGGGGCGTACGAGACGCTCGGCGGCCTGGTCATGGCGCTCCTGGGCCGCGTGCCCCACGCGGGCGACGTCGTGCAGGTGCCAGGGGTGCTGCTGCAGGTCGAGCAGATGGACGGCCGGCGCGTCGAGCGGCTGCGCGTGCGCCCGCACGCCCCGGCGGACGGGGCCGGCGCATGAGCACCGGTGTCGCGATCACGCTCGGGATCGTCCTGCTCGCGGCCAACGCGTTCTTCGTCGGGGCGGAGTTCGCCATCATCTCGGCCCGCCGCAGCGCGATCGAGCCGCTCGCGCAGGCGGGGTCCCGCCGCGCCCGCGTCGTGCTGTGGGCCATGGAGCACGTCTCCCTCATGCTGGCGTGCGCGCAGCTCGGCATCACGGTCTGCTCGACGTCGCTCGGCGTCGTCGCCGAGCCCGCCCTCGCGCACCTGCTGGAGGTCCCGTTCGCGGCCGTCGGCCTGCCGGCGGCCGCGGTGCACCCCGCGGCCTTCGTCGTGGCGCTCCTCGTGGTCGTCTACCTGCACGTCGTCCTCGGCGAGATGGTGCCGAAGAACCTCGCCGTGGCCGGCCCGGACCGCGCCGTGATGTGGTTCGGCCCGCCGCTCGTGTGGGTCGCGCGCGTCGTGGGACCGGTGATCACCGCGCTCAACTGGCTCGCGAACCACATCCTGCGGCTGTTCGGCGTCGAGCCCAAGGACGAGGTCGCCTCGGCGTTCACGGCGCAGGAGGTCCAGTCGATCGTCGAGCGCTCCCAGGCGGAGGGTCTGCTCGTCGACGCCCAGGGGCTGCTGACCGGGGCCATCGAGTTCAGCGACCGCACGGCGGCGGACGTCATGGTGCCCGTGGCGGACCTGGTGCAGGTGCCGCGCGGCTGCTCCGTGGCGGACGTCGAGCGGCTCGTCGCGCGCACGGGCTTCAGTCGGTTCGTCGTCACCGGCGAGGGCGGGCAGCCCGTCGGCTACCTGCACCTCAAGGACGTCCTGTACGCCGGACCGGGGGAGCGGGACCTGCCCGTGCCCGAGTGGCGCGTGCGCGCGCTCGCCGAGGTCCGTCCGGCGGACGAGGTCGAGGACGCGCTCGCGGCCATGCAGCGCACGGGCACGCACCTGGCGCGCGTCGTGGCCGCCGACGGGTCGGTGGTGGGCGTCGTCTTCCTGGAGGACATCCTCGAGGAGCTCGTGGGCGAGGTCCGGGACGCGATGCAGCGCGGTCAGCTCCACTGAGCCCGGGGTGGGTGGCCAGGGACCAAGGGCCGCTTGGAACCTCGAGACCGAACCGTTACTGTCGGGTCATCACCTCGCCCGCCGGGTCCCCCACGATCTCCGGCCCGGCGAGGTCGCGCTCCCACCGCATCTGCGTCCGGGGCGTGCCGTGTTCCGAGCCCGGAGGTGTCGTGCAGCCAGCGCAGGCAAGTTCGCCGGCGGCGTCCACGACCCCGGTGGCCTCGCGTCGCGCGCGGCGTGCGGCGCGGCCGGCACGGCGCGTCGACCGCGCGGCGATGCGTCGCGTCCTGCCGCGTGCCGGCGTCCTGACGGCGCTCGCCGCGGTGACGATCGCCGTCCCGCTCGCCTCGCACGTCTCGCCGACGGCGACCGTGGCCGCCGAGGCCGTCACCGTCGCCGAGCCGGGCTACCCGACCGCGCTCGAGGTCCTCGCCGGCGGGGACCAGCCCACGACCGCGACGTCGGTGCTGGCGGCCGTGCGCGGCGCGGACCGCTCAACCCTCGCGGCGAGCCGGTCGTATGAGCGCGAGCCGCTGCCCGGGTGCGACGGCGAGACGCGTCCCACGGGCTCCAACGGCCTCATCCCGGCGTCGGACATGTGCTCGCTGTGGGTCTCCGGCCACCTGCTGCGGGGCGACGCCGCCGTCGCGCTCGCCGAGCTCAACGTGAACTTCCGCGCCGCCTTCGGTCGCGACCTGTGCCTCACGGACTCCTACCGCTCGCTGGCCGACCAGCGGCGCGTCGCGGCGATCAAGCCCGGCCTCGCGGCCTCGCCGGGGACGTCCAACCACGGCTGGGGCCTGGCGATCGACCTGTGCACGTCCGAGACCCGCTCGTCGCAGGTCTTCTCGTGGCTCCAGAGCAACGGGCCCACGTTCGGCTGGGACAACCCGGAGTGGGCCCGCAAGGGCGGCTCGGGGGCGTTCGAGCCGTGGCACTGGGAGTTCGTCCCCGGCACGGCGGAGATGGGCACCAACTACTGACGTCGCGCCCCGCGGGGCACGACGTCGTGCGGACAGCCGCCGCTGCTCAGAGCAGCGTGGCGCCCCAGGTCACCTCGTGGCTCTCGCCCGGCGCGAGGTGCACCAGCCGGTCGCCCGTGCGGAACGCGTCGGCGATGCAGCTCATCGGCTCCGCCGCGACGCCGGTCCGGCGCACGGACTCCGGGCTGATGTGGTCGCCGGTGCAGATCTGCCACGCGTCCATGGACTCGTCCATCCAGACGGCGGCCGTCCGGCCGTCCGGGGCGGCGACCTGGATCCACGAGAGGCCCTGCTCGTCGCGGATCACGTCGAGGTAGGCGTCGTCGAGGTCCAGCCCGCGCAGGGACCGCGGCTCGCGCAGGTCGTACTCGCCGCTGACCGGCTCGGTGCCCGTGGGCAGCAGGCGGTCGTCGACCGTCACGCGGGTCGCGGCGTCCAGCCGGACGGTGCACTCGTCGAGGGAGGCGGCGCCGGGGGACAGCCACGGGTGGAAGCCCACCCCGTAGGGCGCGGTCCGCGTCCCGAGGTTGGTCGCGGTCGTCTGCACGTGCAGCCCGGCCGCCGTGAGGCGGTAGGTGACCCGGAGCAGCAGGTCGAACGGGTAGCCGGGGCTGGGCGCGAGCCGCAGGCGCAGGGTCGCGGCATGACCGGCGGCGTGCGCCTCGTCGACGTTGCCGAGCACCTCCCAGCGCTGCCACATGACCAGGCCGTGCAGGGCGGTGGAGAGCGCGGGCTCGGTGATGTCGAGCTGGAGCTCCTCGCCGTCGACCGTGTAGCGGCCGTCGCGGATGCGGTTGGGCCAGGGCGCGAGGATCGCCCCGTGGCCGGCGGGGGCCACCTCGTCCGCGCCGAACGGCGTGAAGACGTCACGCCCGCCGACGGCGTACCGGCGCACCTTGGCGCCGACGTCGGTGAGGGTCACCTCCTGGTCGTCGAGGACCAGCTCGACCTGGTGACCGGACAGGGGGGACGGGCGCGTGGCAGCGCTGGCGAGACTCACCCGGCCACGCTAGCGGAGCCCGCCTCGGTCGCGCACCGGGCGGGCCCGCGATCAGGCCAGGTCCTCGCGCAGCGACTCGATCTCGGCCCGGAGCGTCTCGAGCGCGGCCTCGACGGCGGGGCCCGCGTCCGCCGCGGCCTCGTCCAGGTGGTGCTCGGCCTCGTCGAGCGCCTCGACCACGTCCGCCTCGTCCGCCGCGGTCCGCGCCCGGTCCATCGCGTCGCCGGCGGCCGCCACCGCCTCGTCCACGCGGGCCCGCGTGTCCTCGTCCAGGGTCGCCTCGTCGAGGGTCTGCTCGAGGTCCTCGAGCGAGCGGCGGGCGCCGTCGACGCCCTCCTGGACGTCGTCGCCGAGGCGCTCGACGTCGACGTCGGGCAGGTCCTCGGTCGCGCTGCAGCCGGTCAGGGCGCCACCGGCCAGCACGGCGGCGAGGGCGGCGGCAGCAGCCCGGGAGAGCAGGGGGCGGCGCGCTGCGTGGGTGACGGGGGTCGTGCGCACGGTGTCCTCCGAGGGTCTGGGGAGGTCCAGTGTGCCCCGGCAGGGGTGTGCCCGCCCGCGCGACCGGGCGGGCACACCGGCGGGTCAGGCCTCGGAGCGCACCTCCTCCTGGGCGGAGGGCTCCGTCGTGCCTGCCTCCGTGCGCCGTGAGCGCACGTCCTGCAGCGACGTCCCGTAGTACGCCGCGGTCATGAGGTCCTTCATGTCGGCCAGCATCGGCATCCGCGGGTTCGCGGGCGCGCACTGGTCCTCGTAGGAGCGCATCGCCAGGTCGTCCAGCTTGCTCATGAACGCCTGCTCGGACACGCCCTGCGCCGCGAACGACGAGGGGATGCCGACCGCGTCGCGCAGCCGCTCGACCGCCCGGGCGTAGGACTCCACGCCCTCCGCCGGCGTCGAGGCCGGCAGCCCCAGCGTCTTGGCGATCTCCTGGAACCGCTCCGGGGCGACGTAGTGCTCGTACTTCGGCCAGCTCGTGAGCTTGGTCGGCACCGTGCCGTTGTAGCGGATCACGTGCGGCAGGAGCGTCGCGTTGGTCCGGCCGTGGACGAGGTGGAAGGTGGAGCCGATGGTGTGCGCCATCGAGTGCACGATGCCCAGGAAGGCGTTGCCGAACGCCATGCCCGCGATCGTGCCGGCGTTGTGCATCTTCTCCCGGGCGACCACCGCCGCCTCGCCGCCCGTCACGGACGCCTCGAGGTTCTCGAAGATCAGGCGGATCGCCTGCAGCGCCATGCCGTCCGTGAAGTCGTTCGCGTAGACCGAGACGTACGCCTCCGTCGCGTGCGTCAGCGCGTCGAAGCCGGAGTCGGCCGCGAGCGAGGCCGGCATCTTGCCCGTGAGCGCGGGGTCGATGATCGCGACGGTCGGCGTGAGCGCGTAGTCCGCGAGCGGGTACTTGACGCCCGTCTTCTGGTCCGTGATCACCGCGAACGGCGTCACCTCCGCGCCCGTGCCCGACGTCGTCGGGATGCAGACGAGCTTGGCGCGCTCGCCCAGCGTCGGGAACTTGAAGGCACGCTTACGGACGTCGAAGAACTTCTCGCGCATGTCCGCGAACACGATCTCCGGGTGCTCGTAGCGCAGCCACATGACCTTCGCGGCGTCCATGGGGGAGCCGCCACCGAGCGCGATGATCGTGTCCGGGTTGAAGTGGCGCATCGCCTCCGCGCCCCGGTCGACCGTCGCGATGCTGGGCTCGGGCTCGATGTCGTCCAGGATCTGCAGCGCGATCTTCTCCGGGCGACGACCGAGCACGTCCAGGACCTTGTCCACGAACCCGAGCTTGGTCATCGTCGCGTCGGTCACGATGGTGACGCGGTGCACGTCCGGCATGTCGGCCAGGTAGCGGATGGCGTTCGGCTCGAAGTACGTCTTGGCCGGGACCTTGAACCACTGCAGGTTGTTGTTGCGACGGCCGATCCGCTTGATGTTCACGAGGTTGACCGCCGAGACGTTGTTCGAGACGGAGTTGGCGCCGTACGAGCCGCAGCCGAGCGTGAGGGACGGGATGAACGCGTTGTAGATGTCGCCGATGCCACCGAGCGACGACGGCGAGTTCCAGATGATGCGGATCGCCTTGACGCGGCTGCCGAACTCCTCCGAGAGCTCCTTGTCCTCGGTGTGGATCGCGGCGCTGTGCCCGAGACCGTCGAACTCGACCATCTGCTCGGCGAGGCGGATGCCGTGCTCGCGCGAGTCGGCGCGCAGGACCGCCAGGACCGGGCAGAGCTTCTCGCGCGTGAGCGGCTCGGCGGGACCGACCTGACCGACCTCGGCCAGGATGATCGAGGTCTCCTCGGGCACCGTGAACCCGGCCTGCTGGGCGATCCACTGCGGGCTCTGCCCGACGACGGAGGCGTTGAGCTTGGCGCCGCCGCAGTTGGCCGAGTCCGCCTCGACGCCGAAGATGAAGCGCTCGAGCATGGCCTTCTCGGCCGGCGTGGCGCGGTAGGCGTGCAGGATGTCGAACTCGGCCATGGCGGCGTCGTAGATCTCCGCGTCGAGGATGACGGCCTGCTCCGAGGCGCACACCATGCCGTTGTCGAACGCCTTGGACAGCACGACGTCGTTGACGGCGCGCTTGAGCTTGGCCGTCGCCTCGATGTAGGCGGGCACGTTGCCGGCGCCGACGCCGAGCGCGGGCTTGCCGCACGAGTACGCGGCCTTGACCATCGCGTTGCCGCCCGTGGCGAGGATCAGCGCCACGCCGGGGTGGTTCATGAGCTCGTGGGTCGCGGCGATCGACGGCTCGGAGACCCACTGGATGCAGTGCTCCGGGGCGCCGGCCGCGACGGCGGCGTCGCGCACCACGCGGGCCGCCGCGACGGAGGACTCCTGCGCGGAGGGGTGGAACGCGAAGATGATCGGGTTGCGCGTCTTCAGCGCCACGAGCGCCTTGAAGATCGCCGTCGACGTCGGGTTGGTCACCGGCGTGATGCCGGCGACGACGCCCACGGGCTCGGCGATCTCCACGATGCCGTGGAGGTCGTCGCGCGAGACGATGCCGACCGTCTTGAGCTCGGCCATCGAGTTGGTGACGTGCTCGCACGCGAAGATGTTCTTCACGGCCTTGTCCTCGAACACGCCGCGGCGGGTCTCGGCGACCGCGTGGCGCGCGAGCTCGCCGTGCTGGTTCAGCGCGGCGACCGACGCCTTCTTCACGATGTGGTCGACGTCGGCCTGGGTGAACGACGCGTACTGCGCGAGCGCCTTGGTGGCGCCGGCGACGAGGGCGTCGATCGGGGACGCCACGGCGCGGGGCGCAGCGTCAGGCTCAGGGGCGGGACGGGGTGCGGAGCGAGCGGCCACGGGACTCTCCCGGTATTGGTGCGGATGGGGCGGATCGCCCTTGATCCACGTCCCACGGTACGAGCCCGTCGCGGCTCCGGGCTGTGCCAAAGGTCCCCGGGACAGTGGTCCCTGTCCCCTGGCACTCCCCGGGGGCGAGTGCTAGAACCGGAGGTAGCCGCCCGGTGCGAGCGAACGCCCCGGGCGGGTCGGACCCCGGATGGTCCGGGGTGTGTCCGAGGGGAGGACTCACATGGCTGCTCGACTGGAACCGATCGACCCGACGCGCTGGATGGACCAGCTGCTGGGCTCCGTGCGCGAGGCGGCGCAGGCGCCGCAGACCGCCGCGATGCCGCTCGACCTCTACCGCGCGGGCGACCACTACGTGCTGCAGGTGGACCTGCCGGGCGTCGACCCGGGCTCGGTGGACGTCAACGTCGAGGACCGCACGCTCACCATCCGGGCCGAGCGCACGGCACCCACCGACGCGGACGTGCAGTGGCTCGCGCGGGAGCGGGCCTCGGGCACGTACGTCCGCCAGCTCACGGTGGGTCGCGGCCTCGCCCTCGACCGGGTGCAGGCCGCCTACGCCGACGGCGTCCTGACCCTGACCATCCCGGTGGCGGAGGAGTCGCGCTCGCGCCGGATCGAGGTCCAGCACGGCTCGCCCGCGACCACGATCGGCGGGGGGCGGGGCGCCGAGGCGTCGGGGGGCTCGGCGGGGAGCTGAGCCGGCCCGGAGGGCTGGACGCGGGTGAAAGATGGGGTGCGGCCGACACGCGCTTTGCGTCGATGTCCGGAATGTGGGAACCTGTCCCCGTCAGCGACAAGGGCAAACCCACCGCGAGGTGGGGACGCAAAGTCACGGGACCCTCGAGGTCGGCCGGACGCACCGAACGACGAAGGAGTTGCACCATGTCCCCTCAGGGATCCCCCTCCGGCACCCGCAATGACGCCCCGGACTCGCTCCTGACCCCCTCCGAGGTCGCGAGCATGTTCCGCGTCGACCCCAAGACGGTCACGCGCTGGGCGAAGGCGGGCAAGCTCTCCGCCATCCGCACGCTGGGCGGCCACCGCCGCTACAGCGAGGCCGAGGTCCGCGGGCTGCTCAACGGCGTGCCGCAGCCGCGCACCAGCGAGGACTGAGGACCCCAGCGCTCCCACGACGGCCCCACCGGTGACGACCGGTGGGGCCGTCGTCGTCCGTGCCGTCCTCGTCCGTGCCGCAGGCGGCTCAGCGGGGGAGCTCGACCCCGGTGAGCGCGGCGAGCCGGGCGAGCAGGCCATCCTGGAGGGCGGTGTCGCGGGCCTCGGGGTTCGCGACCTGGACCTCGTGGCGCTTGAGGTACGCGCCGGTCACCCGCGCGGCGTCGTCGTCCGACGTGGCGAGCCAGACCTGCGTCGCGGCGCCCTCGTCCACCTCGTCCCACGCGCCCGGGCCGCCCAGCTTCGTCTTGATCCAGCCGGGGTCGACCGCGGTGACGACCACCTCGGGCCACAGGCGCGCGACGGCGAACGCGAGCGTGACGTCGAGCAGCTTGGAGTCCGAGTACGCCTGCATCCCGTCCCACGCGCGCGCCTCGAACTGCAGGTCGTCGAGGTGCGTGCGGCCCTGGGACTCCAGGCCGGAGGTCAGGTAGACGAGCCGGCGGGGACGGGGCATCAGCGCGGTGAGCAGGTACGGGGCGACCACGTTGACCTGGAGGATGCGCTCCAGGCCGTCCTCGGTCACCGTGCGCTCGCTGACCCCGCCGCCGATGCCCGCGTTGTGGATCACCACGTCGAACGGGCCCGCGGCGGTCGCCGCCCCGGCCAGGGCGCGCGTCTCGGCGAGCGAGGCCAGGTCCCCGACGACGACGTCGCTCACCCCGGGCTGGGCGGCGCGCAGGTCACGCGCACGCGCGGCGTCGCGCGCGTGGCCGACGACGTCGTGCCCGGCGGCGAGCAGCTGACGGACGGTCTCCAGGCCGATGCCGTCGCTCGAGCCGGTGACGAGGATGCGGGACACGGGGGACTCCTTCGGCCGGGACGGGGCCCCACATCCTCGCGCGGACCGCACGCACCGGTCGAACCGGTCCGTGCCGGTGCGGCGGTAGGCGCCCGACGATCGTCCATGCGGCCTCGAGCAGGACCGGCCCGCTCCTCGGGGTCAGGGTCTCCACCCACTCCTGCGCCGGGCTGCTGACCCCTGCGTCACCCCCGACGTCGAACGGCCCGTTCAGTGCGAGGTCCTCGAACGTCGCCACTGCACGCTGGCGTGCTCCTGGGGTGCCGTCAAAGCGTCCGACGTCGTCGACGTCCGCGCGGTCTTGGGGCTTACCGGGGCGCGACCTGGGTCGCCTGCTGACGGCTCCCCGCGGTCGGCTCGGCGCCCGAGGCGGTCGACGGATTGCAAGCCGTAGGAGAACTCCTGGCGGCGGGCGCTGGTCCTGCGGTTGTGCCACCAGGAGTCGGTGCTGAGGCGGTCGAGGACTACGGGTCCTTTCGCATCGACCCACTCCGCCGCAGGCTGGCCGGCTCCGTCGCGGTTCAGGGGTCCCGGCCGGCGGCAACCCGGACTCGAGTCACTCGGCGGTCCGGACCAGCTCTTGGCGGATCTGACTGCCGAGTACGACGCGCTATGGGCCCAGGGCGCCCCCCGCCGACCGGCGTCTTGGAGCAGTTCGCGAGCCGTGAGCGGTCGCTCGCCGCGACGGACTTCGGATGCCGCGAGGCGTCCAACCTTCCGTCGACAGTCGCGGAGGTGCGCACGGAGCTGGAGGACGCGTTCTTCACTGCGCACGTCACCGAGCTCGAAGCGATCCGAACCGCACTGGTCGAGGCGGCCGACGACTAAGTCCGCGGAGCTCGAAGCGAAATTCCCGCGTCCAAGGCGAGGGAGCCGGGGCGCGAATCCGCGCGCCCGTGACGGATAGAGAAGGAAGGGAAACCCGTATGCGCAAACAGCTGCACGCCGCCGCCGCGGTTGTCGCCTTCGCCTGCTGCCGGGAAACGCGACCCGCTTCTACTACGGTCACACCTACGTCCCGTGGGCGCCTGGTGACCTTCCCCACTTGCGGGCGGGGTTGAGCACCGGCGTCCGCCCGGCGGGGTGACGCCCGCCGGCCGGACGCCGTCCGACGAAGGAGGCGGTGTGCGTTCACGGTGGACCGGGTTGCTGGCCGGCGTCAGTGCGCTGCTCGGAGTCCTGATGACGGTGTCGGTGGCTTACGGACTGACGCTCGCCGACGGGTGGGCGCGCGGGCACCTGGGCCTGCCAGCGAGCTTCGTCGGCTACAGCGTCACGTCCGCTGGACGCGAGGTTCAGGCGGACGCCGCGGGGCAGGTGCTGGTCGCCATCGGCGATGCGTCCGCGACACTTGTGGTGACACCTGCTGCGGGTATGGGCGCTGCAGCTGTGGGCGTCATGGACACGACCGGTGCGGTACCGCTGCTGCGCGATGTGGGCTCGGCGGGCGCTCAGCCGGCCAGGGCGCCCGAGGCGCCCGGTGCGAGCACCAAGCCGTGGGTAGTCCTTGTCGAGGGCTCCTACACCGCTGGCCAGGTCGTGCGCTCCGGCACGGCGACATTCCTGCCGCCGGGATCGACGGTCATCGGCACAACCGGGTACCCGATGCTGCCGAGGGACACCCAGTACTTGTACGCCCTCGGTGGAGCGCCCTTGCCCAGCGGGGATTATTTCATCGACGCGTCGAAGGGAGTGGAGACGGCGATCGTGACGGCGCTGACCGACGCGGGGTTCCAGGTCGAGCCGATTGAGCGACCGCCGCTGGCGCAGGTGGTGGCATCGGACCCGTTCACGACAGTCTTCGCCATACTCCTTGCCGGCGCCTTCGTTTGCGTCGCGCTGCTGGTCGTCAACCAGTTCACCTTTCACCGGTCGCGCGTGGACGTGCACCGCCTGCACGGAGCGCACACGGGTGCCCTGCTTCGCCTGCTTGCTCCCGTCGGCATCGCGACGACGTCGACCGGGACCTTGGTGGGTAGTGCCCTGACCCTGCTGCTGGGCCGGCGTCACCTCGATGTGGTCTCGGCCGGGATGGGTTGGTTCGGCGCCACCTGCCTGACACTGGCCGCTGCCGCGCTCGGCGTGGCGATCGGGTCCCGCCGCACGCGGGAGGCTGCCAGGTGAGGGTTCAGATGAGCGCAGGGCTCCGTGATGCGTGGCGGGTGCGGGGCAGGACGGCACTGTTCGCTGCGATGGTCACGATTGGCACCGTCCTCACGGCCACCGGCCTGAGCGAGCTGGGCTCAAGCGTGGCTGACGTACGCGTCGCGGAGGACCTCGGTCGCCGCGGCGCGACGTTCTTCCGGGTGCACTACCTCACCGACGAGCCGTTCGAACCGACAACTGAGCTGGCCGAGCTGCTCGACCAGGAGCTGCGCCACGGTGGCGCCGCGTTCACGACCGTTCGCTTCAACCATGGCGTGCGCGAGACGTTCCCGTACCCGGTGCTGCTGGTCCTCGGGGACTTTGAGGACGCCTTCGGTCTGCCTGAGATCCCGGACGGCTCGGCGGTAGTCGGTGAGGACGTGGCCCTGTACGGCGTGGGCGACACCGTCGACCTCGGTGTGACCACCGTCGAGGTGAGCGGCCGGCTTGCCCCTGGGGCGGTGTTCCTCGACCCCTGGCAGTCCAGGGAGACCTTGGCACGGACCGTCGTCGTGAAGGTGGGTCTGGACGACCTGATGGCCCTCGGGTGGCCCGCTCAGGAGGAGGCCGTCGCCCGCACCGTGCTGCTGGCGCCGACCACCACCGTGGTGGACCGCCTTGTCGATGAGTCGTGGAGCTCGGGCCTACAGCTCGTCCCGGCTACGGTTGCGGACGCAGGCGGACAGACCTTCGCATCTCACCAGCGCGACAGTCTGCTCTACACGGCCATGTACACGGCCTTTCTGCTCTTGGTGGTCGTCGCAGTGGGATCGTCGGCGGCCGCGACCGCGCGCCGCGCACAGCGCTCGCTCGCGATCCAGCGGCTGCACGGCGCGCGGATCGGGGACGTGGTGCTTCGCCTGGCGACCTACCTCGCACTTGTCGTGCTGGTGCCGGTCCTGGGCGTGCTGGGCCTTGCCGCCTTGGCCTTGCCCGACCTGGTCAGCGTCGTGCCGTGGGCGATCGCCGCTGTGACTGCCGTGTACGCCGGGCTGGTCGCCCGTGTCTCGTCCGTCGTTGCCCGCAACGACCTTGCGGCTCAGCTTGGAGGAAGCAATCTGTGATGCCAGCCCTGCACCTCAACGCGGTCGTCAAGACGTTCGGTACCGGAACGGCACGCGTTGACGCTCTCAAGGGAGTGACCTTGACCATTGGCGCGGGGGAGCTGGTGGCGGTCATGGGACCCTCCGGCTGTGGGAAGTCCACGCTCCTGAACGTCATGGGTCTGGTGGTCCCGGCGAGCGCGGGAACCGTCACGGTCGAGGGAGAGGAGGTCACCCGGAGCTCGGATCGCAGCCTCGCCCGGTTGCGGAACCGCACTTTCGGCTACGTGCGGCAGGACTTCGCCCTCATCGACGAGGACACGATCAGGCAGAACGTCGAGGTGCCGCTGCTATACGGCGGACGCCGCTTGCGACGCAAGCTCCGCAGCCAGATGTGCGCCGAGAGCGTGGGCGCGGCGCAGCTCGACGTGCCTCTGAGGCGCACGGTGCGGACCTTGTCGGGTGGTGAGCGTCAGCGGGTGGCGATTGCGCGCGCACTCGTCGGTTCCCCGCGCATCGTGCTCGCGGACGAGCCGACTGGTGCGCTCGACAGCGCCACGAGCAAAGCGGTCATTGACCTTCTCGTGTCGGTCGCAGAGCGGGGCAGCTCAGTCGTCATCGCGACGCACGACGAGCAGGTCGCTGCGCGTTGCGGCCGCATCGTGCAGATGCACGACGGCTCCCTGGTTGACATCGGTGAGTGACGGGGCCGAATGGAGATCGGGGGACTGACCCAGCAGGTGCTGCGCCGAGGGACGCGGGAGTCGTATGTGGCTGCCGATGCCTTCGGGAGCCTCGCCGATCCAAAGCAAGGCATCGCGCCGGTCACCGTCGTGCCTGGCGGCTGGCCGAGCCGCCATGCCCGCGCGAGATCGCACTTGGGGCCCTTGTTTCGGAGGCAGACGGTAGGTGTGTTGCTCGGGTCGTTCGGTGCGGTCCATGGCCGCGAGTACGCGATGAGCGGCGCCTCGGCGTCGTCGGGGTGAGCTCACGGCCGCTGGCCGTGATGTGGGACCGCGCCGTGAACCAATGGCACGGTCACGCACCGTTGTGCCTGAGCCGGACCCGCAGAGTGGCGGGATCGCTGACGGAGCTCTGACCCGTCCGACATCGCGATGATCTCCGCGATCTCCGCGCAGCGATGCGGGGACGACGGAGCCCCGGCCACCATGGGTGGACCGGGGCTCTGATCGGTGCCCGCGGCAGGAATCGAACCTGCGGCCTTCTGCTCCGGAGGCAGACGGTAGGTGTGTTGCTCGTTCCGGACGATGCGGTCCATGGCGCTGACCTCGGCGTCGAGGCGGGTAGGGCCTTCGACGCTACGGCGACCGGGTGTGTCAGCACCAGCAGCATCGTCGGCAGAGCGCCAAGCCGTACGGCGCGTGCGACGGCGGCAGCCGCACGGTGGTTGATGCTGCTTCGCCGTGGGTGTGGCGTGGTGAGCTTGCACCGGTGAGCAGTTTGCTGCCCTTCCGCGTGGACGCGGAGAAGGCGGCAGGTGAGATGGAGAACGTCGCGGAGGTCACCGGTCCGGCCCGGGCCGCTCAGAGCTTCATGCCCTGGTCGACCCAGGCGTACCCGCGTGCGGGAGTCGCGAGGTTCGGCTCGACGTCGTCGTCGCGGTCGCTCACCGGGAAGACGGCGTCCTCCTCGACGGACCAGGCGAGGGACCAGAACGTCTCTCGGGGACCGAGCACCCGCAGGAGTGCATCAGCGACGACGGGGGCACGGGAGGCAGCGAGCTGCACGACGATGTCGTGCGGGTCGTCGACTTCTGCCCCGAGGTGGTGCCGTTCGGCCAGGCGTCCGGCGGCCACTGGCCTGACCCGCGGTTCCGGGCCAGTCAGGTCGGCGTGCCCGAGTGCGTCCAGGCCGTCGCCGGGGGAGCCTTCGTCGGCTGCGTACACGTAGAACTCGCGTGCAAGCAGGGACAGGGCGGCGGGTCGACGACCCTCATGGCTGGGTCGTCGCCGTCGGGCAGGGCGGCACGGCGCACTGCGGCCATCGCGTACCCGGCCCACTGGACCTCGCATGACGACGTCCAGGTGTCGAAGAGCTCGGCTGCGAGCGGCAGCAGCGGTCCGAGCTCAGCTGCCCAGTCCCGAGCCGGCGCAGTCACCTCAAGCGCACTGTCGTCGTCGTCCTCCGCACCGTCGACGTCCGACTCGGTGGCGCCGAGCGGCCCGTCGGGCTGGTTCGGGTTGTTGCGGTCTGCCGCGGTGGCGCCAGTCTCGCTCGGGCGGCAACCGTGGTCCTGGTTCTCGCGCTGGTCCCTGGTGTCGGGGTGGGTGAGCGCGGCGACGTGCCGGTGGACGAGGTCGTGACCTTCCGGCGTCACGACGATGTGCTTGGCGAGCAGCTGCCTGCAGATCGGCTCGACCCCAAACTCCTGTGCTCGTCGATGAACTCCACGATCACCGTTGTGGGCGGTCGAGCTCCGCCGCGAAGAAAGCCGACGCGCTCTTCAGGATCGCGTTGGCCCGACGCAGCTCGCGGTTCTCCCGCTCGAGCTCAGCCAGGCGCAGCGCGTCGCTGGTGGTCGTGCCGGGCCGGTCACCGGCATCGACCTCGGCCTGGGTCACCCAGTTCCGCAACGTCTCTGGGTTGATCCCGAGCTGGTCGGCTATCCGACGCAGGGCCCCGACCCGGGTCGCCGGGTCACGACGCGCGTCGACCGCCATCCTGATCGCCCGCTCGCGGAGCTCGTCGGGGTACTTCCTCGGTGCTGCCATGACTCTCATCCTCCGTGGGTTGAGAGCCTCCATGGAAGCCGGGGCGGTTCAGGGAGACGGGAACCTTGCCGCCCTGGTACCAGCGGGCCATGAACTTCTCCAGGGCGGCGACGAGCTCGTGGTCGCCTCGCAGCTTCGCCGACCAATTCTGGCGACCGAAGGTGGCCTGGGCGGCGCGGGCGGTGTCCTTGACGGGCTTGGCCTTGGCCGCCTGCTTGAGGAACGTGCGCGCGACGAGCCGGTCGACGAACGCGCGCTCGTCGGGGTCTTGTACGTCGAACCCGTAGGAGTAAGCGATCCGGGACGCGATCGCGGTGGTCAGGACCTGGATAACGATGACGTCGAGGCCGATGGACAGGGGTATGCCGGCGACGGGCACGAGGGCCAGGGCGCCCATCGCGCCGCCTTCGAGCGCGCCGGTGGTGCGCCACTTGAGGGTGTTGCGGGTCAGGAGCCGCTCGCAGTCGCGCAGCTCGACGGTGCGCAGGGCCATGAACGTGTCGATGTTCAGGCCGTGCTTGTGCGCGATGGCGACGACGGTCTCGGGGTCGGTGAGCTCGACCGCCCACGCGTCGACCAGGCGCAGCAACTCGATCACGGCGTGTGCGGTCGGCTGCAGGGTTCGGTCCAGAACAAACCCCCCGGTCTTGGCAATCCCGTCGCGTACGGGCTCGGGCAGTGCGTCGCCGACGGCGCGGACGACCTTCCCAGCCTGCTGGGTGGCGGCGTCGGTGAAGTCGTTCAGCCAGTTCGGCAGGCCGCGGGCGTTGTCGCGTGCGGCCCAGTGGGCGTTCAGCTTCTCCCAGCGGGCCTGCTCGTAGGGGTCACGGGATGTCTCCGATCGTCGCCGACCATGGTGTCCGGTTCGCCCCGTGCGGCGCGTGGGGCGTCCGGGTGGCGCGGGGGCGAGCAGACCACGATCGGCGTGGTCGGGGGTTGAGCCGGCGAGGGCGGCTGGCGGTGCTGGGGGAACGAATGGCCGTCTCCGCGATCGAACTGCCCCGCGTTCAAGCATGTCCCGTCGTCCGCTGGCGCGCCCGATTTTGCCCATAGCGAACGTAATCTGTGGATTCGCCTGTGGATGGTGTCGCCTGCGCTTGTGTACGACGACTGCCTGAACTACACGCGTGTGATCCCGGCGGCGCCTTCGCCCTGGTCAGCGGCTCGAGGACGGCACTACACCATGTAACCGACATGCGCAAGCGCCTGTGTGAACGCGCAGGTCAGGCGCGTGCGTGCCCGTACTGCGTGTCGGGCACGGGGTGTACCGTCGTGGACGCACGAAGACCCCGGATTGGAAGTGCCAACCGAGGTCAGCGGCTCCACCGGGGTCGACGAGGTTCTTCGCAGGAACTCGGCCGACCCTACGCCTGTCCGGGTGCTGCGCGCCATCCTCCGGCGCGTCGCGGGCGATGCAGGGGAGCCGTCGTGCAGGGCTCCCAGGAGGGGCCATGCCGATGAACACCTACCAGGTGACGCACGTCAGCAAGGACCGCAACGGCGACATCACGGAGATCGGCCGGAAGGCCACCGCTACCGACAACGGGTGGCGGCTCTCCACGGCGACCTCCATTTCGAGGATCGAGGCCCGGACGGAGGGCTACTACGTCCTCCTGCCGATGCGTGCCGACATCATCGTCGAGCGGGGCCCCTACCGGAAGTACCTCCGGACGACCGCGGACTCCACGACCAAGAACAACCTGGACTCCCTGCCGCTGCTCTGACGCCTCTACGGGAGACCTCCGGTGCGCACCTCGGCGCCGGGGGTCTCTCGCTGTCAAGGAGGAGCGCTGCCCGCAGCCGAAGCGCCAGCGGACCCAACCACGCAGCGTCTGGGGTTGATCCTGTTCTCCGAGACGAAGGAGAAATACACGAGGTTGGCCATCGCCTGGGTCCTCCTCACAGGTCTTGGGCAGCCCGCTGGGCTGGTGGCGGGGTCGGTCCGCGCCATGAGGTCAGACAGTGAGGGAGACCCGGCCGGACGCAATGGGCTTCACGCGGCCGGACGGCTGCAGTCGTGCGTCACACGGTGAGGGGTGAGCGCTACCGTCGGACGGAGGCCGCCCCACGGGTGCCGGGGACGGGAGGTCGCGCCGATTTCAGGACGCCGTCGATGTCGAGCGCGATGACGGGCCGCGGGCAGGTGGTCATGGCGTCAGTGTGCCGCGCGCCGGCCAGAGGGCCTTGCGGGCCGCGGGTCGTTGCGCGTGCGGCGGCCGCGGGCGCGGTCGCGGTCATCGACCACCAAGGGAAACGACTATGAGCGTGACCACGCCCACAAACCAGATGCCGTCCGCCGTGGCGACGGCGATCGACGCGATGGACACCGACGACCTGCTGCGTGCGGTCGTCGCCGAGATCAACTGAGCCTCGCCCCAGAACGCCCTGCAGAACCACATGCTCCAGGTGTCGGTCCTGGCCGGCGGGGTGGAGGTCAGCCGCCCCGAGTGGCAGTAGCGGCTGGAGATGGTCCTGACGATCACCCCGGGCTCGACGCTGCGCGAGGCGCTGCTGCGCATGATGCGGGCCATCTGGTCCAGTGAGCTACGGCCGATCCGTCCTCTCGAGGACTGAGCCCGAACGACCGAGAGGGCGCCACCACCAGGTGGCGCCCTCTCGCGCTGCCCCGGAGCGGGGCGTCAGACCGGCAAGCCGGCGGTCATCTTCGCGTATCGACTCAGCAGCAGTCGCTGACGCCCCAGGTCGGTGCGGTCGGTGCAGGCGAACACCGCATCGACAGCCGAGTCCAGCTGCGCATGCGCCTCCTCCAACGCAGCAGAGAGGCGCCCGCCCTCGTACAGCTCCTCCAGGGAGAGCCCGGGTTCCTGCGCACGAGCGCGCTGGACGGCCAGGGCGCCGTCCACGACGGCTGCGCGCTGCGCCGAGCTGACGCGCGGCAAGGGGAAGGAGTTGTAGTTGAACGTCTTGGAGAAGCGCGGGTCGGACTTCAGGCGGCCCCCAATCGCGCACATCCAGGCCATGAACATCGACGACGACAGGACCCCGAAGGCGAAGCTGTCGGGGTCTGCGGCGCAGAACACCAGGTTGCTGGTGACGACGCCGCCGTCGAAGTGCCCGACGGTCAAGAAGCGCCGCTTCTCCATGGCCAGTCCGGGGATCACAAGGACAGGGCCGGGAGGCTGGGTGCGCTGGGCGAACAGGTGCGGGGTTGCGGCGAGCTTGCGGGTCTCGGCGGCCCTGGACAGGAGCCGCTCGTTCCTCGAGCCCGTGACTCGCGCGGTCAGGACGGGGCTCGCGTCGATCTCGGCCTGCGTGACCCCAGGCAGCCACAGGCACCACCGCGCGTCCCCGCTGACCAGTTCGTCCGTCCCGAGGTAGGGCCGCACGTACTGGGCGGCGATCGGGTCGGCCACCACGTCCGTGTAGTCCTCGGCCTCGACGACCAGGCTCTTGCACCGAGGCATGTTGCCCATCATCACCTCGGGCAGGTCGGGCGACAGGGGCTTCTCGTGAGTTCGGACCAGGACGTCGGGGGCGTCCAGCAGGTACGGGTTGATGTGCGCGACGCCTGAGACGGTCCCTGGGCCTTTGCCGCCCGGTGCGTACGTCCACAGCTGCGGTGCGGGTGTGCTCGCGCGGTCGAAGCCGACGATCGACACGTGGACCTTGGCGCCCCGCCCTTCGGCCTCGGTGAGCCACTCGAAGGAGCGGTGCGCGAAGCGGCAGCGCCACCCGGCGCGAAGCAGTGGCTGCCACAGCTCGATGACCTGCTCGCCCTGGGAGACGCTGTTCGTCGAGACGAACGCCCACTTGCCCGGCAGATCGCCGTAGTACGCGGCGGCCTTGGCGTACCAGCCGGTGACGTAGTCCAGGTGCTTGAGGGTCTCGCGTCCCCAGGCGCGACGCAGGTCCCCCTTCTGGTCGCTCGTGGCCAGGCGGTCACCGCTGAAGGGAGGGTTGCCGACGATGACGACGTCAGCGCTCGCGGGCACGACGGTCTGCCAGTCGATCCGCAGCGCGTTGTCGAGGTGGATCTTCGGGGCGAGCCGGATCGGGAGCCGGTCGGGCGCGAGACCGAACTCCTCCTCCATGTTCTGGTTCGCGAGGTGGTCCACGAGCAGCATCGCGGTCCCTGCGATGCGCGCGGGCCACTCGTCGATCTCGATCCCGAAGAAGTGGTCGAGCGTCACGCGCACGTGCTCGGTGACGTCCAGGGTCATCTGCGAGCGATTGATGCCACCTGTGTGGATGCCGGACAGCAGGTCCAGGTCGCGGCGCCGGATGAGTGCGCGGAGCTCGAGGGCACGAAGCTCGCGGTAGGCGACGACGAGGAAGTTCCCGCAGCCGCACGCGGGGTCCAGGATCCGGATCTTGCTGAGGTCGTTGATGAACCTGGTCAGCTGAGCCTTGTCGTCCATCGCGCGGTCGAGTCGGTCGTTCAGCTCGTCCAGGAACAACGGGCCGATCGTCTTGAGGATGTTCTGCTCGGTCGTGTAGTGCTCGCCGCCGGCCCGGCGCGCTTCGGGCTGCTTGACGGTCTGGAACATGGACCCGAACACGGCCGGGGAGATCGTCGCCCAGTCGAAGTTGCAAGCCTCGAGCAGCTTGTCGCGGAACGCCGCCGGGAGCGCGGGCAACGCGAGGAGCTCACCGAACAGGCCGCCGTTGACGTAGCGGAAGATTGCGTACGGCGAACCGGCGGGAAGGTGCCGGTCCTGGTCGGCGGTGTTGAGGACGTCGAAGAGCGCGTGCAGGTTGGTGTGGAGGGTGGCGCTCGTGGTGTGGTTCTCGAGGAAGGACTTGAACAGGTCCGGCTTGACCTTCCACATGCCGGTGTCGTCGGCGAACAGCAGGAACAGCAGTCTGGCCAGGAGCAGCGTCGCGGCGTCCTCGGTGAGCCGAGCGCCCTTGAGCTGCGTGTACAGCTCCTTCATCAGACGCGCCGCCCGGACGGCGGCCGTCTCGGCCTCCGCGTCGAACGCGGCCCGCATCCGTGTCATGAGCTCGACGAGGCTCGGGTCCTCGTCGTAGCCGATGGTGATCGCGTGGAGCTTCTCGGTCAGGTGCGGGTTGGTGTCCCCGACGTGGTGCGCATGCGTGAGCAGCGACGCGTTGGCGACCGAGGCCCGGCCGCGTCGCGGCCAGCGCCAGTGCTGCTCGGATCCGTCGGTGAAGATCACGAGCCGCTCGTGGTTGTCCCTGCCGACGACGGCGTCGATGGCCCTCTGGACCGCGGGGTCCGGCAGGGTCGCGCAGGCCCACACGCGCATCCCTTTGTACCCGGCGACCTGGGTCAGGGTGTAGGTCGAGCCGTCGGCGAGGGTCACAGGCAGCGGTCGCCGATCGGGGTTGGACCAGCCGAGCTCCTCGATGAACAGGCTCTCGAAGTCTCCGGTGTCGACACGCTTGAGCAGGGCCGAGCTGGTGGTCACGGGCGCACTCCCATGCTGGAGACGATGCGGACGGGGTCGGACCCGGCGCGGGCTCCGATGACGAGCTGGTTGTCGCGGTGGAGCAGGGACACGCGGGTCGCGAGGTCGTCGTCGTTGACGCCGTCGCGGACGGCCTTGCGCAGGCGCCGCTCGGCCTCGGAGGTCAGCGGGTGGTCATACAGCGCGCCGAGCGCCTCACTGGTCTCGGGGTCCTGAAGGGTGTTGCCCAGACGGTGCCAGATGGCGCGGCGCACCCCGGTCAGGGCGCCGGAGGACCCGGGTGGCGCGGCGAGCGGCCCGCGCACGAGCGCCAGCAGCAGCTGGTCGTGGTCCTCGCGCAGCGGCAGGCCGGCCTCGTCTGGGTGGGCTTCGAATACGCGCAGCGCTTCCTGGCCGGTGATGAGACGCGTCGTGCCGTTGGGCAGGGCGAACCCGAACCCGTCGAGGTTGGACGTGGTGCGCACGAAGCACGCGACGCCCTCGTCGCTCTCGGTGACGCGACGTGCCCGGGTGGCGTCGACGAGGTCGGGCAGCGTGGATATGCGCTCGGCGAGCTCGGGGTCGTCCTTGGTCGCGGCGACCCAGTACTGATACGCCAGGGACGCCGCGTCGACCTCGCCTTCGTCGTCGGGGTCCTCGAGCGTCCCGTTGTACAGCTCGCCGAGCCTGTGTGCGTCCTCGTCGGTGCCGAAGCCGGTCTCGTCGCCGAAGAACTGCTCGTCGGAGCCGAACGCCGCGGCGCTGGCCTTGAGCCGGTCAGCGATGCGCCGGCGCAGGTCAATGACTGCGTCGACGGAGTCGTGGAAGAAGGAGTAGACGATGACCTCGTCCGAGGCCTGCCCGATGCGGTCCACACGCCCGGCGCGCTGGATGAGGCGGATGATCGCCCACGGCAGGTCGAAGTTGATGACGATGTGGGCGTCCTGGAGGTTCTGCCCTTCGGACAGGACGTCCGTTGCAACCAGGACGCGCAGCTCGTCCTCGGGCGGCAGCGGGTCAGCTCCCGGCAGCCGGTTGGAGTGCGGGGAGAACCGGTGGGCGAGGCGGGTCGGGTGGGCGCTGGAGCCGGTCGCGACGCCGACGCCCGTGATGCCGGCGTCGAGCAGCGCCTGGCCGACGTAGTCCGCGGTGTCCTTGTACTCGGTGAAGATCAGGACCTTCTCGTCCGGGTGGGTGACGGTGAGCAGCTCGACGAGAGCGGCGAGCTTGGAGTCTGCGGCCGTCGACCAGGTGCCGTACTGCTCGAGGAGCCCGCGAATGACGTCGGTGTCGTGCTGGAGGTCCTCGGTCAGGGCGTCGGTAAACAGGGCGGGGCGCACCCACGTCAGGCCGCGGGGGTTAGCGCGCTCGAGCTCGGCGTAGCGCGTCGCGGCGTCGGTCGCGGCGCTGGCGCCGTCCAGGTCTGCCTCGGTCGGGTCGGCGTCGCCGAGGTGAAGGTCGGCGATGGACCCGGTCGGGATCGGCAGGCCCTGGGCGATCGCATACAGGAACAGCTCGTTGCGGGCCACGTGCCGGCGCAGGGACAGGATGAAGGAGTACCCGCTGGAGGACAGGCGCTTGAACAGGGTCGTGCGGACGAACCCGGCGACCTGCCCGCCGCCGGCCACGACGTTCTCGACGTACTTGCGTTCGGAGACGGTGTGGACGACGTCGCCGGCGAGGTAGGCGCCGAGCTCGTACCGTGGCAGCTCCAGGGATCGGATGGCGTCCAGGGTCGTGTCCGCGGCCATGAGGGTCGCTGGGTCGTCCGGCCCGAAGGAGTGCGTGACGGGTCGCGGCACGCGGGTGGGGAACGTGAAGCGGCGCCCGTCGCGGAACTCCAGGTACTGCTTGCCGTCGCGGCCGGGCTTGGCGAAGTTGCGCTGGATGAACGAGCGGGTGCGGCGCACCAGGTGCTCGCTCATCAGGCGCTTCCAGTCCTCGGGGGAGTCCGAGCGGCGGAACGCCTCCAGGGTGGTGATCTTGCCGTTGACCTTGCGTCGAAGGTCGGGGTCGGCGGCCAGGGCGGCGGTCGGGGACAGGCCCAGGTCGTCGTCGGGTCCGATGTAGAGGCCGAGCTGGTTCGCGACGTCGGTGAAGCGGATGTTGTACGGGGTCGCGGTCAGAAGCAGGACGCGGCAGTCGTTGACGGTCAGGTAGTCCTTGAGGGCTGCGTACGCGCGGGTCTCCTCGTGGCGCAGCGTGTGGGACTCGTCGACGATGACCAGGCCGTACCGCCCGCGGAGGTTGTCCAGGTCGGTGTGGGCGCGCGAGTAGGACACGACCGTGCCGCCGTGGAGACCGTACGCCTCCAGGTGCTCGGTCCACATGGACATGAGGTTCTTCGGGCAGACGATCAGGGGCCGGAACCCGTGCTCGTCGCGCAGCATCAGGGCGACGGCGACGGCGGTCAGGGTCTTGCCGAGGCCGACGACGTCCCCGAGCATCGTCCCGCGTCGCGACATGACGCGTCGCGCGAGGGTGCGCACCGCGGTCGCCTGGAACTCCAGGAGCTTGCCGGAGACCTCGCTGGGCACGGAGTACTCCGCGAGCCCTTCGCGCACGTCGCGTGACAGGTCGTAGCAGACCTTGAGGAAGACGTCGTAGGGCCGCCTGGGCGTGGGCGCTGCCCAGGACTGCTCGAGCAGCTCGAGGATGTCGTCGGTGACGGGGATGGAGCGGGTGTCGTCCCACAGGTCGGTGAACCAGTTGGCGACATCCTTGGCTGCGACGCCGTCGACGACGTCGACGTTCAGCTCGAGGTTCGTCGTCAGCCCTGGCCCGGTCAGGTTCGACGAGCCGACGAACCCGACGATGGGGTTGGTCAGGTCGTTGCGGTGGAAGACGTAGGCCTTGCCGTGGAGCGGCTTGCGGGTGAAGACCTTGATCTGGACGGCGCCGGCGGCGATGAGGTCGCGCAGGGACCCGAGGGTGGCGCGGTCGGCCGCGGTCGGCACGCCCCTCATGAGCTGCTCACGCAGGTGCTCGACGATCTGGGCCTTGCGCTCGACCGCCATGGCGCGGTCCGCGTCGGGGTCGGGGGTGCCGTCGAGGGTGCGCTGGAGCTCCGCGAGGGTGGCGTCCTGCGGGGTCGGCATGACCATCCCGATGAGGATCCGCACGGTCGCAGTGCCGGGGATGACGGGCTTGGCCGCGACGAGGTCGTCGAAGGTGCGCCAGCCGCGCAGGTTGAAGTAGCCGACGGCGACGTCCATCCGGTCGAACTCGGCCAGCGTCTGGCGCAGGTGCGGACCGAGCTCGATGCGGATGTTGTCGAAGATCCGAGTCACGCCAACATCCTTCTGGTTCGACCGACATGTTCGGGCTGTTCATCGGCTTGGCGGGGCCGGTCCGTTAGCCGCTGGGACGACCGGATGGTGGTGTTCTTCCCCACCAGAGCGCCGGAGGACACCACCGGTGCGAGCCGCGGCGCGTGGGTCCCCGGCCGCCGTAGCACCACGGCGAGGCGCATCCCAGGAATCAGCTGCGAAGCGGTGGGACCGGGTGGTCCGGCCACAGCCGCGTCTGGAGGGCCTGCTCCAGCTGGGCGATCGTCACGGCGTCGGGCCAGCTACGGCCTGCCAGGACGTCGTAGAGGGTCGAACGCTCAAGGTTGGCCTCGCGCGCGAGTGCCGCCTTCGACCGGGTCCCGAGGCTGCGCTCCAGCCGACGCGCGATTTCTACCGCGTACGCGACCGCGGTGGGCGAGTCGGGCTCGAAGGTGCCCTCCGGCCACTCGCCGTCGGCCAGCCACTCCCGAGGCGTGCGGTACGAGTTCGATCTCCGAGGCACGTCGGCAGGCTACAGGCGCTCACCGGCCGGATGGGATCCGCTCCCATCGGGGTGTTCGCCGGTGGTGCGGGGTGGGGCGACCAGGCGGAAGACCGCAGACGGCAGCGCGACGTCTGGCGCGTCTGCGCTGGCCAGGCGGAAGACCGCAGACGGCAGCGCGACGTCTGGCGCGTCTGCGCTGGCGAGTGCGAGGAGCGCGCGAGCCAGCTCCGGGCAGGTGTAGGTGATCGGTGTCTGCGGCATGCCAGCGACCGTGCACGGCGCCCCCCGGTGTGCAATGAGCGCACGGAGGGCGCCGCGTCGATCAGAACTACGCCGTGGGCCGTCGGCGCCACGACCTCGCAAGGACGGTCGCCACATCCTCGGGTGCCACCAGCTCGAAGCGCGCCGGACGCCCGGTGCTGCGTACGAACTCCCGGCGGCGGAGCTGGTTGAGGTTCCACTGGCACGTCTGGGCGCTCATCCCGCAGACCGGGGCCAGGTCGACGGCGCGCCAGTCTCTCCGCACGTCGGACCTCATCGTCTGCAGGATGCTGGCCTGGCGAACGGAGACCTCGCTGAGCTCGTCGTGGAGGGGACCGCAGGTGCGGCGCAGGTCCAGCATCCACTGGTCGCGGGTGACCCGCAGCGTGCGGTACGCGTCGGGGAACCTGACGCCGTCGGCGGTCGACCCCGGATCGGCGTCGACCGTGAGCCCGCATTCGCACATCAGGCTCCCGGTGATTTCTGGGGCGTGCACCACGAACAGCGCGGCCTTCCCGCAGCGGCAGAAGCGGTTGGTCAGCGACCACGTGCCGTCCGCTGCAATCTCGCGGTTGACCACCGGGCCGCGTCTCCGGCTGGCGTCCTGGTGCCACCGGGCAAAGACCCACATCTCGTTGGCGTCGACGCCCGGCATCACGTCGCGGTACCCGGCGAGAGTGAGGCGCCCGGCGGTCGCGGTGCAGTCGACCACCGCCTGAGCGCGCGGCAACCGTCGCCCGTAGAGGCTCGGGCCGGTCCACGAACTTGGGTTGGCGCCGTATGTGGCGGCGACGTGGGCCATGAACTTGGGCTCGCGCCACGGCTCGTCGAGCCACGCCGGGAGGGCCCTGCCGGTGCGCGCGTGCAGAACCAGTTGCGCCAGCTCCGGGAACGGAGCGGCCGTCAGCAGACGGGCGGCCTCGGGTGCGATCCCGGCGTCATGCTCGAGGCGGTAGCGGGCCTCGGCTCGGGACTCAGCGGTCTGCGGCGCCGCGCGCCGCGCCGCCCGCATCGAGGGCACACCGACACCGGACCTGGCCACCTGCCATTGGATGGGACCGAGCTCGGCGACACCGTCGGCGACCGGCATACGAACGGTCGCCTCCGCCGTCCACGCGCCGTGCGGGTCACGGGCCAGCCGAACATCGGGAACCAGGATCCGAAGCGCGGCGTGCTCCTCGGGCGTCAGGCGCGTCCCCCGGACGAGCGTCGCCATCGCCGCCAGAAGAACATCGGTGGCGCTCTCGAAGGTCGGAGGCGGGCCGCCAGCGGGCTGCTGGTCCAGATCGCACAGCTCTCGATCGAGGTCCTCGACCTCCACCGCATACGCGTCCGCGAAGGCAACGTACTGCGCACGCAGGGTTTCGGACGTCGCGTCGAGAGACGATCGCTTGGCGTTGCTCAGACGGAGCCGGGCGGTGTGCAGCTCCCGTAAGAGGCGTTCGCGGGCGAGCGATCGCTCGTCGATGAGGTGACTGCGGTCCTCGAGCCGGTACGCGCGAACGTTCTCGCGCAGCTCGACCGGCACCCCGGACGCGCACGCCTCCGCGAACGCCCGGACGAAGCCTCGCATCATCGACGCCTCGTCGACGTAAGCCAGCGTCACACTCGGTGCGGGCCGGACTGGGCGGGTTGCTGCGCCACCCGCGGCCACGGCCGACCCAGTCGCGGGCGGCAACGGAGCACGCTCCACAATCTTGTAGCGCCCGTGCGGGGCGACCAAGAGCTCGTAGGCGTTGTTGCCTTCCTGCCAGCCGTACCCGGAGAACGCGGCCAGGGTCTTCGTGCCGCGCCGGCGCGGGTTGTGGACGGCGGGGCGGCGGTGCTCGTTGTTCGGGCCGAGGACGGCCTCGTGCAGGTCCCCAGCCATGGAGCCGGCCCTGACGGCGTCGGCCAGCGGGCGGTCGGGCGAGCGTTCCTGCGCGTGGACCTGATCGGCGAATCGGCGTCGTGCGACCTCCGCGACGCGTTCCAAGAGGGCCTGCTCGGCCCATCCGCCCTCGGGAACTCCGGGAGTCATCAGGACCTGCACCTCGCCCCTGGCGAGCGGGTTCGCGTCGTCGTACACGACCGGGGCGCCGGCGAAGGTCTCGATGCCCTTGAGCGGCGAGGAGAACCGCCACACGTACTCGCCGGTCACCCACAGCGGTACCCACGCCAGGAAGGAGTCGACGAGGGCGCGCGGGTTGTTGCGGGCGCGGGCCGACTCCCCGACGGTCCGATCGTCTCGCGGCCGCTTCATCGGCACGGCGTCCTCTGCGAGGCGACGGACGGTCAGCGCGGGCGACACGTCATCTCCCAGGACGAGCAGGAGTTGCCGGACGCGGCCGGCGAGCTCCGGCACGGGCACGAGCCGCTTGCCGTCGAGTCGGTAGCCGAAAGGCACGGTCGTCTTGCCGAAGAGCCATTCCCCGCGGCGTCCTGCTGCGATCCGACCGGTCATCAGGCGCGTGACGATCCAGTTGCGTTCCATCGACGCCATCGCTCCGAGGACAGCGAACTGCATGCGCCCGTACTCGCTGTTCTCGCCGACCAGCTTCATGGTCAATGGGCCGGCGCAGATCTGGTCGACGTGGTCGGGCAGCACCTTCAGGAGGAGGCCGCCTTCTTGGTCGGATCGCACCAGGCGACTGACGTTCGCTGCGACAAGGGTCTGCGGGCGTGCCTGGCGGACCTCGTCGAGAAGGACCTGCGTGAAGTCGTTGTCGCCGGCGGCGTTCGCCTTCGCGGCGGAAGCCATGGACCACAGGTGCAGGAAGGGACCGACCTGGAACCGGATCACCGTCGTCCGGCCGCGCACGAGCCGCTGGATGAGCACGACCAGCTCAAGCACTTCTCCGCTGGGGAAGCGCACCCGGAACGTGTACGACCCCTTCGCGTGCATGGGTGCCATGCCGGCGTCCAGGACCGCAGCGACCCAAGGGTTGCTCTGGTACGGCTGGTAGGTCTGCTCGCGCATCGCGTCGAACAGCAGCTCGTTGCTCTCGTCTGACTCCCGCACCTCGAAGAGCGCACGGATCCTCCCGTTGACCGGGACGGGGTCATCCGGTCCGAGCGGGATCGACCAGGCGCCAGTGGGTAGCGCCTCCATCATCAGTGGGTTCATCGCCATCGCATCCTTCGAGTACAGCGGCATGCGCGGTGCGTGCTCGCGGGTAGCGTGAGGCGAGCACGAGCCATGCGTGCCCAACCTGCTCCGCCATGACGCTGTCTCTGGTCAGACGAACCACCGTGCCGTACTCCATGCCCAAGTGTAGGTTCTAACCTACGCATAGCACGAGTCCCAGAGGGCGGGTAGCGGACGACCGGCCGCTTCCGTCCCGTCGTTCGCTGACCATCAGCTGCGTCGACGGGCACCGTCCGCGCTCGGGGCTTGGACGCAACCTCCCGCACCGAGCCGCGTGGGCATGGCCGCCCAACGGCTCGGAGGTCCCGGGCCGTGCTCGCTGCGAGCGGTGATCGGGCAGGGGCGGCGTCGTCTGTCCGTCGGCCGCCGGAGATGGGCGCGAGGAGCAGCCAGCCCCGTGTGGCTCTGCCCCTGTGACCGCATGGTCAGCGCGGACGCATCCGGCCGTGTGGAGGCTCCGGCCTTCGGCGCGTCAGCCGCCGTTGAGCCAGCTCTCGTAGTCGGCAGCGGCCTGCATCAGTTCCGCTTCCGTCACGAAGGAGTCGTCCGCCAGGAGGTACGGTCGGTCGAAGTGCGTGCCGTCAGAGCACATCACGTCGTTGTGCCAGTCGTAGTCGATCGTCGCCTCACACCAGCATTCCCACGTTTGGACCGCGGGCGGGAGCGGCGTGTCATCGGAGGGCGGCGCGTTCGTGGGCAAGGATCCGAATAGGCGAGGTTCTGGTTCGGTCGTGTGTGCGCTCGTTCCCTCCGACCCGCTGGCGCTCTCAGGGGTTGTGTCTGCCGAGTAGTACCAGCAGTCGAGTTCGTCGTTGTGGCTCAACCCGCGCTCGTCGCAGGGGATCACCCCACCGGTTGCTGGTGAGCCAGGAGCCGATGGCGCTGGGGGATCGACACGTGGCGATGTGCTGGTGCACCCAGCAAGGACGATGAGCGGGAACAGGGCCACCGCTTCCCACCGACGCGTCCTCTGACGGTACCCGCGGTTAGGTGCCGCCGTCGTGGTGCGCGCGGGCGAATCCGAGGTTCACGATCGCGCCGTCCGCCAGTGACGGCTCCCCGGTTGATGTTCCTTCCCTTTCGTCACCGTCGAGCACCCGCCACGGGAAGCGCGGCATCCCTCCGGCGCGCCGGCGCTCAGATGGAGGACTGCGTCGCGCGGACGTCCAGCACGGTAGCCGCAAGGTCCGGGCGGTAGCCTGAGGACGCACAGAGGGCAGCGCGAGGGGATGAGCAGATGGCGCGCAAAGTGGTGCCCGCGTCGACGCTGCGCAAGGTCGCGCTGAAGTCGCGGCGCGCCTCGGCGCGCCTCGAGCGGCGCGAGGTCCCCGAGGGCTTCCGCCGCACCGTCCAGGTCGAGAACTTCGTCGCGAAGCGCCAGAAGCAGGGGTGACCCCGTTCGAGCCGGACTACGTAGAGACCCACGCGGGAGCCTCTGGCGTGGCGCAGACGCCCCGATGGCACTCGTCGCTGTGACGGGCCGGGCGCGGTCCGCGACAGGCGCGCATGTGCGTCCCTGTTGAACGGCCGACACATCACACCCGCGCGCAAAGATGGCGACGGAGCCAGGCCGCACCGGCCTGGGAGGCGCCGCTACGGCCGTTCGGCAGCGGCGCGCAGCCGGTCCAGTCGCCGTTCGGTGTACTGGATGATCGCGCCGAGCCACTCATAGACGTTGTCCTGAGTCTCGACGAGCTCGCTGGCGAACCAGATGACCGGGTGCCCGCCGTCGGTGAGCTGGCCGCCGCGCCACACGGCAAACACGTCCTCCTGGGACTGGGACACCGCGATGATGTCGAGCTCTTCGCGTGGCGGCAGCCCCGGCGGCGGCTCGCCGTATAGGTAGCCGAGAAGCATGTCCCCGGTGCGCCACAGGTCCGAGCGGCCCAGGTGGTCCAGGGAGAGCAGGCTGATGTCGCCGAACATCGAGTCCCACCCGTTGATGAAGGTGAGGAGCTCGGCGTGCTGGGCGTCCAGCGGCCGGCCGAGGCGCTGCTCGGTCGCGGCGACGTCCGCGGGGGTCGCGGCGAGCTTGGGGACCGTCAGCGGGTACAGCGGGCTAACGGTGTCGAGGCGCATGCGCAGCTCGGCGAGCTGGCCGATCTTCGCGGCCCAGAGTCGAGCGGTGGCCTGGCTCACGGGTGACTCCTTCCGGCGGGTGGGACGGCGGTCATCGTGCCACGTGTGATCCGTCGGGCATTACCGCTTCGAACACGGTGGGGATGTGACCGACGGGGTACTGCGGCGCCTTGCCGCCCAGTGAGGTGTTCACCAGCGGGGACTGGTCGTGCCACTCATAGGCCTCGGGGCGCCCTGTCCAGGTGGTGTCGGGGGCGTGCCCGACGTGCCCCTGGTAGGGGGTGCCGGCGGCGGCCGCTCGAGCGCGTTCGGCTGCGGCCGCGTCGCTCGCCGCTTCACGCAGTTCCCCGCCGGTGCCGACCCGGCCGGTCTCTGACAGGGCGCCGTCCAGGCGGGCGGCGTTGGCGGTGTCGACGTACCGCAGGACCTGGGTGACCTCCTCGGCGGACATGTCCTCCCGGATGCGGAACGTCACCGGTCCATCGCCCGGCGTCGGGGTTGCGAGCTCGTCGGCGGTGTACCTGGCGGCGCCCGTCGCTTGTGTCGCTGCGTCGGTGAGCTCGTCGGCGCGGCGCGCGCCGGCACCGGCGGCCGCCTCGGCGACGTCGCGCGCGGTACGGGCGACCACAGACGTCGCACGGGCGGTGCGCGTCACGGCGGCAGCTGTGCCACCGGAGGCAAGGCCGGCGATGAGGTCCGGCACCAGGTTCCCCGCCCACCGGGCTGGGCTGGTCATCAGGGTGTCGTACCCGATGAGGTCCTTGCCGAACTGGGCCGGGTCGGCCGCGATCCGCCCGGGCAGCGAAAGGTAGGCGCTGGCGCTGGTGCCCCAGCCGGAGGGATCGATGATGAGCCGCGGCAGGGACGTGTCCCAGACCAGGGAGATGAGCCCGTCGACGGACTCCACGACGCCGTGCCACAGCTCGGAGGCGTGGTACCCGACGTGGTTCCAGAAGGTGGGCCGGTACTCGGTCTGAGCGGCAAGCTCGTTCAGGGTCCGCGCGGTGGCGAGTGTCGAGGACCATGAGCCTTCCTGGGCCTCGTCCACGATCGAATAGGCGCGCGAGTGCTCCTCTGGCGGGAAGCCACCGTCGAGGTTCGGCGGCACCGAGCGGTACAGGTCCAGGGCAGTCTGGGCGCGGCGCAGCGCCCACTTCAGCGCCCACGCGTGCTGGCGCAGCGCCGAGGCGGCGGCGGTCATCGCGTCGACGACCTTGAAAATGTCGGCCCGGGTTCCGCGGATCGCCTCGAGGTACGCATCGTGCGCTTCGCCGTCCCACGGCCCCACGTCGGTTGCGACAGCGGCTTCCGCCAGGCCCTCGAGAGCTGTCCCGGTCGCCTCGAGGTTGTCCGCGTCGGCGAACAGGGACTCAGGGTCCCCTTCGATGAGGTCGCGTGCGGTCGCGGCGGCCGACAGGTCGACGATCACCTGCGCGCTCCTGGGTCGGCCAGGCACACGTCGACCGTCGTGTCGGTCTCGTCGTACCGGTTGGCGGCGGCGATCAGGTTCTGCCCGTGCTCGTCAAGCGCGGCCGTGGCGCGTTCGATCGCGTACGCGTACCGGTCGGCGAAGTTGTTCGCTGCGCTGGCCAGGTGCCCGTCGTAGGCGCTCCGGCCCTCGAGCAGATCGGTCGCGCCCGACCCGGCGAGGGCGTCGGACAGTGCAGTGAGGCGGTGCGCCGCTGACCGCAGTACGTCGACGTCGACCTCGAACCCGTGGCTCAATGCGTTCCCCCGTCCGTGCACGGCCATGTTGCGGCAGCGTTCCCTATCAGGTCCACCCGTGACAATGCTGGTCCGCCGGGTCCCGCGGAATACTCGGGCGCTCGTGCGGGCGCGGGGGACCGGTCCGGGGTCTTCACGTACTCACGGGAGTTGAACAGCGCAGAGCACGGCGGCGGCGGCGCCGTCCTTCACAGTGCCAGGCGCAGGGTGGCGAACTGCGCGCTGCGCCACGTCCCGGTCATCTCGGCCGCGTGCTCGAGTGCCACCACGATCTCGCGTTCGGGCAGTCCAGTGAGCTTGAGGTCCAAGAGGAAATCGGCGACGTCGTCCACGTCCGCGTCGATCGGGGACACCGCGTGCGCCATGCACCAGGAGCCCCAATGCTGCGCCGGCGTCGGTGCCCGGGGCGGTTCGTCGTGAGGCGTCTTCTCCACATGACGGATCACACCACCCAGCGGCCACGGAGATCCGATGTCCACAGACGATTGGTTGGCGCGCGTGGTCGAACGGGTGCGCGTTTCTCAGTCCGCCGAAGCCCGGACCGACCGCCGTCCGAACATCGGGCCTCACTCCGTGACCGCGTGCATGCGGGTTCCAGCTTGATGACGCTCGGTTCGCCATCGATCGCCGCGGCCGCCCGGACCTGGACGCTGCGTCGTCGTGGGGAGGCCGGTCGGCGTGACCAGGCGGCGAACCGGCTTATGCGATGCGTGCGGCACTCGCAGCAACGCACGTGGAGCTACAGCGCCACAGAGACGCGAGGGGCGTACCATGCCCTGGTGACCGTCAACGAAGGGCGCCGAGTCATGACCACGTTCGAGGACGAAGACGAGGAGTAGCCTGCCTCCTCACTTGAGGTGATTGAGGCGCTCCGTGTCCACGTCGCGGCGTCGGCGAAGTTCTCTTGCCAAGCCGTCAAGAGCTACGTACGCGCGCTCTTGGCGCAGTTCCTTGACCTCGGTGCGGCGCAGAATGTCGATGTAGGGGTCGAATCGCTCATGGCTGCGCACGATAGTTGTACCGCCAAGCCTCGCAAGTGTGCCCAAGTCGTAAACGCCGACAGCGACTCCGTTCGCCAGGCGCTCCAGCCCGTTGAGCACCAGCGTGACGCTGTGCTTCAGTTCGAGCCGCGTGTCGGCCGTGAGTGGCTGCCCCGACTGATCGGTGAGCGCCATGCCCTTTTGAAGGAGCGCCGCGGCCTGCTGTGCTGAGACCTGCTTCCTTCCCAGGTGCAGGGTGATCATTTTGCGGGCATCGGCTGTGCTTTCTGACCAGGCCGCCCAAGCGTCAATCGTCGACTCCCGCTTGTTCCGCCTCCAGCTCGCGAGCGTCGATGTGGCGGCGGTGACCAGGGAGGCCAGCGCGATGACGGCGCCCACCATCGCCGCCAGCCGGGCACCGACCTCGATTTTTCCGTCGTCGATCGACGGGATCTCCACGCGGTTCGCGACGATGAGCGCCAAGACGACGCACAGCGCCACGACGACCCACGCTCGGTTAGACCATTCCCTTGGACTGCGCACGGTGACATCCAACCGCAGGGGATGGGCCCAGGACAGGGTTCACCGCTCGTCGCCTCGCCTGAACGGATCACCGGTCGGACGCTCTAATGCGGCGACCTCAATGCCAGGCACGTGTGGATCCAGTCATGCCCGGTCACCGGCGCGGTGCCTTCGAGCGCTCGAGGTACGTGCGGGTCATTTCTCTGGGTAGGGCGGCCCTCAGTCAGCCAATCAAAGGAGTCCCGAGGTGCCCCATCGGGGACTCCGGGGAAGATCACGCCCCTCGGCGGCCGCGCGGTGTGTTGATGACTGCACGTTTGGTCCTCTTCGGTAGGGCTCCTCACAGCTGCGGCACGGCGGAGCCCGCCACCGCCCTCAAGTCCGCGAAAGCCGCCGCGCGGCGGACGGAGGCGAGGGTGAGGTCAGCCCCGGCGCGGAGGCGCTTGAAGCCCGGTGTGCGGCCCTGAGGTCACGAGCTCCCAGGCTCCCAGGGTCCGACCGCCTCGATCGCGGTGACGGCGCGTTGGATTCACCAGATGAGGTCACCCGGGCCTCCTGGATCGGGTCCAGCGTGTACAGGTGCCTTCGGTCGACCTGCACGACGCCCTGCGTCGGCGGACTCGATGCTGACCAGGTGGACCCACAGGCCGTCGGACGGTCCGGTCGCAGAGCCGGGGCCCGGAGCCCGCAGCAGCCTGCCGGCGTCCAGGTCGAGGTAGTACACCGTCGGCGACGTGGACCGGACCGCCCACCGGCCACCGTCCCCAAGGCCGAGGCGCCGTCGGCCCGGACCGTGGCCAGCCGGATCGGACCCCGGGGACGACCTCGGCGCGCCGCGCGGCGGCGCTTGCCCCGGACCGGCTCCTGTGACGGTCGGGTGCGCCCACCGGGCCTTCGTCCGCGGGGGCGGCGCTCATGCCGGCTCCAGCGCGGCCAGGACGGCGAACCCGGCGGTGGTCAGCCGGACCTCGAAGTCGTCGTTCTCGCGGATGAGTCCGGAGCGGTCGCAGACGTGGCGGTACCACTCGAGCTCCTCGGAGTCGGCCATGACGAGGTGGAGCAGGAGGCGGTGGGCGTCGTGTCGCCAGGCGCCGACGGTGTGCAGGTAGGTCCGCAGCGTCAGGCGCGGGTGGTCCATCGGCCCGCGCCGCTCCTCGAGCCGGTCCAGAGCGGTGGCCAAGTCGCGCCCGGTGCTCGTGCGCCGGCGCCGTCCGAGCCTGGTGCGGCCCAGTCGCGTCAGGATCCGCTGCTGCGGACCGGGTGGCGTGCTCATCGGGTTCGCCTCCTGGTCGGTCGATGTGTTGCTGTCGTTGACCGACGTGCGCCGGTCCGGTCGGTTCCGATCCCGCCGGGTTGGCCGGCGGGGTGAGCGGCGCACCGTGTCCCAACCGGCCGGAGTGAGGTGCCACCGCTGGTCGATCAGGTCCGAGGCGAGAGCGACGTCGCGGTAGGCCTCGTAGGTGTCGGGGAAGGTACCGCCGGCCCCCAGGTACAGCAGCGCGCTGTGCGCCCGGGCACCCCACAGCGCCACGGCCAGGAGGTACGTGCGCAGGGACAACGTCACCGACGTCGGGCTGAGCGAGTCGAGCGGCCGAGCCACCTCGGCAGGATCGTCCTGGCCAGCGGCGGCACACTCGACCGGGCAGCCCGCCGCCGCGCAACGCAGCTTCTCCGGCCCGCCGCTGTTCTCCCACCGTTCCCACGCGCTGCGGCGGGCCTCCTGGTCGCTGCGGTGGATCGACTCCACAAGAGTGGGCGAGGGGCCCTTGCCCCGTCGATCCCCGTCGGTCGCCACCCGCCGGACGGCGGCGGTCAGCCACCGGCGCGAGCGCGCCCCGAACGGCTTGGCCGGCTCCGCGGAGCGGTCGCTGAGGTCTCCTGAGCCCAGCGGGTCCGGCAGGCCGCGCTCTCGGCCCGCGTCCCGTCGCGTTCGTCTGTCTCGTCGGGGTCTCATCAGCCGACCCGTTCGATGGCCTGGACCGCAGTGGTCTGCCGCACGGTCAGGGGCGCGGTGGCGGGGTCGCCGAGCACGATCAGCACGGTCATCGACGCGCCGATCCGGCAGTCCAGGACGGCGGCGAGCGTGACTGGCTCGTGGTCACGTCGCAGGTCCGCCGGCGCGGGGAACTGCAGTGGCGCGGACACTGCGGGGTGCCGCTCGAGCGTCGCCGCGTCCAGGTCCACGACGTAGGCCGCGGTAAGGGTCCGCACCAGGTAGGTGCCCTGCGCGCCTGGACCGAGGGACTCCACAGCCGACTCCTACGCCGTGGGCCGCGCGCCGACGAGATCTGCCTGCGGCGGCAGCGGGCTGATGGACAGCACGGGTGCGGAGATCGCGGCGGTGGCGGTGCCGTCCGGGGTGAGGGGCTCGGTAATGAACAGCAGGCTCTCACCGAGGCTGATCCCCTCGCGGACCCCGGTCAGGACGTCGTAGCTGGCCCAGGCGATCAGCTCATGAACGACCGGCCGTGCGGGGGCGCCGCTGGCCGTTTCCGGGGCGGTGGCTGTGGCCCAGCGAGCGCGTCCGTCCGGCGGGACGTCCAGCAGGTGGACGGCCCCGGCGATGGTCCTGATGAGCCAGCGCCCGGTGGTGCTCGCGCGGATCTCGGTGAGCTCCATCGCGTCCCTCCGTCCGTGCGTCGTGCGGGTGGACGCCTGGCCCTACCGGGCACGCTCCACTGACCGGCGCAGCGCCTTTGCGCCGTTTAGAGTTCGCCGGCCGCTCGGGGTGTCTGGCCGCTGTCGGCCGGTCAGTCGGCGGCGTCGGCGGCGGTGTGATCGACGGTAGGCCGCCTCGTTGTGTCACCGCGAGACGCAACCTGGGCAGATGCGCCGCCGATGCGGGGGGTCGCTGCCGCGGCCCGGACGCGGGGGTCAGACGAGCTCGGTCTCCTGCACCGCCCACGCCCAGGCGTCGTCCCAGGTCGTGAAGAGGTGCCGCTGGCTGTGGCTGTGCACGACGCCGGCGTAGTGGGTGGTCAGCACGTTCACGGAGTGTCCGGCGATCTCGGCCACTTTGGTCGGGTGCAGCCCGGCCCGCAGCATCCAGGTGAGGGCGGCCTTGCGCAGCCACCGGAACTCCAGCTCGCGCAGCTGGCGGACGCTGGACTGGCCGAACACCGCGGACACCGCCGGGCGCCAGTGGGTGGCGGTGATGTTCCCGAAGTTCACCGGGCCGCCGTCGTGGCCGGTGAACAGCGTGTGCTTGCTCGCGTACCCGGCGGCGATGTGCTCGTCCAGGGCGTCGGCCACCGCCCGGGGGATCGGGACCTCCCGCACGCCGCCGGCCTGGCGCCCCTTGGGCCCCTCGCTCACGAACGTCCCGCTGCCGTCGTTCAGGGCCGCCGGCACGTGGGTCAGCGAACGGTAAACCCGCAGCCGAGGCTCCTCCCCGCGCAGGTAGTCCCCGGGCCCCAGGCCGAACAGCTCGGAGGGACGCAAGGCACTGGTGCTGGCCACCACCAGGGCCCTGAACCGGGCACCGGTGCGGCACCCTCGGACCGGGTCGGCCGGTCCGGTGGCGGCGATCGCCTCGGCGAGCTCGGCGACCAGCCCGATCGCCGGCACGACCCGCTCGTTGATCAGCAGCAGCCGTGGGACCCGGTACCCCTTGGTCCGGGACGGGTCGTGGGCGAACCCGTCCCACGGGTTGGGTCCCACCAGGGCGCCGCGGGAGTGGGCAATGGCCAGCACCGCGCCCAGCTGCTGGGCGAACAGCTGCTCGGTGCGGGCCTTCACCTGCTCCGGGTGCTCGCGCAGCTCGACGTGCTCCGGCGGGCGCTGCGGCAGGCGGCCGCCGCGCCAGGTGCCCCGCGCCTTGGCGTCCAGGGCGCGCAGGTGCCGCTCCCACTGCGCCTGGTGGCGCACCACCGCCTGCTCGTTGAACCTCTCCACCCGGAAGTCCACGTGCCGACGGAAGGCGATCGCGTCATCCAGGTCGCGCACCAGGAGCAGGCGCACGTGCATCGAGGCGCCGAGCTCGACCCCCGGCAGGTCCAGCCGGGCCAGCTTCCACGCCGCGATCTCCTCCGGGTCGTCCGGGAGCGGTTCGCGGTAGGTCATGACGTGCTTGAGGATGCTCAGCACGCTGGAGATGTTGCCCCGGTTCTTCGCCTCGGAGCGTGCGTACCGGGCGGCCTTGAGGTCCTCGGCGAGCTCGGCGACGGTCGGTCCGAGGTCCAGGGCGCCGGCCGCGACCTGGACCAGGATCGGGTTGTGCGGGCTGGCCCAGACCCGTCCCTCGACGTGGACGGCGCCGGGCAGCGCCGGGGTCGCAACCGGCGGGGGAGTGCTGTGCTCCCCGGGGCGCTCCCCGGCGGCGGAGCCAGGTGCGATGGTGGTGGTCCGCGCCCGTCCTCCAGTGGCGCGCACCGGCCGCCCGCGTTCGTCCGGGCGCCAGCCCACCCCGGCGTCGGCGTGGGCGGCGAGGACGTCCCGGAGCAGGTCGGCCCACCCGGGGTGGGCCACCCACAAGGTCGCGTGCCGGGGGTTGGTGAACCCCGGCGCCCGCCAGCGCAGCACCAGCTTCGCTCCGACCGGCAGGCCCAGGGCCATGGGGTCGGGTTCACCCGCCGGCAACCCGCCGGCCGGCACCGACCACGGCACCGGCGAGCCGTCGGCCGCGAGCACCGTGACGTAGGGCCGGCTCCACACGCTCATCGCCGCGCCTCCAGGTCGGCCAGGGCGAAGCACGGCTCGCCGTCCACGAGCCGGAACGGCGGCAGCAGGTCCGGTGCGGTCCGGGCCAGGCCGCGCAGCACCGGCTCGGGGATCGCCAGCCGGCGGGCGGCGGTGGTCGCGTCGACGGTCCCCGCCGGCACGGCGCTGGCCACCGGGCGCGGCGCGGATGCCAGGGTGCGCACACGCCGGCGCACCGGCAGCGGGTCGGGCCGGTAGCCGGCCAGCAGGGGGTGGCCGGACGGGACGGGGGAGTCAGGGGTCAGCCGGACCCGCAGGGTCGGGCGCATCAGTCGGGGCATGCCCAGCACCCGTGCGGGACTCTCCGGTTCGCGCACTGACGACACACATCGTGTGTCAGCGGTGAGCGCCTCCGCACAGCCGGTGCTCCTCGACGGCGCCGCAGGCCGGCCACGCTCGAACGGCGACGGGACACCTGGCGGGCCGTCTGAACTGGGTCGATGCGGGGACGACGAAGCCCCGGCCACCATGGGTGGACCGGGGCTCTGATCGGTGCCCGCGGCAGGAATCGAACCTGCGGCCTTCTGCTCCGGAGGCAGACGCTCTATCCCCTGAGCTACGCGGGCGGGGCGGTGCGAAACATTACCAGCCGCCGGGGCGTGCGCGGTGCCGCCGCCCGTCCGGTCAGGCGGGGCGCTCGGCGTCGGGGGCGTTCAGGCGCTCGCCGGGGGCGAAGAGCCCTTCGGGGCTGCCCCCACCCGTCTCCGCCGGCCGCAGCTCCTCGCCGATGAGCTCGGACAGGTAGCGGTCGATCTCACGCATCGCCGCCTCGGGGTCGGCGGCCGCCACGGCCTCGACGAGCACGTGGTGCGAGTCGTCGTCGTGCACCGGGTGCTCGAAGTTGAAGCGGATGTTCTCGCCGATCGCGTCCTGGAGGTTCTCGTACAGCGCCAGGAGAACCGGGTTGTGCGAGGCCACGGCGATGGTGCGGTGCAGCGCCAGGTCGGCCTCGACCATCCGGTCGAGCTCGCCGCTCTCGAACGCCTCGCGGCGGCTGTCGCGCAGCGCGCGCAGCTCGGCGACCTGCTCGTCGGTCCGGCGGAGCGCCGCCAGCCGCGCCGCCTCGACCTCGAGGCTGCGCCGGACCTCCAGGACGTCGCGCTGGTGGGCACCGGCGATCTGGCGACCCATCGCGTTGCCCAGCTCGGAGTTCGACAGGACGTAGGTGCCCGATCCCTGCCGGCGCTCGAGCATGCCCGCGTGGACGAGGGACTGCACGGCCTCGCGGACCGTGTTGCGGCCGACGCCGATCAGCTCGGTGAGCTCGGGCTCCGCGGGGATGCGCGAGCCGACCTCCCAGGTGCCGGACGTGATCTGCTGGCGCAGTCGCCCGACCGCGAGGTCGATGAGGTTGGTGCGGCGCGTCATCCCGGCTCCGGACGTAGGGGTGGTGTGGGGCAGTCAACACCGCCGGACGGGTCGAGCGCACGTCGCCCCCTGCCGTACAGTCGCGCCGACCCCACCACGAGCGACAGGCAGGCATGCCCGCACCACCCGAGCCGAACGCCGGGCAGCGTCCCGGCGCGGCCGCCCCGCACCCGTGGCGAGGGCGCCTCCTCGTCCTGGTGGGCATCCTCGTCGTCGCGCTCAACCTGCGGATCGCGATCGCCTCGGTCTCGCCGATCCTCGACCGGCTCGAGGGGGACCTCGGGCTCACGGCGGCCCAGGCCGGCGTGCTGGGGACGGTCCCCGTCGCCTCGTTCGCCCTGTTCGGCTCGATCACCCCGGCGCTCGCCCGCAGGGTCGGCCTCGAGCCGCTCCTCGTGGCGGCGATGGTGCTCTCGGCCGTGGGGGAGGTCGTCCGGTCGACCGTGACGACGCCGCCCGCGTTCGTCGCGTGGTCGCTCATCGCCCTCGCGGGCATGGGCATGGGCAACGTCCTGCTGCCGCCCCTGGTCAAGCGGTACTTCCCCGACCGCATCGGGCCCGTGACCGCGGCGTACTCGGTCGCCATGGCGTTCAGCGCCGCGCTGCCGCCGCTGCTCGCCGTGCCCGCCGCGGCCCGGCTCGGCTGGCGCGCGTCGCTGGCTTCGTGGGCGGTCGTCGGGCTCGTGGCCGTCGTGCCGTGGCTGGTCGTCATCGCGCGCTCCGCGGCGGCCCGGACACACCTGCGCGAGGTGCTGCGCCGCGCGCCGTCGGCCACGCCGCGGCTCGACTCGCGCCACCGCAATGCCGGTCGGGTGTGGCGCGTGCCGCTCGCGTGGGGCCTCGCGGGCGCGTTCGCGATGAACTCGCTCAACTCGTACGTGGTGTTCGCCTGGCTCCCGGCGCGGCTCGTCGACGCCGGTCACGACCCCGCGGCCGCGGGACGCTGGCTCGCGCTCGTGGCGATCCTCGGGCTGGTCCCCGCCCTGGTCGCACCGCCGCTGGCCGTGCGGCTGCGCAACCCGTACCCGGTCGTGGTCGCCTTCGTCGCGCTGTACGTCGTCGGCTGGGCCGGGACGCTGTGGCTGCCCGCGTACCCGCTGCCGTGGATGATCGGGCTCGGGCTGGGGGTCGGCACGTTCCCGCTGCTGCTGACGCTCATCAACCTGCGCACGCGGACGTCCGCCGGCGCCGCCTCGCTCTCCGGGTTCACGCAGGGGGTCGGCTACGCGGTCTCCGGCGTCGGCCCGTTGCTCGTCGGCGTGCTGTACGGCGCCAGCGGCGGCTGGGAGCTGCCCTCGGTCGTCCTGGCCGTCTCGAGCGCGGTGCTGCTGGTGGCGGGGGCCGTGGCGTGCCGCCCCGGGATGCTCGAGGACGCGTGGGGCCCTCGCGGCGGCGGGCCGGACACGGCGCAGGGCCGACCGGCCGGTCTCGATACCCTGGGACCGTGACCCCCGCCGAGCTGTCCGAGGCGCTGCGCGCCGTCCTGCTGTCCGCCGTCGCCGACGGCACCCTGCCGCTGCCCGCCGACGCCGTGCCGGCGACGATCACGGTGGAGCGACCCCGCTCCCGCGAGCACGGGGACTGGGCGACCAACGTGGCGCTGCAGCTCGCCAAGAAGGCCGGCATGGCGCCGCGCGCGTTCGCCGAGGTGCTGGCGGCGCGGCTCGCGGAGGCGCCAGGGGTGGCGCAGGTCGAGATCGCCGGTCCCGGCTTCCTCAACATCACCCTCGACACGGCCGCGGCGGGCGAGCTCGCCCGCACGGTGGTGGAGGCCGGGGAGGCCTTCGGCCGCTCGCAGGTGCTGGCGGGCGAGCGGATCAACCTCGAGTTCGTCTCGGCCAACCCGACCGGGCCGCTGCACATCGGCGGGGTGCGCTGGGCGGCGGTCGGCGACTCGCTGGCCCGCATGCTCCAGGCCAGCGGTGCCGAGGTGGCGCGCGAGTACTACTTCAACGACCACGGTGCCCAGATCGACAGGTTCGCGCGGTCGCTGCTGGCGCGCGCCCGGGGCCTGGAGGCGCCCGAGGACGGCTACGGCGGCCAGTACATCGCCGACATCGCGGACCGGGTGATCGCCGACGCCGCCGCGGCGGGCGAGCCGGACCCGCTGTCCCTGCCCGACGACGCGGCCCAGGAGGCGTTCCGGGCCCGGGGCGTCGAGCTGATGTTCGGCGAGATCAAGCAGGCGCTGCACGACTTCCGCGTCGACTTCGACGTCTACTTCCACGAGGACTCCCTGCACCGCTCGGGCGCGGTCGAGAGGGCGATCACGCGCCTGCGCGACCTCGGCCACGTCTACGAGGCCGACGGCGCCGTGTGGCTGCGCACCACGGAGTTCGGCGACGACCGGGACCGCGTCATCGTCCGGTCGGACGGCATGCCCGCGTACATCGCCGGTGACCTGGCCTACTACCTCGACAAGCGCGAGCGGGGCTTCGACCGCGTCGTGATCATGCTCGGCGCCGACCACCACGGCTACATCGGCCGCATGATGGCGATGTGCGCCGCGTTCGGGGACACCCCGGGCGTGAACCTCGAGATCCTCATCGGGCAGATGGTGAACCTGCTGCGCGACGGCGAGCCGCTGCGCATGAGCAAGCGCGCGGGCACGATCGTGACGATCGACGACCTCGTGGGCGCCGTCGGCGTGGACGCCGCGCGCTACGCGCTGGCGCGCTCCTCGACGGACCAGTCGATCGACCTGGACCTCGACCTGCTCAGCCGGTCGACGAACGACAACCCGGTCTTCTACGTCCAGTACGCCCACGCCCGCACGGCGAACGTCGCGCGCAACGCGGCGGACCTCGGCGTGCGTCGCGAGGACGGCTTCGACCCCTCGCTGCTCGACCACGTCAGCGAGTCGACGCTGCTGGCCAAGCTGGGCGAGTTCCCGCGCGTGGTGGCCCAGGCCGCCGAGCTGCGCGAGCCGCACCGCGTCGCCCGGCACCTCGAGGAGGTCGCCGGGGCGTACCACAAGTGGTACGACCAGCGGCGCGTCACGCCGTTCGGCGACGAGGCGGTCAGCGACGTCCACCGCACGCGCCTGTGGCTCAACGACGCGACCCGGCAGGTCCTCGCCAACGGCCTCGGCCTGCTCGGGGTCAGCGCGCCGGAGCGGATGTGAGCTCGACCGGCCACCTGGTCCCGCCGACGCTGGACCCGGCCGTCTGGCCGGCGTCGGCCGCGGTGGGGCCGGACGGCGCGGTGAGCGTGGGGGGAGTGGACCTGCGCGCGCTCGCGGCCGAGCACGGCACGCCCGCCTACGTGCTCGACGAGGCGGACTTCCGGAGCCGCGCGCGCCGCTTCCGGACGGCGTTCGAGGCCGCGTTCGCGCCGCTCGGCGTCGGCGTCGACGTCTACTACGCGGGTAAGGCCTTCCTCAGCGTCGCCGTCGCGCGGTGGGCGCACGAGGAGGGGCTCCGCATCGACACCGCGACGGGCGGCGAGCTGGCGGTCGCCCTGCGTGCGGGCGTCCCGGGCGTCGACATCGGGCTGCACGGCAACAACAAGTCCGACGCGGAGCTCGAGCGCGCGCTCGCGGCCGGCGTCGGCCGGATCGTCCTCGACTCCCTCGGCGAGGTGGGCCGCGTGGCGGACGCCGCCGCGCGCGCCGGCGTCCGGGCGCCGGTCATGGTGCGCGTGACCACGGGCGTGCACGCCGGCGGGCACGAGTACATCTCCACCGCGCACGAGGACCAGAAGTTCGGCCTGTCGGTGACGGGCGGGCAGGCGCTCGCCGCGCTGCGGGCCGTCCTGGCCCGGCCCGAGCTCGAGCTGCTGGGCATCCACTCGCACATCGGCTCGCAGATCCTCGACCCGTCCGGCTTCGAGGCGGCGGCGCGGCGCGTCATGGAGCTGCGCGCCGAGCTGGCCGCGCTCACGGACCACCTGGTGCCCGAGGTGGACCTCGGCGGCGGCTTCGGGATCGCGTACCTGCCCGGTGAGGTCCCGCTGGACCCCGACCGCGTCGCCAAGGACACGGCCGCGGCGGTCGCCGACGCCTGCGCCCGGCTCGGCACGGCCGTCCCCCGGATCTCCATCGAGCCCGGGCGGGCCGTCGTCGGGCCGACGGCGCTGACGCTCTACACGGTCGGCACCGTCAAGCCCGTGACGGTGGGTGGCGACGAGGACCTCGTCCGGACGTACGTCTCGGTGGACGGCGGGATGAGCGACAACCTGCGGCCCGCCCTGTACGGGGCGAGCTACACGGCCGCCGTCGTCTCGCGTCCCGCCGACGCCGCGACGGTGCCCGCCCGCGTGGTGGGCAAGCACTGCGAGAGCGGCGACATCGTCGTGCGCGACGTCGCCCTCCCGGCCGACGTCGCGCGCGGCGACCTGCTGGCGGTCCCCGCCACGGGCGCGTACGGACGCTCGATGGCGTCGAACTACAACCACGTCCCGCGGCCGCCGGTCGTCGCGGTGCGTGACGGCGTGGCGCGCGTGATCGTGCGCCGCGAGACCGAGGACGACCTGCTCGCCCTGGACGTGGGCTGAGGTCGACGTCCACGGACGGGTCGCGGCGTCCCGCCGCCGGTGGCCGCCCCTATCCTGGGCAGCGCCCGGCGGCACGTGTCGCGCGGAACGAGGAGAGGTGGCCCCGGTGGCAGTCCCCGACGGCGCGGTGCGCGTCGCCCTGCTCGGCTGCGGCGTGGTGGGCACGGAGGTGGCCCGGCTCCTGCTCACGCAGGGCGACGAGCTCGCCGCACGTGTCGGTGCCCGGCTCGAGCTCGTGGGCGTGGCGGTGCGTGACGCCTCGGCGCCCCGGGACCCCGTGGTCGACCCCGCGCTCCTGACCACCGACGCGGCCGAGCTCGTGACCCGGGCCGACGTCGTCGTCGAGGTGATGGGCGGGATCGAGCCCGCGCGCGGCCTGCTGCTGCGCGCGATCGAGCACGGTGCCGGGGTCGTCACGGCCAACAAGGCCCTGCTCGGCCAGGACGGGCCCACCCTCTACGCGGCCGCCGACGCCGCCGGTGCCGACCTCTACTTCGAGGCCGCCGTCGCCGGGGCCATCCCGCTGGTCCGCCCCGTGCGCGAGTCGCTCGCCGGGGACCGCGTCACGCGCGTGCTCGGCATCGTCAACGGCACCACGAACTACGTGCTCGACCAGATGACGACGACGGGCCTCGACCTCGACCAGGCCGTGAAGCAGGCCCAGGACCTCGGCTACGCGGAGGCGGACCCGACGGCCGACGTCGAGGGGTACGACGCGGCGGCGAAGGCCGCGATCCTCGCCTCCCTCGCCTTCCACACCCGCGTCGGCGTCGACGACGTCCACCGCGAGGGCATCCTCGCCGTCACGGCCGAGGACGTCGCCTGGGCGCAGCGGACCGGCCACGTCATCAAGCTGCTCGCGATCGCGGAGCGCGTGAGCGCCGACGGCGTCCCGGGCGTCGTCGCGCGGGTCCACCCCGCGCTCGTGCCGGTGGACCACCCGCTCGCGGGCGTCCACGGCGGCTTCAACGCGGTGTTCGTCGAGGCCGAGGCCGCCGGCGAGCTGATGTTCTACGGCCGCGGCGCGGGCGGCGCGCCGACCGCGAGCGCCGTCCTGGGCGACGTCGTCACGGTGGCGCGCCACCGCGTGCTGGGCGGCCGCGGCCCGGTCGAGTCGCGGTACGCGGACCTGCCGGTCCACGACGTCGCGCACGCCCGCACGCGCTACCAGGTCCACCTGCGCGTGGCGGACCGGCCGGGCGTCCTCGCCCAGGTCGCCCAGGTGTTCGCGGGCCACGGCGTCTCCATCGAGACCGTCCGGCAGGGACCCGCGCCCGTCGGCGAGGAGCAGGCCGAGCTGCTCGTCATGACCCACGAGGCGAGCGAGGCCGCGCTGTCGGCCACCGTCGCCGACATCGCGGGCCTGCCCGCCGTCCTGACCGTCCTGTCCGTGCTGCGCGTCGAAGGAGCCTGAGTGGCCCACCAGTGGCGAGGCGTCATCGCCGAGTACGCCGACCGTCTCCCGTCCCACCTCACCGAGCGCGTCGTCACGCTGCGCGAGGGCGGCACCCCGCTCGTGCCGGCGCCCGCGATCGGCGAGCTCGTCGGCGCCGAGGTGCACCTCAAGGTCGAGGGCATGAACCCGACCGGCTCCTTCAAGGACCGGGGCATGACCACGGCCATGTCGGCGGCCGCCGGGCGCGGTGCCCGCGCCGTGGTGTGCGCGTCGACCGGCAACACGTCGGCGTCCGCGGCGGCCTACGCCGCCGTCGCCGGCATGACCTGCGCCGTGCTCGTGCCCGACGGCAAGATCGCGATGGGCAAGCTCAGCCAGGCCATCGCGCACGGCGCGCGCCTGCTGCAGGTCGACGGCAACTTCGACGACTGCCTCGTCGCCGCCCGCAAGCTCGCCGAGGCGTACCCGGTCGAGCTCGTGAACTCGGTCAACCCCGACCGGATCCAGGGTCAGAAGACCGGCGCGTTCGAGATCGTCGACTCGCTCGGCGACGCTCCCGACATCCACGTGCTCCCGGTCGGCAACGCCGGCAACATCACGGCGTACTGGAAGGGCTTCACCGAGTACGCCGCGGACGGTCCCGCGAGCCGCACGCCGGCGATGTGGGGCTTCCAGGCCGCCGGCGCCGCACCGATCGTGCTGGGCCACCCGGTCACCGAGCCGGAGACCATCGCGACGGCCATCCGCATCGGCAACCCGGCGTCGTGGGAGCAGGCCGTGGCGGCCCGCGACGAGTCGGGCGGGGTGATCGAGTCCGTGACCGACGAGCAGATCCTCGCCGCCCACCGGCTGCTGTCCACGCGGGCCGGGGTGTTCGTCGAGCCGGCGTCGGCCGCCGGCGTCGCAGGGCTCCTCGCGCGCGCCGAGCGGGGCCTGGTGCCGGCGGGTGCCCGCATCACGGTGACGGTCACGGGCCATGGGCTCAAGGACCCGCAGTGGGCGCTGCGCGCGGCGGACGGCTCCGAGGTGACGCCCGTGCGCGTCTCGGCCGACGTCGTCTCCATCGCCGACGCCCTCGAGCTGGGCTGAGCCGTGCGGCTCGGCAGCGACCACGTGCGCGTGCGCGTCCCTGCGACGAGCGCGAACCTCGGCCCCGGCTTCGATGCCCTCGGCCTGGCCGTGGAGCACCACGACGAGGTCGAGGTCAGGGCGCTCGGCAGCGCGGACGTCACCGTCGAGGTCAGCGGCGAGGGAGCGGGCGAGCTGCCGACGGGGGAGGACCACCTCGTGGTCCGCGCGATCCGCGCGGCCCTCGACGAGGTCGGCGCACCGCAGGTCGGGCTGCACCTGACGTGCGTCAACCGCATCCCGCACGGCCGCGGCATGGGCTCGTCCGCCGCGGCGGTCGTGGCCGGGGTGCTCGCGGCACGCATGCTCATCGCCGAGCCGGAGGCGCTCGGCGACACGGTCGCGTTCCGGCTCGCCTCGCGGTTCGAGGGGCACCCGGACAACGCGGCGCCGGCGATCCTCGGCGGGGCGACCGTCGCGTGGACCGCCGCCGACGGGCCGCACGCGACGCGCCTTCCCCTGCACCCGTCGGTGCGGCCCGTGGTCCTGGTGCCGCCGACCCGGCTGTCGACGTCGACGGCTCGCGGCGTCCTGCCGGCGACGGTCCCGCACGCCGACGCCGCGCTCACCGCGGGCCGGGCGGCGCTGCTCGTGCAGGCGCTGTGCCACCGCCCGGAGCTGCTGCTCCCGGCGACGGTCGACCGCCTCCACCAGGAGTACCGGGCGGCCGTGATGCCGGGGACGTGGGAGCTCGTGCGCGCGCTGCGCGACGCCGGGCAGGCCGCGGTCGTCAGCGGTGCCGGGCCGTCGGTGCTGGTGCTCGAGGACGCGACGCGCGGCGACGAGGGGGCGCGCGCACGCTCCGCGCTGCTCGGCGAGCCGGGTCGCCACGGCGCGACGCCGTCGGGCTGGCGCGTGCTCGCCGCCGGCGTCGCGCAGGGTGCTGTCGCCGAGCGCGTCTGAGCCCCGCGGTCGCGACGCGCGGTCACCGGATCGGCGGTACGGGGCTACCGGCCCGGTGCTAGGCTGGATCATCCCCCCTGGCATCTGAGCGGACCCCGCCACGCATGCGAGGCGCAGAAGCCGACGGCCCGAGGGGACCAAGCCACCGCACGGTCGACGTCACGTCGCCCACCCTCGCCGTGGCTCGGAACCGACCCGGGCAACGGTCCCGGGCAACCACGCGGCCCGCCCCACCCGTGCCGGCCGCCGACGAGGGGGAAGGATCCTTCGTGTCAGAGACCATCGAGGCTGCGAACGGGACGGCCACCGCCCCGCGCAGCACGAGCCGGGGCGCCGCGCTGTCGACGCTGCGGCTGCCCGAGCTCCAGGCGCTCGCCGCCGAGCTGGGCGTCCCCCGCACGTCCGCCATGCGCAAGAGCGACCTGGTCAGCGCCATCCGTGAGCACCGCTCCGGGGGCGCCCAGGCGCGCGAGCGCGCCGCGGCCGACGAGGCGCCGGCCGCCGAGCCGCGCCGCCGCGCGGCCGCGGCCCGCGCCGACGACGCGCCGGCCGCCGAGCCGCGCCGCCGCGCGGCCGCGGCCCGCGCCGACGACGCGCCGGCCGCCGCGGCCGCCGTGACCGAGCCCCGGATCGCCGACGAGGCAACGGCCCCGGAGCGTCCCGCCCGTCGGGCCGCCGAGCGGACGGCGACCGAGCCGCGGGCACGCCGCGGCGAGCGCCCCGCCGTGGCGCTGGACCTGGAGCTGGACCTGCCCGTCCGGGACGAGACGGGCGAGCCGCGCCGGGGCCGGACGCGCGAGCGCGGCTCCGACGAGTCGCCCGACGAGCGCGCCGCCCGCGCGGCCGCCGCGGCGCGTGCCGTGACCATCGAGGGTCGCCGGACGCGGCGCGCGGGCCGGGGCGAGGGCGCCCCGGTCGACGCCGAGGGCGCGCCGCGCGAGCAGCACGACCCCCAGGCCGGCCAGCGCGACCAGCGCGCCGAGTCCCCGCGCGGCGACCAGCGGACCGAGCAGCGTGACCAGCAGCGCGGCGACCAGCAGCGCGGTGACCAGCAGCGCACGGAACCGCAGCGCCAGCAGCGCCAGGCACCCGCCCAGGGCCGCCCCGAGGTGTTCGAGGACGACGAGCCCGGCGGCCGGCGTCGTCGGGGTCGCTACCGCGACCGGGACCGCACCACCAAGCGGCGCCCGGGCCGGGGCGGCGGCGAGCTCGCGGGCTACGACGAGGTCGAGGTCAGCGACGACGACGTGCTGCTGCCCGTCGCGGGCATCCTCGACATCAAGGACAACTACGCCTTCGTGCGGACCTCCGGCTACCTGCCGGGCGACAACGACGTCTACGTCTCCACCAACCAGGTGAAGAAGTACGGCATGCGCAAGGGCGACGCGATCGTCGGCGCCGTGCGCCAGCCGCGCGACGGCGAGCCGCTCCCGCAGGGCCGCAACTCCAAGGTCAACGCGCTCGTCCGGCTCGACTCGATCAACGGCATGTCGCCCGAGGAGTCGCGCGCCCGGCCCGACTTCGGCAAGCTCACGCCGCTGTACCCGCAGGAGCGCCTGCGCCTGGAGACCGCGCCGAACCTCCTGACGACCCGCGTCATCGACCTGGTCGCGCCCATCGGCAAGGGGCAGCGCGGCCTGATCGTCTCGCCGCCCAAGGCGGGCAAGACGCTGGTGCTGCAGGCGATCGCCAACGCGATCACCACGAACAACCCCGAGGTCCACCTCATGGTCGTGCTCGTCGACGAGCGCCCCGAGGAGGTCACGGACATGCAGCGCACGGTCAAGGGAGAGGTCATCGCCTCGACCTTCGACCGGCCGGCCGACGACCACACCACCGTCGCGGAGCTCGCGATCGAGCGCGCCAAGCGGCTCGTCGAGCTGGGGCAGGACGTCGTCGTGCTCCTCGACTCGATCACCCGCCTGGGCCGTGCGTACAACATCGCCGCACCGGCGTCCGGCCGGATCCTGTCCGGCGGCGTCGACTCGAGCGCGCTGTACCCGCCGAAGCGGTTCTTCGGCGCGGCCCGCAACATCGAGAACGGCGGCTCGCTGACGATCCTGGCCACGGCGCTCGTCGAGACCGGGTCCAAGGCCGACGAGGTCATCTTCGAGGAGTTCAAGGGCACCGGGAACATGGAGCTCAAGCTCTCCCGGGCGCTCGCGGACAAGCGGATCTTCCCGGCCGTGGACGTGGACGCCTCGGGCACGCGCCGCGAGGAGATCCTCATCCCGGCCGACGAGCTGAAGATCAGCTGGAAGCTGCGGCGCGTGATGAGCGCGCTCGACCAGCAGCAGGCGATCGAGCTGCTGCTCGGCAAGCTGCGCGAGACGCACAGCAACGTGGAGTTCCTGCTCCAGGTCCAGAAGACCACGCCCAGCGCCCCGGGCCACCGGGACGAGTGAGGTGGCCCGGCGCCGGGGAGGGAAGATTCGGACCGTCCCCGGCGTTCTGGCAGACTGTTCCACCGGTTCCGGTTCACGTGCGCGGTCCCGCGCACGACCCGGCGGCCATCTGATGAGGAGAAGCCCGTGAAGAAGGACATCCACCCGGAGTACGTCACCACCTCGGTGACCTGCACCTGCGGCAACACGTTCACGACGCGCAGCACGGCGAAGGCCGGCGAGATCCACGCCGACGTCTGCAGCGCGTGCCACCCGTTCTACACGGGCAAGCAGAAGATCCTCGACACCGGTGGCCGCGTGGCCCGGTTCGAGGCGCGGTACGGCAAGAAGGCCGACGCCGCCAAGTAGCACCCTCGACGCCGGCGGACCCCCGCCCGGACGCGCCCTCCATGGCACGCCGGACGCGGTGGGACCGCCGGCGTCGTCGTGCCCGCCCTGCCACCCACCCACCGTCCGGAGCCGACGATGAGCGAGACCACCGACGCCGTCGCCCCGCTGCTCGCCGAGCACGCCCAGATCGAGGCGCAGCTCGCCGACCCCTCGGTCCACGCCGACGCCGGCCGGGCCCGGTCGCTCGGCCGCCGCTACGCCGAGCTGGGCCGCGTCGTCGCGGCCTACCGCGCGTGGGAGCAGGCCGACGGCGACGCCGCGGCCGCCGCCGAGCTCGCGCCGGACGACGACGCCTTCGCGGCGGAGCTGCCGGCGCTGCGCGAGGTGGCCGACGAGGCCGCCGCCGTGCTGCGGCGGGTGCTCGTCCCGCGCGACCCCGACGACGCGCGCGACGTGATCCTCGAGATCAAGGCGGGGGAGGGCGGCGAGGAGTCGGCGCTCTTCGCCGGCGACCTGCTGCGCATGTACGTGCGGTACGCCGAGCGGCGCGGCTGGGCCACGCAGGTGCTCGACGCGACGCAGTCCGACCTCGGCGGCTACAAGGACGTGACGCTCGCGGTCAAGGCGCGCGGCGCCGTGGCTCCCCAGGACGGCGTGTGGGCCCACCTGAAGTACGAGGGCGGCGTCCACCGGGTGCAGCGCGTGCCGGTCACCGAGTCGCAGGGCCGCATCCACACCTCCGCCGCGGGCGTCGTCGCCCTGCCCGAGGTCGAGGACGCCGGCGAGGTCGCGATCGACCCGAACGACCTGCGGATCGACGTCTACCGCTCGTCGGGCCCCGGCGGGCAGTCGGTCAACACCACCGACTCGGCCGTGCGCATCACGCACCTGCCCACCGGCCTGGTCGTCTCGTGCCAGAACGAGAAGTCCCAGCTCCAGAACAAGGAGCAGGCGCTGCGCATCCTGCGCGCGCGCCTGCTCGCGGCGCGGCAGGAGGAGGCGGCCGCGGCCGCGTCCCAGGCCCGGCGCTCCCAGGTCCGCACGGTCGACCGCTCCGAGCGGATCCGGACGTACAACTTCCCGGAGAACCGGATCGCCGACCACCGCACCGGCTACAAGGCGTACAACCTCGACCAGGTGCTCGACGGCGACCTCGACCCGGTCGTGCGCTCGGCGATCGAGGCCGACGAGGCGGCCCGGCTGGCGGCGGCGGGCGGCCAGGCGTGAGCGGCTCGGTCGACGTCCCGGCCGCCGTGCCGCTCGCGGACGCCCTGCGCCGCGGGGAGCGCGTGCTGCGCGACGCCGGCATCGCCTCGGCGCGCACGGACGTCGAGCTCCTCGCCGCCCACCTGCTCGGCACCGGCCGCGGCGAGGTCCTCGCCGCGGCGGTCCTCGGCCGCCCGGCGCCCGCCGGCCTGACCGAGCTCGTCGCGCGCCGCGCCGCGCGCGTCCCGCTGCAGCACCTGACGGGCCGGGCGCCGTTCCGGCGCCTCGAGCTCGCCGTCGGGCCCGGGGTGTTCGTGCCGCGCCCCGAGACCGAGCAGGTCGCCCAGGTCGCGGTCGACGCGGCCGCGGCGGCCGTCGCGGCGCGGGGGAGCGCCCTGGTCGCCGACCTGTGCACCGGCTCCGGCGCCCTCGCGCTCGCGGTGGCCGACGAGGTGCCCGGCGCCGAGGTCCACGCGGTGGAGCTCGACGCCGCCGCCCACGCGTGGGCGCAGCGCAACGTCGCCGCCCTCGCGGCGGGTGCGCGCGTGCGGCTGGTGCGCGGCGACGCGCGGACCGCGCTGCGCGAGCTCGACGGCACGCTCGACGTCGTCGTCTCCAACCCGCCGTACATCCCGCCCGACGCGGTGCCGCTCGACCCCGAGGTGCGCGACCACGACCCCGGCGTCGCCCTCTACGGGCTCGGGCGGGACGGCCTGGAGGTGCCGCGCGGCGTGGTGGCCGCCGCCGCCCGGCTCCTGCGGCCCGGCGGGATCCTGGTCATGGAGCACGCGGAGGTCCAGGCGGACGCGGCGCGGGCCGTCGTCGCCGCAGGGGAGCGGTTCGCCGACGTGCGGACCCTGCCGGACCTCGCCGGCCGGGACCGGATGGTCGTCGCGACGCGCCGCGGCACCGCGGGCGCGCCGGGCGACGTGGGAGACTCACGGCCGTGAGCGCTGTCCTGGACTGCACCGACCCCGCGACGTGGGGCCCGTCGGTCGACGAGGCGGTCCACGTCGTCACGCGCGGCGGCCTGGTCGTCCTGCCGACCGACACCGTCTACGGCATCGGGGCGGACGCGTTCTCGCCGCCCGCGGTCGCCGCGCTGCTCGCCGCCAAGGGCCGGGGCCGGCAGATGCCGCCGCCCGTGCTGGTGCCGGACGTACGCACGATCGACGGCCTGTGCGCCGACGTGAGCGACGACGTGCGGGCGCTCGTCGCGGCGTTCTGGCCGGGCGGTCTGACGGTGATCTGCCGCGCGCAGCCCTCGCTCGCGTGGGACCTGGGGGAGACCCGGGGCACCGTGGCCGTCCGCATGCCCGACCACCCGGCGGCCCTCGCGCTGCTGCGCCGGACGGGCCCGCTGGCGGTCTCGAGCGCCAACCGGACCGGGCACCCGGCGGCCACCACCGCCCAGGACGCGCTCGAGCAGCTCGGCGACGCGGTCGGGGTGTACCTCGACGGCGGCGTCGCGCCCGGGGGCGTCGCCTCGACGATCGTCGACGCGACGGGACCACTGCGCGTCGTGCGGCCCGGGGCGGTCCCGCTCGACGCGCTGCGGGAGGTGGCCGACGTCGCCGGCCCGGAGGCGGGTCCCGCCGCGTGAGGGTCTACCTGCTCGTCATGCTCGTGGCGGCCGCCGTGACGTACCTGACGACGCCGCTCGCCCGGTGGGTGGCGCTGCGCTCGGGCGCCATCACGGCCGTGCGTGACCGCGACGTGCACGCGACGCCGACGCCCCGCATGGGCGGGCTCGCGATGCTCCTCGGCATGGCGGTGGCGCTGCTCCTCGCCTCGCGCATGCCGTTCCTCGCGCGCGTCTTCGAGGACTCCCACCAGGCCTGGGCGATCCTCGGCGGGGCCACCCTGGTCTGCCTGCTCGGCATGGCGGACGACATCTGGGACCTCGACTGGATGACGAAGCTCGCGGGGCAGGTGCTCGCCGCCGGCTTCATGGCCTGGCAGGGCGGGGTCCAGCTGTACTCCCTGCCGATCGGTGGCCGGACGATCGGGTCGAGCTACCTCTCGCTCGCCGTGACCATCCTCGTGGTCGTGGTCGCGATCAACGCCGTGAACTTCGTCGACGGCCTCGACGGGCTCGCGGCGGGGCTCATCGCGATCGGCGGGGCCGGCTTCTTCGCCTACACCTACCTGCTGACCCGCGACATCAGCGCGGACGACTACTCGAACCTCGCGAGCCTGGTGGTGGCGGTCCTGGTGGGCGTGTGCGTCGGGTTCCTGCCGCACAACTTCCATCCCGCGCGCATCTTCATGGGCGACTCCGGCTCGATGCTCATCGGCCTGACGATCGCGGCCGCGGCCATCGTCGTGACCGGGAAGATCGACCCGGGCGTGGTCTCCGACCGCCAGGCGATCCCGGCCTTCCTGCCGATCGCGCTGCCCGTGGCGGTGCTGCTGCTGCCCCTGCTCGACATGGGCCTGGCCGTGGTCCGCCGGGTGGGGGCGGGACGCTCCCCGTTCCACGCGGACCGGCTCCACCTGCACCACCGGCTCCTGCAGCTCGGGCACTCGCACCGGCGCGCCGTCGTCATCATGTACCTGTGGACGGCCGTCTTCGCCTTCGGTGCGGCGGGCCTGGCCGTGTGGACCACCAGGACCGTCCTCATCTCCCTCGGCGCGGGCGTCCTGCTCGCGCTCGCCCTGACCCTGGGCCCGCTGCGCGGCAAGGTCCGCCGCACGACCCCCTCACGAGGAGCACCATGACCGCCGTGCCCGGCCCCCAGCCCTCCGCCGACGACCCGGTGCGCGCCGTCCTGCGGCGTGCGCTGCGGGACATGCTGGTGCTGGTCGGCGTGCTCGCGGTGGTCGGCATCGCGGTCGGCGCCGCCGTCGCCGGCGCCGCGGGCGCGTGGGGGGCCCTGATCGGCGTCCTCGTCGCCCTCGTCTTCAGCGGCACCACGGTCGTCAGCGTGATGCGCACGACGCAGTCCTCGGTCACCACCACGGGCGCGGTCATCCTCGGCGCCTGGCTCGTCAAGATGGTGGTCCTCGTCGCGCTGTTCGCGGTGCTCGACGACCTGACGTTCTACGACCGGACGGTGCTGGTCGTCGTCGTGCTGGTGGGGGTCCTGGGCTCGGTCTTCCTGGACTACCGGGCCGTGACGCGCGGCCGCGTGCCGTACGTGGACGCCGCGCGCGAGGACCGCGGCGGCGAGGACGGCGGGGAGCCGGACCGGTCCTTGTGAGCCGCTGCACAAACGCTGGACGGCGGCCGGGACCGAGGTCCCTATGCGTTAGGATTCCCACGATCCAAGCCAAGACCTGGTCCGACGGCGTGCCCGCACAGCGAGTTCCCGTTGCACCCGAGACCCGGGGAGTGCGCCCTGTTCACCGTCGCGACGAACCCGCTGCTCGCCGCCTCCGGTGAGGGCGGCGGGTTCCACCCGCCGTCGATCGCCGAGTTCTTCCCGGCCTCGTTCCTCTTCGAGGGCACGCCCTTCGAGATGAACCGCATCATCCTCGTCCGGCTGGTCGTCACGGCCGTCCTGGTCGCCGTGTTCGTGCTCGCCGCGCGCCGCGCGAAGCTCGTGCCGGGCCGGGGCCAGAACGTCGCGGAGATGCTCCTCGACTTCGTGCGCGTCAACATCGCCGAGGAGACGCTGGGCCACAACGCCCGCCGCTTCCTGCCGATGCTGACGACGATCTTCTTCGCCGTGCTGGCGATGAACCTCACCGGTGTCGTGCCCTTCCTCAACATCGCGAGCACGTCGCTCATCGGGATGCCGCTCGTCCTGGCCGCGTGGGTCTACGTCATGTACCTCGCGGTCGGTGTCCGGAAGTTCGGCGTCGGCGGGTACCTGAAGAACAACCTGTTCCCGCCGGGGCTGCCGCCGTTCCTGTACGTCCTCGTGACGCCGATCGAGGCGCTCCAGGTGTTCGTCTTCCGGCCGGCCACGCTGGCGCTGCGACTCACGGCCAACATGATCGCCGGGCACCTCATCCTCGTGCTCTGCTTCGGTGCCACGCACTTCTTCCTCTTCGAGGCGTCCGGCGCGATGAAGGCCTTCTCGGCCATGTCGCTCGCCGCGGGGGTGGCCTTCACCCTCTTCGAGATCCTGGTCGCCGCCCTGCAGGCCTACATCTTCGCCCTCCTCGCCGCCGTGT